>NZ_JAVQLW010000001.1:937500-1537500 GCF_031822435.1 Paracoccus sp. MBLB3053 | reverse complement strand
ATCAGCGCCCGCGCGATGGCGATGCGCTGGCGCTGGCCGCCCGAGAACATGTGCGGATAGCGGTTGAAATGCTCGGCGGGCAGGCCGACCTTGACCAGCATCTCCTCGGCGCGGCGGCGACGCTCGGCGGCGGGGATGTCGGTGTTCAGCAGCAAGGGCTCCATCAGAACATCGCCGATCTTCTGGCGCGGGTTCAGCGAACCGTAAGGGTTCTGGAACACCATCTGCACCTTGGAACGCATCTCGCGCGTGGGCTTTTCCTTGGCGATGTCGATGGGTTTCCCCTCGATCTTCAGCTCGCCGCCCGAGGATTGGTCGATCAGCGCGATGATCCGCGCCAGCGTCGATTTCCCCGAACCGGATTCGCCGACGATCGCCAGCGTCTTGCCGCGCTCGACTGCGAAGCTGATGCCCTTGACCGCGCGGACCACCTTGGCCGCGCGCATCAGCGAGCCGGGAACGTGGTAGTCGCGGATGATGTTCTTGCCTTCGACGACAATGCTCATCACTTCACCTCGCCTTCAAGGAAGCTTGCCACGGTGGGCAGGCGGTCGCCGGTCGCGTTCTCGGGCAAAGCCGAAAGCAGCGCGCGGGTATAGGGGTGCTTCGGCGCCTCGAAGAGCGAGAGCACATCGGCCTCTTCCATCTTCTTGCCCTTGTACTGCACCTGCACCCGGTCGGCGGTTTCCGCGACCACGCCCATGTCATGGGTGATCAGGATCAGGCCCATGCCGGTCTTTTCCTGCAGCTCCATCAGCAGGTCGAGGATCTGCTTCTGGATCGTCACGTCGAGCGCGGTGGTCGGCTCGTCCGCGATCAGCAGGCGCGGGCCGGTGGCGATGGCCATGGCGATCATCACGCGCTGGCACTGGCCACCCGACATCTGGTGCGGATAGGATTTCAGCTTTTCTTCTGGGTCGGGGATGCCGACCTGCTTGAAGAGTTCCAGCGCGCGGGCGCGGGCGGCTTTCCTGGAAAGACCCGCGTTGTAGCGCAGGACTTCCTCGATCTGGTAGCCCGTCGTGAAGGACGGGTTCAGCGAGGCGATCGGCTCCTGGAAGATCATGGTGATCTCGCGGCCGATGATCTTGCGGCGCTCCTTCGGCGACATGCGCAGAAGGTCCTTGCCGTCGAAGGTCATCTCATCGGCAGTGACGGTCGCGGTTTCGGGCAGAAGCCCCATCGCCGCCAGCATCGAAACCGATTTGCCCGAGCCGGATTCCCCGACCACGGCCAGAACCTCGCCCTTGTCCACATGCAGGTCGATCCCGTCGACAGCGGTGAAGCTGCCGGTCGAAGTCGCGAAGCGGACGGTGAGATTGCGAATGGTAAGAAGTGCCATGCTTCAGCTCCGCTTCAGTTTCGGGTCAAGCGCGTCGCGCAGACCGTCGCCCATCAGGTTGATCGCCAGCACCGAGATCAGGATGGCGAGGCCCGGGAATGTCACGACCCACCAGGCGCGCAGGATAAACTCGCGCGCCTCAGCGAGCATCGTGCCCCATTCCGAGGCCGGGGGCTGCGCGCCCATGCCGAGGAAGCCAAGCGCGGCCGAGTCGAGAACGGCGGACGAGAAGCTCAGCGTCGCCTGCACGATCAGCGGCGCGAGGCAGTTCGGCAGGATGGTCTTGAACATCAGCCGCAGGTTGCTGGCACCTGCCACGCGGGCGGCGGTGACATATTCGCGGGCCTTCTCGCCCATCACCGCGGCACGGGTCAGGCGCGCGAAATGCGGCTGATAGACGATGGCGATGGCGATCATCGCATTGGTCAGGCCAGGCCCGAGGATCGCGACCAGCACCAGCGCCAGCAGCAGCGACGGGAAGGCCAGCACGACGTCCATCACTCGCATGATGACGCTATCGACCCAGCCGCCGAAATAGCCCGCGACGAGACCGATGATGATACCGCCAGTCAGTGCGATCGCGACAACCACGATGCCGATAAACAGCGAATACTGCGCGCCGTAGATCAGCCGCGACAGCATGTCCCGCCCGACGGCATCGGTTCCCAGAAGGAAGTCGATGCGCCCGCCTTCCTGCCAGAAAGGAGGAATGAGCAACGCATCGCGATACTGATGCGTCGGATCATGCGGCGCGATAAGCGGCGCAAATAGCGCGAGCGCGACAAGCAGCAGGAACACGGCCAACCCGAAGACAGCACCACGGTTCTGACTGAAGTAGAACCAGAACTCCTTGAGCATCCGGCGGCGGATGGCGGAGTTCGAAATCTTGACGGAGGTATCGGTCATTTGTGGCGGATCCTCGGGTTGATGAGACCATAGGTCAGGTCCACAAGCAGGTTCACGATCATCACGATGCCCGCAATCAGCAGCAGGCCCGATTGCACGACCGGGTAGTCACGGCGCGAGATTGAATCGATCATCCATTTGCCGATGCCCGGCCAGGAAAAGATCGTCTCGGTCAGGATCGCGCCCGCCATCAGGACGCCGATCTGCAACCCGATGGTGGTGATCACGGGGATCATCGCATTGCGCAGGGCATGCACTCCGATCACGCGACGCATCGGCAGGCCCTTGGCCTTGGCGGTGCGGACGTAGTCTTCGCCCATGACTTCCAGCATGGCGGAACGGGTCTGGCGCGCGATCACGGCGAGCGGGATCGTGGCCAGCACGATCGAAGGCAGGATCAGATGGCTCAGCGCCGAGGCAAAGGCCCCCTTCTGCCCCGAGAGCAGGCTGTCGATCAGCATGAAGCCGGTCACTTGCGGGAAGAAGTACATCAGCGAGATGCGGCCAGAAACAGGCGTCCATTGCAGGATGCCCGAGAAGAAGATGATGAGCAGCAGGCCCCACCAGAAGATCGGCATCGAAAAGCCGATCAGCGCACCCGTCATCGAGATCTGGTCGAACCACGAGCCACGCTTGATGGCGGCGATGACGCCCACGGGCACGCCAATGACGGTTGCGATGATGATGGCCACGATGGCAAGCTCGACCGTCGCCGGGAACAGCGCCAGGAACTCGGCCAGAACGGGCTTCTTGGTGACGATGGAATTTCCCAGATCGCCCTGCATCAGATCGCCGAGATAGGTGAAATACTGCTGCCAGATAGGTTTGTCATAACCAAGCTGTGCCGAGATCTCGGCATAGCGTTCGGGCGAAACGCCGCGCTCTCCGGCCATCAGCAGGACCGGATCGCCGGGAAGCAGGCGGATGAAACCGAATGCGACCAGCGTGATCCCGAGCATCGTCGGGATCAGGTAGAGAAGTTTCGATAGGATGAATCTAAGCATCGAACCCTAACCTAAGGGCCGTGCAAGGGGTGTCCCCTGCACGGCCGCATTACCTGAAAAACCGGTTTGACCTTATTCGGTCAGATCGACCGACTCGAAGGTGTAATCGCCCAGCGGAGACTGAACGAAACCGGTCACGTTCTTGGCCATCGGAACATATTGAGTCGAGTGGGCCAGCGTGGCCCAAGGGGCCTGATCCTTGAAGATGACCTGAGCTTCTTCGTAAAGCTTCACGCGCTCTTCGTGATCCGAGCTTGCCTTGGCTTTCGCCAGCAGGTCCGAGAACTCTTCGTTGCACCAGAAGGCGCGGTTCGCACCGCCCGGCTGGGCCGAGGCACAGGAGAGCAGAACCGAGAGGAAGTTGTCCGGATCGCCGTTATCGCCGGTCCAGCCCAGGATGACGGCGCCCTTGCGGCCTTCTTCCATCGACTTCTTCAGATACTCGCCCCATTCATAGGACACGATCTCGACCTTGACGCCCACCTTGTCGAAATCGCTCTGGATGACTTCGGCAGCGCGACGCGCGTTCGGCATGTAGGGACGCTGCACCGGCATCGCCCAGATTTCCATGGTCAGATCCTTGACGCCGGCATCTTCCAGCATCTTCTTCGCCGCTTCGGGATCGTATTTGTCGTCCTCGATGGCGTCGTTATAAGACCACATGGTCGGCGGGATCGGGTTCTTGGCGACTGCGCCGCTGCCTTGGTAGACCGCTTCCAGAAGGGCGTTCTTGTCCATGGCCATGTTCAGCGCCTTGCGGACCTCGGGCTTGTCGAAGGGCGCGACGGTGGTGTTGTAGGCAAGATAGCCCACGTTCAGGCCAGCCTGCTCGTCAAGCTTCAGGTTCGGGTCGGCCTTGATGTCGGCCAGATCGGCCGGCGCCGGATAGGGCATCAGGTGGCATTCGCCGGCCTTCAGCTTCTGCAGGCGCACCGAGGCATCCGGGGTGATTGCAAAGACCAGATCGTCGATCTTGGGCGCTTCGCCCCAGTAATCGGCGTTCTTCTGGTAACGGATCACCGCATCTTTCTGATAGGCGACGAACTTGAACGGACCCGTGCCGATCGGCGCGTTGTTCAGGTCTTCCTTGGTTCCTGCCGCATCCAGCGCATCGGCATATTCTTTCGAAACGACCGAGACGAAGGGCATCGCGACGTTTGCAAGGAACGGGGCTTCCGGCTGGTTGAGGATGAACTTGACGGTGTTGTCATCGACCTTTTCGATCGACTTGATCAGCTTGTCCATCTCCATCGAGCTGTAATACTCGTAGGTGATGCCCGAGATATAGGCGTGCCATGGGTCGTCGGCGTCGGCCTGACGGTTGAACGTGAAGATCACGTCATCGGCGTTGAAATCGCGCGAGGGGGTGAACTTGTCGTTCGAGTGGAACTTGACGCCCTTGCGCAGGTGGAAGGTGTATTCCAGCCCGTCTTCCGAAACGTCCCAGCTTTCGGCCAGCGCGGGCTCGATCTCGGTCGTGCCGGGCTTGAACTGCACAAGGCGGTTGTAGATCGCGTGGCCCGAGGCATCGAAGGTCGTGCCGGCGGTGTAGGGCGCGGGGTCGAAGCCTTCCGGCGAGCCTTCCGAGCAATAGACGAAGGTCTTGGCGTGCAGCGGGGCTGCGGCCATCAGCGCGAACGCCGAGGCGGCCATGAACCGGGTCGAGAAAATAGACATTATGCCTCCCACAATGGAATTATTCTTCTGCCCCGATGCAAACCAAAGATGCCGTGAGGTCAAGGGCCACGTTTCTGACGATTGGCGATTCTTGCGAAGGGACGTAACGGCATCGTGAAAAATGACGAAACATTCGTCAATTCAACATAGCATATCCCAGAACAACTTCCCGCAGAGCCAATGCATCAGAATGCAAACAAAAAGGGCGCGGATTGCTCCGCGCCCTATCAGAAAGAAGGACTTGGGCCTGAGCAAGCCCCTGCCTGCCGACCGGCCGTGGGAGGAGGGCCGCAAGGCCCCGTCCGGTCGGCAGAACACCGTCAGGCGAGCTCCAGCGCGCCCTCGTATTCGAGCGATGCCGCGATAAGCTCCCGGGCATAGGGATGTGTCGCCTTGTTGCCCTCGATCGCCGCGCGTGGCAGCACCTCGGTCACTTCGCCGCGCAGCATCACCGCGAAGCGATCGCACATGTGGTCGACCACGGCGAGGTCGTGGGTCACCATGATATAGGTGAGGCCGCGTTCTTCGCGCAGACGCACCAGCAGGTTCAGGATCTCGGCCTGAACCGAGACATCCAGCGCCGAGGTCGGCTCGTCCAGAAGCAGCAGCGAGGGCTCGAGGATCAGCGCGCGGGCAATGGCTATACGCTGGCGCTGGCCGCCGGACATCTGATGCGGGAAGCGGTCGATGAAATCCGCCGTCAGGCCCACATCGCGGATCGCCCGGCGCATCCGCCCCTCGTGGTCGTCCAGCCCGTGGATTTTCAAAGGTTCCGACAGGGTGGTGCGGACCGACTGGCGCGGATGCAGGCTACCATAGGGGTCCTGGAACACCATCTGCAGCAGGCGGCAGCGCTCAAGCCGGGGAATGTCGCGCACATTGCGCCCGCCAATGCTGATCTGGCCCTGCCAGAAATCCGTCAGCATCGAGATGCAGCGCAGGACCGTCGATTTGCCCGAGCCGCTTTCGCCGACCAGCCCGAAGCACTCGCCCGCCTCAACCGAGAAATTGACCCCGGGCAGAACCTTCACCGCCGCTGGTCCCTCGCCGAAGGTGATCGACAGGTCGCGGATATCGACATTGCTGGTCATGCGGTGACCTCCTGACTCCATTCCGGGCGGCGATCCAGCACGGAAAGCATCTTGCGACGGTCCCCGATGCGCGGCTGGGCCGCGAGCAGCCCGCGCGTATAGGGGTGCTGGGCGCGGTCAAGCTCGCTGGCCTTCAGCGTCTCGACCACCTGCCCGTCGAACATGATCAGCACCCGGTCGCAGAAGTTCCGCACAAGGTTCAGGTCATGGCTGATCATGATAAGGCCAATGCCGCGATCGCGGACCAGACCGTTCAGAATTTCCAGCACCTGCAAGCGCACTGTTACGTCCAAGGCCGAGGTCGGCTCATCGGCGATGACCAACTCCGGCTCGGCAAGAAGCATCATCGCGATCATGATACGCTGGCCCATCCCGCCCGAGATCTCATGGGGGTAAAGGTCGTGCACGCGCTCGGGGTCGCGGATCTTCACGGCCTCCAGCATGGCGAGGGTCTTGGCCTTGGCCTCGGCCTTGGTCGCCGGGAAGTGGCGCATATAGGTCTCGGCCACTTGGCGTCCAACACGTTGGATCGGGTTCAGCGAGTATTTCGGGTCCTGCAGGATCATCGACATGCGACGGCCGCGGATCTTCAGCATCTCGCGGTCCGAGGTCTTCAACAGGTCGATATCCTCGAACTGCATCCGGTCGGCGCTGATCTGCGCGGTCGGCAGCAGCTTCAGGATGGCGCGACCGACGGTCGATTTGCCCGAGCCGCTTTCGCCGACAATGCCCAGACGCTCGCGCCCAAGAGTGAAGCTGACGCCCCGGACCGAGTCCCGATCTGCCCCGGCATAGCGGATGGCAAGGTTGCGGATATCCAGAACTGGCTTTTCCATATTACCTCCGGTTCATCTGCTTCGGGTCCAGCGCATCCCGCAGCCCGTCGCCCAGCAGGTTGAAAGCCAGGCTGACGGTCAGGATGGCAAGGCCGGGGAAGGTCACCAGCCACCAACTGTCGATCATGTAGCGCCGCCCCGTGGCGATCATCGCGCCCCATTCCGGCATCGGCGGCTGCGCGCCAAGGCCAAGGAAGCCCAGGCCCGCCGCCGTCAGGATCACCGTCGCCATGTTCAGCGTCAGCCGGATCAGGACCGAGGGCAGGCACATCGGCATGATCGACTTGAAGATGATCCGCATGTCGGACGCGCCTTGCAGCCTTGCGGCCGCGATATAGTCGGCCTTGCGGAAGGTCATGGCCTCGGCCCGCGCCAGACGCGCGATCGGCGGCCAAGCGGTCAGAGCGATGGCGATGATCGCATTATTCAGGCTCGGCCCCAGCGCCGCCACGAAGGCCAGCGACAAGATCAGCGAGGGGAAGGACAGGAAGATGTCGGTGATCCGCATCATGATCGTGTCCAGACGCCCGCCCATATAACCGGCGGTAGTGCCCACGATCATCCCGATCGGCCCGACGATGATGGAGACGAGGAAGATGATCGTCAGTGAGATGCGCGAACCCCAGACAAGCCGGCTGAAAATGTCGCGGCCAAGCTCATCCGTGCCGAAAAGATGGCCGTTCCCCGGCGCCTGCAGCGTATTCGCCAGATCCTGCGCATAGGGATCATGGGTCGCGATCCAGGGCGCGAAGGCAGCGATCACGATGAGCAACCCAAGGACGATCAGCCCGAAAGCCGATGTCGGCGACCTCATCAGAAAGCTCAGGATGTTGCGGATGACGATCAGCGAAGCCGGAATCTGCAGGCCCTGGCGCGGCATGTCTGTATCTTTCACGGTCATTTCGTCCTCGGATCGAAGGTGCGGTACAGAAGATCAGAGATCAGGTTCAGCAAGATAAAGATGACGCCGACGATCAGCACGCAGGTCATCACCGCGTTCATGTCGCCGATGATGAGGTTGCTGGTCAGATATTGTCCGAAACCGGGCCAGGCAAAGACGGTTTCGATCAGCACGGCCCCCTCGAGCAGCGAGCCATAAGCCAGCGCCACGATGGTCACGAGCTGGACGCGGATATTGCCGAAGGCATGCAGCCAGATCGTCTGGCGCCGCGACAGGCCCTTCACGCGCGCGGTCGTCATGTATTCCTGCCCCAGTTGATCCAGCATGAAGCTGCGGGTCATCCGGGTGATATAGGCCGAGGAAGAATAGCCAAGCAGCGATGCCGGCAGGATCAGGTGGTTCACCGCCGACCAGAAGACATCCGTTTCCCCCGCCAGAAGGCTGTCGATCAGCAGAAAACCCGTCCGCTCATCGACCAGGCCGATATAGAACTGTTCCATCCGGCCCGAACCACCGACCCAGCCGAGATGGGCATAGAAGACGATCAGAGCGATCATCCCGGTCCAGAAGATCGGCATCGAATGCCCGAAAAGGCTGAAGACCCGAATGATATGGTCCTGCCAGCGATCCTTGTTGACGGCGGCCATCACGCCCAGCGGAATGCCCAGACCGGCACCGATGATGATCGCGAATGTCGCAAGTTCGATGGTGGCGGGCAAGGCGCGCAGGATGTCCTGCATGACGGGTTGGCCGGTGCGGATCGAGGTGCCGAAATCCCCCGTCAGGACATCGCCCAGATAGCGCAGGAACTGTTCCCAGATCGGACGGTCGAGGCCGAGCTGGTGATAGACCATCTCGTAGGTTTCGCGCGTGGCATCCTCGCCCACGATGGCGCGCACCGGATCGGCTGGCATCATCCGGCCGATCACGAAAGTCAGGACCAGCAGGCCCAGAAGCGTGATCAGGATGGTCGTCGCCTGGGACGATGCGCTCTTCAGGCGCAACTGAGCATTCTGCATATGTCCTCCCTGAGCGTCGAACCGGCCTCCCCCGTTCGACGCCCGATAACCTGTCAGACAATTCGCGGCTAATGGCCGCGAGGTTCACTTCACAGGAAGTCTTCGCGGCGTGGCGTGAAGCAGTCGATCAGTTCGCCCGCCTCAAGGCATTCGCATCCATGCGTCACGCCCGAAGGAATGACGATGCTGTCGCCGACGCCTAGTTCCAAAGCTTCGTCGCCGCGAAAGAACTTGAAACGCCCTTTTGCGACATAAGTCGATTGCGTGTGTGGGTGGTTGTGCATCGCGCCGCACGCCCCCTGGTCGAACCGGAAGGAAACAACCATCAGATCGGAGTTCTCGGCCAGCACTTGCCGCTGAACTCCCTTGTCGGGATTGGCGACGGGGAATTTGGGAAGGGGCATGAAAATCTCCTCTGCCTTGCAAGATGTCTTATACAATCGCACATCTTGTATGACAAGTTATAACTGCGACGCCAGGCCGCCTGCGCGCAGCAACTCCTGGTAGCGATCGAGGCTGCCGCGCAGATGGTCCTTCATCCGCTGCGCCGCAGCAGCCGAGTCGCCTTCCAGAATGGCGTCAACGATGCGGCTATGCTCTTCCTGCAAATGAAGATTGTAGTCTCGCGGCCTGTCCCCCGGCTGGCGACCCTGCAATTCACCACGTGGGATGATACCCGACCGGATCAATTGCAGGAAATCGGGAAAGCGGCGGTTCTGGGTCGCCTTGGCGATTGCCAGGTGAAACTCGAAATCCGCATCGCGTGTCGGCAGCCCCTCGCGCAGGCAGCGTTCGACCTCACGGTGAGCGTCCAGAATCGCCTCGAGTTGCGAGGGAGAGCGGCGTGAGGCGGCTAGTGCGGCTGATTCGATCTCGCATGCCGTCCGCAATTCCAAGAGCTCGATAACCGAGGAAATTCGCGCCGTCGTCAGGTCATCAAAGGGTCGCGCCTCACGCTGCGCGGGATCAAGGGCAAACACCCCTGCCCCCTTGCGCGCCTCGACCAGCCCATCGGCGCGCAATGCGGCGATCGCCTCGCGCACGACGGCGCGGCTGACCGAATGCAGCCGCGTCAGCTCATGCTCGCTCGGCAGTCGATCACCCGGACGGAACCGTCCTGCCTGCAGATCGCGGCGCAACGCATCGCTGATCCTGTCGACCATCGATTCACGCACGGGGGCGGCGGCGTCCTGCTTCATCCGGTTACTCCGATGTTCCTGCGACTTGTCTAGCATATTCCCGATCCTGTCGTAATGCTATCGGTCAAGCCAATCGTTGCGCGCAACCAACCTAGCGCCTGGCCCTGACGATCAAGGCCAAAGCAGTGGCCGCCGGCGGGCCGTTCCAGCCTTAGTTGTGCCCCAGCATCGGCCGCTGCCCAGATCGCGGCGAGATTTTCGAAGCCCGCTTTCACGGCCGCTTCGGGGAAAAGATGATCCTGTTTGCCAACCTCGAACCAGATTGGCTTTGGCGCGGCAAGCCCCGCAAGATCGGGCAGATCCAGATAGGCGTGCAGGCCCGGATGCGTCGTCGAAAAGGCAGATTGCCCGCGAAGCTGGTTATTCCCCGGCACGGCCAGACCAGGAAGGCTGGCCATCCAGCCCGCCGAAACTGCCGCCCTTACATGCGGCGACAACGCCGCGACTTGCCAAGCCCGGAACCCACCAAGCGAGAAACCGATTGCGCAAATCCTGTCGTCGTCAACCTCAGGCAGATCAGCAAGGAATTCGGCCACGGCCATGTCCTCCGCTGCGATCACCCCCGCCAGGCTGGTTCCGATCTGCATGAGATTGCACGCAAGCGCCTGCTGGGACGCATAGCCATTCCCCTGCCGCCCACCCCAGCCCAGCGCATCCACCGCCAGAACGACGAAGCCCTGCGCAGCGAGAACCTCGCCAAGCCAAACGCCATCGAAGAAGCGGGTCACCCACTCACTTGCCAGGGGAAGGCCCTGTCTCATCGGACGGATGCATTTTTCCTTTCCGATGCGGAATTCCGAGCCATGGTCATGCAGCAGCAAAGCGGCAGGGTGCGGACCCTTGCCCTTGGGCCGCAACATCAGCGCAGGCCATTCACCATCATCTTCAAGCAGGATCGCCCCCTGAAGGGCGAAATGGCTTCCTCGATCTTCAAGCGCATCCGTCCGCCAGCCGCAGGGTCGTTCACGCAAGGCCGGATCGGGCAGGATATGACGCCGGGCAATCGCCCCTGCGGCGGCCTGCCATTCGGCAAACTCTCCGCCGGTTTGCGCCCAGCCCGCGGGAAACCCACGGGCCAAGGCCTTTTGACGCAGCCGAGGCACCAGGTTGTCCGGCGTGATCCCGGCTGCTGTCACGGCTCAGCGCTCCTTCGTGACGGTCTCGAACCGGGTGAGCCAGGGGTTCACCACCAGCCCGTGAACATCCGAACGGAATGCCGCGCTGTCCACGACTTCCGAGAACGGAATGATCGAGGGCACAGTTTCATCCATATAGGTCTGGATGGCTTCGTAATCGGCCTTTTGCTTCGCCGCGTCGCGCTCGAGCAGCGCGTCTTCGATCATCTGATTCAGTTTCCCGTCGAAATAGCTGGTCCGCCAACCCTGATAGTTCGTCAGCTTCGCTTCATCCGCATTGTCGGGGTTGTATGCCAGGGCGCGCAGATTGCTATCCGGGTGAGGCTGCTGACCGCCCCCGCCGCGACCGACGAGCAATTCGAAGTTCCGCTCGCGCATGGCGCCATAGATCTGATCGCCCGAACCGGTGATCATCTCGGCCTGAATGCCGGCCTGCGCCAGAGTGTTCTGAATCGCGGTCGCGGCCTTGATGAAGGGATCCTCGGACAGGACGCGCAGCGTGGTCTTGAAACCATCGGGATAGCCCGCCTCGGCCAGCAGCGCCTTGGCCTTTTCGACGTCCAGAGTGTAGCCCGGATCAGGCAACTGACCCAGAACACCCGTGGTCAGCGGGCGCTGGTGCAGCTTGCCGTAGTAAGGCATCACGGCCTTGTCGAGCCCCTCGTAGTCGATCAGGTAGCGCAGGGCCTCGCGCACCTTGGGATTGGCGAAACGCTCATCCTTCATCGAGACAGACAGGTAGTAGAAACCGGCTCCGGGGGTCGAGGCGATCTTGATATGCTCGTCGTTTTCCAGCGCCGTCAGGTCGGGTGCCTGCATGGAATAGGCCACGTCGATATCGCCCTGTTCCAGCATCAGACGCTGGGACTGCGACTCGGGCAGGTGGCGCAGCAGCACACGGTCCATTGCCGGTTCGTCACCCCAATAACCCTTGCTCTTGGTCAGGATGATATATTCGCTCGACGCCCATTTGGTCAGCGAGAAAGGGCCAGAGCCTGCCGAATTCAAGGTCAGCCAGCCCTGCCCCAGATCCCCGTCCTTTTCGTTTTCCTGAACGGTCTTGCTGTCAAGGATCGAGCCCGGCCCGTTCTGCGCAAGGATCATCAGGATCATTGCCGGATCGTCAGGCTGAGCCAGCTTGAACGTGAAGGTATTCGCATCAGCGGCAATGAAATGGTCACCGGCGTTTTCAGCGGTGATCCCACGCGATTTCAGGAAACTCGCCTGAGCAAGGTTCAGCGTCATCAGCCGCTTCAAGCTCCACACGACATCCTCTGCGGTGACAGGATTCCCCGAGGCGAATTTCGCATCCTTGCGCAGATGGAAGGTGATCGACATGCGGTCCTCGGCCACCTCCCAGCTTTGCGCCATGCGCGGCTGGACCGAGCGATCTTCGGGCGACAGTACCACCAGCGTGTCATAGATGTTGTTAAGAACCTGGACCGTCTCGCGGCCCGTGATCGCGGCGGGGTCCAGCGTCAGGATATTGCTCATCGTGGTGGCGACAATCAGCTGGTTGTCGGGCGTCTCGGCCCAACCGGCCGGCGCCCCGCCCAACATCAACGCACCAAGCGCGACGGATGCGAGAAATCGTTTCATGCTTTTCCTCCCCATATTGCCGCGTCGAAGGGCGCGCGGCTCGCCACTGGCCTGCCCTGTCAAACAGGGCGGCCTATCCTGTTACGATGACAAGAGTTCCGAGACCGGCTCGATCAGGGCACGGCCAATCGCGATGGTGTTCTCGGCATCCAGATGAACGCCATCGACAGACGAAGGACGCGCGACCGATGCAGCGTCGAAGAAGGCGCAGCCAAGTTCCTTCGCAAGGCCGTCATAGAGGGCCGCAAGCTGCTCGGATTCCGATATGATGCGGCCTCCCACCGGTCCGCCCGCAGCGGTCGGGCCGCAATGCGGTGGAGCCACGATCAGCAGCTTTGGCACGGCAATGCGCGGCTTGTAGGGAAATGTCGCCACGATTTCGGCCAGACGGCGCATCCCGGCCTGGGCCGATAACGCCTGCCCGCCGTGCAGCGGCTTCAGGTCATTCGTTCCCAACATCAGGATCACAAGGTCCAGTGGCATGTGGACGGCCAGCGCCAGTTGCAGCGCAAAGGCGCCGTTACGGCTTGCAGGCCCACCGTGATCGTCCCGGCAGGTCGTGCGCCCGCCCAACCCGTCACCGATGACGCGGCAATCCGTCAGCCCGCATTCCAGAACCACCGGCCATTGCGCGGTATGAGGGTGGCGCAGACCCGTAACCGGATCCGCCCCCCAGGTCAGGCTATCTCCGAATGCGAGGATCTGCTTCATCTGCCCTGCCCTCACTTCACGCGGTTGTTCTCGATGAAATCGAAGTCGATCTCCTCGCCCAGACCGGGACGGTCGGGAACGTGGACATAGCCGTCCTTGTCCATCGGGTCCGACAGCGATTTCAGGTAGTCAAACCCGTCATCGTATTCGAGGAACGGGTGCAGCAACCCGCGCTCATACCAGCGGCAGTTCTTGGTGGCAGCCACGACATGCAGGTTCATCGCGGTGTTGCCGTGGACCTCGCATTCCATGCCAAATGCCTCGGCCATGTGCATGGTTTTCAGCGCAGGGGTGATGCCGCCCACATCGTTGACGCCGGTGCGCAGGATGTCGCAGGCACCGGCCTTGACCCATTCCGCACGGTGCCAATGCTTGCCGGCGGCACTTTCGGGACCAACGACAGGAATGTCGAGATTGTCAGCGAGCCATTTGTAGGAGGACATCGACTGTTCATCCATCGGCTCTTCGATCCAGTCGAAGCCCAGCTGTTCCAGGCCCTTGCCTAGCGCGAGCGAATCGGTGCGCGAATACCAGTGAAATGCGTCGATCATCAGCCGGATATCGGGGCCCACCGCCTCGCGCACGGCTGCGCAGGCTTTCAGGTCCATCTTCACATCGGGCGCCCAGCTGACCGGAGGCATCCATGTATGCAGCTTGATGCCTTTATAGCCGCGCTTGACCAGCGTTTCGGCGAAGCGGCCATAATCCTCGGGGGTGGCAAGCCCACCCTCAAGCTCGTCCCCGCACATGATCGAACCATAGGCAAGGACCTTGTCGCGATAGCCGCCGATCAGCTTGTAGACCGGCTGGTTCAACGCCCGCCCGGCAAGGTCCCACAGCGCGCAATCAACCACGGCCAGTGTGCGGTCGGTCAACTGCGCCGCCGAGCCACGCTGCCAATGCGCCAATTCCTGCCACAAGCGCTCGCGATCGCGGGCATCCTGTCCGACAAGCACCTTGCGGACGAACTTATCAAGCACATGCTCGCGCACGATTTCCGGCGCAGTGAAGGAATGCCCTTCATGACCATCTTCGGTGCGAATGGTCAGCATCGCCTGCTTAACCTGATGCGCCGGACCGGGATGGGCATGACCTGCGCTGTCCGAGTGACGGCGCGTCGTGGTCAGGAAGACACGTGCCTCCACATCCGTGATAATCATGGCTACTCCTCGCAGGCTTCAGGACTTCTTGCCAGATTGGGTAGCGAATCTGCCCTGCACATGTCAACACTTGTCTTACATGTTATCACAGATGCTCGACCACCAACGCGAAAGGGCGCGACTGCCAGCCGCGCCCTTCGATCCGAAAAACTGCCCGAGCCTACTCGGCGGCGAGCGAAGCCACCCGTTCGCTTTCTGCAAATGCCATCATCAGCGGGCCAACGCCCTTCGCATCATCTGCCACCACCGGTTCTGTCAGGTAGTAGTCAGGCGATCCATCGCGATAGACGCCGCTGAAGCCTCCAAGCCCGGCGACATGGCAGATGCCTCCAAACCTGGTCCTGCCCTGGTCGGTCACCAAACGCGTTGCCTCGAGAGCCTCAAGGGCCGCAAGGCCAGATGCGCGAAGACGGTTTCCTTCGGCGCCCGTGACCAGCCCCAGCCGCGCCGCTCTCAGAAACGCATAGGCGAACATCGCGGAAGCCGAGCTTTCCTCATAATTTCCTTTTAAATCAGGATTATCCAGAACCTGTGGCCAAAGCCCGGCAGAGGTTTGCATATCCGCTACCTTCACCAGGATTCGCCTCGTGCGGTCACGCAACCCGGCGGCTCTGGGATCATCGGAAAGCAGCGCCAACGCATCGACCAACGCCATGGCCAACCAGCCCATCGCACGCGCCCAGACGGCCGGAGACTTGCCTGTTTCGGGGTCGGCCCAGCTCTGCTCGCGGCTTTCATCGTAACCATGAACATGCAGGCCCGAGGCCGTTTCGGTCAGGTCCAGCGCCGTCTGGAACTGCCTGATCGCATCAGCGATGCGCGGCGTCTCCCCCATGGCTAGCGCATATTCGATCTGGAAGGGCAGTCCCATATACAGACCATCCAGCCAGACCTGATGCGGGTAGCGCAGCTTGTGCCAGTAGTTTCCGGCACTGATGCGGGGATGTCGGTCAAGCTGTCCGACAAGATGCCGCGCAGCGCGCATGTAGCGATCGTCACCGGTCTCGCGCCAAAGGGAAAACAGCACGCGCCCCGACAGGATATTGTCGATATTGAATTCATCGGGATCATAGCCGGCAAGGCGACCATCCTCGCCGATCTGCGCGCCGATCAGACGACGAAGATGCGCATGCCACCTGGGATCGCCCGTCACCTCGTGGAGCATATCGAGGCCGCGATAGACGCAGCCATCCTCATAGCACCACGGACCACCCTTATAAGCGCGATAGTCGCGGCTGAAGCTGTCGAAATATTCGGTGAGTGGCATGGCGCACCTCATTCAAGAGTAATCTGGGCAGGCGACAGCAGCGAGGCGTCGTCACAATCAAGCTCGGCCTGTTCGGCCAGAAGGTTTTCGTGGCGCATTGGGCGAACCCGATCGGCCATATCGGGCGGCGCGGCAATCGCGTCGGGATCAAGCGAACCGATGCGCAGCCGACGAATGCGCACGTCTGCAATCGGGGATTCGGGCAGCCCCAGGAACGAACCGGCGGCATGGGCCAACCCGTCCAAGGTCACGTCCTCGACCGTGATCCCGTGAATCCGGGGGGTGCGTTCATTCACCTCGGCGGGCGCCCGGTTCTGAACCCAATCGGCATGGCCGTCCGGGTCACAGTGATAATGTGCGTTGACGGAAATCGCAGTTTGGACTCCGGTCATGGTTATCCGGCGCATCGCAATTCCCGAAACTTCGCCACCCCGACCCCGTCGCGTCTTGATCCGCAGGCCGCGATCGGTTCCCACCATCTCGCAATCCTCGATCGTCACCTCATGCACGCCACCGGACATTTCCGAGCCGATGACCAGCCCGCCATGTCCGCGCTCCATAAGGCAGTGGCGCACGCAGACATTCCGGGTTTCGGCCAGGTGGTCCGCCTCGCCTTCGGGCCCCCGCTTGCCTGCCTTGACGGCGATACAATCGTCTCCGACCGAAAAGCGGATGCCTTCCAGCGTCACGTCGCGGCACATCTCAGGATTGAACCCGTCGGTATTCGGGCTGTCATGCGGAGCTTCGATCCGAAGCCCGGCGGCCAGAAGCCTGTCGCAGCCTTGAGGGTGGATGGTCCAGCTTGGAGCATTTCGGATGGTGAAGCCCAGCAGCGTGACATCGCGGCAACCGACCAGATGAAGCCCGCGCGGCCGACGCGCTCCTTCGCGTGTTTCCTTGGGCCAGGTCCACCAATCGCCCAGATCGCCCGAGCCGTCGATCACCCCGCTGCCCTCGATGACGAGACGCGTGGCATTGATCGCGTGAACCCCTGCGGCAAAACAATTCTCCGGCAGGCCCTCCCAGCTGCCCAGCATCTGTCCGGCCTCATCGCGGGCCGGCAGGATCGGCCAGCCGGACCGGTCTGAAGGCGCTCGGATCACCGCCCCCTCGGCCAGATGCAGCGTCATGTCCGATTTCAGCGCAAGCGGCGCTGTGAGCCAGTCGCCCGGTGGCAGGATCAGCGTTCCCCCAACCCGCAGCGCCGCGATAGCGGCCGCGATCTGGGCGGCATTGTGACGGGCCGCAGACAGATCGTCATGGGCGGCGGCATCAATCATCCGTTCGGGGATGACGGCCGCCGCGCAATCGGAAGTGCGAAATGCGATTTCGTCCATCCCCTCGACATGCAGGCGGTAAGCCGTGGCGGGACGCAGTTCGTCCAGCATCAGGACGGCCGTCATGCAGCAGCCCTGACGCGCCGGCTGCCCGGGCGTGACCAGCTTCCAGCCCAGCGGGCGGGGCAGATGATAAAGGGCGCCGCTTACGGCAAGCCGCAAGGCAGCGGCCCGCGCCGTCACGGCGAGGGGGATGGGTGTCATGGCGGTGCCTTTTGCAATTTTCCCGCCGCATGCCTCTGCGCGCGGCGGGCGATGGTCGTCAGTCGAACTCGGCCAGAACGTCGTTCGTGCCTTCGATGATCTGCTCGGCGGCATCTTCGGCCGAGATCTGGCCGTAGGCATATTCCTCGAGCGAATCGATGAAGTTGCCGCGAATTTCAGGGTGTTCGTTGAAGGGCGAAATCGTCGGCCCACTTGCGGCGACGATCAGCGCATTGGCGGCGCGCACCTCGGGCGAGCCCTCATCGGCCAGCCGCTCGGCTGCGACCTTCGAGGACGGCAGCCCACGCGAAGTTCCCAGGGCGTCGATCCCTTCGGGTTCGTTCAAAAGGCAGTTCAGCACCTGCGCAGCGGCCTCGGGGTGCTTCGAGTTCTTCGAGATCGACAGCAGCATCGAGGGCTTGCGATAGACGCCGTCCGTAACCGCACCATCGACATGCAGCGGCGGGACGGGCTTCAGGACCTGACCTTCCTGCAGCGGGTCGGCATATTTCGAATAGGTCGAATCCCACTCATAGGAACCCGAGATCTTGCCGGCAGACCAGTCGGGCTTTTCGAACAGGTTGACGTTGCCGTCCGAGGCTTCCTGCTTTTGCGAGCGGATCGCCCCGATCTCGACCAGATGCCCCAGGAAGCTGATGCCTTCGGCCAATTCCTCTGTCGTCCAGGCGACACGGTTCGTATCGGGATCAACCAGATCCTTGCCGGTCTTCTGCACCACGGCCAGCGTCACGAGAAGCTGCGCGGTTTCTTTCACCGCGTTGAAGGTATAATAATCTTCGCCCAGCTTCTCCTTGAAAACCTTGGTGGCGGCTTCAAGTTCGGCCCAGTTCGTCGGGATGGCGACACCTGCCTTTTCGAAGGTCGTCTGGTTGAAGAAGAACGCCCGGCCCGTCGTCGATACAGAGATGCCCTGAAGGATGCCGTTCACCGAACCCGAATCCAGATCGGCTTCGCTCCATTGAGAAAGATCGAGCCCAGAGAGCGTGCGCAGATCAGCAAAGCCCGTTCCGTCGCGCGAGAAAAGCGGCATCCACGGCCAGTTGATCTGGACGATATCCGCCTCGGTCCCGCCGGCCATCTGGGTGGTCAGCTTTTCCAGGTATCCGTCAAAGCCGGTGAACTCGCCCTTGATCGTGTGGCCATGCTTGGCACCGCAAGCTTCCAGCGCGGCCTGCGTTGCGACGTGGCGGCTGTCGCCACCCCACCAGGACATGCGAAGTTCATCGGCCGACGCGGCCTGAACCATCGTCATTGTGGCAAGCGCGGTGCCAGTCAAAACTGCGGCAATGCGTTTCAATTTCATGCTCTCCTCCTCTGTGGCCCAGATCAGGCGGCCAGCCTGTGCCGATCCAGCGAGACGTTGCTGCCATCGGACTTGTCAAAGATGTGGATATGCTCGGCGATCGGGCTCAGGCCGATGGTGCTGGCACGGCCCATTTGTTCGAACTCGGCGGTGCCGACCACGGCGATGATCTTCTGCCCTTCCAGTTCGGCATGCAGATAGACCTCGTGGCCCATGAACTCGGCATTGGTGAGACGCGCCTTCAGACCGTTCGGATCCAGCGCCAGATGCTGCGGGCGGATGCCCAGCACCGCGTCCTGCGGCTGCGTGGACAGTCGCGACAGGACGTCGTCGCCCAGGGCCAGCCGCTGGTTGCCGACAACGAACTGCCCGGCTTGCAGGCTGCCATCCAGCAGGTTCATTTCCGGGCTGCCAATGAACCCCGCGACGAACAGGTTGGCGGGGTGATTGTAGAGCTCCTTCGGCGTCGCGACCTGCATGATCCGGCCGGCCTGCATGACGCAGATCCGGTCGCCCATGGTCATGGCCTCGGTCTGGTCATGGGTGACATAGATCACCGTCGATGACAGGCCCTCGGCCTTGAGGCGGCGATGCAGATCGGTGATCCGCACCCGCATCGACGCACGCAGCTTGGCGTCGAGGTTCGAAAGCGGCTCGTCGAACAGGAAGACGCTGGGCTTCTTGATCAGCGCACGCCCCAGCGCGACCCGCTGCGCCTGCCCGCCGGAAAGCTGCTTCGGCAGGCGGTCCAGCAGCGGCTCGATTTCCAGGATGCGGGCGACGTCGTTGATGGCGGCGTTGATCTCTGGCTTCGACTTGCCCGCGATCTTCAATCCGAAACCAAGGTTCCCGCGCACCTTCATATGCGGATAAAGCGCGTAGTTCTGGAATACCATGGCGATCGAGCGCTTGCCCGGCGGCAGGTCGTTCACCCGCTGGTCGCCGATGATGACCTCGCCACCGGTGATTTCCTCGAGGCCCGCGATCATGCGCAGCGTCGTGGATTTCGCACAGCCCGAGGGGCCCACGAAGACCATGAACTCGCCATCCTCGATATCGAGGTTGATGCCGTGGACGGCCTTGACCGCGCCACCATAGGTTTTTTCGACGTTGCGAAGCTGGACACGTGCCATCAGCCCTTCACCCCCCCTGAGGAAATGCCTTCGATGAAATAGCGCTGCGCGGCGAAGAAGATGATGAGTGCGGGCGCAATGGTCAGGACCGACATGGCGAGGATGCGGTTCCATTCGAAGGCTTCGGTTGTATCGATGGAAAGCTTGAGCGCGAGGCTGACCGGATACTTGTCCACCGAGGACAGATAGATCAGCGGCCCAAGAAAGTCGTTCATGGTCCACATGAACTGGAACAGGCAGACCGAAATCAGCGCCGGGGCCAGCATCGGCACCACGATATAGACCAGCGTTTGCAGGCTGTTCGCGCCGTCGACCCGCGCGGCCTCTTCCATGTCGGAAGGCAGCGAGCGCAGGAACTGCACCAGCATGAAGACGAAGAAGGCATCCCCCGCCAGGGCCGACGGAACCCACAAGGGCAGGAAGCTGTCGAGCCAGCCCAGATCCCGGAACAGGATATATTGCGGGATGCGCGTCACCACGTTCGGCAGCAGCAGCGTCGCGATCACCGTGGTGAACAGGATCTTCTTGAGCGGGAAATCGAAGCGCGCGAAGGCATAGGCCGCCATCGTGCAGCTGATCGCCGTGCCGATGGTCTTGGGCAGGATGATCAGGAAAGAGTTCCAGAAGAAGCGCCCGAAGGTGTAGGGCGTCGAGGTTTCCCATCCCTTGATGTAGCCGTCGAGAGTCGGGTTCTGCGGGATGAAGCCCGCCCCCGAGAAGATCTCGGAATTGGTCTTGAAGCTCGCACCGACAAGCCAGATCAGCGGGTAGAGCATGATCAGGCCGACCGCAAAAAGAAGCACATAGCGGACCGTGGTCGAGATCAGGCGAAGGCGCGCGCGCTTCGTGGCCTGAGCCTCGTTGAATGCGTCCATATCGAGCATGACGTTCGCGTCCATGGATCAGCTCCTTTTGTCGCCGGCGTAAAAGACCCATTTCTTGGACGACCAGAAAGCGATCAGGGTCAGGACCATGATGATGCCGAAGAGCACCCAGGCGATCGCCGAGGCGTAGCCCATGTTGAACTTCTTGAATGCCTCGTCATAGATGTAGAGCGGCAGCAGATAGGTCGATTTCAGCGGACCGCCCTGCGTGATGATGTAGGGGCCGTTGAACTCCTGGAACGCCTGGACCATCTGCATGATCAGGTTGAAGAAGATGACCGGCGTCAGCAGCGGCAGCGTGATCGAGAAGAACACCCGTGCCTTGCTGGCCCCGTCGATGGCCGCGGCCTCGTAAAGCGACTTGTCGATGGATTGCAGCGCGGCAAGGAAGATCACCATGGCCGATCCGAACTGCCAGCAGCGCAGCAGCGTCACGGTGAACAGCGCGTTGGTGGGATCGCCAAACCAGTCCACCGGATTAAGCCCGATGGTCGCCAGCGCCATGTTCACCAGCCCTTCGCTGGCAAACATGTAGCGCCACAGTACGGCAATCGCGATCGAGCCACCAAGGATTGATGGCACATAGAAGGCCGTGCGGAAGAAGTTGATGAAGCGAAGCTTGTAGTTCAGGATCGCTGCGATGAAGAGCGCGAAGGCGAGTTTCAGGGGAACGGTCAGGAACACATAGGTCAGCGTCACCCAAAGCGACTTGTCGAACGTGCGATCGCGGGTGAAGAGCTTTTCGTAGTTCGCCAGTCCCGTCCAGCGGGGCTCGCTCATCAGGTCATAGCGCGTGAAGCTCAGGTAAAATGACGCGATGAACGGGATCGCGGTGAAGACCAGAAGGCCGATCACATAGGGCGCCAGATAGGCCAGTCCCAGGAAGCGCTGCTGCTTCATGTGCAGCCCCCCGCAAGGCGCAGCGTCACGCCGGAGCATGTTTCGAAAACGTGCAAGTAAACCTCCAGACCGGGCATGGCGCATCGGGCGCTCTGCGCGCCCCGACCGCCTCCGATCCCCTCCCTGTCAGAATTCGGTAAGCGACTGCTTGTCTAAGGGTGAAATAACCGCAAACAGCGGGCAGACTGAATTGACAAAGGAGGGGAAAAAGATGGACGAAATCGAAGGTGGTATTCTGGCCTCGATTCCACCCTCTGCGCTGAGCCTGACATTGACCCGCGCGGCGATCAGGATGGAACATTCGACCACTTGGGCAATCGACAAGACAAACCCCGTGGACGATCTTGTGATCTGCCTGGAAGGCAGGGGCATCTACTTGATCGATAACGAGAGCCGGGTGATGGAGCCGGGCGACGCCATGCTGATCCGTCGCGGTCAGCGCTTTCGTGGACGGAATGAAGGGCCCGACACCTACCGGGGCGTCGCGCAGCATTTCACCCTGAACATCTACGGGCTTCACGACCTTGTCGGCCAGATGGAGCTGACACCGCATCTTCGACTGACGCGATGGCCGCTGCTTGAACCGATGGTGCGTCATTACCGTCAAAGCGCGCCCCCCGAATCTGTGACACTGGGTCAGCATCATCTGTTCATGGTGCTGCTGATCTCATTCATCGACGACGCCTTTATCAGCTGGCGCGACAGCGCGACCTATCTGCCCGAAGGGGCGCACGCGCTTGATCTCGCCGTGATGAAGGCGGCAACCATGATCTCGGCCAATCCGATCGACCCCGAAAGCGCGACCCGCGCCGTCGAGGCAGCCCCCTATAATCGCGACTATTTCCTGCGCGAGTTTCAGCGCCGTGTCGGCCGAACCCCCCGCAAGTATCAGGAATACAAGCGCATGGAGCGCGCCATGCATCATCTGGAATCAGGGCTGAATGTGTCAGCCACCGCCACCGAGGTAGGGTATGCCGACCCTTATTATTTCTCGCGGATGTTCAAGCGAACGCTAGGCCTTTCGCCCCGCGAGCATATGCGCCGAATCGAGAAAAGCCGCCATGGCGGGTTCATGCGGCTTGATGAAAGCGAACAGGAAGAAAAGCTTACCGGAAACTGAAAAGGCCCGCCTCGCGGCGGGCCCATCCCAATCACTTGAAGACCGAGGGCAGCCAGAGCGACAGAGCCGGGATGTAGGTCACCAGCATCAGTGTGCCGAATGCAGCCGCATAGAAGGGCCAGATCGTCTTCATGACCTGACCTATCCCGATCCGACCAACCGCACAGCCGACGAACAGGACCGACCCGACCGGTGGCGTGCAAAGACCGATCCCCAGGTTCAGGATCATGATCACGCCGAAATGGATGGGATCGACCCCGAATGCCTGCGCAACCGGCAAGAAGATCGGCGTGGTGATCACGATCAGCGGCGACATGTCCATGAATGTGCCCAGCACCAGCAGCATGACATTGATGAGCAACAGGATGACGATCGGATTGTTCGAAACCTGCTGCAGGAACTCGACCATCTGGGTCGGCACGCGCAGATAGGCCAGCAGCCAGCCGAAGCAGGCCGCCGAGCCGATCACCATCAGCACCATCGCCGTGGTGCGGACCGCGCCAAGCGTCGCCTCGACGAACTCGTGGAAGCTGAGCGTGCGATAGACCAATGCCGTAATGATCAGGGCATAGACTACCGCGATATTCGAGCTTTCCGAAGCCGTGAACACCCCCGAGCGCACGCCGCCGAAGATGATGCCGATCAGGATCAGTCCCGGCAAGGCGGTCACAAGCATCTGGCCCAGCATGGCCCAGCCCGGAAATGCCTCGGTCGGATAACCGCGCCGATACGCGACCAGCCACGCCACGGCCATCAGCGACAGCGCCAGAATGGCACCCGGAACGATCCCCGCCGTGAACAGATCCGCGATCGACAATCGCCCGCCCGCCGCGATCGAATAGATGATCATGTTGTGCGAAGGCGGGATCATCAGCGCGATGATCGCACTCGTCACCGTGATGTTCACGGCATAGTCGGCGCTGTAGCCCCGCGCTTTCATCTGCGGCACCATCAGCCCGCCAATGGCCGAAGCATCGGCCGTGGCCGAGCCAGAAATGCCTCCGAACATCACCGATGTAAGGATATTCACCTGCCCTAGGCCACCCCGCAAATGCCCGATGAGCCCGCCAGCCAGCGCGACCAGACGCCGTGCGATATCACCGCGCACCATGAGATCGCCTGCGTAGATGAAGAACGGGATCGCCATCATCGCATAGACCGAGACACCCGAGTTCAGCCGCTGGAAGACGACGACAGGAGGCAGGCCCAGATAGAGAACGGTCGCGAAGCTCGCGATCCCCAGACAGAAGGCCACCGGCGTGCCGATCAGCAGAAGAAACGTGAAGCTGCCGAAAAGAATGAACAGTTCCATTCGCTTATTCCTCGACCAGATCGCCGAAGCGAAGGGTGCGCAAGCCAACGAGCCGGCGCAGGACACGCTCCAGCGCGAAAAGCACAAGCAGGATGCCGCCGCCGATGATGGGAGCGAAGTCGAAGGCCCGCGAGACGCCGAGGCCAGGAATGACATTGGACGAAGCCTTAGCGGCAAGGCTCCAGCCGTAAAGCGTCATGCCAATGCCAAAGCCGCCGATCGCGATGTCGGAAATCGTGTGCATGATCCCCTGCAGCCAGGCGGGCATGACCATCAAAAGTACATCGAAGGAAAGATGGGTTCCCTCGCGGATGCCGACGGCAGCCCCCAGAAAAATGAACCACCCCATGATCAGCACGGCCGACGGTTCGGCCCAGTGCAGGCTGTTGTTCAGAACATAGCGCACGAAGACCTGCGCGAAAACGATCAGCGTCATCAGCACCAGGCCCGCGCCTGCCAGATACAATGCGGCGGTTGCCAGCCGACTTGTCAACCGCTCTGCCGCAATCAGAAAGTCACGCATCGCGCGCTCCTTGAAGGTAGAAAGGCGGTGCCGCTCTGGCACCGCCCAATTGTCTCATTCGGTGGCGCGGATCTTTTCGACCAGCTCCTTGGCCTCGGGGGTCGAGACGTATTTCTCGTAGACCGGGGCCATCGCGTCGATGAAGGGCTGCTTGTCGATATCGCGGACGATCTCGGCACCGCCCTCTTCGACCGCAGCTTCGGATTCGGCGACCTTTGCGTTCCAAAGCTCGCGCATGACCGGAACGGATGCCGCGCCGACTTCCTTCAGCAGCGCCTGATCCTCGGGCGAAAGCTTGTCCCAGCTGATTTTCGAGACGGCCAGCACTTCCGGCATGATCAGATGCTCGTCCAGCGTGTAAAACTTGGCCACCTCGGCATGACCCGATGTGTCATAGGAGGGTTGGTTGTTTTCGGCGCCGTCGATCACGCCGGTCTGGATCGAGGAATAGACCTCGCCATAGGGCATCGGGGTGGCATTGGCACCAAGCGCCGACATCATGTCCACGAAGACATCAGATTGCATGACGCGGAACTTCATGCCCTTGAGGTCATCAACGGATTTGATCGGGTGCTTGCTGTTGTAGAAGCTGCGCGCGCCGCCGTCGTAATAGCCAAGGACCACCAGATCATGCTGGGCGAAACCTTGGGCGATCTGTTCGCCAATGGGGCCGTCCATGACGTGGTGCATATGCTCGGCCGAGCGGAAGATGTAGGGCAGCGAAACGATCTGCGTCTCGGGGACAAGGTTGTTGAACGGGCCGAAAGAGGCGCGGACCATGTCGATGACGCCGAACTGCGTCTGCTCGATGGCATCCTTTTCCTCGCCCAGTTCCGAGGCGGGGAACACCTCGACGCAGATGCGACCCTGCGACTTTTCCTTGACCTGCTCGCCCATCCAGCGCACCGCTTCCACGGTCGGATAGCCGTTCGGATGGGTATCGGCCGAGCGAAGGGTCACTTCGCAATCCGCCGCAGCGGCGGCGCTGGCGCCACCGGCAAGGATCGTACCGCAGACAAGCAGCGTACGGGTCAGGTTCATGTTCAGTCCTCCCAGATCTGAGTTATTGTTACCTGCGTAATTTACCGCCTCAGAAAGACGGCAATCCATAAAGTTCTTGGGGATTGGTCACCAGGACGCCGTCCCTCGCGCCGCCGGGCAACCAATCCAGCACCAGTTCGGCCAGTTCGACCTCGTCGGGATAGTCCACCGAGCGCGAAACCCCGTTATGCGGCCAATTCGTGCCCCAGACGATGCGTTCAGGCGCATGTTCGGCGACACGACGCGATAGCCCCTCGATATCGGCAAAGGGCCAGCCCTCCTGGCTGCTTTCGTAAACGCCCGCGAACTTGAACCAGCAATTTCCGTGATCGATCAGCTTCAGGACGGCGTCGATTTCGGGACTATCCGCCGTGGCGCCCCGGAAGAACTTGCCGTGATGATCGAAGACCCAGCGCGACTTCAGCGCCATGAGGCGAGGCATATGCTCAAGCAGGTCCGAGCCATTGAACTGGACGGCAATCATCCAACCTGCGGCATGCGCCATGGCATCGATTGTCTCGAGATGCCGCAGGTTCACGGCTCCTCCGGGAAGATCCATGATTCGCGCGCCGACGATACCCTTCTCCGACAGACGTGCGATTTCGGTATCCGGGGTTGTTTCGTCGATCACCGCAACGCCGAATCCGCAATCACCCATCTCATCGAGACAGGCGATCAGGTTTGCATTGTCCTTCTGATGGGCGTTGCCCTGGGTGATGATGACCCGGTCGATCCCCATCCAATCGATCACCTGACGATAGGCTGCGGCATCGGGCAGCGGGTCCTGGGGCAATCCCGGACCTCCGGGCAAGGCAGGATAGCCCGGCAGATACATGTGCATCTGCGTGTCGACGGCGCCCCGCGGGAAGGCATTGCGCGGCGGGGCCCCGGTGAGCTTGCGTTCGATCATGCGTCAGGCATCCTGAATTCGGCCAGCGCATCGCGATTGACCTCGATACCAAGGCCCGGCGCGTCGGGAATGCTGACGAGCCCATCAACCGCCTCGATCGGGGTGTTCAGCACGGCCTGGCGGAAGGGGTTATGGGTGCGATCGAACTCCATGATCGGCTCGACCGGGTTCACCCGGACCGGATCGGGCACCTGCGCCGCCATAAATTGCAGCGCGGCGGCAATATGGACCCCGGTGCCCCAGACATGGGGAACGATCCGCACGCCTTGCAGCGAAGCGAGGGCCGCGATCTTCATCGCCTCCGAAAGCCCGCCACAGCCTGCGATGTCCGGCTGCAGGATATCGACGGCGCGGGACTGGATCGCGGGCCACATTCCCCAGCGGGTATGCCAGGTCTCGCCCCCGGCCACCGGGATCGGCTGGCCGGCACGCACCTCGGCATAGGCCGAAAGCTGCTCGGGAACGACAGGCTCTTCGAACCAGTCGATGTCATATTCGGCAGCGGCGCGACCGACCTTGATCGCTTCGGAAACGGTATAGCCGTGGTTTGCGTCGATCATCAGCCGCATGTCCGGGCCGATCGCCTCGCGCACGGCACGGATGACGCGCAGGTCCTCGGCCGGATCGAAGCCGATCTTGATCTTGCAGGCATGAAAGCCCTCGGCGCGGCGCTGCGCCATTTCCGAGGCGTTATCCTCGACCCGGTCAACGCCATCGCGCTTGAAGCTGCCAGTGGCATAGGCGCGCACGGATTCGCGCCAGCGCCCGCCCAGAAGCGTCGAAACCGATGCACCAAGCGCCTTGCCCTTGATGTCCCACAGGGCCATGTCGATGCCCGACAGCGCCGTGACGGTCAGGCCGCGCTGCCCCTGATCGCGCAGTGCGTTGTAAAGCGTGGCCCAAAGCCGCTCGGTCGCCAGCGGGTCCTGGCTGATAAGCCACGGCGCGTAGGCAGCCACAATGGCAGCGTTGGGGCGGGCGGGGCCAAGGCATTCGCCCCAGCCCACTGTGCCGTCATCGCACTCGATCTCGACCAGAACATGCGCCCTGCGATCGAACCGCATCGAGGCACTTTCGAAGGGCACCTCCAGCCGGTGTTCCAGCAGATGGGTGCGAATGGCGGCGATCTTCATCAGGCGGCGGCCTTGCGCTGATAGGGCTCGATCAGGGCGGCCATCATCTCCATTTCGACCGCGTCCAGATCCTTCAGCGGCGAGCGGACCGGACCGGCATCAAAGCCCTGCAGCCGCACGCCTGCCTTGATGGCCGAAACGGCATAGCCTTTGGCGCGGTTGCGGATCGCCATGAACGGATAGAAGAATTCGTTCAGGATGCGCTCGCAATTCGCGCGATCGCCAGCGCGAAGGGATTTGTAGAACTCGTTCGCAAGGCCCGGCACGAAGTTGAACACGGCCGAGCTGTAAGTCGTGAAACCAGCACCCAGATAGGCTTCGGCAAACAGCTCTGCCGTCGGCATGCCGCCCAGATACATCAGACGGTCGCCCATCTTGGCGGTGATCTGGCGAACCAGCCCGATATCGCCGGTGCCGTCCTTGAAACCGATCAGGTTCGGGCATTCATCGCAGAGGCGAGCCAGAGTATCGGCCTGCAGCACGGCGTTGTCGCGGTTGTAGACCATGACACCGAATTCGACTGACTGGCAGATCTTCTTCACATGGGAGAAAAGACCTTCTTGCGGCGCGTCGATCAGGTAGTGAGGCAGCAGCAGGATGCCGTCAGCACCGACTTTTTCAACCGATTTGGCAATGTCGATCGCCATTTCGGTGCCATAGCCGCAGCCCGACACAATGGCGGTCTTGCCGGCAACCTCTTTGGCGGCGCCGACGATCTCGGGGATTTCGGACGGCGCGAGCGAGAAGAACTCACCCGTGCCGCCAGCTGCGAAAAGAACCGGAGCGTCATATCCGGCGAGCCATTCGACATGAGCGCGATAGCTGTCGCCCGCAAATTCTCCCTCGGCATCAAAATGCGTCACCGGGAAGGACAGAAGGCCGGAGCCGAGTGCGGACTTGAGCTGTTCGGGCGTCATGGGAAGTTCCTCCGAATAAGGGTTCCAAGACGAATACGTGAGTTGGTCGCGAGCTGTCAACAACTTATCATACGACTTGTGTGATAAGTTATCTCGCGAGCCATCCCCCATCGACATTGAGCACCGCTCCGTGAACATAAGCGGCTGCCTTCGAGCATAGGTAGACCGCGGTTCCCGCGATATCCTCGGGCTGCCCCCAGCGTCCGGCCGGAATCCGATCCAGAATCGCGCGGTTGCGATCCACATCGTTGCGAAGGGCCTCGGTATTGTTCGTCTCGATATATCCCGGAGCGATCGCGTTGACGTTGATGCCCTTGCTGGCCCATTCATTGGCCATCAGCTTCGTCAGTCCGGCGACGCCATGCTTGCTGGCCGTGTAGGACGGCACGCGGATGCCACCCTGAAAGCTGAGAAGCGAGGCGATGTTCACGATCGCGCCCGGCTTCCCCTGCACGATCAGTTCCTTCGCAAATGCCTGGCAGGTGAAGAAGAGCGCCTTGAGGTTGACGTCCATGACATCGTCCCAATCGGCTTCGCTGAACTCGACGGCATCGGCACGACGGATGATCCCGGCATTGTTGATCAGGATATCAAAGCCCTGCCCGGCGAAAATCTCCCTTGCGACCATCGGGTCGGCGAAGTCCAGCTTCAGCCCGGCGCCCTTGCCCCCTGCCGCCGAAATCAGCGACAGGGTTTCCTCGACATCCCGGCGACCTGCGCAGACGACCTCGGCCCCGGCCTGGGCCAGGCCAAGAGCGATCGCCTGACCAAGGCCGGTATTGGCGCCGGTCACGAGCGCCTTGCGTCCTTCCAGCGAGAACGGGCTCAACGCAGATCCTCCGGCTGGATGAAGTCCATGTCGGTATAATCGACATTGTCGCCCGCCATGGCCCAGATGAACGTGTAAGAACCGATGCCGGCGCCCGAATGGATCGACCAGGGTGGCGAGATGGCGCCCTGCTCGTTGCCGATGAACAGATGCCGGGTTTCCTGCGGTTCGCCCATCAGATGCAGCACGCGCGATTGCGGCTCCATGCCGAAATACAGATAGGCCTCCATGCGGCGATCGTGAATATGGCTGGGGATCGTGTTCCAGACCGAGCCATCTTCAAGCGTGGTATAGCCCAGAATCAACTGGCAGCTTTCCATGACCAGCGGGTGAATGAACTGGTTGATCGTGCGCTTGTTCGAGGTTTCGGCCGCACCCAGCTTGACCTCCTTGCTATCCGCTAGGCGCACCAGCTTGCTGGGATAGGCGTGATGAGCAGGGCAAGACGTGATGTAGAAACGCCCCTGCCCCGAAAACGTCACCGCGCCTGCGCCCATGCCAAGGTACAAGACGTCGCCCCTCTCAAGCGTCCAGCTTTCGCCGCCCGCCTCGACGGTCCCGGTATCGCCGACATTGACAATGCCCATCTCGCGACGATCAAGGAAGGAAGGGGTCTTGGTTTCGGCAACCTGGTCCAGCACGAGGCTCGCGCCCGCGGGCACAGCGCCACCCATCACGAAGCGGTCGTAATGGGTATAAATCAAGCGGATCTCGCCCTCACGGAACATGTCCGAGGCCAGGAAATGGCGACGCAGTTCGGCCGTGTTCATGGCCTTGGCATGTTCGGGGTGGACGGCTTGGCGGGTTTCGACGGTGAGCATCCGAATCCTCCTTTGAATGAATATCATATATGTTGACACTTGTTGTATTATATGTTGAGCGTCAAGGACGATCTGTCTGCAGGCGGAATGCCCCTGGGCCATCCGTCCGTCGATCCGGCGCTTTCACGGATCGCGTCCGAGCTTGCTGGCAATTATCCCCGGCAAGACGGCCACGGTCCGTCAGCAGCGACCGCCAATGGATCGCGAAATACTTCGGAGAGCTGTCATGCTGAAAAGACTTCTGATCACGGGTGCAGCCGGCGGGCTTGGTCGGGCTTTGACCCCACATCTGCGCGGCATCGCCGAAACCCTGCGCCTTGCCGATATCGCGCCGATCCCCGACGCACTCCCCGAGGATGAGATCGTGCAATGCGATCTGGGCGACGCCGCGGCGGTCGATGCCATGGTCGCTGGTTGCGACGGCATCCTGCATCTTGGAGGTGTTTCTGTCGAAACCCCCTTCGCGCCGATCCTGCAGGCCAATATCCTGGGCCTCTACAATCTCTACGAGGCCGCGCGCGCGCATGGCCAGCCGCGTATCATCTTTGCCAGTTCGAACCATACCGTTGGCTTTTACGATCAGACCGATCGCCTGTCCGCTGACTGCACCTTCCGGCCAGACAGCCTTTACGGGGTCTCGAAAATCTTCGGCGAGGCCCTTGCCCGGATGTATTTCGAGAAGTTCGGCCAGGAATCCGCGCTGGTCCGCATCGGCTCCTGCACGCCCGAGCCGGAAAACCATCGCATGCTGGGCAGTTGGTTCTCGCAAGGCGATTTCCTTTCGCTGATCGGCACTGTCTTCGCCGCACCAGGGCTGGGCTGCACCATCATCTGGGGGGCTTCGGCCAATGACGCCGGGTGGTGGGACAATTCGCACCTCGACTGGCTGGGCTGGCAGGCGCAGGACAATGCCGAAGACTTCCGTGCAAAGATCGAAGCGACTGTCCCGCGACCTCCGGCGGATGCCCCGATCATGAAATACCAGGGCGGCGTCTTCACCCAGTTCCCGATCTACAAGGATGGCGAGCAATGACCTTCACCCCTCATGGCAAACATCTGATCGCTGGCGAATGGGTCGCGACCGAGCAGAGCTTCCAGTCCGAACCGGCGACCGGCCCGGCGCATTCGTTCAGCGTCGGCACGGTCGAGCTGGTGAACCGGGCCTGCGAAGCGGCCGAGGATGCGTTCTGGAGCTATGGCTATTCCTCGCGCGAAGAGCGTGCGGCCTTCCTTGACGCCATCGCCGACGAGATCGAGGCCCGCGCCGAGGCCATCACCCAGATCGGCAGCCAGGAAACCGGCCTGCCGGAAGCCCGCCTGCAAGGCGAGCGCGGCCGCACCACCGGCCAGCTGCGTCTCTTTGCCGAGCATATCCGCAAGGGCGAATATCTTGACCGCCGCTTCGACGCCGCCCTGCCGGATCGCAAGCCGGCACCGCGTCCCGAGATTCGCCTGGTCGAGCGTCCGATCGGCCCGGTCGCGGTGTTCGGCGCCTCGAACTTCCCGCTGGCCTTCTCGACCGCTGGCGGCGACACCGCCGCCGCGCTGGCCGCAGGCTGCCCGGTCGTCGTGAAGGGCCACTCGGCCCATCCCGGCACCGGCGAGATCGTCGCCGAGTCCGTCGCCGCCGCGATCGCGAAATGCGGCGTCCATCCCGGCGTCTTCAGCCTGATCCAGGGCGGCCGCCGCGATGTCGGCACCGCGCTCGTCCAGCATCCGCGCATCAAGGCCGTGGGCTTCACCGGCAGCCTTGCCGGTGGCCGCGCGCTGTTCGACCTTTGCGCGCAGCGCCCCGAGCCGATCCCCTTCTTCGGCGAGCTGGGCTCGGTCAACCCGATGTTCCTGCTGCCCGAGGCCATGTCCGCCCGGGCCGATGAGCTGGGCGCAGGCTGGGCCGGGTCGCTGACCATGGGCGCGGGCCAGTTCTGCACCAATCCGGGCATTTCCGTGGTGATCGACGGGCCGGATGCCGACCGCTACACCGCCGCCGCCAGGGCCGGGCTGGAAAAAGTCGGCCCGCAGACCATGCTGACCGACGGCATCGCGAAAGCCTATCGCGATGGCAAGGAGCGTTTTGAGACCCGCAACTCGGTCACCCCGGTCTATGCGACCGACTCGGCCGACCGCCAGGCCAACCCGAACCTCTACGAGACCACCGCCGAGGCCTATCTGCAGGACCACGCGCTGGGTGAAGAGGTCTTCGGCCCGCTCGGCCTGATCGTCCGCGTGAAATCCGTCGACGAGATGGTGACGCTGGCCAAGGGCTTCGAGGGCCAGCTGACCGCGACGCTGCACATGGACGAAGGCGACCTGGCCGATGCCCAGAAGCTGCGCCCGATCCTTGAACGCAAGGCCGGCCGCGTGCTGGTCAACGGCTTCCCGACCGGCGTCGAGGTGGTCGATTCCATGGTCCATGGCGGACCTTACCCGGCCTCGACCAATTTCGGCGCAACCTCGGTCGGAACCCTCTCCATCCGCCGCTTCCTGCGCCCCGTCAGCTACCAGAACTTCCCGGAAGAACTGCTGCCGGAAGACCTGCAATCCGGTCCGGAACTGCGATAAGCAGGATGAAGCACGATAGCCAAGGAATGAGACCCCGCATGAAAGAAGATGGAAACACGCCAGCAGGGGCCACCCTTGTCGTCACGGTGCGCGATGCCTTGCGTCGGCAGATCCAGTCGGGCGAATACAAGCCCGGCGACCGACTGCCCTCGGAATCGCGGCTGACCCAGGATTTCGGGGTCAGTCGCACCGTCGTTCGCGAGGCAATCGCCGCGCTGCGCGCCGATGGAATCGTCGAGCCGAAGCAGGGCGCAGGGGTCTTCGTCCTGCCTGCGGCCGAAACCAGCCTGCCGTTTCGTGAAGTCGACACGGCCCGCGTTTCCTCGATCATCGAAATCCTTGAATTGCGCACCGCGCTTGAGGGAGATGCCGCGGCACTTGCCGCCCTGCGTCATTCACCCGCCCAGGAAGAGGCCATCATCGAGGCCTATCACCGCCTCACCGAACTTTCGCGGGCCGGCGAGCCGACCTCCGAGGCGGATTTCGCCTTTCATCTCGCGATCGCGCAAGCCACAAACAACCCCCGTTTCAGCGAGATTCTGCAGCTGATCGGGATTGCCATGATTCCGCGCCGAATGCTGGCCAAGGAAGCAGAGGTCGCCGCCGCGCCAGATTACAGCCGGATGCTGGAACAGGAACACGGTGCGATCCTTGCTGCAATCCAGAATGCGGATCCCGAAGCGGCCGCACAGGCGATGCGGCAGCATCTGAAGAACAGCCAGACCCGCTATCGGCAGCAATTGCGCGACGCCCGCCCGACCCCCTGATACGGAGGTCACTTACAGCGAGATGGCCGAAATAAGGCGGCCATAATCGGCTTCGTTCTGATGCGTGCTGCGACGATAGGAATAGAATCGATCGGGATCGGAATAGGTGCAGTGCCGCGTCCATTCCGCCTCGACCCCGGCCTCGCGCAGACGCATCAGCCCGAATGAGGGCAGGTCGAACATCGGCCTGCCATTCGGCCCGCCCGAAAAGAAGCGGTCATGGCCGGGGTCCTCGGCCAAGACGTCCTCCATGAAGCCTTCGCCGACTTCATAGGCGCCCTGGCTGATGCAGGGGCCGATGACGGCACGGATATGGGCCGCGCCCAGATCCGTCATCGCGCCCACCGTTGCTTCGATCACCCCGCCAAGCGCCCCCCGCCAACCCGCGTGGACAGCACCGATGACGCCCACATCCGGATCGGCCAGCAGGATCGGCTGGCAATCCGCAGTCAGAACGGCAAGGGCGACGCCCGGCTGGTCGGTCACGATCCCGTCCGCGCGAATCTTGGCGAAGGTCGCAGGCAGATCGCCCTTGCGCAGCACGGCCACGTCGGGCGAATGCACCTGGTGGACGGTCGCGAGCCGGTCAATCGTGACCCCCATGGCGTCGGCGACACGCCCACGGTTGATCGAGACGATCTCGCCCTGATCGCTGGAGCCATAGCCGCAATTCAGCCCGGCAAAGAGGCCGGAGGAAGCTCCCCCGCGGCGGGTGAAAAAACCATGCCGCACAGGTTCGAGCAGCGGATGGGTCAGTATCTCAAGCGTCGTTTGCATCAGGCTCCAAGGGTTCGAAACCGGGCGGATCGGCGGCATTTGGCGCCCAGAATGCCAGAACTTTGAATAGCTGACCCATTTCACCCGGTGCGGTCAAGCGATGAAGCGCGGCTTTTGCACCACTGTCGCCGGCAGCCGCCAGACGTTCGGCTCGGGCGGCGATTCCCAGCCGCGAAAGCCATTCGCCTTGCGTAACCATCCGCGAGACGCGAGACCCGGCCGCCCTTCCCGCCAAGGCAATCGGCAGGAAGTCGACATGGGCGGTCAGGTCTGCTTCGCCCGGGTTTTCCAGCGGATTTTCCGGTTTGTGCAGGCGCAGCGCCTGGAAGCTGTCGCCGTTTCCGTCCCAATTGCCATAGTCGATCAGAATGGCGCAGCCACCCTCTTCGGAGATCCGCCGCGCAATCTCGGATGCAATGGGACCGGCGGCAGGACAGGCTTCCCGGATCGTGCCTACAGGCGCGTCGGGCCCGGGCTCGGGTGCGGCAAGCCCAAGGGTCAGCATTCCATCGGGATCCAGCGCCACGATCCGCTCGGCCCAGCCTTGATCCATCCGCTGAAACTGGCGAATCGGAAGCGCATCGAAGAATTCATTCGCGACCAGAAAAAGCGGTCCCTTAGGCAGTTGCGCGACATGATCGAGATGCGTGACAGGACCCAGCCTGTCCTGCTGGACCCTGCGCAGATGGGCCGAGGCCTCGATCAGCACCACGCGAGCCGCCTCGGACATGCCCGGCACGATGCGGATCGTGCGCAGGATGTCGGCCATAAGCGTCCCACGCCCCGGACCGATCTCAGCAAGGGTGAATGGGCTGGGCGCGCCCTGATCCATCCAGGCCTGAGCCAGGGCCAGCCCGATCATTTCACCGAACATCTGGCTGATCTCGGGGGCCGTCGTGAAATCCCCCGCCGCGCCAAACGGATCGCGCGTGGCGTAGTAGCCATGCTCGGGATGGAGCAGGCAGATATCCATGTATTCATCCAGCCGCATCGGACCGGAGAGCCGGATGCGCGAGGCGATCAGGCGTGCAAGTGGTGTCATGCCGTCGCCCGCGACACCGGCGGACGCGATCTTGCGCGCAGCAAGAAGACAAGACCGATCATGATCATCGGCAGCGACAGAACCTGCCCCATGCTGAGCCCCAGCAAAGGCCCCCCGACGACGTGACCCAACGGATTGTCGGGGGTGATGAACTGTGCGTCGGCCTGACGAAAGAACTCGACGATGAAGCGCGAGATGCCGTAGCCCATGACGAAGATACCCAGCGCCAGCCCCGGACGGCGTAGCCCGCCGCGGCGCACGACCCCGAACAGGACAAGGGCCAGAAGAACGCCTTCCAGTGCCGCTTCGTAAAGCTGGCTCGGGTGGCGGGCACAGATCCCGGTTACGCCGGGGCAAAATTGCGCGGCCTCGCCCGGAAAGATCACGCCCCAGGGGAGATCTGTCGGGCGGCCCCACAATTCGGCATTGATGAAATTGGCGACGCGCCCCAGCCCCAGCCCGATCGGGGCGGCGACGGAAAGCGCGTCGGCAAGGCGTAGCGGCGGGATGGCGTGACGCCTACAGTAGAGCCAGGCAACCACGACCACGCCCAGGAAGCCGCCATGGAATGACATCCCGCCGTGCCAAAGTTGCAGGATCTGGCCTGGATTGGCGAGGTAATAGGCCGGTTCGTAAAACAGCACGAAGCCCAGGCGCCCGCCCAGGACCACACCAAGAACCACCCAGCTCAGCAGTTCCTCGGCCTGCTCAGGGCGCATCGGGGCGCGGTCGCCCCAGACCGCGGGCCGTCGCATGAGCCAGACCAGGATCCGCCAGCCGACGACCAGTCCCACGAGATAGGCAAGCGCGTACCAGCGCAGCGAAAGCGACATGCCGAAAAGATCGATGGTGAAGATTTCGGGGGAAATGTCGGGAAAGGGGATCATGGGGTCCTCGTGCGGGCCTGGTCATCCGCGCGCAGGCTAGCCGCGCAGGGGTCGGTGTCAACATGCGGACCCCGATTGAACCGCGGCCATGCCGGGGCCATATAGGGGGCAACCGGAAATCGAAAGGCCCGCCATGACCGCCAACAACCGTTTCTTCGACGATCTCTCGAAATTGATGACCAATGCCATGGGCGTGGCTCAGGGCGCTAAGGACGAGGCACAGACCGCGTTTAACAACTGGCTCGACCGCTGGCTGGCCGATCGCGACTTCGTGACCCGCGAGGAATTCGAAGCGGTACGCGAGATGGCGATCAAGGCCCGTGCCGAGAACGCCGAACTGCGCGCCAAGATCGAAGCGCTTGAAGCCAAGTCCTAAGGCGAAACGCGATCCTTCAATTCGCCCTGCTTGTCGTAAAGCAGGATCTCACCCGCTTCCGTCACCACGACGACCCAGTCGCGAGCAAAGGTGACGGCCGCGGGTTTCGCATTCTCGGGCAGCGCGATCTGTTCGGGCAGTTCCGGCAAGGGCGCCTCGGATAGGCGCAGCCAGAGCAGCGCGACGATCGCAAGCACCCCGATCCCCATCACCGCGGCCAGCGAGGTCACGAGGATACGCAGCCAGCGCAGCATCGGCAGCGCTTCCTCGGCCCCCGGTTCCGCCCTATCATCCCGTGCCATGTCCGAAATCCTCATCCTGGTCCCCGAGGGACTGTCCGATCGGCTTGATAAGGCCCTAGCCAGCCTCGCGCCAGAGGAGGCTGCCCTGTCCCGCTCGCGCCTAAGCAAATTGATCGCCGAGGGCGCGGTCTGCGGTCCGTCGGGACCGGTTTCGGATGGCAAGGCGAAGGCCGAGCCGGGCGAATACCGCGTCGAGATCGGAGAGCCCGAACCCCTTGAGGCCCTACCCGAAGCGATTCCGCTGAACATTGCCTACGAGGATGACGAACTGATCGTGGTGGACAAACCAGCGGGAATGGTCGTCCATCCCGCCCCCGGCGCCCCGAACGGTACGCTGGTCAATGCGCTGCTTGCGCATTGCGCCGACAGTCTGTCGGGGATCGGCGGAGCAGCTCGGCCCGGCATTGTCCATCGCATCGACAAGGAAACCTCGGGCCTGCTCGTCGTGGCAAAGTCCGATCGCGCCCATCAGGGGCTCGCGCGTCAATTCGCGGATCATTCGGCGCATCGCCGTTATCTGGCGATCGCCCATGGCATGATTGACGCCGCCGATCCCCGTCTGCGCGGTCTGAAAGGGCTCGCCTTCGAACCCGGCGGCGTGCTTCGCATCACCACCCTGCTTGGCCGCCATCCCAGCGACCGCCAGCGCCAGGCGGTCAGCTTTGAACGCGGTCGACATGCGGTTACCCGAGCGCGTCTGGTCGAGAGTTTTGGCGCCCCGCCTTCTGCCATGCTGGTCGAGTGTCGCCTGGAAACCGGGCGGACACATCAAATCCGCGTGCATATGGCACATGCCGGACTGGGGCTGGTCGGCGACCCGGTCTATGGTGGTTCCCGCAAACCTTCTGCCAAGGCTCTTGGGGCTGATGCCGCCTCGGCGATCGCGGCCTTTCCGCGTCAGGCGCTGCATGCCGCCGAGCTTGGCTTCGAACATCCGGTCAGCGGCGAAAAGCTGGCCTTCACCAGCACCCTGCCATCCGACATGGCAGAACTTCTGGACATATTGCGTGCCGGTTCGGCAAGGGGGCCTTCCCTCGCGGAACCGGGCACGCCATGATCGCGTTCTCACAGACCCGCCACTGCGCGGGAAAGGGATTTTCACATGGCCAACTACGAGAACCTTCCAGCCCCCAGCCCTGAACAGGGCCTGAACCGCTACCTGCAGGAGATCCGCAAGTTTCCCCTGCTGGAACCGGAAGAGGAATACATGCTGGCCAAGGCCTGGGTGGATCATGAGGACCCCGAGGCGGCCAAGCGGCTGGTGACAAGCCACTTGCGGCTCGCCGCCAAGATCGCGATGGGCTATCGCGGCTATGGCCTGCCTCAGGCCGAGGTGATTTCCGAGGCCAATGTGGGGCTGATGCAGGCCGTGAAGCGGTTTGACCCTGAAAAGGGCTTCCGGCTTGCGACCTATGCGATGTGGTGGATCCGGGCCTCGATCCAAGAATACATCCTGCGTTCCTGGTCATTGGTGAAGATGGGCACCACTTCGGCGCAGAAGAAGCTGTTCTTCAACCTTCGCAAGGCAAAATCCAAGCTTGGCGCGATGGAGGAAGGCGACCTGCGGCCCGAAAACGTGGCGCAGATCGCGCATGACCTGAACGTCTCGGAACAGGAAGTCATCGATATGAACCGCCGACTTTCCGGCGGCGATGCGTCGCTGAATGCAAGCGTTGGTTCGGGCGACGGCGAATCCGCCGCACAATGGCAGGACTGGCTCGAGGATCAGGATGCAAACCAGGCCGAGGCTTTTGCCGAAGCCGATGAGCTGCACGCCCGCCGCGAACTGCTGATTTCTGCCATGGATGTGCTGAACGACCGAGAAAAGGACATCTTGATGGAACGTCGCCTGCGCGACGATCCGATGACCCTTGAAGACCTGTCGACCCGCTACGAGGTCTCGCGAGAGCGGATCCGGCAGATCGAGGTGCGCGCCTTTGAAAAGCTTCAGAACCGAATCCGGGAACTCGCGCGTGATCGCGGCATTCCGGTGCCCGAGAACGGCTGAGGTCCAGGATTCCGAACTTCGCGTGAACTTGCATCGGCAGATCCCGCCGCTGCGGCATTCCGAGCCCTCACTTTCTGTGGCGGCTCGTTCCCGCAAAAGCGCACGAGGCGCCAGCACCCATGTTGACGGTGCCGGGCGTTCACATATGCTCGCATTCGTGCAGCGGGAGCCCGTGGCGCAAGAATGACCGCGCTGAACAAATATCAGCGGCTTGAAGCCGCAGGAAGCTGGCGCGAGGCGCCGGAAGCCGACCTGCGTGACGTCATCGTCTCGTTCGGAGACGCGACTTTGATCGTGACCGATCTGAAATCCGACACACCACTGACGCATTGGTCGCTGCCGGCGGTCATCAGGCTCAATCCTGGAAAAATGCCGGCGCGCTACGCCCCCGGTCGCAATGATGGCGAGTTGCTCGAGATCGAGGACGATCTCATGATTTCGGCCATCGAGAAGATCCATAATGTGATCGAGGCCAACCGCCCCCCCAGCCGCCGCCTGCGCAACTGGATTGTGGTCGCGACCATCGGTGCCATAGCCTTTGCCGCGACCATCTGGGTTCCGCCGGCATTGATGCGCCATGCCGCAGATATCGCACCGCCGGCGCAGCGCAGCGAGATCGGGCGGATCGTCCTGGCCGAGCTCGAGAAAGCCGTCGGCGGTGCATGCTCCCGACCCGCAGGAGACATGGTTCGTCATCGCCTCGCCGCCCGCCTGATCGGGCCTGATGCTGATTTGGCGGTTCTGCCCACACCTCTCAAGGGCGCGAGGCGACTGCCCGGCCCTCTGACGGTGATCGGCAATGACGTGATAGCGGAAGGCGTCGAACCCGAAGTGACAGCCGGGCACATCCTTGCGGCCCAAGCCGTTGCAGCCGCTTCCGATCCAATGCTGGATGCGCTGCGCTATGCCGGCCCAAGGGCCACGTTTCATCTTCTGACCAAGGGCAGTCTCCCGGCAGGTGCATTGTCCGGATATGGCGAGAAACTGCTGTCCGATCCGATAGTCCAGGCGGAGGACGAGGCCGTGCTTGGCTATTTCGCACGCGCCTCGATTTCGAGTGAACCCTACGCGCGGTCCCTGGACCCGACTGGCGAGGCGGTGCTGGGACTGATCGAGGCCGATCCCTTCCGCACCGCCGCCCCGAAACCCGTGCTGAGCACACGCGACTGGGTTGCGCTGCAGGAGATTTGCGATCAGTAGCCGCGCCTAGCGCGGGGTGGCATCGCGAAATCCCGCACGCTGGACACCATCAAGCGCCCGGATGATCGATTCGCGCGAATCAAAAGGTCCGGCAAGGACCAGATGCGCCCCTCCAACGCCGTCGCGGGCGCGTCGCAGCGGATAACCCAACCGTGACGCGCGGCGGATCGCATGTTCGGCCTCTTCGGCATCAACGTAGCGGCCGATCTGCACATAACGCGCCCCTGGGTCCAGGAGCACCTGACTGACCGCCTCCTTCGCCTCGGGCCTTGCGACCGGCATCGCGGCGGGCTGGCCCGTCTTGGCCCGACGCCCCGGTCGATCTGCCTTGGGCTGGCGCATCGCAGGGGCGGTCCCGCCGCGCGGCGCAATTTCAGATGGCGCGTGGGGGGCGTGCCGTTCGATGGGCCTCATTCCCGTGCAGTAGCCCATCGCCGGATCGATTCCTGTACCCGCAGGGACCGGTTCGGCCCTGTCATAACCAAGAAGTTCGCATAGGCGCAGATCTGGGCGGAACTCGCGGGCCATGCCTTGCCGGAGTACTGGTGCCGCACGCAACGACTGCCTCAAGATATCGATCGGAGAGGTGTCGGCGGGCTCTGGCCCGAGATCGGGAAGAGGCTCCATCGCACGTGCATCCCATGCTCCCTCTCCCTCGCGAAGATTGGTCACGACCGCCGTCACCAGCCGTTCGCGCAGCGTCTCGGCAGGGTCCTTTCCAAGCTGCGGGTCAAGGGCCGATAACCGGGGACGTCCGCCGAACCCGCGTTGCGAAAGGCTTGGAGGATAGCCGCAGATCACCCCGCCATCGGGCGCAATGCGCGGCAGCCACCTTCCGCCGGGATCGCGCAGGAAAACGCATCCCTTGCTGTCGATATACTGGCGCATGGAGAAATCGGCCGGGGGCATCTCGGCAGGCTGCAGATCAACCGCCCGGGTGGCCGGTGCAGTCGCAAGCCACAGGATCAGCCCCAACAGAATCCACATCTACAACCTCGCCGAATCGTCGCTTGGTTGTTGATAGGGCTGCGAGGCTGAACGTCAGGTTAACCGCGGCTCACTTTGTGCCGAACATACGATCGCCCGCATCGCCCAGACCGGGGACGATGTAGCCGTGATCGTTCAGGCATTCGTCCAGAGACGCCGTCACGATCGGCACGTCGGGGTGGGCTTCCTTCATGCGCGCGACACCCTCGGGCGAGGCCAGCAGGCAGAGGAAGCGGATATTGCGCGCGCCCTTGGCCTTCAGCATGTCGATCGCCGCAACCGAGGAATTGCCGGTCGCCAACATCGGGTCGACCACAATCGACATGCGCGAATCAAGCTCGCTCGGGACCTTGCAGTAATACTCGACCGGCTGAAGCGTCTCCGGGTCGCGATAAAGGCCGATGAACCCCACTCGAGCGGCCGGGATCAGCTCAAGGATGCCGTCCATCAGCCCGTTTCCTGCGCGCAGGATCGAGATGAGCGCCAGCTTCTTGCCTTCCAGCAGCGGCGCGTCCATCGGCTGAAGCGGAGTTTCGATACGGGTCGTGGTCATCTCAAGCTCGCGTGTGACCTCATAGGCCAGCAGCAGGCTGATTTCGCGCAGCAGGCGGCGGAAGCTTGCGGTCGAGGTGGTCTTGTCGCGCATCAGCGTCAGCTTGTGCTGCACCAGAGGATGGTCGACGACGGTCAGATGCTGATGGGTCATGAAAGCTCCTGTTTCAGTCGGTCCCGAGTGACATTGTCGCAAAAGGCAGCGTCGAGGGCCCAAAGGTTCATCTGCTGGAACTCTGTCTCGGACCAGCCAAAGGTCTCTGCAAGCATTTCGTATTCATGTGCAAGCGAGGTTCGAAAGAACGGCGGGTCATCCGTCGATATGGTGACGCGAACGCCGGCATCGGCCAGTCGCGCGATCGGGTGATCGCGCCAATCCGGCACAATGCCCAGAGCAATGTTCGATCCCGGGCAGACTTCGAGCGTGATGCCCTGGTCGGCAAGATCACGCACCAGCGCCGGATCCTCGATCGCCCGGATGCCATGTCCGATGCGTGTCACACCCAGCTCAAGAGCCGCCCGGATGGATTCCGGGCCCCTCCACTCTCCGGCGTGGGCGGTCAGACCCAATTCGGCCTCACGCGCACAGTCGTAGGCCCAAGCAAAATCGCCCGGCGCGCCAAGATCCTCGGCCCCGGCCAGCCCGAGACCTGCCACCCATCCCCCGGCCGTCTCGGCCGCGCAAAGCGCCGTCTTCTTCGCCCGGTCCGGCCCGAAGTGACGGATGCAGGTTGCGATCGCGCGGCTTTCCACCCCGCTCAGCGCATAGGCGTTGGCGACCTCCTCCATCGCGGCAAGATAGTCACGCCATGCTGAAAGATCGGCCCCACCGCAGAACTCGGGAGAAACGAACAACTCGACATAGATCGCGCCCTGTTCGCCGCATTCGTTCAGCACTTCCGAGAGCAGTCGGGCATAATCGGAAGGCGTCGCCAGCACGCTTGTCGCGGCCTCGTAGGCCCGCAGGAAATCATTGAAACCGTCATAGCTGTAATTTCCACGATCATCAAAGATGTCACCCATGTCCTGCTGCTTCTCGGCAGCGAGTCCCCGGATGAAGCCGGGCGGGGCGGCGCCTTCAAGATGCAGATGCAATTCGACCTTGTTCAATGACTTCATAGAAACGACCTTCCCGGACCCACTGCTGGCAAACCAAGATGTGCGGCCACCGAGGCCGCGATATCGACAAAACCGACCTGCCCGACCGCTCGAGCCCCCAGTCCCCAGCCCAGCACGGGAACACGCTCGCGCGTGTGATCCGTGCCGGGCCAGCTTGGATCATTGCCATGATCGGCGGTGAAAATGGCAAGATCGCCGTTGCCGAGCCGCCCTATCATCTTGCCCGCGACCTCGTCGAACCATTCCAGCGCATCCGCATAACCCCCGATATCGCGGCGATGCCCATAAAGGCTGTCGAACTCGACGAAATTGGCGAATGTCAGGCTGCCAGGCTCGGCCTCGTCCGCCAGTCGCAGAAGGTGCTCGGCCAGATCGGCGTCGGACTTGCCCTTGTGCAGGTGAGTTATGCCGCGATGCGAGAAGATGTCGCCGATCTTGCCGATCGCATGGGTGACGCGGCCCTCCTCCTGCGCAGCATCGAGGATCGTCCGTCCCGGAGGCGCGATGGCATAATCCCGGCGGTTCGGCGTTCTTGCGAAGCTGCCTGGCTCGCCCACAAACGGGCGCGCGATGACCCGGCCGACACGCATCGGGTGGACCATCTTGGCCACATCCCTGCACAGCCCATAGAGGCGTTCGAGCCCGAAGCTTTCCTCATGCGCGGCGATCTGCAGCACACTGTCGGCAGAGGTATAGCAGATCGGCCAGCCGGTCTTCAGGTGGTCCTCGCCCAAGCGCGCGATGATCTCGGTTCCCGAGGCATGTTCGTCCCCAAGTATCCCTGCCGTTCCGGCTGCTTCCGCGATACGCTGCGAAAGCTCGGCGGGAAAGCTGGGATGGGTGTCGGGAAAGTAGTGCCATTCCCAAGGCACGGCGACACCGGCGATTTCCCAGTGACCCGACGGGGTGTCCTTGCCGCGTGACGCCTCGGTCGCGCCCCCCCAAAGCCCCCTGGGTTCCGCACCAAGGCCCGGCGCGTCGTCCCCGCTTGCCAGCCCGATCGCCGCGCCCAGACCCAAGGCGTCCAGATGCGGCATGTGAAGCGGGCGGGCCTGCGCGATATGAGCAAGGGTGTTCGCCCCGGTATCGGGCAAGGTGTCGTTGAAGAACTGGTTGGCATCAGGCGCCCCGCCAATTCCCACGGAATCCATCACGATCAGGAAGGCGCGGCGCTGGCTGGGGGCGGTCATGCCGGGGAAACCTCGCATCGGATCAAGGGACCGGGCGCGGGGCCGTCTCCCATCAGATAGGCGGCCTGGACGGTCGCGACAGCCGCTGCGGCAGCCGCCTCGTTCGCCGCATGAACGAAGCCGAGCGGCCGATCGGGTCCGGCCTCTTCTCCGATCCGCAGAAGATCCGCAAGACCCACCCGCGGGTCGATGCGATCACCTGCATGCAGACGGCCACCACCCAGCGCGACCACGGCATGGCCAAGCGCCTCGACATCGATTGCGGCGACGCGGCCCTCCGCCGGTATGGGAAGGATGGTTGGGGCCGAGGGCAGATGGGCATCCGGCTGATCCAGCAGGTCGGTGGGACCTCCCTGCGCGACGACCATGCGCGCGAAGCGCTCGGCGGCGAAACCCGACGCCAAAGCCTTCTCGGCACCGGCAAGGCCGACCAGCGCAAGGCAGGCTTCTGACAGCGCCAGCGACAATTCGGCCAATGCGCCTTTTTCGCCTTTCAGAACAGCGATGGCTTCGCGCAGCTCCAGGGCATTGCCTGCCGCACGGGCCAGCGGCTGATCCATGTCCGTGACATAGGCCCGCGTCGGGCAACCAGCGCCATTGGCCGTATCGACCAGGACCTGCGCCAATTCCAGCGCCGCCTGGGGAGATCGCAAAAAGGCGCCGGTGCCCTGCTTGACGTCCAACACCAACCCATCGAGTCCCGCCGCCAGCTTCTTGGACAGGATCGACGCGGTGATCAGGTCGATCGAACCGACCGTGGCACTTTCGTCGCGGATCGCATAGAGCCGGGCATCCGCAGGTGCGAGCTCGCGGCTGGCGGAGACGATCGCGCAGCCCTGACCGGACACGATGCTGCGGAATTCTTCCTCGCTCAAGTCGGTCTGAAAGCCGGGAATGGCCTCCAGCTTGTCCAGCGTACCGCCGGTATGGCCCAAGCCTCGGCCCGAGATCATCGGGACAAAGGCCCCGCAACTGGCGACCAGCGGGGCAAGGACAAGGCTGACCGTATCCCCGATCCCGCCCGTGGAATGCTTGTCGACTACGGGGCCGGGAAGATCCCATCGCATGACGTGACCAGAATCGCGCATGGCCTTTGTCAGTGCGACGCGACCGGCCTCATCCAGGCCCGAGAGCAGGACCGCCATGGCAAAGGCCCCGGCCTGTGCATCGCTGACCCAACCTTCCGCGATCCCGCGCGAGATCAGTGCCGCGCCCGCCTCATCAAGGCCGCGACCGTCGCGGACCCCCGCAATCACCGGACGGGGATCGGGCTGGGTCATTCGATGCCCGACATATGCGAGATGTCGAACCGACCCGGCAGCAATTCCCCGATCGTGGTGGAAAGCGTCTTTCCATCGGTCGTGGCAAGCAAGACGGGCGTGTCGCCTCTGCCGAACTCGGCCAGCTTCTGGCGACAGCCACCACAGGGGGGAACGGGCGCCGGGCTATCGGCAATCACGGCCACCTCGACCAACTCGGTCTCGCCGCTTGCGACCATCAGGGCGATGGCACCCGCCTCGGCGCAGGTACCCTCGGGGAACGCGACGTTCTCGACATTGCAGCCGTGATAGACCCGGCCCGACGCGCCGCGCACCGCCGCGCCGACCTTGAACTTGGAATATGGCGCATAAGCCCTTTCCCTCACCTCGCGCGCCGCATCCAGAAGCGTCATCCCCGCACCTTTCACATAGCCGTCATTCTCCTGTTCATCATTGCGCCCCGTCCCATGGTGTTGCAAGTGCAAGGCATTCCGACGCGCCCTCTGTTCGTCGCGTCAAAAATAGTTTAACGCTGAACCATCTTGAGAGGAGGTCGCGTCATGGAAGAACGCAGGCAGGACAATGCAAGGCAGGCCGCGCTGGATTACCACGAGTTTCCGCGCCCCGGAAAACTCGAAGTCCGGGCAACTAAGCCGCTTGCCAATGGCCGCGACCTGAGCCGCGCCTATTCCCCGGGCGTTGCCGAAGCCTGTCTCGAAATCAAGGCCGATCCCTCGACCGCGGCACGCTACACGGCACGCGGCAATCTTGTCGCGGTGGTCTCGAACGGGACGGCCGTGCTTGGACTGGGCAATATCGGTGCCCTTGCCTCGAAACCCGTGATGGAAGGCAAGGCCGTTCTTTTCAAGAAGTTCGCCAATATCGACTGCTTCGACATCGAACTTGACCAGCCCGACCCGGAAAAGCTGGCCGAGATCGTCTGTGCGTTGGAACCGAGCTTCGGCGCAATCAACCTTGAGGACATCAAGGCCCCCGACTGTTTCATCGTCGAGAAGATCTGCCGCGAGCGGATGAACATTCCGGTCTTCCATGACGACCAGCACGGCACAGCCATCGTCGTCGGCGCCGCCGCAACCAATGCGCTGCGCATCGCGGGCAAGAAGTTCGAAGACATCAAGGTCGTCTCGACCGGCGGCGGAGCGGCGGGCATCGCCTGCCTCAACATGCTGCTGAAACTGGGTGTGCGACGCGAAAACGTCTGGCTCTGCGACATCGCCGGTCTCGTCCACGAGGGCCGCGAAGAGCAGATGACCCCGCAAAAGGCCGAATTTGCGCAATTCAGCGATCTGCGCACGCTTGATCAGGTCATTGATGGCGCCGACCTGTTCCTTGGTCTTTCCGGTCCCGGCGTGCTGGCGCCCGAGATGGTCGCTCGCATGGCGAGCCGCCCGATCGTCTTCGCATTGGCGAACCCCACTCCCGAGATCCTGCCCGAAGACGTGCGCAGCGTCGCACCGGACGCGCTCATCGCCACCGGGCGCTCGGATTACCCGAACCAGGTCAACAATGTCCTGTGCTTCCCCTTCATCTTCCGCGGCGCGCTGGATGTTGGCGCGACCACGATCAACGACGAGATGCAGCTGGCCTGCATCGAAGGCATCGCGGCCCTTGCCCGCGCCACGACCTCGGCCGAAGCGGCCATGGCCTATCGCGGTGAAACCCTGACCTTCGGCCCGGAATACCTGATCCCGAAGCCGTTCGACCCGCGCCTGATCGGTGTCGTTTCATCCGCCGTGGCGAAAGCCGCGATGGAGACCGGCGTTGCGTCACGGCCAATCGAGGATATTGCCGCCTACAAGCGCAAGCTCGACAGTTCGGTCTTCCGCTCGGCAATGATCATGCGCCCCGTCTTCGAGGCTGCCGCTACGGTGAACCGTCGCATTGTCTTCGCGGAGGGCGAAGATGAACGCGTCCTGCGGGCCGCCAATGCCATGCTGGAAGAGACGACCGACGCTCCGATCCTGATTGGCCGCCCCGAAGTCATCGCCATGCGGGCGGAACGCGCTGGCCTGCCGATCAGGCCGGGGCGCGACTTCGAGATCGTGAACCCCGAGAACGACCCGCGTTACCGCGACTATTGGGGCACTTATCACGAGCTGATGGCCCGGCGCGGCGTGACACCCGAGGTCGCGCGCGCGATCATGCGCACCAATACCACCGCCATCGGGGCCGTCATGGTCCACCGCGGCGAGGCAGACAGCCTGATCTGCGGCACGTTCGGCCAATATAGCTGGCACCTGAACTACATCACGCAGGTTCTGGCCCGCGACGGCCTGCGACCGCATGGCGCGCTGTCGCTGATGATCCTCGAAGACGGCCCGCTGTTCATCGCGGACACGCAGGTTCATCACCAGCCGGCGCCCGACCAGATCGCCGAGACGGCCATCGGCGCTGCCCGCCATGTCCGCCGCTTTGGCCTGACCCCCAAGATCGCGCTGTGCAGCCATTCGCAGTTCGGCAACCTAGACACGGATTCCGGTCGTCGCATGCGGGCCGCGATGGCGCTGCTGGAAGCACATGAGGCCGATTTCATCTTCGAAGGCGAGATGCATGTCGATGCCGCGTTGGATCCAAAAGTCCGGGAAAGGCTGATGCCGAACTCTCGCCTCGAAGGCACGGCAAACGTCCTGATCTTTGCCGATACCGATGCGGCTTCGGGGGTGCGAAACGCGCTCAAGCTCAAGGCCAACGGGCTTGAGGTCGGCCCGATCCTGATGGGCATGGGCAACAGGGCCCATATCGTCACCCCCTCGGTCACGACACGTGGGCTTTTGAACATGAGCGTGCTCGCCGGTACGCCGGTCGGCCATTACGGCTGAGTCTGCCTTGGGTCGGGCGATTCTTTTCGCCCGTTCCGCCTTCCTCAGCGTTTTGCAAACTTCCGGATTTTTTTCTGCGCCGCAGCAAATAATTGCGGGGTTTGCAAATTCCTGTCCGATCGCGAGACAGTTTCTGCAAATTTCTGCAATCCTCGCCGTCAGTTTGACCGTTAACAGTCTTGCCGCAACGACCAGAGCTTGCCTAACTCCTCCCATGCCTTTGGGAGGAGGAGAGCAGGATGGGGTATCAGGACGTCTATGCCGCCTGGCAGGCGGACCCGGAAGGGTTCTGGATGCAGGCAGCGGATGCGATCGACTGGCACCGCAAGCCTTCGAAAGCACTTTTTGACGACAAGGCGCCGATCTACGAATGGTTCTCGGACGGCATGGTCAATGCCTGCTGGAACGCCGTCGATCGCCATGTCCTTGCCGGGCGGGGCGAGCAGATCGCGATCATGCACGAAAGCCCTGTCACGCTTTCGACCAAGGGCATCACCTACAAGCAGCTTCAGGACCGGGTCGCGTCGCTCGCGGGTGCACTGCGGATGCGTGGCGTTGAAAAGGGCGACCGCGTCATCATCTACATGCCGATGATTCCCGAAGCGATCGAAGCGATGCTGGCCTGCGCCCGGCTGGGCGCTATTCACTCGGTCGTCTTCGGCGGCTTTGCCGCAAATGAACTGGCCGTGCGGATCGACGACTGCCGACCCAAGGCAATCATTGCGGCGTCCTGCGGGCTCGAACCCAACCGGGTCGTGCATTACAAGCCCCTGCTGGATGCAGCCATCGATCTTGCCGCGCACAAGCCGGAATTCTGCGTCATCTTCCAGCGAGAACAGGAAGTGGCCAAGCTGGTCGAGGGCCGCGATTTTGCCTGGCACGGTTTCCAGTATGGCGTGAAGCCCGCCGAATGCGTCCCGGTCGAAGGAAATCATCCGGCCTACATCCTTTACACCTCAGGCACGACCGGGCAGCCAAAAGGGGTCGTGCGCCACACCGCCGGCCATCTTGTCGCGCTGCAATGGTCGATGAAGAACATCTACAATATCGACGCGGGCGACCGCTTCTGGGCCGCGTCGGATGTGGGCTGGGTCGTCGGTCACAGCTATATCTGCTATGGCCCGCTGCTGTCCGGTGCAACGACCGTGGTGTTCGAAGGCAAGCCCATCGGCACGCCGCATCCGGGCGTCTTCTGGCGCATCATCCAGAACCACCGCATCAAGAGCTTCTTCACCGCGCCGACCGCATTGCGCGCCATTCGCCGCGAAGACCCGAATGGCGACTGGATCAGACGCTACAAGCTGCACGATCTGCAGGCGCTGTTCCTTGCCGGGGAACGGGCCGATCCCGACACGGTGAAATGGGCGCAGGAACATCTGGGCGTCCCCGTCGTCGATCACTGGTGGCAAACGGAAACCGGCTGGGCGATCGCCGCGAACCCGATCGGCATCGAAACCCTTCCGACCAAGCTTGGCTCGCCCTCGGTGCCTATGCCCGGCTATGACGTGCGCGTGCTCGATGAAGACGGTAACGACCTTCCGGCGGGCAAACTGGGCGCCATTGCAATCAGGCTGCCCCTGCCCCCCGGCACCTTGCCGACGCTGTGGCAGGCCGAAGAGCGTTTCCGCAAGAGCTATCTCGAACATTTCGCCGGCTATTACGAAACCGGCGACGCGGGTTATATCGACGAAGACGGTTATCTCTACATCATGGCCCGCACCGATGATGTCATCAATGTCGCCGGCCACAGGCTCTCGACCGGGGCGATGGAAGAAGTTCTGGCCAGCCACCCTGCCGTTGCGGAATGCGCCGTGATCGGCGTCTCGGATGCGCTTAAGGGACAGTCGCCGCTGGGCTTTCTGTGCCTCAAGGCAGGGGTGCAGACCCAGCATGACCAGATCGTCAAGGAGGTCGTGAAGATGGTTCGCGAACGGATCGGACCCGTTGCTGCCTTCAAGACGGCGTGCGTGGTCGATCGCCTGCCCAAGACACGCTCGGGCAAGATCTTGCGGGCGACAATGGCCAAGATCGCCGACGGGCAGGATTTCAAGGTTCCCGCGACAATCGACGATCCTGCAATCCTGGACGAGATCGGCGCGGCACTGGCCGGGCTGGGCTATCCCGAGGTCGCAAAGGCAGGCTGACGGTGGGAAAGCGGAAAGGCGCCCCGCGCGCCTTCCCGCTGGGACATAGCGATCAGTCGATCTGCGCGCCCAATGTCTTCATCAGCGGCAGGAAATCCGGGAAAGACGTCGCGATCGGGCTGCCATCGTCGACACTGATGGGCTGTTGCGAGGCAAGCCCCGCAACAAGGAACGACATTGCAATCCTGTGGTCGATATGGGTCGCGGCGGTTGCCCCACCCTTGAGCCCCTGTGTGCCGTGAACGGTCATCGTGTCTTCGGTATCCTCGACACTTGCACCATTTGCCCTCAGCCCCACCGCCATGGCTTCGATCCGGTCACTTTCCTTGACGCGCAGTTCATGCACGCCCTGCATGACCGTCGTGCCTTCGGCAAAACAGGCGATGACGGACAGGATCGGATATTCGTCGATCATGCTCGCGGCTCGGTCTGCCGGGACGGTGACACCCTTCAGCGGCCCGTGACGCACGACCAGATCTGCGACCGGCTCACCGCCCTCTTCGCGTTCATTTTCAAAGGTGATGTCTGCCCCCATTTCCAGGAGGGTGACGTAAAGCCCGTCACGGGTCGGGTTGCGGCTGACACCCGGCACGCGAATTTCCGATCCGGGAACGATCAGCGCGGCGGCAACCGGGAATGCGGCGCTCGACGGGTCGCGAGGCACGGCAACGGGTTGCGGAACCAGTTCGGGCCGTCCCTTCAGCGTGATGACGCGGCCTTCCTCGGTCACTTCAGTGGTAATGGTCGCACCAAAGCCCGCAAGCATTCGTTCGGTATGGTCACGGGTCGCTTCGGATTCGATCACGACCGTCTCGCCGGGGGCGTTCAGCCCGGCCAGCAGGACCGCCGACTTGATCTGGGCGCTGGCCACGGGGGTCTTGTAGCGCACGGGCACGGGCTCAACCGCGCCCCTGATCGTCACGGGAAGGCGCTTGCCCTCCCGCGAGGTGACTTCGCAGCCGAACAGCTCCAGCGGGTCTGTCACGCGCCCCATGGGTCGACGCGAAAGGCTCGCATCTCCGGTGAAAGTGGCCGTGATCGGGCTCGTCGCCATGGCTCCCATGATCAGGCGGACACCGGTGCCGGAATTGCCGCAATCAATGACGCCCTCAGGCTCGGCAAAGCCCCCGACGCCGACACCGTTGACCTTCCATTCGCCTTCCCCCACACGCTCGATCTGCGCGCCGAATGCCTGCATGGCCTTGGCGGTGTCCAGCACATCCTCGCCTTCCAGAAGGCCCGTGATATGCGTTTCGCCGACGGAGAGCGCACCAAGGATCAGGGCACGGTGGCTGATCGACTTGTCGCCGGGCACCTTCGCTTCACCTTTGAGCGGGCCCGAGCGGCGAGCGGTCATCGAAAGCGGTGCGTCGGAATGTGACATGGAAGGCCCCCTCTTGTCGTCGCCAAGGTGATAGCGGTCACAAAGGGGGCTTGCAATCAGCCCTGGCGGCGGAAGGTCACATAATGCGGCACGCGGCCTTCACGCAGTGCCTTTTGTTCATAGCGGGTGCTGAGCCAGTCGTCCCAGGCATCCGGCCCTTCGCTGACCAGATCGAACCCGGCCAGCGGAACTTCCTCGAGCGTCTGGCGGACGTAATCGGGAATGTCAGTCGCCACCCGGAATTCGGCGCCGGGCTTCATGACGCGGGACAGCGGGATCAGATGTTCGGGCGTGACGAAGCGGCGACGATGGTGACGCGCCTTGGGCCAGGGGTCGGGATAGTTCAGGAACGCCTTGCTGATCGAATGTTCTGGGAACACATCCATCAGGTCGCGCGCATCGCCGGGATGCACGCTGACATTCTCGACGCCCGCCGCGCGGATCTTGCCCAGAAGCATCGCGACGCCGTTGATGAAGGGCTCGCAACCGATGATCCCGATCCCGGGATAGCGCGCGGCCATGTGGACCATGTGCTCACCCCCGCCGAAGCCGACCTCAAGCCAGATCGGGCGATCATCGCCGAAGATCGTTTCGGGAGCGACCGGCGCCCGTTCTGGATTGTCTTGCACGGTGATGCCAAACGGCCGAAGGCTGCCCAGATCTTCGGACAGATAGCCCTTCTGGCTCTGGCGCAGCGTCTTGCCGTGACGGCGGCCGTAGAAATTGCGGCGCGGGGGATTCGGATCGAATTCGCTCATGCCGCGCCATAGAAAGGACGCGGCACAAGGTCAAGTCATTCCGCTGCGAGACGCGAGATGATGACAGTCACCTCGGGTTTCTTGCCGATTTCCTCCATCGAAACCTGCCGGGTGATCTTGCGCACGGCCTCTTCCAGGCGGTCATCATCCCTCGCCGTGCGGTCGTCGACGCGTTCAAGGAACTCGGCAAGCTCGCTTTCGATATTGCTGGCAAGTGGAACGCGGGCCCGACCCAGTTCGGGCAGGCCCGAAAGCTCGACCCAGGCATCGGGAAGCGGATTGTCATCCTCATCCACGATGACCGAAACGAGGGCGTGGCCGTTCAAAGCCATGCGGATGCGATCCCGGACAACGCCGTCCATGGCCCCGATCAGGACCGAGCCATCCAGATAAAGCCGGCCCGAATCGATCTGGTCGACGACACGTGGCCTGTCGCCCGCCAGATCGACCATCATGCCATTCGTCACGACCATCGAGGGGATGCCCCGCGCCTCGGCCAGCTTCATATGCTCGCGCAGATGCATGTGTTCGCCATGCATCGGGATCACGATCTGCGGCTTGAGCAGTTCATGCACCGCCTCGATGTCCGGGCGGTTCGCATGCCCCGAAACGTGATACATGCCGTCATCGGCATCAAACAGATCGACGCCCTTTTCGCTGAGCTGGTTCATGATGCGGATCACGCCGCGCTCATTGCCCGGAATGGTGCGCGAGCTGAACAGGAAGCTGTCGCCTTCTTTCAGTTCAATCCCCAGATAGCGGCCGCGCGACAGCTGGGCACTGGCGGCGCGGCGTTCCCCCTGGCTGCCGGTGACGATCAGCATGACCTTGTCACGCGGCATCTCGGCGGCTTCTTCGGGGCTGATGACGGGCGGGAAGCGATCGATGATGCCCGTTTCGATTCCTACGGTGATCATTCGGCGCATGGCTCGGCCCAGAAGGCAGATCTTGCGGCCCGCAGCGACACCCGCCTCGGCCAGCGTGCGCAGGCGCGCGATATTGCTCGCGAAGGTCGTCGCGACGACCATCTGCTTCTGCGACGTCACGAAATCCAGCAGCGGATTGGCCAGCACCGCCTCGGAGCGACCGGGATGCGTCGAGAAGATATTGGTCGAATCGCAGGTCAGGACTTTGACCCCCTGCCCCTCATGAGCAATCTCGTGCCACAGGATCGGATCGAAGGGTTCACCGATGACCGGCGTGCCGTCCAGCTTGAAATCGCCCGTATGGACAATGCGGCCGGCCGGCGTGTCGATCACCAGCGCCGAGCTTTCGGGGATCGAGTGGCTGACAGGGACGAACTGCACCTCGAACGGCCCGGCCGAAATCACCTCGGGGCGCGGGGCGTGGATATGGATCTGGTCGACCGGCTGGCCCAGCTCTTCCATCTTGAGACGGGCGATCGCGCCGGTAAAGCGACGGCAATGGATCGGCTTCTGGATCTTGCCCCACAGCAGGCCAAGCGCGCCGACATGGTCTTCATGCGCGTGGGTAATGAAGATCGCATCGATCCGGTCGCGATTGTCCTCGAGCCAGGCGACGTCGGCCATGATCAGGTCGATGCCCGGTGCACTGTCCATGTCGCCGAAGGTCACGCCCAGATCGACGACGATCAGCCGTTCCTTGCCCGGCTCGCCATAACCATAGACATAGGCGTTCATGCCGATTTCGCCCGCGCCGCCCAGCGGCAGATAAATCAGGCGCTCAGCCATTGGCCATCTCCTTGTTGTAATCGTGGATCAGGCGCAGGCCGTGCATGGTCAGGTCTTCCTCGATCGCATCGAAAAGATCAAACCCTTGATCGAAGAGTGGCGCAAGTCCGCCTGTCGCGATGACCTTCATCGGACGCCCCCTCTCTTCGCGGATCTTCTCGACGATCCCCTGCACAAGGCCGATATAGCCCCAAAATATGCCTGACTGGATGCAGGCGACAGTATTCGTGCCGATCACCTTTTCAGGCATCGTGACATCGACATGGGGAAGGCTCGCGGCCCCCATGTGAAGTGCTTCGAGGCTCAGGTTCACACCCGGAGAAATCACGCCCCCAACATAACCCCCGTCCGTGTCGACCACGTCGAAGGTGGTCGCGGTACCGAAATCGACAACGATCAGGTCGGACCCGTGACGATCAAAGGCCCCAACGGTATTCACAAGCCGGTCCGGCCCGACTGTCGTGCCCTGATCCACGCGCGGTGCAACGGGCAAAAGGCAATCTGGCTTGCCCACCACCAGCGGACGCGTGTCGAAATAGCGATTGCAAAGCACCCGAAGATTGAACACGACCCTCGGCGCGGTAGAACTTATGATGCAGTCCGTGATCGTCAGGTCCAGCTTCTGCAGCGTCATCAGCGTCGAAAGCCAGACAAAGTATTCGTCCGCAGTGCGGCGGTGATCGGTCGCGATTCGCCAAGTTGCGCGGAAGCGTTCGCCATCCCAGACCGAAAACACCGTATTGGTATTGCCGGTGTCAATGCAAAGCAGCATGCGGATCAACCTCCGAAAAACACGTCGGCAGCGGGTAGGCAGCGGCGACCGGCGGACGTGCTCAGTACGAGGGCACCCGTGTCATCTATACCCTCGAAAACGCCCTTCGTTTCCTCTTGCCCGGTCCGGGCAAGGATCGTTTCGCCAATCCGCGCAGCACGCGCAAGCCAGGCCGAACGGATGGGGGCGAATCCATAAGTTTCAAACTGCCCGAGCCAACGCGCAAAGGCGGGTGCGAGAAGGTCGAGAAACTCTTCGGGTGAAACGGTCAACCCGGTTTCCGCCAGGACCGAGACAGGCGCAATCGCCCTTTTCTCGACCGAAGCGGGATCGGGTGCGGCAGCCAGGTTCACCCCGATCCCAACGGCCAGCCCGGTCAGGTCTTGGCCCGCCCCGGCGCTTTCGAGCAGGATACCGGCGACCTTGCCGCCGTTCAGCAGCACATCGTTCGGCCATTTGATCGCAAGCCGCGCGGAAGGCCCGCAGGCATCTTTCAGCGCATCGAAGAGCGCAAGCGCGGCCACGAAGGAAATCTGCGCGGCTGCGGCCGGCCCACCCTTCGGCCTCAAGAAAAGCGTGCCGGCGAAGTTACCCGCCGGCATTACCCATTCTCGACCGCGGCGACCACGACCGGCCACCTGTTGATGTGTCATGAACCAGGCGGGACCGCTTAGCGACGAGGCGAGGCGGATCGCCTCGCTATTCGTGCTGTCTGTGCGGGCCAGGACATGCCGGCCCACGCCTTCGGGCCAGGGATCACTCAACGCGTTCAGGCTCGGCCGGAAGCATTTCAGCCGCCGGCTGGGCATCTGCGCTGGTCGGGGCAAGCAGGCTTTCCGCTGCGCGGCCTGCGGCCGCGTCCACTCCCAGCATGCTGACGGCACCGAACAGCATGGCTGCAGCCGGGATCATCAGCGCCAGGTATTGGACCGGACCCATGCGGCTGGTCACGCCATCATTCTCGGCGCCGAAATACATGTAGTAGACGATGCGCAGGTAGTAGAAGGCGCCGATGACCGATGCGATCACGCCCATGACCGCAAGCCAGCCCATGCCCGCATCGACTGCCGCATTCAAGACGCCGAACTTTGCGAAGAAGCCCAGGGTCGGCGGAACGCCGGCCAGGCTGAACATCAGCACCAGGACGGCCAGCCCCTTGGCAGGATCGGTCCAGGCAAAACGGTTCAGCGAAGCAAGGTCCGTGACCGGGGTTCCGTCCCTCTCGAGAGACAGGATGAAGGCGAAGGTGCCGACATTCATCACCGCATAGATGGTCATGTAGATCAGCATGGCCTGGACGCCAAGCGACGAGCCCGCAGCAAGGCCGACCAGCGCAAAGCCCATATGGGCGATCGACGAATAGGCCATCAGGCGCTTGACATTGGTCTGACCGATCCCGGCAATCGAGCCCAGGAACATCGACATGACGGCAAGGGCGGCGATGATCTGGCTCCAGTCACCGATGACCTGGCCAAAGGCATCAAAGACCAGGCGCGCGATGAGGGCCATGGCCGCAACCTTCGGCGCCGAAGCGAAGAAGGCCGTCACCGGGGTAGGCGAGCCTTCATAGACATCGGGCGTCCACATGTGGAACGGCACAGCCGAAACCTTGAAGGAAAGACCAACCAGCATGAAGACTAGGCCGAACAGCACACCCAGGGAAAGCTGACCCGACTGCATCGTCCCGATGATCCCCGCAAAGCTCGTGGTACCGGCAAAGCCGTAAACCAGCGAGGCCCCGTAAAGCAGCAGCCCCGAGCTGAGCGAGCCCAGCACGAAATACTTGAGGCCGGCCTCAGAAGAGCGCGCAGAATCGCGGCGCATCGCGGCCACGACATAGAGCGACAGCGACTGCAGTTCGAGCCCCATGTAGAGCGTCAGCAGATCTCCGGCCGAGACCATCAGCATCATGCCGACGATCGACAGAGTGATGATGATCGGGAATTCGAAGCGCAGCATCTTGCGGCGCTCAAGGTAGTCGACGCTCATCGCCAGCACAGCGGCACCCGAGACGAGCATGACAACCTTCGCAAAGCGCGAGAACCCGTCATCGATGAACATGCCGTAGAAGGCCGCCATGTCTTCGCGGCCGCCAAGGCCGATCATGGCTGCGACGACAAGCAGGGCTGCGACGGTGGCCCAGAGCAGCGTCCGGGCCAGCTTGTCCTTGCCGAGATAGGCCCCGACCATGAGAGCGGCCAGCGCGTAACCGGCCAACAGCGCCTCGGGCAGAATGGTCGTGAAATCGAGCGAGGTCATATCCGCCCCCTAGTGGCTTGTCGCAGCCGCGGCGGTTTCGACCACCGGCTGGCTTTGGTTGTAGTCATTGAGCAGCGCGGCAACGGCCGGGCCGGTCACATCGGTCACGAGACGCGGATAGACACCAAGGATCAGTGTCATTGCGATCAGTGGGACGAAAATCCAGCGCTCGCGCGGGGTCATGTCGGTGATGGACTTCAGGCTTTCCTTGATCAGCTGGCCAAGCGTCACGCGGCGATAGAGCCACAGCGCATAACCGGCCGACAGGATCACGCCAGATGCCGCGACCAGGGCAACCCAGGTATTGGCTCGGAACGTGCCCAGAAGCGTCAGGAATTCGCCGACAAAGCCCGAGGTTCCGGGCAGGCCGACATTTGCCATGGTGAAGAACATGAACACCGTCGCGTATTTCGGCATGCGGTTCACCAGGCCGCCATAGGCGTCGATCTCACGCGTGTGCATCCGGTCGTAGATCACGCCCACACAAAGGAAGAGCGCGCCCGAGATGAAGCCGTGCGACAGCATCTGGAAGATCGCGCCATCGACACCTACCTGGTTCGCGGCGAAAATCCCCATGGTCACGTAGCCCATGTGCGCGACCGAGGAATAGGCGATGACCTTCTTCATGTCGGACTGCGCCAGCGCCACCAGCGAGGTATAGACAATGGCGATCGCCGACAGCCAGAAGACAAAGGGCTGCATGATGTCGGACGCGACCGGGAACATCGGCAGCGAGAAGCGCAGGAAGCCGTAGCCGCCCATCTTCAAGAGAACCGCGGCCAGCAGGACCGAACCCGCGGTCGGAGCCTGAACGTGCGCGTCGGGCAGCCAGGTATGGACCGGCCACATCGGCATCTTGACCGCGAAGCTGGCAAAGAACGCGAGGAACAGCAGCATCTGCGTGCCGCCGACGACGGTCAGGCCGAGCAGGCGATAGGTCTCGTGCGGGAAGTCGAAGCTCAGGAGCGTCGGAATGTCGGTGGTGCCCGCCATGCGGTACATGGCGATCATCGCGACCAGCATCAGCACCGAACCGAGGAAGGTATAAAGAAAGAACTTGAAGGCCGCATAGATGCGGTCCTTGCCGCCCCAGATGCCGATGATCAGGAACATCGGGATCAGCCCCGCCTCGAAGAACAGGTAGAACAGCACGAGGTCAAGCGCGGTGAACACGCCGATCATGAGCCCTTCCAGCACGAGGAAGGCAATCATGTATTCCTTGACCTTGTTGTCGACCTGCCAGCAGGACAGGATCGTCAGCGGCATCATGAAGGTCGTCAGAAGGACGAACAGGACCGAGATCCCGTCCACGCCCATCTTGTAGCGCAGCCCCATGATCCAGGCATGATCCTCGACGAACTGGAAGCCGGTATTGGCCGGGTCGAACCCGATCAGCACGAAAAGCGAGATCAGGAAGGTTGCCGTCGTCGCCAGCAGTGCAAGCCATTTTGCATTCTTCGCCGCGGCCTCGTCCTGACCGCGCAGGAACAGGGCCATGATGATCGCGGCAACGATCGGCAGGAAGGTGATGATGGAAAGTAGGTTCGTCATATCAGTGCGCGCCCCGCATCATCACCCAGATCAGAAGACCCACGATGCCGACGACCATCGCGAAGGCATAATGGAACAGATAGCCCGATTGCACCCGGACCGCTGCGCGCGTCAGACGCGGCACGAGCCCCATGGCAACCCCGTTGATCGCCCCGTCGATCGTGGCCCCGTCGCCCTTTTTCCAAAGGACACGGCCAAGCCAAAGCGCCGGGCGGACGAAGATGAAGTTGTAGATTTCGTCGAAGTACCACTTGTTGAGCAGGAACTGATAAAGCGCGGGCTGGGCCTTTGCCAGTTTCGCCGGGATTTCCGGGCTCCGGATGTAGAAGATCCATGCGGTGAAAAGCCCGAGCAACATCGCGATGAAGGGCGAGACCTTGACCCAAGAGGGTGCGTGGTGCGCTTCGTCCATTATGTGATTGTCGGGTGCCATGTAGATCGCTCCGCCGACCGGGGCCTCGACTGCGGCGTGACCTTCGGTCGCATGCGCGTCCGCGGCATGGCCTGCCGAAGTGTGATCGCCTTCGGCCATGGCCGTATCCGCCGAGGCGTGATCGGTAGCGGCTTCTTCGGTCACATGCTCGACCGGAGCGGTGGCGTGCTCGGCAGTGGCTTCGCCGTGACCTTCCTCGGTCGCTTCATGACCACCGGGCATGTGGAAGAAACTGGTGACCTTGTGATGGTCGCCGAAGAAGGGACCATACCAGACCATGCCGGCAAAGATCGCACCGATCGCGAGGACGCCCAGAGGGATCGTCATGACGCGCGGGCTTTCATGGGCATGTTCATGCGCATGATGGTCGCCGCGTTCCTTGCCGTAGAAGGTCAGGAAAATCAGGCGCCAGGAATAGAAGCTGGTGAAGCAGGCCGCGATCACGAGCATCCAGAAGGCATAGGTATTGCCCGCATAGGCGCTTTCGATGATCGCGTCCTTGGACAGGAAGCCCGCGAAGCCGATATGGGTCAGCGGAATGCCGACGCCGGTGATGGCGAAGGTGCCGATCATCATCGCCCAGAAGGTCAAGGGGATCTTCTTGCGCAGGTTGCCGTAGTTCCGCATGTCCTGTTCGTGATGCATCGCGTGGATGACCGAACCGGCGCCGAGGAACAGCATGGCCTTGAAGAAGGCGTGGGTCAGCAGGTGGAACATCGCCGCCGAATAGACGCCGACGCCCGCGGCCACGAACATGTAGCCGAGCTGCGAACAGGTCGAATAGGCGATGACGCGCTTGATGTCGTTCTGAACGAGGCCCACGGTCGCCGCGAAGAAGGCCGTGGTGGCACCGACGATGACGATGAAGTTCTTGGCGTCGGGCGCGAATTCATAAAGCGGCGACATGCGGCAGACAAGGAAGACGCCCGCGGTCACCATGGTGGCGGCGTGGATCAGCGCCGAAACCGGGGTCGGGCCTTCCATCGCGTCCGGCAGCCAGGTGTGCAGGAAAAGCTGTGCCGACTTGCCCATGGCCCCGACGAAAAGCAGGAAGCCCAAGAGGTTCGCCGCATTCCATTCGGTCCACAGGAAATGCATCTGGGTCTGCGCGATTTCCGGAACCTGGCCAAAGATCGTGTCGAAGCTGATCGAACCGGTCAGCCAGTAAAGGCCGAAGATGCCCAGCAGGAAGCCGAAGTCGCCGACCCGGTTGACGATGAAAGCCTTCATCGCCGCGGCATTGGCACTGGCCTTCTTGTAGTAGAAACCGATCAGCAAGTACGAGGCGACCCCGACGCCCTCCCAGCCGAAGAACATCTGCAGGAGGTTGTCCGCCGTCACCAGCATGAGCATGGCGAAGGTGAAGAACGAGAGATAGGCGAAGAAGCGCGCCTTGTAATGCTCGTGATGGTGGTCCCAGTTGTCGTCATGGGCCATGTAGCCGAGCGAATACATGTGCACCAAGGCCGAAACGGTCGTCACCACGATCAGCATGATCGCGGTCAGGCGGTCGAGACGGATCGACCATTCACTGACGAAATCCCCCGACACGACCCAGTCCATGACGGGGATGTGGCGCGGCACGCCGTCAAAGCCCAGGAACAGCACCCAGCTGAGCAGGCAGCACAGGAACAGGATTCCCGTGGTCAGATATTGCGCGGCTTTCTCGCCGATCAGGCGCCAGCCGAAGCCGGCGATCAGCGAGCCCAGAAGGGGCGCGAAGAGGACTACCTTTTCCATACCTTCTTATCCCTTCATCACGTTGACGTCTTCCACCGCGATGGTGCCGCGGTTGCGGAAGAAGACCACGAGAATGGCAAGGCCGATGGCTGCCTCGGCAGCCGCAACAGTCAGGATGAACATCGTGAAGACCTGGCCGGCCAGATCACCCAGATGCGACGAAAAGGCGACGAAGTTGATGTTCACCGCCAACAGCATCAGTTCGATCGACATCAGGATGACGATGACGTTCTTTCGGTTCACGAAGATCCCGAAAATGCCGGTGACGAAAAGTATCGCCCCCACGACAAGATAATGAGTCAATCCGATCATCTTCCTGGTCCCTCCGGGTCTTCACCCGTTGAAATATCCGTTCGCTAGTTGGGCCGCCCCGCGGCGGCCCCGATTGGCTTTCGGCAGCCGGCCGGGCTTAGAGCCCCTGCCCCGGCTTCACGTCTTTCAATTCCATCGTCTTGGCCGGGTCGCGCCACATCTGCTCAAGCACGTTCTGGCGTTTGATGTCGCGGCGGTGGCGCATGGTCAGCACGATCGCTCCGATCATCGCGACCAGCAAAATCAGGCCGGCGATCTGGAAGTTCAGCAGGTAGCGATCATAAATCACCAAGCCCAGGCCCTGAGTGTTCTGGACGCCCTCGGCCATCGGCGCGACGCGCAGGCTTTGCGCGGTCTCGGCCGGGGTCCAGCCCGAAAAAGCGATCCCAAGCTGCGCCAGCAGCACGACGGCGATCACCAGCGCAAGTGGCAGGTAACGTGCCAGTTCGCCCTTCAATTCGGCGAAGTCCACGTCAAGCATCATGACGACGAAAAGGAACAGCACCGCAACGGCGCCGACATAGACGACGACCAGCAACAGGGCGACGAATTCCGCGCCCTGCAGCACGAACAGCCCCGCGGCCGAAAAGAAGGCAAGGATAAGCCACAACACCGAGTGAACCGGGTTGCGGCCGATCACGACCATGAAGCCTGCGACACAGGCACTGATCGCAAACAGGTAGAAAGCGAAGGTCATCATTCCTCGTCCTCCTCGGCATAGACGCTCTGGGCGATCTCGAGCGCCTTCTGCATCGCAGGCAGCCCGCCGAACATGCTCATCTGAAAGATCGTCTCGGCGATCTCGCGTTTCGTGGCGCCGGCCTCGAGCGCCTGACGGATCGTCATGCGCAGCTGCGGCTCGGCAAGCGCGCCCTGAACGGTAATCGCGCCGATGGTGAGAAGCAGACGCGTCTTGGCGTCCAGCCCCTCGCGGTTGAAGGTCTTGCCGAACCACATTTCAAGCATGTCGGCCGGCATGATGGGCACCAGCTTTTCCATTGCGCGCATGTCGAAATGTTCGAGCGCCGGGTTGAAGGCGCGCGCCATTTCCTGGCCCGAGGCCAGCATCTGCGCGAAAAGCTTGGTGAACGCATCACTCATCTGTAGGGCGCATCCAGTTGCAGGTTGCGGGCAATCTCGGCTTCCCAGCGCTCGCCATTCGCAAGGAGCTTTTCCTTGTCATAGAACAGCTCTTCGCGAGTCTCGGTCGCGTATTCAAAGTTCGGACCCTCGACGATGGCATCCACCGGGCAGGCTTCCTGGCAGAAGCCGCAATAGATGCATTTCGTCATGTCGATGTCATATCGCGTGGTGCGCCGCGAGCCGTCCACACGCGGTTCGGCATCGATCGTGATGGCCTGAGCCGGGCAGACCGCTTCGCACAATTTGCAAGCGATGCAGCGTTCCTCGCCATTCGGGTAGCGGCGCAGGGCGTGCTCGCCGCGGAAACGGGGCGAGAGCGGGCCTTTTTCATGCGGGTAGTTCAGTGTCGGCTTGGGCGACACGAAATAGCGCATCCCAAGGCCGAAACCCTTGATGAAATCCCACATCAGGAAATACTTGGTCGCCCGCGCGAAATCGAAGGCCATCAGAATTGCTCCCCTTTCCTGGGTGCCGCGAAGCGGTCGAATGCGGCGACGTATTCGCGCACGCGGGCGCCGTCCTTGGCATGCTCCGCCGTGTCGAGATTATTGGCGAGGAAATGGGCCAGTTCGATCTTGTCGGTCTCACTGGCTTTGGCGAATGCCTCGGCTAGCTTGTTGGAATACATCCCTTACCCTCCGATCGTGAAGCGGGCCCAGAAACCACCGAACACTTCGTAGCGCGCAAGGATCGCGACCAGGACCACCCAGCCCAGCGACAGGGGCAGGAACACTTTCCAACCGATCCGCATGAGTTGGTCGTAGCGGTAGCGCGGCACGATCGCCTTGACCATTGCGAACATGTAGAACCAGAACCACATCTTGATGACCATCCACCACCAGCCATCGGCGATGAACGGCACGGGCGAAAGCCAGCCGCCGAAGAACAGCAGCGAAAGCAGCGCGCACATCAGGTAGATCGCGATGTATTCACCGGCCATGAAAAGCAGGTAGGGGGTCGAGGAATATTCGACCATGTGGCCCGCGACCAGCTCCGATTCAGCTTCAGCAAGGTCGAAGGGCGGGCGGTTCGTTTCGGCCAGTGCCGAGACGAAGAACAGCACGACCATCGGCAGGTGCGGCAGCCAGTACCAGTTCAAGAGGCCCCAGTCGCCCTTCTGGGCATGCACGATCTCGGTCAGGTTCATCGAGCCCGACGAGATGATGATGCCGATAATGATGAGGCCCATCGAGACCTCGTAGGAAATCATCTGCGACGCCGAACGCAGCGAGGCGAGAAACGGGTATTTCGAGTTCGAGGCCCAGCCGCCCATGATCGAGCCATAGACCTCGAGCGAGGAGGCCGCGAAGACGAAGAGGATGCCCACATTGATGTTCGCCATGACCCAGCCTTCGTCGAAGGGGATCACGACAAAGGCGAATAGCGCCAGCATCATGGAAAGGAAGGGGGCAAGGAAGAAGATGAACTTGTCGGCCCCGGCGGGGATGACGATTTCCTTGACGATGTATTTCAGCGCGTCGGCAAAGGTCTGCAGCAAGCCCCAGGGGCCGACCACGTTGGGACCGCGGCGCATCTGCACGGCAGCCCAGATCTTGCGGTCACCGTAGACCATGAAGATCAGCGAGCCCATGACGAAGGCGATGACGGCGAGCCCCTGCAGCAGCAGGCTCAGCGCGAAACCGTAGGATGAGGCCCAAAATTCAGCCATGATCTTTCGTCCCTCTCATCACGCCGCGGGAATGCCGCGCGACTTGCATTCCTGCAAGGTGTCTTTCGTTGTCATCACCGTCAGCCCCATCGGTTTCTTCTCTGAAAGAGTGAAAACCGAGCCGACGACCATCTTGCCATTGCGTTTGTCGCGCAATGTCCGAATGTGGCGAGCGTAGGGGGTCCCGTTCGCATCCGCCCAATTGGCCAGCGCGCATGTGGCATAGGCGAACGCGGTGTCGGCGTCCACCCCACCACGCAGATTTGCCGTCACTTCGACCAGACTGTTCCCGGATTTGTTCGTGCGGGCCCATGTCTTGACTGCCGCCCCCTCGAAGTCCTTGGGATCGGCGGCAAAGCTCGTTGGCAGGTTCAGACGCATGGGCTTCGTGCGCGCCTTGAATTCGGCCAGCGCCTTTTCCTGCGCGGTCATTCCGCGGCTGCGCACCGGCCCCATGCTGGGCACGCCCGACAGATCGAGATCCAGGTTTCCGTTCAGCGCCATCAGATCCGCCTCGCTTACCGCAAAGGCATCCCGGCCCTCGGGGCTGTCCAGCGTCATCTCGCTGACAGACCCATCGGGCTCGAGAATCAGGATGTCGCCCGACTTGGTCGAGATCCGACCGCGCGAGATGACCTGCTTGTCGGGTGCCCCTGCATCGCTGTGAACGACGGCCACGTTCAATTCGTCGGGCTTGCTCGGAGGTCGCGTTTCAGCGGTTTCGCCCGAGCAGCCCGCCAGCAATGCCGCTGTCAGCCCCAATCCGAACAGTCCTGCCACGCGGCTCGCCATCAAACCTCACTCCGCTGCCATTGCCGGCGCCCGCCGCGCCGCCGCCATTGCCGAAAGCTCACCCATCAGCGGCGAAGAGCGCGCGATGGGGTTGGTCAGGTAGAAATCCTTCACGGCCAGACGGAAATCCGCCTTGCCCATGTCGCGCAATTCGAGTGGCTGCCAGGCATTGGCCGGCACGCTGTCGATCTGCGCGAGATGCGGCACCGCCTCGATCAGCTTGCGGCGCAGACCCGCCAGGCTGTCCCAAGGTAGCGTCGCGCCCAGTTCGGCCGAAAGCGCGCGCAGGATCGCCCAGTTTTCCTTGCCCTCGCCCGGCGCGAAGTTCGCGCGCATGGCCAGTTGCGGACGGCCTTCGGTGTTCACGAAAAGACCGTTTTCTTCGGTATAGCATGCACCCGGCAGGATAAGATCGGCGCGATGCGCGCCACGGTCGCCATGGCTGCCCTGGTAAATGACAAAGGGGCCGGCTGCGATTTCAACCTCGTCGGCGCCGAGGTTGTAGATCACCTCGGCGCCCTCGATGGCCGCGGTAATGCCACCTTCGGTCACGGCGCCCACATCCAGTGCACCGACGCGGCCAGCCGCAGCGTGCAGCACCAGAAGCTTACAGCCGCCCAGTTCGCAGATCCGCATCGCATGGGCCAGGACGGCCTCGCCATCCGCTTCGTTCAATGCGCCCTGCCCGACGATCACCAGCCCCGGAGTACCCGCCTCATCGGCGAGGTCCTGGTTCAGCAGGTCGGCAAGCGCCGCGCGATCGGTCCCGAGATGGGCGTAATCATAGGTCAGATCTGCGGCCGTGCCGATCAGCGCCACATCGGCGCCGTTCGCCCAGGCCTTGCGGATCCGGGCATTCAGCACCGGCGCTTCCTCGCGCGGGTTGGTCCCGATCAGCAGGATGCGCTTGGCGCTGTCGATATCGGCGATCGAGGCATTGCCTACATAGGCCGAGCGGTTTCCGGCAGGCAGCCGGGTGCCGTCGGTGCGGCTTTCGACCTTGCCGCCCAGACCTTCGATCAACTGCTTCAGGCTGAAGGCCGCTTCGACCGGAACGAGATCCCCGATCAAGCCGGTAACCTTCTTGCCCTTCATGGCACGGGCCGCAGCTTCCAGTGCCTCGGGCCATGAGGCCGGGCGCAGCTTGCCGTTTTCACGGATGTAGGGCTTGTCGAGACGTTGGCGGCGCAGCCCGTCCCACACGAAGCGCGACTTGTCGCTGATCCATTCCTCGTTCACACCATCATGGTTGCGCGGCATGATGCGCATGACTTCGCGGCCCTTGGTGTCGATGCGGATGCTGGAACCCAGCGCGTCCATCACGTCGATCGACTCGGTCTTGGTCAGTTCCCAGGGGCGGGCTGTGAAGGCATAGGGCTTCGAGACAAGCGCGCCGACCGGGCAGAGGTCGATGATGTTGCCCTGCAGGTTCGAGGCCAGGGTTTCATTCAGATAGCTGGTGATCTCGGCATCCTCGCCGCGACCGGTCTGGCCCATCTGGGTGATGCCTGCGACCTCGGTGGTGAAGCGCACGCAGCGCGTGCAGCTGATGCACCGGGTCATGTGGGTCTCGACCAGCGGGCCAAGGTTCAGGTCCTCGGTCGCGCGCTTCGGTTCGCGATAGCGGCTGAAATCGACACCGTAGGCCATGGCCTGATCCTGCAGGTCGCATTCGCCGCCCTGGTCACAGATCGGGCAGTCGAGCGGGTGGTTGATGAGCAGGAACTCCATCACCCCTTCGCGGGCCTTCTTGACCATGGGCGAGTTGGTCTTGATCTCCGACGGCGCACCCTCTGGGCCGGGGCGCAGGTCCTTGACCTGCATCGCGCAGGATGCCGCGGGCTTCGGCGGGCCGCCGACGACCTCGACAAGGCACATGCGGCAGTTGCCGGCGATCGACAGCCGCTCGTGATAGCAGAAACGCGGCACCTCGACCCCGGCCAGTTCACAGGCCTGGATCAGGGTCATGTTCGGATCGACCTCGATAATCTTGTCGTCGATCTTGAGCTTGCGAAGATCTGCCATCTTGTCTTTCCTTATCCGTCGCGGTGACGAAGCATCGTCTTGCCGGAACGCGATCCGGCGGCTCTCGCGCGATTCAATTGCTGGCCGAAGGCTGGCCCGGTTTTCAGTTCCGCATTCAATTCCAACCGCATACCCCCCATCACTGCACCCTGACGAATGAGCGATGCAGGACCTTGACGATGCGTTCCTTCACGCCCCGGCGCAGGACGACAGTCATCGCGTCGCGGTCTCGGTTGAAGCTCACCGTCGCGTGGATCGGCTCGCCCGCGGTGTAGCGAAGCGCGCGATTTGCGGTCGTGGTGTAACGGCTACCGTCCGAGCGCCAGCATGCGATCTCTGCCTGATCGGCATTGCCTGTGATGCGCAGGATCGGCTTGCCTGCAAGGTTGCGTGTGACCTTGGTGCGCACCCCCGGGCCGCTGGCATCACAATTGATGTCCAGAGGCGCGAGCGTGTCGAACTCGAGGTAGAATTTCTGAGCGGTCGGGGCGAATGGGTCGGAAGGCTCGCCCGCAAAAGCGTCCGCCGCGATCATCGCGGCGGCTGAAGCTGCCATCAACGCCAGCCCCATGCGATTCATCCACGCCTTCATTTCGCCACCAGAAAGCTGCCGATAAGGTTCTTGTCGGCAATGGCCTGCTGACCCACGGCGCAATAGCTTTGCGCGTCGCCTTTCCTTGCGCCCTTGCGGTTCAGGTAGTCGTCGGCCACGGCATAGATGCGCTTCTTGTCTTCCTTGCTGTCGAGGAAGGCATCGATTTCCTTTGCGGAATATCCCTTCTGCTCGGCATAGCGCTTGAGTTTGCGTGCCTCGCCATAGGCATAAAGTATCCGCGCGTCCAAGGTCGGACATTCACGACGGATGCGGTCCGCGATCCGCGCCGCGATCAGCCGGTCGTTCACGTATTTTTCCTGGCTCAGCGGCTCGAGCGCGACTGCAGGTCCCGCTGCAAGAAGCGTCGCGGCGATCAGCGCGACAGCAATCGGTTTCATGGCATATGCCTCCTTGTCATGACGCTTCGTCATAACATGGGGCTCCTGCCCGGACCGGACACCAAGACGCGAGCCGGCCGTGATCCCCCGCCCATTCCGGCAGGCACGCAAGCGCGCGGCCCCCGCCATGGGGGACCTCCAAGCCGGAATGTCGAAGGGAGGAACCATTGTTGGATTACTCCGCGGCCATGGCGCCCATGCGCCCGGTGCGTTTGGCCTTGATGCGGTCCTCGATCTCCTCGCGGAAATTGCGGATCAGGCCCTGGATCGGCCAGGCGGCCGCGTCGCCGAGGGCGCAGATGGTGTGGCCCTCGACCTGCTTGGTCACGTCGAAGAGCATGTCGATTTCCTCGACCTCGGCCTCGCCGCGCACCAGGCGGTCCATGACGCGCATCATCCAGCCGGTGCCTTCGCGGCAGGGCGTGCACTGGCCGCAGCTTTCATGCTTGAAGAACTTGGAGAGGCGCCAGATCGCCTTGATGATGTCGGTGTCCTGATCCATCACGATCATGCAGGCGGTGCCGAAGGACGAGCGCAGCTCGCGCATGCCGTCATAGTCCATGATGGCGTTTTCGCATTGCTCGGCGGTCAAGACCGGGCAGGATGCGCCGCCGGGGATCACGGCCTTGAGGTTCTTCCAGCCACCGCGCACGCCGCCGCCATGCTTCTCGATCAGTTCGCGCATCGGGATCGACATGGCTTCTTCGACGACGCAGGGCGTGTTGACATGGCCGGTCATGCCGAACAGCTTGACGCCCGCATTGTTGGGACGGCCGAAGCTTGCGAACCATTCGCCGCCGCGACGCAGGATGGTCGGGACCACCGCGATCGATTCGACGTTGTTCACCGTCGTCGGGCAGCCATAAAGACCCGCGCCCGCCGGGAACGGCGGCTTCATCCGGGGCATGCCCTTCTTGCCTTCGAGCGATTCGATCAGCGCGGTCTCTTCGCCGCAGATATAGGCACCTGCGCCGTGATGCAGATAGAGGTCAAAGTCCCAGCCCGAACCGGCGGCGTTGCGGCCAAGAAGGCCCGCGTCATAGCATTCGTCGATGGCCAGTTGCAGGGCCTCGCGCTCGCGGATGAACTCGCCACGGATGTAGATGTAAGCCGCGTGCGCATTCATGGCGAAGCTGGCGATCAGCGCGCCCTCGATCAGGGTATGCGGATCGTGCCGCATGATCTCGCGGTCCTTGCAGGTCGCGGGCTCGGATTCGTCGGCATTGATGACCAGATAGGCCGGACGGCCGTCCGATTCCTTGGGCATGAAGGACCACTTCAACCCGGTCGGGAAGCCTGCGCCGCCACGGCCACGCAGGCCCGATGCCTTCATCTCGTTGATGATCGAATCGCGGCCGCGCTGGATGATCCCGGCGGTGCCGTCCCAGTGGCCGCGCTTACGCGCCCCGGCCAGGCTGCGATCGCCCATGCCGTAGATGTTCGTAAAGATCCGGTCCTGATCGTTCAGCATCCCAAATTCATCCTTGTCCCTGCGAGGGCGCATTGCGCCGCCGCCAGATCCGCCAGGTCACCAGAAGCGACCAGATCAAGGCCCCCATCGCCACAAGATCGGCGAGGAAGGCGTATTTCGCGGGCCAGCCCATCTGACCCCCCAACCATTGCAGCCCAAGCCAACCCAGCATCGTGACGGCGATCACCACCGCCACCAGCCGCATCTGGCCCGGATCGGCCGACGCCGCGACAGGGGCTGCCGCGCGCGACGAGCTATCCTTTGCCGGGCGAGGCATCAAGTGCTCTCGCCACGATCGACCAAGCGCGAATGCTCGGTCTCACCACCTCGGGCCAGCAGCCTCGCCTGACCAACCCAGTCATCCGCCTCGATCCGGCCACCCATCCGGCCCAGCCGATGGGCGAATTCCGCGACGGCGGCATCGTCCCAGGCGGCGATCTGATCGAAGCGTGTCACGCCGTTTTCATTCAGCCAGACCGAAAGCTTTTCGCCGACGCCCTTGATGCGGCGCAGATCATCGGGCTGCAGCTCGGAAGCCGTGACCGGTGCCGGAGTGGGCCTGGGTGCCGGCATGGCCCCGGCCATGATCGGCATCTGCGTCGCAGAGGTGACCGGCTCGGGGCCGAGCGATGCCGAGACGAGCATTGCGGTCGGCTGATGCTCGACCGCCTCGCGTTCCCAGTCGAGGCCCGTCATGCCATCATCGCCTTCGAACAGGTCGGGCCGGGTGCCGCATACAAGCCAGACCATCAGCGCGCCGAACAGTGCGAAGGTGATAAGGCCCAGGAACAGCCCGCCGGCCAGACCCAGCTCACCGATGCCCGAAGTGAACAACAGCACCACGACCCCGGCAATCGCGCCCAAGATCCAGCAATTCCTGTTGCAAACCGATCGTTCCATGGTCAGCAGCTTCCCTGTCTACCCGAGGCCGGCATTTGGCCCTTAGCCGTTGATATCACCCTTTTCCGTCTCGGTCACTTTGCCGAGCCAAGGCGTCGTGATCGGCACCTCGGTGCCGTCGATACGCTTCACTGTGTCGCCCAGCTTGACCGCAATGGCGACGCTGCCGTTATGCGCCTCTCCGGATTCGGCGGTCAGCGTGGTCGCTCCGCCCAGCGGCTCGGCCGAGAAGCGACCGTTCTGCGGGCCGGGAACCGGAACCTCGCCCGCCGCGAAGCTGTCGATCAGCGCCGACAGCTTCTCGACGGTCAGGTCTTCGTAGAAGTCCTTGCCGATCTGGGCCATGGGGGCGTTGGTGCAGGCGCCGAGGCATTCGACCTCTTCCCAGCTGAAACGGCCATCGGCCGACAGGGCATGGGGCTGGGCCGCGATCTTTTCCTTGCAGACCCGGATCAGGTCTTCCGCGCCGCAAACCATGCAGGTCGTGGTTCCGCAGATCTGGATATGCGCGACGGTCCCGACCGGTTGCAGCTGGAACATGAAGTAGAAGGTCGCCACTTCCAGCGCGCGGATATAGGGCATGCCCAGCAGATCGGCGCAATATTCGATCGCCGGCCGCGACAGCCAGCCTTCCTGTTCCTGGGCGCGCCATAGAACGGGGATGATCGCCGATTGCTGGCGACCTTCCGGGTATTTGGTGATCTGGGCCTGAGCCCATTCAAGGTTCTTGGGGCTGAACTCGAACGAGTCCGGCTGAACAGGGGAAAGACGGCGCAGCATCAGCGGTCAACCTCTCCGAAAACGATATCAAGAGTGGCGATGATCGCCGGAACGTCGGCCAGCATGTGGCCCTTGGACATCCAGTCGATCGACTGGAGATGGGCAAAGCCCGGAGCCCGCAGCTTGGCGCGCCACGGCTTGTTCGTGCCATCGGCAACCAGGTAGACGCCGAATTCACCCTTGGGCGCCTCGACGGCGGCGTAGACCTCACCCGCCGGGACCTTGAAGCCCTCGGTGTAAAGCTTGAAATGATGGATCAGGCTTTCCATGTCGCGCTTCATTTCGCCGCGCCTCGGCGGCGTCAGCTTGCCGCGCGCCAGAACGTCGCCGGCCGGCTCGGCCCGCAGCTTCTGGATCGCCTGCTTCATGATCTTGCAGGATTCGCGCATTTCCTGCATGCGGATCAGATAACGATCGTAGCAATCGCCATTCTTGCCGACCGGGATCTGGAACTCGAACTCGTCGTAGCACTCATAGGGCTGGCTGCGACGCAGGTCCCATGCCAGGCCCGAGCCGCGCACCATGACGCCCGTATAACCCCAGTTCAGGCAGTCTTCCTCGGTCACGATGCCGATATCGACCAGGCGTTGCTTGAAAATCCGGTTCTCGGTCAAGAGCGTGTTCAGGTCATCACACAGACGCGGGAAGCGCTCGCACCATTCTTCGATATCATCGAGAAGGTCTGGCGGCAGATCCTGGTGAACCCCGCCGGGACGGAAATAGGCCGCGTGGAGACGGGCGCCGCAGGCGCGTTCATAGAACACCATCAGCTCTTCGCGGGCCTCGAAGCCCCAAAGCGGCGGGGTCAACGCGCCGACGTCAAGCGCGCCGGTCGTCAGCCCCATCAGGTGGTTCAGGATGCGCCCGATTTCCGAATAAAGCACCCGGATGAGGCTGGCGCGACGGGGCACGACCGTTCCGGTCAGACGCTCGATCGCCAGGCACCAGGCATGTTCCTGGTTCATCGGCGCCACATAGTCGAGGCGGTCGAGGTAAGGCAGGTTCTGCAGATAGGTGCGGCTTTCCATCAGCTTCTCGGTGCCGCGATGCAGCAGGCCGATATGCGGGTCGGCACGTTCGACGATCTCGCCGTCCAGTTCCAGAACCATGCGCAGCACGCCGTGCGCGGCGGGGTGCTGCGGGCCGAAGTTGATGTTGAAGTTACGGATGCTCTGTTCGCCGGTCAGGGCGTCCATCGATCCGTCGTCATAGCTGTTCTTGCGGATGTCGCCGTCCATGGTCATCCCTTACATGCGATGCGTGGCGCGCAGATGAAGCTGCGCCGCTCTGCGGTCACTTTTTCGCCTCAGGCGCCTTCTCGTCGCCCGGAAGCACATATTTCGCGCCTTCCCACGGGGACAGGAAGTCGAACTGGCGATATTCCTGAACGAGGTTCACGGGCTCATAGACCACGCGTTTCTCAACATCATTCCAGCGCACTTCGACATAGCCCGTGGTGGGGAAGTCCTTGCGCAGCGGGTAGCCCCGGAACCCGTAATCCGTCAGGATACGGCGCAGATCCGGATGACCCGAGAACAGTATCCCGAACATGTCGAAGATCTCGCGTTCATACCAGTTCGCGCCCGGGAAAACCCCGATCAGCGATGGGACAACCTCGTCCTCGCGGACCTGAACCTTCACACGGATGCGGTGGTTCTGGTACATCGACAGCAGATGATAAACCACGTCGAAGCGCGCCGGGCGCGACGGGTTATCGACGGCCGTGATGTCGATCAGCGTCGAGAAGCGGCAGTTCGCGTCATTTCGCAGGAACTCGATCAGCCCGACCAGGCCCGAGGCCGTGACCGTGACGGTCAGTTCATCGAAGGCGATCTCGGTCGAAACGACGTCATTCGCGCGACGCAGTGAAACATGCTCGGCCAGTTCGGCCAGGGCTACGGTATCGACCATGGCTTACCTCACCAGAGTGCCGGTGCGCCGGATGCGGCGCTGGAGTTGCAGGATGCCGTATAGCAGCGCCTCGGCAGTCGGGGGGCAGCCCGGAACATAGATGTCCACGGGCACGATGCGGTCACAGCCACGCACCACGGAATAGGAATAGTGGTAGTAGCCGCCGCCATTGGCGCAACTGCCCATCGAGATGACATAGCGCGGCTCGGGCATCTGGTCATAGACCTTGCGCAAAGCCGGGGCCATCTTGTTCGTCAGCGTGCCCGCGACGATCATCAGGTCCGACTGACGCGGGGACGCGCGCGGCGCGGTGCCGAACCGCTCGAGGTCATAGCGCGGCATCGAGGTCTGCATCATCTCGACCGCGCAGCAGGCCAGACCGAAGGTCATCCAGTGCAGCGAGCCATTGCGCGCCCAGTTGATGATGTCCTCGGTCGTGGTCAGCAGGAAACCCTTGTCCTGCAGTTCGCGATTCAATTCGGCGGTAGCGAATTCACGATCCGCACCGGCCGTGTTGGCACCGGTCATCACGCCCATTCCAGCGCCCCTTTCTTCCATTCATAGGCAAAGCCAACCGTCAGGACGCCCAGGAAAACCATCATCGACCAGAAGGCCACATCGGTCAGGCCCGCAAAGCTCACGGCCCAGGGGAAGAGGAAGGCGACTTCGAGATCGAAGATGATGAACAGGATCGAAACCAGGTAGAACCGGACGTCGAACTTCATCCGCGCGTCGTCGAAAGCGTTGAAGCCGCATTCATATGCGCTGACCTTTTCCGGGTCCGGATTGCGGATGGCAACGATGGCGGCGGCGAGAATCAGCACGATCGCCAGCGCTGAGGCCATTCCCAGAAAAACCAGGATCGGCAGATATTCTTGCAGCAGGTATTCCACTGGATTTGGGCTCCCTTTCGCTCGCAGGAACCCGGTTGGCGCCCCGCGATGGGTTTGGCTAAGCGCCCCTTTAGCCCCGCCTGCGGGCAGGGTCAACGGTGAGGGCTCATTGTCACGCATTGTAGCTGCGGCTGAAGCCGCAGACCACCTCCTTACCGCCTCAGAATGCGGCAAGGCATGGCGCAGCAAACACTTTCAGTCTGACGAATTCCGACCGATCGGTCCCAGATGGGTGTCATGGAAACCGGACGACAGCTTCAATCCGTAGCCAAGCGCGCGATCGACGCCGATATGTGCGAGCCAAAGCCCACCCGCCGAAATGACCGCAGTCGAGCCGGACGCCACACCCAGCACCATCAGCAGGAAAGGCATCGCGTAAAGATGCGCGAGGTTATAGGTCGCGGCGCCTGCCCGCCTTCCCACGGCATAGCCCAGCATCGCAAGATCCGGCGCGAGCAACGCAAGAACCCACGCCCACCATGGCCATCCCGGAGATGCAAATCCCGCGACCATCACGCCCCCAAGCGCGAGCCCGCCACCTTCCAACCGCTGCCAGTTTCGGGCGGGTATCACTCGGCAGCCCGGCTTCGCGCGGCTTCCAGCATCGGTCCAAGATAGCGGCCGGTATGGCTTTCGGGGATCTCGGCAACTTCCTCTGGCGTGCCTGTCGCGACAATCCGGCCGCCACCATCGCCGCCTTCGGGGCCGATGTCGATGATCCAGTCAGCGGTCTTGATGACATCGAGGTTGTGCTCGATCACCACGACCGTATTGCCCTGATCGACCAGGCTGTGCAGCACTTCCAGCAGCTTGCGCACATCCTCGAAATGCAAGCCCGTGGTCGGTTCGTCGAGGATATACAGCGTCTTGCCGGTGGCGCGGCGCGACAATTCCTTGGATAGCTTGACCCGCTGCGCCTCGCCGCCCGACAGCGTCGTCGCCTGCTGACCGACCTTGATATAGCCCAGCCCCACCTCGACCAGCGCATCCATCTTTTCCCGGATCGAGGGCACGGCGCGGAAGAATTCCTGCGCATCCTCGACCGTCATGTCGAGCACGTCGGCGATGGATTTGCCCTTGAACTGGACCTCCAGCGTCTCGCGGTTGTAGCGCTTGCCCTTGCAGGTCTCGCAGGTGACGTAGACGTCGGGCAGGAAATGCATCTCGATCTTGATGACACCGTCGCCCTGGCAGGCCTCGCAGCGGCCGCCCTTCACGTTGAAGCTGAAGCGGCCGGGCTTGTAGCCCCGCGCCTTGGCCTCGGGCAGTCCCGCGAACCAGTCGCGGATCGGGGTGAAGGCACCGGTATAGGTCGCGGGGTTCGAACGCGGCGTGCGCCCGATGGGGCGTTGGTCGATGTCGATGACCTTGTCGAGCAGTTCCAACCCTTTGATCGTCTCGCAGGGCGCGGGCGTCTGGCGCGCGCCGTTCAGCCGCAGCGAGGCGGTCTTGAACAGGGTCTCGATGGTCAGGGTCGACTTGCCGCCGCCCGAGACGCCGGTGACGCAGACGAACTTGCCCAGCGGGAATTCGGCGGTGACGTTCTTGAGGTTGTTGCCGGTCGCGCCGATCACCTTGACCGCCTTGCCTTTGCCTTCACGACGTTCAGCCGGGATCGAGATCTCTCGCGAGCCGGACAGGTACTGCCCGGTCAGGCTCGAAGGGTCCGAGGCGATTTCGGCCGGCGTGCCACGTGAAACTACCTGCCCGCCATGCACACCCGCGCCCGGCCCCATGTCGAAGACATAGTCGGCATGGCGAATCGCGTCCTCGTCATGCTCGACGACGATGACCGAGTTGCCCTGGTCGCGCAGACCTTTCAGCGTGTCGAGAAGCCGGTCATTGTCGCGCTGGTGCAAGCCGATCGAAGGCTCGTCGAGCACGTAAAGCACCCCGGTCAGCCCCGAGCCGATCTGGCTTGCCAGCCGGATGCGCTGGCTTTCGCCGCCCGACAAAGTCCCCGCCGCACGCGACAGGGTCAGGTAATCGAGCCCGACATTCACCAGGAATCCCAGCCGCTCGCGGATTTCCTTGAGGATGGCATGGGCGATCTCGTTTTTTTGCTTGCTCAGATGCTTCGGCGCGTCGGTGATCCAGGCCAGCGCCTCGCGGATCGAAAGCTCGGTGACATTGCCGACATGTGCGCCCGCGATCTTCACGGCCAGCGCCTCGGGCTTGAGCCGATATCCCGCGCAGGCGCCGCAGGGCCGGTTGTTCTGGTATTTCTCGAATTCCTCGCGCACCCAGGCGCTGTCGCTCTCGCGCAGGCGGCGCTCCATGTTCGGGATAATGCCCTCGAACTGGCGCGAGACCTCGTAGATGCGACCCGCATCGTCGAAGCGGAATGGGATTTCCTCTTTGCCCGAACCCTGCAGGAACATCTGCTGCACGTCCTGCGGCAGGTCCTTCCACGGGGTCTTCTTGTCGAAGCCGTAATGCTTGGCCAGCGCATTCACGGTCTGGGTCAGATAGGCGGATTTCGACTTTGCCCAAGGCGCCAACGCACCCTGCGCGACCGAAAGCGCCTGATCCGGTACGATCAGCCGTTCGTCGAAGAACAGCTCGACCCCGAGCCCGTCGCAAACAGGGCAAGCGCCGAAGGGCGCATTGAAGGAAAACAGCCGCGGCTCGATCTCGGGGATGGTGAAGCCCGAGACCGGGCAGGCGAAATTCTCGGAAAAGGTGATGCGCTCGGGCTCGCCCTCGGCGGGCGCGGTTTCCAGAAGCGCGATGCCGTCGGCAAGGTCCAGCGCGGTGCGGAAACTGTCGGCAAGCCGGGTCTCCATCCCTTCGCGGACCACGATGCGGTCGACGACGACGTCGATATTGTGGCGGAATTTCTTGTCGAGGGTCGGCGGCTCGTCCAATTCATAGAACTCGCCATTCACCTTGACGCGCTGGAAGCCCTGTTTCCGAAGCTCAAGGAACTCTTTCTTGTACTCGCCCTTGCGGTCGCGGACGATCGGCGCAAGCAGATAGGCGCGCGTGCCCTCGGGCATCTCCATCACCCGATCGACCATGTCCTGGACTTGCTGCGCCTCGATCGGCAAGCCTGTCGCCGGGCTGTAGGGCGTGCCGGCGCGGGCGAAAAGCAGGCGCAGGTAGTCATAGATCTCGGTCACCGTGCCGACGGTCGAGCGCGGGTTTTTCGAGGTGGTCTTCTGCTCGATGGAGATCGCCGGGGAAAGACCGCTGATATGGTCCACATCCGGCTTGCCCATCATGTCGAGGAACTGGCGCGCATAGGCCGACAGGCTTTCGACATAGCGCCGCTGCCCCTCGGCATAGATCGTGTCGAAGGCGAGGCTGGACTTGCCCGAGCCGGACAGGCCGGTGATGACCACCAGCTTGTCGCGCGGGATGTCCATATCCACGCCCTTCAGATTGTGTTCGCGCGCGCCGCGAACCTCGATGAACTTCTGTTCCATCGCCACGTCCTGTTTCCGCCAAGCGAATGAGATAGGCATCACGCGGGAAATGGCAACCGTGAACGGAACATCAAGCGAACATTTCCGCTTGCCAGCCAGTATCCGCTGACCCAGCTCGCATTCCACTCATCGCCCAGGGCAGATGGCATATCCATGGGGAAGAAGACAGCGCAATTCCGGGAAAGTTGCCGATGCGGCAGCACCGCATCGGGGTATCACGGCAACTGCCTGAATGGGCGGACCCGCGCGGACTTGACCGCAAGGCCGAAACAGCCGCGAATCCTAGCCGCCCGTATGGCTCATGTAGCGGCTGACCTGACCCGAGACATGGCGGCGTGAATAGTCGAAATCATGGCCCTTGGGCTTGCGCATGATCGCTTCGCGCACCGCATCGCTCAGCAGGAGATTGTCGTCGCTGGCACGCAGTGGCGCGCGCAGGTCGGCACGATCCTCCTGCCCAAGGCACATGAACAGCTCGCCCGTGCAGGTCAATCGGACCCGGTTGCAGCTTTCGCAGAAATTATGCGTGAGCGGCGTGATGAAGCCGATCTTCTGCCCTGTCTCCTTGACCCGTACATAGCGCGCCGGGCCGCCCGTGCGTTCGGCAAGGGGCGTCAAGGTAAGGTGCTCTTCCAGCCTCTGGCTCAGGTCGGTCAGCGGCCAGTACTGGTCCAGCCGCTCCTCCTCGCCCATCTCACCCATCGGCATGACCTCGATGAAGGTCAGGTCGTGTTCCTCGGCAGCGCACCAGTCGACCAGCCTGAAAAGCTCGTCTTCGTTGAAACCCTTTAGTGCGACGGTGTTGATCTTGACCCGCATCCCGGCTGCCTTAGCGGCCGCGATTCCTTCCAGGACCTGCGACATCCGCCCCCAGCGGGTGATACGGGCGAAGCGATCCGGATCCAGCGTGTCGAGAGACACATTGATCCGCCGCACACCGCAATCAGCCAATTCTCCCGCGAAGCGCGCAAGCTGGCTGCCATTCGTGGTCAGGGTCAATTCGTCGAGCCCCTGCCCCAGATGACGCGACATGGCCCGAAAAAACTCCATGATGTTCCGCCGCACCAGCGGCTCGCCGCCGGTGATGCGCAGCTTGCGCACGCCGAGATCCACGAAGACCGAGCAAAGTCGGTCCAGTTCTTCGAGCGTGAGCAGATCGCGCTTGGGCAGGAACTGCATATGCTCGGACATGCAATAAGTGCAGCGGAAATCGCAGCGGTCCGTGACCGACACCCGAAGATAAGTGATCGGTCGGGCAAACGGGTCGATCAGGGGGGGCTGCGCGTTCATGCCCTTGAAGATAAGCCCCGCCGACTATCGGCACAAGCCAGCCGATCCGTTAATAGTGCTGCAACCAGAACCATGACTTCCGATGGACAGCTCACCGTGGCGGGGGGTAGCCTTGGGTTCAGTCCAGAGAAAAGAACGACGGGACATGTCCATGACCAAGCCGCTTCTGCGCCTGACCGGCGTCCTGACAATCCTTGCTCTTTCCGCCTGCAACCAGGGGGACAGCGCCATGAAGAAGCCTTCGGCCGAGCCTCGGGCCGATGATCCCGGTGTCTTCAGCGAAACCGCCGCCATTGCTGGGGCGACAGCGCCGCGCAGTTCGGGCAAGACAGTTTCGGCCTCGTCGATCGGCGCGGATGAAGGCCGGACCGCGGCCCAGCTGGATACCACCACGAGCGCGGACAAGGCTCGGGCGGCGGCAGCGTCTACCGGTGGCGAACGCAAGATCGGCACCACCATCGCTTCGCTCGGGGACCCTTCGCAGCCAGGCTTCTGGATCAAGACCCCTCTCGTGAAATCCGAGACCAATGGCAGACTCGTCAACGCCGCGACAGGGAAATCCGCCAATGTCCGGCTGATCCCCCTGGGCGGCCCTGCCAGCGGCGGCAGCCAGGTCTCGCTTCCAGCGTTGCAGATGTTGGGGGCAAGCCTGACCGACCTTCCGGAACTGGTGGTCTACGAAGGCTGATCGGGCTCAGGCTTGTCCTTCAGCCAGCGCCCGGCCTCGCGTCTGGCATAGGGCTTCAGGCGCGCACCATGCGCATCAAGCCAGGTGGCGACGCGCTGTGGGTCATGCTTTGACAGGTCGCGTAACCACCAGCCGATTGCATTCTGGACGAATTTCTGGTGGTCATCCGCCAGTTTCTCGCACCAGCCGAGGATTCGTTCGCGACGCGCCAGATCCTCGGCCTTGGGATTACGGATACGGGTCCAGGGAAGGGTGCCGACCAACGCGGCGCGACGCACCCAAGGCGAGGCATCGTCCAACCAGGTCTCGACCTCGTCGAGCCGCGCGGGGTCGGCCACGAGACGCTTCTCACCCGCCTTCATGACATGATCCGCAATCGCCCAAGCGTCGAATTCGGCCACCCAGCTTGTGATGAGCTGCCACGCCCCCTCATCAGGCCGAATGCGAGCCTGGGTCAGAAGCTTTGCCGCCGCGACGCGCGCCTCGTGGATATCGCTAGTCCAAAGCTCGCGTGCGAGTTCCAGTCTACCTTCGACGTCCAGCTCGGCGCGCCAGACGCGCGCCAACTCGTCGATGACCGGAACCGGCACGCCAAGGTACGGGCGCTCGGCCTTGTGATAGGCCGCCAAGTCTGCGGCCTTGGTCTCGTCGCCCAGGGCGCGCAATTCGGTGATTTGCGGGATCTCGACCATCTCTGTCTCCTTCGCCGGAGTTTCGGCCCGCCGCTTCAAGACGTGCGGCAGGCGATTGTCAAACCCCTGCGGCCGATCCGGTATGGTTTCCTGTGAAACAGCGACGCCCGCGGAACGTCAGGCCCCGCTGACCCGCCAGATGATATCTCCCACGTCATCCGCCATCAGCAGCGACTTGCCATCCGGCCCCACGGTCACGCCGACAGGTCTGCCGTAGGATTTCTTCTCATCCTCGGACAGGAAGCCGGACAGGATGTCGCGGGGCGGCCCCGAGGGCTTGCCGTCGGCAAAGGGCACAAAGATCAGTTTGTATCCGCTGAGGATCGAGCGGTTCCACGACCCGTGCTGGCCGATTACCATCCCGTCGCCAAATCCGGGCAGTGTGCCCTCAGGCATCCAGCATAGCCCCAGCGAAGCCGTGTGCCCACCCAATGCATAATCAGGTTGCAGCGCGCTTGCGACCAGCTTCGCATCTTGCGGTACGCGGTCATCGACGGTCTGACCCCAATAACAATAGGGCCAGCCGTAGAACCCGCCATCACGAACCGAAGTCAGGTAGTCGGGCGGCGTTTCGTCCCCCAGGCCGTCGCGCTCGTTCACGACTGTCCACAGCGCGTCGGTATTCGGCTCCCAGGCCAGACCCACGGGGTTGCGCAATCCGCCCGCGAAGATCCGCGCATTGCCGGTTTCCAGATCCAGTTCCCAGATCGCCGCGCGGCCTTCTTCGGCCTCCATACCCTCATCGCCGATATTGCTCAGCGAACCCACGCCCGCATAGAGCCGCTTGCCATCGGCCGAGGCGATCAGGCTGCGCGTCCAGTGACCGCCCGGCTTGAACTCGACCAGCCTGCGACCCTCGCCAATGATCTTGCCACTTGCATGGTCATAGCCGAAGGCCAGAATTCCGTCGGTATTCCCGAGGTAGAACGTATCGCCCACCAGCGCCATTCCGAAGGGCTGGTTCTGGTTCTCGACAAAGACCTCGCGGATCTCGGCCACGCCGTCGCCATCCTTGTCGCGCCACAGACTGACGCGGTTTGCACTGACCCCGACCGCCCGGGCACGGCGCATGGTGGCGATCATGGCGTGATCCATGACCGAACGCGGCTTGCGGTCCGCCTGCATCGATTCGGCCACCAGCACATCGCCGTTGGGCAGGACCTCGACCCAGCGCGGATGGTGAAGGTCCGACGCGAAGGCATTCACTTGCAGGCCTGGCGCGGCGACCGGCTTCTGTCCCTTGGCCCAACCGGTTGCGGTTGGCATCTTGAGCGTCATGATGCCCTGTTCTTTTGCCTGCGGTATCGCCGGCGTCGTCCCGATCGCCTGCGTATCTGGCGCATCCTTGCGGCGCAACGCGACCATCGCAGCCCCGACCAGTTCGGTCGCTTTTCCCATCAGATCCATCACGCCCTCCTGAATTTCACGCAAAAGCTAGCCAGGCGCCGCTGCGGGTCAAGGCCACACCGGCAATTATCAGGAATTGCAGCGACTTGGCAGGCGAAACAATTCCCATAAAAATACTCAAGTTTATGATTTAATTGGTTTTCTTGACACCCCGACAAACGCCGGCTAAATAAGGGACAGGATAGCAAGCCAGCCCTTCGCCAGCCAGCAATCCGAAATCCCCCACATACGCAGCACGCCAGGTCACCATGCCCAGCCTTTTGCCACGCCTGCAGGTGGCGCGATGACCATGCCCAGCGGTTAGGCCAGGCATGGTCGTGTCCGGTCAGCCCGCAACGAGCTTTTCGAGACTGGCCTTTGTCCGCTCGGGGTCTTCCTGATAGCCGATCAGGCCCGAATACCTCCCCTTGTCGTCAAAGAGCAGCGTCATGGCGGAATGGTCCATGGTATAACCACCCTCGGTCGGGACCTTGCGTGCATAGACGCGGAATGCCTTGACCGCCTTGGCGATTTCTTCGGGCTCACCCGAAACCCCCATGACCCCCGGCACCCATGACACATATTCCCTCAGCGCCTCGACAGTGTCGCGTTCGGGATCGACGGTGACGAAATAGACGCGCAGGCTCTTGCCTTCTTTGGACAGGTCCTCTTGCCAGCCGGCGACTTCACCCAAGGTTGTCGGGCAGACATCGGGGCAATGGGTGAAACCAAAGAAGACTGCGGTCGGCTGGCCCTTCAGACTGTCTTGCGTGAAGGTCGAGCCATCCGTTGCGACAAGTTGATAGTCACCGCGGCCAAGATTGTCGGTGCCGGATTCGCTAAGCGACTGAAGCCGGGGAGAAATGACCTGAAACCACCCCACGGCCATGATGGCGACAGCCGCCAGCGCCCAGAGCACATAGCGCAGAATCCGCAGAGAGCTTCCATCAGTGCTGGGCATGTTCGCCGCCTTTCGCATTCATCGGCCCGACGACCAGTTGCACTTCAACCTTTCCCGCCTTCTCGAAGGTCAGGGTCACTGGGACGTTCATCCCTTCGCTCAACGGTTCACCGATCTCCTGCAGCATCAGATGAAACCCACCCGGTTTCAACTCTACCGTCCCGCCTGAGGGCAGAACCAAACCTTCGGGCAGTTCGCGCATTCGCATCACATCGCCTTCCATGGCCATTTCGTGGATCTCGACCCGCTTGGCCAGGGGCGAGCTTGCCGCGATCAGCCGATCTTCCGACTGGCCACCATTCTCGATGGTCAGAAAGCCGCCAGCCACCTTGGCACCGGGCAGTGTGGCGCGCGCAAATGGCGAGGAGATCGAAAGCTCGCCCTTGATGATCGGCCCGGGTTGCTCACCCGCATCCCTTCGCTCGTGAGCGTGTCCGGCGGTCTCGACATCAACTTGATCATGCCCATCATGATGGGCAAGCGCGGCCGCTTTCCTTTCGGTTACATCAAGCGCAGGTGCCGGGTTGGTGACACCCTCGGCGCCGGTGACATCGATCCATGCCTCCTTCGCACCGTCGCACTCCTGGATTGTCGGGAAATAGATCGTGCTGCCGGGAACCAGATCCGGGCCGACCGTTCCGCGCAGGATGAATTCGTCATACCAGGCATCCGGCAGTTCGCCCCCGCTCCAGATGATCTCGCGAGCGCCTTCGGTCGTCCTGGTGCCGTGATGGTCGTAGGGGCGGGCATATTTGCCGGTCACGACCTTCAATTTCCAGCCGGGCTTCGCCATCGGCTTCGCATCGTAGAACCCTTCGGGGATCTGCACGCGCAATTGCTTGGTGGCCTTTCCGCCGCAGCCATGCCCGATGCGGATTATCGCCTTGTAGTCCGAACCCGCAGGTGCCTCGGTCTGCTCCAGCGTAGCATGGGCCAGGGCCGGGACTGCGGTCAAGGTGAGGAATGCGCCCGCAAGCGCCGAGAGAATTTTCGTGTTCATGAGATTCCGTCCGAAATTGTCTGGTCGGCGGATGGATTTCGGTCCGCCGGTGTCAGGATTTTTCAGACGAGATCGGGCGGAGCTCTTGCCAGGAAATGGCGCGCAGCCTGAGGAGGAATGACCACCCTGGCGTCCTCGGCGGGATCGGCTTCCTGCGTGCGAGCGATCGGAGCTGGCGGCGCGGCATCGCCTGAGGCGAGCACGGGCTGACCATGTGCGACCCAGCCACAGATCGGGTGTTTTACCTCATGGTCTTGCTGGCCTGCCGGGGCAAGCTCGGCCACAGGCTGAAGCGCACCGTCGGGTCCGATGACCATCTCCACTGGCAGGCTGCTGCCACAGAGGATCACGGTGACCTTGCCGCGAAGATCCGGAACCAGCATGCCGCCCGGCGGAATCGTTGCGAAGACGACAAAGGGCAGAAACAGGGCGACGAACAGCCACTGCCGGGAACGGATCAACCGCCCGGTGACTTTGCCTTTGGCCTGTCGGACGCCACGCGTCATGCACCCCCCATGAATTGCCGCATTGCTGCCAGATATACCGGTCCGGGAAAAGGGCCCCGGATGTCGCAGCCGTCCCGAATTTATGCCTGCAGCGAGAGCTTTGGGTGGATGCGCCTTTCCCCGCGACGCGTTCTGTGTTGATCTCGGGATCGAGATAAGTTGCACAGGCCGATCCGGCATGCGACAGCCGAGCCGCCGGAAACTCAAGGGAAAGCTGGAATGAAGACCTCGATAGCAACCGTCTCTCTGTCGGGCAACCTGACCGAGAAGCTGGCCGCCATCGCCGCTGCGGGTTTCGATGGCATCGAGATATTCGAGCAGGATTTCATTGCCTCGGATTTCAGCCCCTCCGAGGTCGGGCGCATGGTCCGCGATCACGGGCTTGAAATCACCCTGTTCCAGCCCTTCCGCGACTTCGAGGGCCTGCCCGAACCTCATCGCTCGCGCGCCTTCGCCCGCGCCGCGCGCAAGTTCGAACTGATGAACCAGCTTGGCACGGACTTGGTTCTGTTCTGTTCATCCCTGCATCCGGCGGCGATGGGCGGCATCGACCGCATGGCTGCCGATTTCCACGAACTGGGCGATCTGGCCGCGCAGCACGGCGTCCGCGTCGGCTATGAGGCGCTCTGCTGGGGCCGCTTCGTCAACGACCACCGCGACGCCTGGGAAGTGGTGCGCCGCGCCGATCACCCGAATATCGGGCTGATCCTCGACAGCTTCCACACGCTGGGTCGCAAGATCGATCCCGATTCCATCCGCGCGATCCCCGGTGACCGGATTTTCTTCGTCCAGCTCGCCGATGCCCCCGCGATCGAGATGGACCTGCTGTACTGGTCGCGCCATTTCCGAAACATGCCGGGCGAAGGCGATCTGGACGTCACCGGATTCATGCGCGCCGTGCTCGCCACCGGCTATGATGGCTGGCTCAGCCTTGAAATCTTCAACGACCAGTTCCGCGCCGGCCTTCCCCGGCTGGTCGCGCTGGACGGGCACCGCAGCCTGATTTCGCTGCAGGACCGCGCCCGACGGGCCGAGCCGGCGCTGGCCGTGGATCTGCCCGCCTTCCCGCCGCCATCGCCAGTCGAGCAGATTGCCTTTGTCGAATTCGCCACCAGCGAAGAGGACGCGGCAGATCTGACCAGCCTTCTGACCTCGACCGGCTTTCAGCCCGTGGGCCGGCATGTCTCGAAGCCGGTCGATGTATGGCGGCAAGGTGGTGTCAGCCTGCTCGTCAACACAGGCGCTCGGGGCTTTGCCCGCACCTCCTATGTCGCACATGGCACGACCGTCTCGGAAATCGCGCTGAAGGTCGCTGATGCGCAGGCCAGCCACCAGCGCGCCACCTCACTGCTTGCCCCCACCCATGAGGAGGAAACCGGTCCCGGCGAACTGGGCATTCCCGCCATTCGCGGGATCAGCGGCAGCGTCATCCGATTCCTCGATGACGGTCCGGATCTTGGCCGGATCTGGGACGTCGATTTCCGCATCACGCCCGGTGCTGTCGCGGGCGCGGGGATCACGGGCATCGACCACCTTGCCCAGACCATGCCCTATGACGCGATGCTCAGTTCATCGCTGTTTTACACCGAGATCTTCGATGCGGGCAAATCTCCGATGGTCGACGTGATCGACCCCGACGGGCTGGTGCGGTCGCAGGCGATCGAGTCGGGACGGATGCGCGTCACGTTGAACGGCGCGGAGGCCCGTCGCACCTTGGCCGGGCGCTTCATTGAAGAAAGTCTCGGCTCATCCGTCCAGCATATCGCCTTTGCGACGGATGATGTCTTCGCGACCGCGGCGGCGCTGGAGAAGCGCGGCTTCCCAGTTCTGCGGATTGGCGCGAACTATTACGAAGACGTTGCTGCGCGCTTCGGGCTTGACCCAGCGCTGACCGATCGGCTGCGCAGGGCCAATGTCATGTATGACGAGGATGCGGGCGGCCAGTTCTTCCAGCTCTACTCGGTCCCGCGCAAGGATGGCTTCTTTTTCGAGATCGTGCAGCGCCAGGGCAACTATTGCGGCTATGGCGCGCCGAACGCGCCCTTCCGCATTGCCGCACAGAAGCGCACTTCGCGACCCGCGGGCATGCCGCGGGCCTGAGGGCTATCCAGCATTCATTCCCACCAGCGGTCGATCGAGGCAATATCATCGTCCGACCAGCCGAAATGATGGGCAAATTCGTGGATCACGACATGGGCCACCAACGCGCCCAGCGTGACATCACCCCTGCTTGCCCATTCATCCAGAATGGCGCGACGGAACAGCCAGACCGTATCCGGGAAATGCTGAGGGGCGCTTGCCGATTTTTCGGTCATCGGAACACCGTCATATAGCCCGGTCAGTTCCAGTGGGTCGTCGATCTCGAGTTCATCCAGAAACTCCTCGCTCGCGAAATCCTCGACCCGTAGCACCACATCGGCGGCAGGGCCGGCAAAGGCTGGCGGAAGGGATGCAATAGCTTCATGCGCCAGGGTTTCGATCAAGGCCGCGTCAGGGGCTGCGGCATTCTTCCATTCGGTCATGTCAAACCTCGTATTTCCCCACCGATATGGACAAAAACCGGCATTTGTGAAAGAGCGAAGCCGACAGGAGACCCTCCATGACCATCACACGTTTCGCTCCCTCCCCCACCGGCCACATCCATGTCGGCAACCTTCGCACGGCGCTGATGAACTACCTCATCGCGCGCAAGACGGGGGGCACCTTCATCCTGCGTCTTGACGATACCGACCGCGAGCGGTCGAAGCAGGAATATGCCGACGGCATCCAGCGCGACCTGGAATGGCTGGGCCTGCAATGGGACCGGATCGAGCGCCAGTCCGACCGATTGGACCGCTATGCCGAGGCCGCCGAAGGGCTGCGCCAGTCCGGCCGTCTTTACGAGGTCTTCGAGACCCCGACCGAGCTGGATCTCAAACGCAAGAAGCAGCTCAACATGGGCAAGCCACCGGTCTATGACCGCGCCGGCTTCAAGCTGTCCGCAGACGAAAAGGAAAAGCTGCGCGGCGAGGGCCGCGATGGCTACTGGCGCTTCCTGCTGGATCAGGAACGCATCGAATGGAACGACGGCATCCTCGGCGACATCTCGATCGACGCGGCCTCGGTCTCGGACCCGGTGCTGATCCGCGCCGACGGTCAGGTGCTTTATACCTTCGCCTCTTCGGTCGATGACACCGACATGGGCGTGACCCATATCGTGCGCGGCGCCGACCACGTCACGAACACCGCGACCCAGATCCAGATCATCAAGGCGCTCGGCGGCACGCCCCCGGCCTTTGCCCATCACAGCCTCTTGACCGGCGCCCAGGGCGAGGAATTGTCCAAGCGCCTCGGCACGCTTTCGATCAAGGACCTTCGTGAAAACGGCGTCGCTCCCGAGGCGCTGCTGTCGCTGATGGCGCGGCTGGGATCGTCGCAGCCAGTCGAGCTGCGCATGTCGCTTGACGAACTGGCTGATGGTTTCGAACCGTCGCAATTCGGTGCTTCGCCCACCAAGTTTGATGCCGAGGATCTGTGGCCGCTGACCCGTGAGGCCAATCAGGCGCGTCCCTTCGAGGTGGTCAAGGACCGCATCGCCGCGCTTGGTGTTCCCGCTGATCAGGCCGAGCGCTTCTGGCGTGTCGCCTCGCAGAACATCACCAAGCTCGACGACCTCGCCGGCTGGTGGGAAATCTTCTCCAAAGGCGCTCAGCCGCAAATCGACCCCGAGGATGCCGAATTCATTTCGCAGGCCATGACGCTGCTGCCGCCGCCGCCCTATACCGACGCGACCTGGGGCGAGTTCACGACCGCTGTCAAGGAAGCCACCGGCCGCAAGGGCAAGGGCCTGTTCATGCCGCTGCGCAAGGCGCTGACCGGCCAGGCGCATGGCCCGGACATGTCCGACGTGATGCCATTGCTTCAGGTCGTTCGCGCCAAGGGCTGACCCCCATCCTAACCATCAGAGACAGCTCGTTGACAAAGGGATTCCCACGGCGGGCTGGGCGCAATCCAAGCTGGTACCTCCGATAGAGACCAGCTTGGAAAGAGACCTGATATCAGCCGAGGAATAGGCGTTCCCCGATCGCTTCGTCTTCGCCTTCCGCACCCCGAACGCGCGCAAGCCCCTGAACCATCACCCTGTTCGGGATCGCTCGCACAGGATCTTGATGGCGGACCTGCCGGAGGAGTTCGGCAGGGGGTCGAACGTCGGCAGCCGGTTCCGGCGCTGGATGCTGGCCGGGTGCGGACAGATCATTGCACAAGACCGGGCTGGCCCCCGACGCGCCGCACCCTTCCGCAAGCTGCGCGTCGCGGACGACCGTATAGGCTAGCGGCTGCCTGACCTGGTCGAGCGATGCTTCAAATAGCTGGAGAGCGCCCGGTGCGTCGCAATTCGCCACGCCAACACCGCCGAAAGGCTCTTGGGCTTCATCGTCGCCATATGCATCCGCCCATGGCCCCGCGATCACTCAAAATGACTTCAGGGCGGCCGCCTTTTTCTTTTCCTGACATTCATTTTCATTCGCGATTACGCAGTCTTATCCACAGGACGCCAGCGCAGAGCGCAGGCTCGCGGAAAAATTCTTCATTCGGATCATTTTTCCTTTCCAATGCCCTTGACCCCACCCGCCACTCGCCGTAGATAGCCCGCACTCCGTGGCGGAGTAGCTCAGCTGGTTAGAGCAGAGGAATCATAATCCTTGTGTCGGGGGTTCAAATCCCTCCTCCGCTACCAAAAATCCTGGTCCCTCTGGCAAAGATGCGACCAAGAAACCCACCCGATAATTTGCGCTGCAATTGTCCAGATCGCTGATGACGACTTTGTCATTCGAGCTTTGGATTTTCCGAGACGAGCCATGCTCGCGGAAAAGTCGGGACGAGATTTCAGGGAGTTATTCAGGTTCGGCGCCGCTGTCCCTCGCAGATCTGCGCCTGAGCAGAGGCCACGACGGCCGCCTGCAGGGGTTCGCTGCGCCCTGTCATTGACACCGGAATCGGTGTTGCGCATCTTGCTCGCCGCTATTCAGCTACAGATTGCGCGAAATGGAAAAGATCGACGTTTTCATTCACATCCCGAAGGCCGCTGGCAGTTCGATCCGCTCCTTGATCGAAGCGAACTACCCACCCAAGCTTCGTGTTCCCTGCTACCGCAAGCAAGGCGTCGAACTGCATGGCATCTTTGAGCAGCATCGCAATACCCGACTCAAGGATTGCGCGGTCGTGTTCGGCCACATACCGGTTGTGGTTCACAATTATACGGATCGCCACTGCAATTACTTCACCTTCCTTCGGGACCCGGTCGCGCGCGCGATTTCCGAGTACAAATTCATCAAGCACGACCTTCCGTCCCATCCCGCCCACGAAGCGTTCAGCAGCGGGAAGGTGAGCTTCAGTGCCTATTGTGCCGCGACCACCACGGGAGAGTTCTACTTCTCTGCCGTCAGCAAGGCGACACAGCTTCTGGCTGGCGTCGATCGCGTAAAAGGGTGTGACGATGCGATGCTGGAGAAAGCGAAGCGGACGCTGATGAACATGGGCTATTTCGGGTTCTTCCACGATTTCGTCGTCGCTGTCGAAGAATGCGCCGCATACCTCGGCTGGAACACAGAGGGCTATGAGATGCGCAATGTCAGTTCCGTTTCGAACACCGACTTCCTCGCGCGGGAAGGCGCCACGGAACGCGACATCGAGGTGCTACGCAACACGCTGAGGCATGATATAGAGCTGTTCGACTTCGCCCTTTCGACGAAGGAAAAGCGCCGCCAGCATTGACGTCCAGACAGGGCGGCTCGTCGCACAACCGTGCCGGGGGCAATGGTTTTTCCGACGCCACCTCCCGCGTGTCCAGGGGGAAGCCTTGGATGCCCCCCGTTTGCGGCAAATCGCCAGCCGTTCGCCGCTCAGCGGCCAGGCTGCAAAGATCCGAAACCTTCTTCTTTTCGCCGCCTTGGACGCGATCTCGATGGCCTTCCAGATGGTCTGACAATTCGGCCTGCACGTCGGACATGAAATTTCTGGGGTTGCCTCCAAGGCAGTCGGTGCGTCAAAGATCGCAACTTGGGACAGCAGCTATCGCGATCATGAAGAATACTGAAGAGTTGAGCCATGAGGTCCTGGCTACGTCGGGCACGTTGGATTTCCGGTCCCTGCGCTACCAGATCCTGACCGGGTATCCGCATGCAGGATCATTCGGGCGGCAGGACGATTTAGATCAGCATCTCGACATGCTCAGGGCCGAATTTTCCGGGCAGAGCGCGCTGAAATTCGCACATGCGGCGCTGATCGTCGCCATTCGCCGCGGCATCAATCTTCCCGAGAATTTTACGCGTTTCCGCGGGATCTGGGACGAGCACGGCGATCTGCTTCTGGAGGTTCTTGATACGAGATGGCTGGTTTCAGCTTGCGAAACCCTGGCCGACCATCTTCCCGACAGGAATGAGGCGCAGATCGCCGTTCTGGCAAGTCTCTTCGCGAATGTCGTCAAGCTTTACGAGACCGAGAGAGTGGCGACCGGGGCCGGAGATCCTGAACTGGCGCGGCTAAGCGGGCGCACCCCTATCTTTGATGGCATGACAGGATTCATGATCGGCAAGGGCGACATGGTCCAGAACCTTCTTGCCCGCATCGACGCAACCCTGACCGGAGATGGCCTGCCGAGCCTGATCGCGCGTGAACTGGTACACCGCGCCCTGCGGAACGATACGGTCTTCAACCGCTTCGCAGCTTATCAGGCAAGGAACAGATGGTCGCCGAGCCGGCAAACTGTCAGGCCGGAAACGCAGATCCGGCAATCCCACTCCCACCCGTTGGCCATCGATAGCGCCCAGGGATACATCCTTCTGAACGACACAGGCCGACTGGGGCACGGCTTCCACGCGGGCACGACCTTCGCTTGCACTGCACTGAGGCGTGGGCTCGCAAGCCGCGGCCTGATCGAGGCTGGCTGGGCCAATGACGAGCTCGGCTTCGATGCTCTTGTCTCTGCCCGTGCTCCCAGCCTCGTCGTTCTGAATGGTGAAGGCACGCTTCACCATGGTGCGCCGCGGGCGGCTGAACTGCTGCGTTGCTGCGAAAAGGCGAAAGCACGGGGAATTCCGGTCGCGATCGTCAATTCTGTCTGGCAGGACAACCCGCCCGATTTCGTGAAAAGCGTCGCCTCTGCAAATCAGGTCTATGTGCGGGAAACGGCCTCGCTCGCGCAGTTACCGAAGCAGCTTGGCGCCATGCATGTTCCAGATGTTTCGTTTGCGGCTTTCCTCGAATTTTATCGCGCGGGTCAGTTCGACGAACCGATGCACGACCTCTGCGTCATCGACAGCGTCGTTCAGCAGGCGTCACACGCCTTGCAAGACTTCGCGGCACATGAGAAGGCGCCGTTTTTCGTCATGCCGGGTCGCCCGCTTGGCGCGCTGCGAAATCGGGCCATCCGCGACGAAACCGCGTTCCCCCTGCTCCTCCAAGCACCGGACCTGAAGTCTGCGAGGGGCTGGGTCACGGGCCGATTTCATGGGCTTGTCGCGGCGATTTCCGCAGGGCGCCCGGCCTGTGCGATTCCCTCGAACAGCTTCAAGATCGAAGCCATGCTCAGGGATGCCGATATGGTCGATGAATGTCTGCTGCCAAGGGAATGGATCGAAGCAAATCCGGTCGAAAAGCGCAGCGCCGTTTCCCGGTGCCTAGATGCGCAGGCGACAGATCTATTTGAGGCGAAACGTATGCGATATGTCTCACTCGCCTCGGAGCGGATCGAAGAAATGCTGGATCGTGTCGCGACGCTTGCCGATCCCGCGCCGTCACGGTCGGCCCTTCCCACGCTCTTCGGGGGGCTTCTCAGCCGCATGCGCCCCTGGAAAAGCTGATACCCGGCCCCCCCGATGATGTGCGATGATGGGTCTAGGTTCGACCGTCGAGCCTGACGAAGTCGAGCACACTGCCCTGCCCGGGCTGCAGATCGCTCCAGTCGTCGATCTGGAAATCGACGACCAGCGTCGCAGCTGTCGGGTAGCGGCGGAATTCCGGATCAAGGGGAACACGCGCAGGTAGCATGGCCGCAAATTCCGATATGCCCGGATTGTGGCCCAGCATCATCACCGTGGGCTCGTTGGCCGATCGCAGGATTTCGAACATCTTCTCGGGTGTGGCGTGATAAAGGCCCGGCTCAAGACGCAGGTGTGGCCGCACCTCCAATGGTGCTATCGCGACCTTCTCCCAGGTTTCCCGGGTTCGCAGAGCCGTGGAGCACAGAACCTCTTCGGGCTCATAGCCTCGACTGGCCAACCAGTCACCCAGCGCGCGGGCCGAACGCCGACCACGGTCGTTCAGGGGGCGGTCGTGATCGGGCTGCTGCGGATCGTCCCAGGATGACTTGGCATGACGTGTCAGTATCAGTCGGCAGTGTCCGAATTTCGTCATGCGATCGCCTTTGCCGCCCATAGAACTGGAAATGAGCCTGCCACAGCTTTCGCCAAACGGGCAAGCGCTCGTTTGGCAACAGGGATATCAGAGCTCCGTGCCACCTTGGCGGAGACCGCGCGGCTTGATGCGCGGCTCGGTCGACCGGATCAGGGAGCCCGCGCCGTGCTCGGTGAAAAGCTCAAGCAGGCAGGCGTTCGGAACGCGACCGTCCAGGATGACGACCGCTCGCACGCCCTCATCCACCGCCTTGAGCGCCGTCTCCGTCTTGGGGATCATGCCCCCCGCGATCGTGCCGTCCGCGATCATGGCACGAACCTGGTCGGGATGCATCGCGGTGACGACCTCTCCCGAGGCGTTCTTGACGCCCGACACATCGGTCAGCAGAAGCAAGCGGTCGGCCTTCAGTGCCCCTGCGATCGCTCCGGCAGCAGTGTCGCCGTTCACGTTGAAGGTCTCATTGTCTTCCATGCCTGTCGCGACCGGTGCAATGACCGGGATCATGCCGGCAGTATAGAGGTCGCGGATGATCTGGACGTTCATTTCGACCGGTCGACCGACAAAGCCCAGTTCCGGATCGTCTGCCTCGCAGACCATCAGGTCGTCGTCCTTGCCCGAGATGCCGACGGCACGGCCGCCAGCATCGTTGATCGCCTGGACGATACGCTTGTTCACAAGACCCGAGAGCACCATTTCGACGACCTCGACAGTCTCACGCGTCGTCACGCGCTTGCCGCGGACGAAGCTGCTTTCGATGCCAAGCTTGTTCAGCAGGTCGTTGATCATCGGCCCGCCGCCATGCACCACGACGGGATGGATCCCGACCTGCTTCATGAGCACCACGTCGCGTGCGAATTCGGCCATCGCCTCGTCATCGCCCATGGCGTTGCCACCGAATTTCACCACGACGACCGCGCCGGAATATCGCTGCATGTAGGGCAGCGCTTCCGAAAGGGTGCGAGCGGTGGCGATCCAGTCACGGTTCATGTTTTGCTTTCTCATCAGAGGCCCCTGTTCATCAGCGGCGAGCCTAGGATCATGGGCCGGCAAGGTCCAGTCCGCCGGTCCGCGGATCTCGGCCTAGTCGAGGCCGGCAATGATGGCACGCAGTGTGGCGATGCCCTGTCCCTTGTCCGAACTGGTCAAGACCAGTTCGGGATAGGCCGCGGGATGCTTCTGAAGTGCTTCCTCAACCTGGGCCACCGTGGCGGCCATGGCCTGGTTGCTGATCTTGTCCGCTTTGGTCAGCACGACCTGGAAGGGAACGGCGGCACGATCCAGAAGCTTCATGATCTCGTGGTCGACATCCTTCACGCCATGGCGCGAATCGATCAGCGCGAAGGCGCGGCGCAAAGTCGGACGTCCCGAAAGGTAATTCTTCAACAGCGCCTGCCACTTGGCGACCACGGCGACCGGCGCCTTGGCAAAGCCGTAGCCCGGAAGGTCGACCAGATAGGCCTGTTCACCCAGCGTGAAATAATTCACTTCCTGCGTGCGGCCCGGCGTGTTCGAGGCTCGCGCCAGCGAATTCCGCCCGGTGAGCGCATTGATGAGGCTCGACTTGCCGACATTCGAGCGACCGGCAAAGCAGACCTCTGGACGGTCCGCAGGCGGCAACCCGTCCATGGCCACCACGCCCTTCAGGAAATCCACCGGGCCTGCGAAAAGCTTCCGAGCGGCCTCGGCCACTTCGGGATCGGGTTCAGGCGCGATTGGAAAGGAAACCTTCATTAGCGGATCTCGTCGTTTAGGGCGATTTCGCCGCCGGTGACGACCTCGGCGTAAATGCCGAAATCATGGTGCCCAAACTGCTGGGTCAGTGCTGCGGGCATATCGCAGTCAAGCTTGCCCGTCCGGGTATCGGCGCTGGTCGCGGCGCAGCGCCCGATCTTTTCGGTCACGCGCAGTTCGACTTCCCCAATGGTCAGTATCTGGCCGACCAGATCGCGTTCGGCATAGGGCTCCCAGCCATCGACCCAAAGATTGCCACGCCAGCGCTCGACCCCAAGAGGCTGATCCAGCCTCGTTTCCAGATCTTGCAGGCTCGAGAGCGAGAGGATCGAAACCCAGGGCTGGTTCACGTCGGTCCAGCCAGTCGGCCCCTGCACGAGGCGCGTTGCCGCAGGCTTGTCACCGGGCCAGAGCGGCGCGATCCAGTCGAGCAGACGCCCCCCTTCGGTTTCCGGATCGAAAACCAGGTCCGGCAGATCGGGATGCGTCAGACGGATCTCGCCCTCCGGCGCTCCCTCGCCCCAGCCGCCCGAAATGGCCTGCAGCGCGGCCGAAGCCACGCCGCGCACGAAGCATGATTTGGGCAGCCAGCGTTCGGGGCTCGGCCCTTCGCCCGCATGACGCTCACCCGCTTCGGTGAGCATTGCCCAGATCCGGTCGCCCGGCAGCCGACGCGCCGCGCATAGCGCGACGCTGGCCAGGTCTTCGCCCCCGAGCGACTTGATCGGGTGCCGCCTGATCCGGGCGATCCGGCCGGTCACTTGCCGCCCTTCGACTTGTCTTCAGCCTTCTTGGGCCGTGACGGCAGGCCCGACCTGATGTTGCCGAAGAAATCCGGGCGATGGCCGTGCATACTCATGATCGTGTACTGCTGCGCGATCGTGATCATGTTGTTGGTGATCCAGTAGAGCACCAGCCCCGAGGCGAAGCCGCCAAGCATGAACATGAAGATCCACGGCATCCAGGCAAAGATCATCTTCTGAGCAGGGTCGGCGGGTGCCGGGTTCAGCTTTTGCTGCATCCACATCGAGATCCCGAGCGCGATGGCAAGGATCGGCAACGAGAAGCTGTGCAGCATCGACCCTTGGCCCGGCGCGGCCCAGGGCAGCATGCCGAAGAGGTTCCAGAGGCTGGACGGATCGGGAGCGGAAAGGTCATGGATCCAGCCGACCCAGGGCGCGTGACGCAGTTCGATCGTGACGAAGATCACCTTGTAGAGCGAGAAGAAGATCGGGATCTGCAAGAGCACCGGAAGGCAGCCCGCAGCGGGGTTCACCTTCTCGCGCTTGTAAAGCTCCATGACCTCTTTCTGGTACTTCATCCGGTCGTCGCCGGTGCGCTCCTTGATCGCCTCCATCTGGGGCTGCAATTCCTTCATCTTGGCCATCGAGATGTAGGATTTGCGTGCCAGCGGGAAGACCAGCAGCTTCAGCACGAAGGTCAGGCCGATGATTGCCCAGCCCATATTGCCGATCATGGCGTGCAGCCAGTGCAGCAGGCGGAAGATCGGCTTCGTGAGGAAGTAGAACCAACCCCAGTCGATCGAGTCGACGAAACGGTCGATCCCGGGATTTTCCTGGTAGCCGTTGATCGTTTCCCAGACCTTCGCGCCAGCGAACAGATAGCTCGAGCTGGTACCAGTGGCCCCGGGGGCGATGCTCTGGACCGGCATGCGGGTTTCGGTCTGGTAGATATCTGCGCCGGGGGCATATTTCACGACGGCCGTGAACGGAGTGCCGGGTTGGGGCGCAAGCGTCGTCATCCAGTACTTGTCGGTGAAGCCGACCCAGCCGTTTTCTGCCACATTGATCAATTCGGCCGGCCCCTCGCCTGCAGCGGGATCAAGCTCCGAGATGTTCTTGTATTTCTTTTCCAGAAGCTTGCCATCGGTCATCCCGACGGCGCCTTCATGCAGCACGTAGTAGTTCTGGGTATCGGGCTTGCCGTGGCGTGCAAGGATACCATAGGGCGCGGCGGCGAAAGCGGCCTGACCGGTATTCTCGAGCGATTGGGTAACGGTGAAGAGGAACTTGTCATCAAGCTCGTAGACGCGGCGGAAGATCTGGCCTGCGCCATTGTCCCACCGCAGCGTGACGGGCTTGCCCGGTGCAAGGGTATCGCCCGATTCGATCTGCCAAACCGTTGCTGGGCCAGGCACCAGAGCAGGGTCCGTCCCTGCTGCCGGCATCCAGCCGTAGACCGCGTAATAGGGCTTCTGCAGCGCCAGTTCGGCGTTACCGCCGGGAGCCACGGCAGAACCGTCGGCCTTCACTTCGGCCTGGGCCGTCGGCGACAACAGGCGGACATAGGGTGAATTGGGGTCCAGTGTCTCGTGGTAGCCGGTCAGTTCAAGATCGTCGATGCGGCCGCCCGCGAGCGAAATCGAGCCTTTCAGCGAAGGCGATTCGATTTGCAGACGTCCAGCCTGGGCGGAAGGGTCAGCGTTCGCGCTGTTCGTGTTCGCGAGTGCCGGAGATCCCATCTGACCAGCCGCGTTCGGAGCAGCGGGGGAAACCGCGCCGGTCTGACCATCTACGGCCTGGGTCTGGGCCGTTTCGGGTACTGGTGGCGCGGGTTCCGGAGCAAAGAAGATCGACCAGACGAGAATGACGAGTGCCGAGAGCACCATCGCCAGGATGAGATTTCGATTGTTGTCTTCCATTCCGTCCAGCCCTTCGTCGCCTATGACCCAAGCGGGTTCGCGCCGCTTCAACAGAAGCGACCACCAAAGGTCAAGGGAATTTGCCGGATTCGTCGAGTTCCGTGAAGTTCGGGATGTTCATCATGGGGCGAAATCGGCCAGCAAATTAAGGTGCTGGGGGCAAACGAGCCGCCAATCCGGAATGCTGGACTATGCACGAAATAATTCGGGCGCGGGACAAGACCCCGCGCCCTTCCCCAATCAGTTGACAGCTACCGTTTAACAACAGGGAGATGTGTCGCCCTTCCCGGTCTTCAGGCGCGGATCGGCGGGCAGCATTCGCCCCTAGGGGCCAAAGCGCGGTTCAACAGAAAATCGTCGGTTTCCGATGCGGTCATGCGGGCAGCGACAGCCTCACCCTGGAGCGCGTCAAAACCGATCTGGGACAGAAACGCCCTTTCCTCGACTGTTCGGACGTCATCGGCCAAGGTCTCGAGCCCAAGATGTTCGGCCAATGCGAGTATCGCAAGGATCATGTTCTGCTGTTCCACGTTGAAATCGCAACCGGCCACGAACTCCCGGCCGACCCGGACCCGACCGATGCCACACCTGCGCAGATCATCCAGTCCGGCAGCACCTTTGCCGAATTCGGCCATTGCAAGGCGGCAGCCTGCGTCGACAAGCCGCCGCAGGTTCGTTGCAACAGGCATGGCGCCGCCGCCTCGCCCCCCCGGCTCCTGCATCTCGATTTCCATCCGACTCGCGGCGATCTCGCAGCGATCCAGTTCCCACAGAATCGTCTCGACCAGCGTCGGATCAGCGAGTCCGCGATCGGTAAGGCCAACCGATACGAAGGGAACGTTCCGACCAATTCGGTCCCAACCCTTCAGGTCGCGCAACACCCTGTGCAGGACGAGCCGCTGAAAGGCTCCGAGTGCCTGCGGCCCGAGTTGCGTCGAAATCTTTTCCAGATCCTGGGCGGCGAATGCCCGACCGGCGACCACCGGAACTGCGCGCAATGCGATGGTTCGCCCCGTGTGGCAGCAGATCTGCGGCTGATAATCCAGGCGCAACTTTTCGGAGGGGAATGCCGGCCTGGCTACGGCTTCACTCTCCCATCGCTCTGCGACATATTCGACGACCCGGATCTGGCCATCCCCGGTGAGCGGGCTCAAGACCGCAACTGCTTGCCGACCATATGCAAAAAGCTCCCAAGCGGGAGCACTGCCGGCGAGGTGGCTGACCACTGCCGCCTTGATGATCGGCGAAACACGGAGGCCACCCAGATCATAGCTCGACCGGCAGATGACCCCGAGTCCGGCCAGATGTTCGGACAGCGACATCGCCCGCCCCGCAAGCAGCATTCCGCAGATTTCGACACCGTCCGAAGCAGCGCGATCGGGGATAAGTCGCAATTCGGCGACAAGCCTTTGGCTGATCATTTCGACGAGGCGCCGGAACAACTCGGGGCCCAGACTGGCCCTCAGCATCTTTCCGTCTTCAAGTTTCACGACAAGCGCAGCGGCCTTGGCGCCCGCGGGCACGCTCATCCTGTCGTTCAGGCATGCAAACCGGGCCGCAGCCTTGATGATTCCGTTTGCCATCGGTCCATCCGAATCAACTGTTCTGATCCGGAGGCTAGGCCGAGGAAGCTTTTCGTTCGGTTAAAGTTCCCGTAGCACCGGAACATCGTCGGCCGGTTTTTCACTAAAATCCGACATATTGGGAACAAGCGATGTGAAGTCGAAAAGCTTTGGATCGGGAAGGTGCGACGGACGCACGTTCATCAGCGCCCTGAACATCACCTGACGCCGACCAGGCGCGCGCGTTTCCCATTCGTCGAGCAGCTTCTTGACCTGCATGCGCTGCAACCCTTCCTGACTGCCGCAAAGGTCGCAGGGGATCACCGGGTAGTTCATCGCGCGCGAGAAACGCTCGCAATCGGCCTCGGCGATGAAGGCAAGCGGACGAAGGACGTTCAGATCACCTTCCTCGTTAAGCAGCTTCGGCGGCATCGAGGCAAGCCGCCCACCATGGAAGAGGTTCATGAAAAAGGTTTCAAGAATGTCGTCGCGATGATGGCCCAGCACGACAGCCGAACAGCCTTCTTCGCGCGCGATACGATAGAGATTGCCCCTGCGCAGGCGCGAACAGAGTGCGCAATAGGTTCGGCCCTCGGGCACCTTTTCTTTCACGATCGAATAGGTGTCCTGATATTCGATCCGATGCGGAACGCCGCGCTCGGTCAGGAATTCCGGCAGGACGGTGGCGGGAAAGCCCGGCTGCCCCTGGTCAAGATTGCAGGCCAGCAGTTCCACCGGCAGAAGACCACGCCATTTCAATTCGTGAAGCACCGCAAGCAGCGTATAGCTGTCCTTGCCGCCCGACAGGCAGACCAGCCAGCGGTCGCCCGGCTTGATCATGTCGTAAGCTTCGATCGCGGCGCGGGTTTCGCGCACCAGCCGTTTTCTCAGCTTGCGGAACTCGGTCGAGCTGGGCGCGCCACGAAACAGCGGATGAATTTCCTCGTCATGGGAATCGTCCTGACTGTCGATCTCGTCCCGCATCGGTTCCGTCCTGATTTTTTGCGCTTTCGCGCAGATTGATATCACGATTGGCGCGCAGGCGTCAGTCCTGCCTGTCGGAGCCTGGCACTGGATCGAACCCCTGCCCGCCCCAGGGATGGCAGCGGCAAATCCGCTTCACGGTAAGATAGCTGCCCCGCAAGGCGCCGTACCGCTCGAGCGCTTCAAGCGCATAGGCGGAACAGGTCGGCTGAAAACGACAACCATGACCGACCCAGGGACTCGCAAGAAGTCGATAGGCGTGCACAGGCAGGGCAACGACCCGGGCAAGCGGCGTCATCGCCGGTTCCCGCGCTTCGGCGCACCCTCCCTCGACGAGGCGTGGATGCGCGACAGGGCCTGAATGAGATCCTGTTTCAAATCCGCGAAATCCCGTTCAATCGTGGCGCCCGGCCGTCCGACCAAAACGTAGTCCCAGCCCGGACGAGCCAGGGCCGGAAGGATCTCATGGGCAAGCGCACGCAGCCGCCGCTTGGCGCGATTTCGCGCCACGGCGTTGCCGATCTTCTTCGAGCAGGTAAAGCCGACGCGGATGATTCCCTGGGGCTCATCCTCGCCACGCGCACGAGCCTGCAGCAGGAAACCAGAGGTGCCCTGCCGACGCGCCGAGGCGGCGCGCAGGAAATCCGCCCGCTTGCGCAGGACCTCCGGCTTCGGGGAACCATCGCCCCCGGAAACGCCGGAAGCCGCCCTGTCCGGACACCCTTGCGGGAGAATCCGGTCAGCGGCGGCGACTTCGGCTTCGCTGCTCATCGCTTGCGCCTGACGCCTTGCGGCGAAAGACTTACGCGCTGAGAACTTTACGGCCCTTGGCGCGACGCGCGTTCAGGACGCGACGGCCGCCCTTGGTCGCCATGCGCGCGCGGAAGCCGTGACGGCGGGCGCGAACCAGGTTCGACGGCTGGTAGGTGCGTTTCGACATCTTGTAACTCCGGGTCAGGGCGGGTCAGGGTATGGGCAATCCGCCCACGCAAGACGCGCCGGTCATTCGAGGCCCGCTGCATAGTCGGAGCCCGAGGGCGAGTCAACCACAATGCCGGAAATTTGGCACAGATGTTCATTTCACGGAACCGGCATCAGGTCACGCATGTTTGAACTGAACTGAAGCGACAATTATGTGATGTCAGCGCCGCAGCGGAATGGGGAGCACTGAGAAAGACCGACATGTCCCTGAATACCCTTTCCGGGCGATTCGCACTGCTCACCGGGATCTTTGTTCTTCTGGCCGAATTGCTCATCCTGCTTCCGTCGCTTGCAAACTATCGGCTGGATTTCCTGGAATCCCGGCTTGAGCGCGCGCAGATCGCCAGCCTTGCCCTTCTTGCGACGGATGAATCGCTTGCCTCGGACCTTGAATCCGAGCTTCTGGAGAATGCAGGCGTGTTCAACGTCGTCCTGCGCCGCAATGACGTGCGCCAACTTGTTCTCTCCTCGCCGATTCCCGGACCCGTCGCCTCGACCTATGACCTGCGCGAGCAGCCATTCTGGACCTCGGCCCGGGATGCCGTGGCACAGCTTCTGGACCCGCAGAATCAGGTGATCCGTGTGATCGGCGCTCCGGTGAACCAGGCAGGCCAGCTTATCGAGATCACGATGGATACGGCCCGCCTAAGACGCGAGATGATCGATTACGGCTTGCGGTTGCTGCTGATCTCGGCCGCCTTCTCGGTTCTCACCGCCCTGCTTTTGAACGTAGCTGCTCAGCGCATGCTTCTTGTTCCGATCCGGCGGGTGATCAATCACATGACCGCCTATGCGAATGCCCCCGAGGACGCGCGCTCGATCATCACGCCCACCGCACGGCTTGCGGAACTCAACGAGGCCGAGACAGCCTTGGCGGCCATGCAGCGCACCGTGACCTCGGCGCTGAAGCAGCAAGCGCGACTGGCCCAGCTTGGCCAGGCCGTCGCCCGCATCAGCCACGACCTTAGAAACATCCTGACCACATCGCAGATCTTCGCCGACCGCCTGGAGACAAGCGAAGACCCGGCCGTCCGCCGTGCCGCGCCCAAGCTGGTGAACTCGATCAGCCGGGCCGTGAACCTGTGCGAGACGACGCTTGCCTTCGGCAAGGCCGAAGAGCCCACGCCGTCGCTGTCACGCTTCAACCTTTCTCAGCTTGTCGCAGAGGTGACCGAGGCAGAGGCGCTGGCCACCGACATGAGCGACGGCGCCGGTCCGATCGAGTTCCTGACGGACGTTCCAGCGGGGCTGATGATTCGGGCCGACCGCGACCAGCTGTTTCGTGTCTTGTCGAATCTGGTCAGGAACGCCCGCCAGGCAATCGAGGCGACCCGTCGCCCCGGCACGATCGAGATCGGCGCGGGTGAAGATGAGACCGAATGGTATCTCCGCGTCGGCGACACGGGGCCGGGCCTGCCGAAGAAGGCGCGCGATTACCTGTTCCAGCCATTCTCCGGGGGCTCTCGCAAGGGCGGCACAGGGCTTGGGCTGGCGATTGCCGCCGATCTCGTGCGCAATCACGGCGGCCGGCTGGAGCTTTTGCGCAGCGACGAAGAGGGAACCCAGTTCTGCCTGCACCTGCCGCGCGAACTGGCGGGCATCTCGATCCGCGACGAAAATGCGGCCGAGTGAGCCAAAGGGAAAGTTTTTTCGAGAAAGTTCATTTTTGCCCTTGCACCCCCCCGCCACTCTCTCTAAATCACCGCCTCACAGCGGACCCGTAGCTCAGCTGGATAGAGCACCAGACTACGAATCTGGGGGTCGGGCGTTCGAATCGCTCCGGGTCCGCCATTACTTCCAAAGATGAAGCAAGATGCGAAAAGCAGGTCAAATACCTGCTTCGGCAGGGACGGACGACCGTGCAAACGGTGCCGTCAAGTTCTGCGTGTCGCTTCGCTTTTTCTTCGGGACCGGGCAATATTCCGCCCTTTTGCGCGCATCCCCCTATTCGCTTTGCTTGACCGGCACTCAAACCCGCGTTCATATCCATGGGACGGTCAGTCTGTCGGCTGGATCAATAACTTGCGTGGGCACCAAGCCCAGATTCCAGAAAGCCTTTTGAACGGATGAAGACCGCGCTTATTCACTTCAATCACTCGTCGGACGGAAACGTTACGACCTGGCCGGACATGAGAACCTCGGCATGGAAGCCGAATTACGGTGACATGCTCGTCTGCGCGGCAATCCTGCGCCAACTTGCGCCGGGGCCGCGGGTGCGTGTGGGCTTCGGGGGCTCGCTCTCGGAAGAGGTCGATCGGGGGCTGATCCGCGGCTCCACATATCTCCACAACAAGATGGACTTCGAAGGGGTCAACCGGACGCTCGACAGCGTCAAGGCGCCTCTGGCAGTCGTTGGGCTGGGCGCACAGAACCCGACCCAGGATCTGGGCTTCCTTGACCAGAACGAAGGCGCAAAGGCCTTCATCGCGCGACTGAACGAGCGCTCGCACAGCATTTCGGTCCGAGGCGAGTTCACGGCCGCGATCGTGGAGAGGCTCGGCGGCAAGAACATCCGCGTCACCGGCTGTCCGTCGTTGTTCTACTCCCTCGCCTGCCCGGTGGTCAGCGTGCCCCGGCATCTCGCGACCAACAAGCGCTCGGTCGGGATCTCGCTGCATACCGGGCTGGGCAAGAACATGTATTGCGATGCCCCGAAAGAAGCGCGTCGCGCCCATGTCGACGCCATCCTGTTCGGAATGAGGAAATGGGCGAAGCTTTCGCTGTTCGAACAGGGCGTCATCAACGAATTCAACGTCGCCGACGAGCGCCTGCCCATGGCTGCCCGCATAGAGGCCGCCAACGCGGTTCTGAAGGCCATCGGAGGGGAAGGGGAGATCACGGCCGAAGAACTTATCGAACACATGGTCAGCGTTCGAAGCATCGAGGACTGGCTTGCCCGCGCGTCCGAACTTCATGCCATCATCGGCTTCCGATTTCACGGGAACATGGTGGCGCTGCTGCAGGGCAAGCCCTGCTATTACTATGTATACGATTCTCGGATCACCGAATTCTGCGATCTTTATCGCCTGCCTTACCAGGACGTTCGGGAGGGCTGGAAGAACCCGGTCAGGGCCATGCTCGACCATGATTGGGAATCCACGAATGTCGCCATTGCAAAATGCGGGGAGGAACTGAAAACCTTCTACGCAGAAAATGGCTTTGACGTGACCTGGACTGACCCGCGACCGATCTGAAATCCCCATCCCGGCCTGAGGGCGTTTTCGACCATGTCCATTCCTCTTGCGGACGAGACTTGAAGGGTCGGGCCTTGTCCGGCCTCGCCCCGTTTGCGTCTCAAGGGTTTGTCAGGGAACGAAGTCTCCGGCCGTGTACATGCTCGCATCGAAGGATGTTCCGTCGGCGATCTGCACCGAGATCTCCGCAGCCGCGTTGGCATCAGTGTTGATATGCACCCAAGTGTTCTTGCCCACATTCTCGAGCCAAAGGGTGCCCATCCCTCCTGCCGTGGTGCCATTGACGGTCAGCGTGCCGGAATAGACGCCCGACACGTCGATCACGTCCTTGACCACACCGGCCGGCTGGTTCCCGATGCCTTCAAACTCACTGATCGTATCGAAGCCGTTCGCGGCATCCGAATCGGTGGTGCTGAAGAACCGGAACACGTCTTCGCCACCGCCGCCCGCCAGTTAGTCTTTTCCATTCCAGCCATCGAAGTAATCGGTGCCGGTTCCGCCATCCACGATGTCATTGCCGTCACCGGCGTAGCCGAGGAATGAACCGGCATGAGCAGTACCGTTCAGGACGCCATTGCCGTTCGTACCTAAGACATTTGCCATAATGGTCTCCACGAACAGATCAGCTCCTCGCGGAAACCGTCGAGAGAGCTAGACACCGGCAAGGATGGGCAAGCCTTCGCTAAGTGAGCCATTTCGAAAGGCTGCCTTCCGACGTCCAGAATCTGGCGGCGTGCTCTGCGACCATCCGGAGATTTTTCGGCCAGGCGTTTTTCCCGGAATTTTCCACGAAGATTTCCGTCGACCCGGCAAGTGCCCCGGCCCTACTGACGCGCCAGCCAATCCGTCACGGTATGGCGCAGGTTCGTTTCGCCCAGGTCGCGTGCATCGTCGATGACCCGCCTCAGTTCACTCAGGTCGACCCGCCTGATCAGGTGCTTGATCGGACCGATCGAGGCCGGGCGCATCGAGAGCCGCCGGAATCCCAGTGCAGCAAAGGTCACGGCCTCGATGGGACGGCCGGCATCCTCACCGCAGAAAGACACCGGCACGCGCGCCTCGTGGCAGCGCTGCAGGATCTGTTCGAGCAGGGCAATGAAGGTCGTATTGAGCGAATCGTAGCGCCGCCGCACGCGTTCATTTTCGCGATCGGCCGCAAAGAAGAACTGTTTCAGATCATTCCCGCCAACGGAAATGAAGTCGCACATCTCGAAGAACTTTCTTGGCGCAAAGGCCAGCGACGGGGTTTCGAGCATCGCGCCGACCCGCACATCACTGGGCAATTCATGGCCAAGCCGCTGCTCCCGCGCCATCTGCTCCATCAGCAGGCGATGCGCTTCCTCGTATTCCCCCATCTCGGTGACAAAGGGGAACATGACGTAAAGCGGGCGCCCGACCGAGGCTCGGATCAGGGCCTGAAGCTGCATCCGAAGCACGCCACGCTTGTCGAGCCCGACGCGGATCGCGCGCCAGCCCATGGCCGGGTTCGGCTCGTCTTGCGGCTTCATATAAGGCAGCACCTTGTCCGAGCCGATATCGAGCGTGCGGAACATCACCGGCTTGCCCTGGGCGTTCTCGAGCACCTTGGCATAAAGCCCCGCCAGCTCTCCGCGTCGGGGCACGCGCGTGCGCGCAAGGAACTGCAATTCGGTCCGAAACAGCCCTACCCCTTCGGCGCCAGAATTCTGCAGGCTCGGCAGGTCAGCCATCAGGCCGGCATTCATGTATAGCTGGATGGTGGTGCCGCATTTCGCGGTGGCAGGCAGATCACGCAGGCCGGCATAGCGTTTCTGCGCTTCGGCCTGCATCGCCATCTTGTCGCGGAAGGCTTTTGCCACGGTATCTTCGGGACGAAGGTGGACGACCCCCATATCGCCGTCGACCAGGATCGAATCTCCGTTGAGCGCCTCTGTCGTGATGCGTTCGGCATGAATGACCAAGGGAATGGACAGCGCGCGGGCCACGACGGTGGCATGGCTCCCCACCGAGCCTTCCTCGAGCACCACGCCCCTGAGCTTGCGCCCATAGTCCAGAAGCTCGGCGGGGCCGATATTCCTGGCGACCAGAATTGGGTCTTCGGGCATTTCGGCGCCGGTATCCTTGCCTTGCCCGGTCAGGATGCGCAGAAGCCGGTTCGCAAGGTCATCCAGATCGTGCAGTCGATCCCGAAGGTAATGGTCAGACGCGCTTTCCAGCCGCGCCCGCGCCTGGCTTTGCTCCTTCTCGACGGCCGCCTCGGCGGAGAGGCCGCGATCGATCGCCTCTTCCATCCGGCGCAACCAACTGCGGGAATGGGCGAACATGCGATAGGTTTCCATGACCTCGGCACCGTCGCCCGAGTTCATCTCGGGATCGGCAAGCATGGAATCGACCTTCATCCGCAACATGGCCACGGCCTCGGTCAGGCGCGCCTTTTCCTTCTGAGGGTCCTCGCCCACCGGGTTCGTGACGACGACACGCGGCTCGTGCAGCCAGACGCGGCCTTCTGCCACACCCTCCTGCGCGGTGCCGCCCCTGATCATGGTCGGAAAACGGTGTTGGAGCGGCGTTCCGTCCAGCTGGGCACTTTGAAACGCACCCAATTCGGCCATCTCGGCCAAAACCATCGCAACGACTTCCAGCCCGTAGACCTCATCATCCGAAAACTGCCGGGCATCGCGGGACTGGACGACAAGCACGCCAAGCTTTTCACCCACGCGCTGGACCGGCACACCCAGAAAGCTGGAATAGACCTCTTCGCCCGTCTCGGGCATGTAGCGGAAGCCGGGTTCCGAGGGTGCATCCGCGGTGTTCACATGGCGCCCCGAACGGGCGACGCGGCCGACAAGACCTTCGCCCAGACGCAGGCGCGTCTTGTGAACGGATTCGGGCTTCAGCCCCTCTGTCGCCCAGAGTTCGAGCGTTTCGGCGTCGCGGAAAAGATAGATCGAGCACACCTCGGTTCTCATCGAATCGGCGATGTGATGGGTGATCTGGTCGAGGCGGTCCTGCCCTCCTCCGGGCGCTGCCAAGATCTCGCGAAGCCGCAAAAGCAGCTTGCGCGAATCGCTGTCCTTGCGTTCGGGCACAGATCCTCCGATCACGGCCCGATCGCTCACTCAGGCCTGTTCCAGTTCGAAGGCATCATGCAGCGCCTGAACCGCAAGTTCCATATATTTGCGATCGATCAAAACCGAAATCTTGATCTCGCTCGTGGAGATGACCTTGATGTTGATGTTCTCATCGGCGAGCGCCTTGAACATGCGCGCCGCCACTCCCGCATGGCTGCGCATGCCGATCCCGACGACCGAAACCTTGGCAACCTCGGTATCGACCACCAGTTCCTCGTAATCGATCGTGCCCGCGGCACGGGCTTCTTCCATGGCCTTGCGCGCACGGGCAACCTGGTTCACCGGGCAGGAAAAGGTCATGTCGGTGACCGAGCCGGGATATTCCTCGTAGTCCTTTTCCGAAATGTTCTGGACGATCATATCGACGTTCACGCCAGCTTCAGCCAGCGGTGCAAAGATTGCGGCCGAGATACCCGGCTTGTCTTCGACGGTGACCAGGGTGATCTTGGCTTCTTCGCGGGAATAGGCGACGCCGTTGACGACTTTCGATTCCATGATTTCATCCTCATCGCAAACCAGGGTGCCGGATTTCTCGTCCGTTTCCTCGAATGAGGACAGCACCCTCAGGCGGACCTTGTAGCGCATCGCCAGCTCGACCGAGCGGGTCTGGAGCACCTTGGCACCAAGGCTGGCCAGTTCAAGCATTTCCTCGAAGGCGATCTTTTCAAGCTTGCGCGCTTTCGAGGTAATGCGCGGATCGGTGGTATAGACGCCGTCCACGTCCGTATAGATGTCGCAGCGCTCTGCTCCGAAGGCTGCGGCAAAGGCGACGGCCGTCGTATCCGACCCGCCCCGGCCCAGCGTCGTGATGCGTCCCTCGGGCGAGACGCCCTGGAAGCCCGCGACCACGGCAACCTTCATGCCCTCGGCGAATTTCGTGTCGATATTCTCGCGCGGGATGTCCACGAAGCGTGCGGCGGAATGCGCGGAGGTCGTATTGATCGGCACTTGCCAGCCCTGCCAGCTGCGCGCGGGAACTTCCATTTCCTGCAGCGTCAGCGCCATGAGCCCGGCCGTCACGTTTTCGCCCGAAGCGACGACCGCGTCATATTCACGCGCGTCGAACAGGGGCGAAGTCCCTTCGACCCAGCCGACCAGCTCGTTCGTCTTGCCCGACATGGCACTGACGATGACGATGACGTCATAACCGCGATCGACCTCGCGCTTGACCTTCATCGCAGCGTTCTTGATCCGCTCGAGATCGGCAACCGAAGTGCCGCCAAATTTCATTACCAGAAGCGGCATTTCCTTGCCCCCAGCAGCCACAGGATATCAGGGGCGCGTTCTATGGGGGGGATAGGGAAAGGGCAAGGGCGGAAAGGACTTGCCATAACCCAAGCGCGCAATTTTCTTTCGCACCGGTCAGAACACAAGGTCGGTTCATGCTGAGAAACTGGTCGGGGCGAGAGGATTCGAACCTCCGGCCTACGGTACCCAAAACCATTACCAAAAGTTGTTATCAAACAGAATTATATCAAACCCTTGGTTAACCAACCATTTTTGCATCAATGGGTTACACGCACTTTGCAAACCGCATAACCTGCCGTTGCGCAGCGCATCGTCGGGTCATCTACCCCATCGGCTCAGATGGCGGAAGCAGCGGCAGATCGCCCGCCGAACGCTTCACACACTCCAATGCCACAGCAAAAGAGGCAGCTCTCCCTTGCTTCGTGGGTGAGGTCAGTGTTGTCCAAGACCAAGGCTTCTCGGGGCTGAACTGGTGCTCAGGCCGCACCTCGCCGACAGCGAGATCATCGCGGAAGACCGTCCAGAAACATTCCGCATTCGGCAGCGTATCTGGCCATGTGCGTCGGCGTGTCCAACGAGCGCTCATCTCAATACCTGTCGTAGGTCTAGCAGCGATCTCTGTAGCAGCGTAGCGATCTCGCTGGAAGCATTCACCTAAGAGTTCCACTCGTCATGTCCACGCAGTCGCGCTGGCAACGATTTTGGATGAACCGCATTCGAGAATCCGACTCCTGCCTTCTTGGCGATCGGCAAATGGGCAATCGTCCTGGACGACTGCTTGAGGGCGCCAGGAACGGATTTGACCGCATAGTCCAGAGCAGAATCGACGACCGCCTGCGCTGTTAGCCACTTGCTGAGCTTCAAGTTCATGCCCGTCATGATCGCCGAGTGAAGCGCCTAGCGGCGCCTGGTTTTGCTAAAGAAACTTTTTCACAAAAATTATTCAGTTCAGCGCTCTTACCCAAATGCAGCACGGATGTCGCCTATTCCAAATTCTTCTGATAGAATTTTTCTGGGATCGCCACACCCACCTTCATGCAGCATGTTTTCCCATTTTGTTCCGCTATCGTTGTGTCCATGGAAAGTTCTTACAAACATTGGACTTTCTCCAACTGAGACACATGTGCGGTTTCGCCAGAAGCGATAGTGGTTGAACGCAAATATATTTTTCTTTGATGATGCGAGCTGAAAAATAACCTGCGCGGGCGTCCAGTGTGGCATTACCACATGCTTCAACGTCAATGAATTCTCGTCGTAACGGGCAGCGAAACCTCTGCAGAAATCAAGTTCTACGGGGCTCCCATCATCTAACATCGGCTTGACTATTCTAAATATATTCCTAGTTTTTTCGATGAATGTCTTGTGGACAGCGTCATCGTCATCCATGCAAAACTCAGCAATATGCGTGGCGCGATCCTTCCTGTACTCGTTCATCGCTCTTGCGCACGCTTCTAAGTGTGGCAGATGTTCTGGTTGCTTGAATATTACTATTTGATTTCGATTTCTAACAAGCCGCCGAAGCTCACCAAGATATGGCATGTTCTCTCCGACCAATATGACCAAAACGAATCTATGGTCAGTTTGCGACACAATGCTAGGAAGGCAAATTTTTTCAAACAAGTTAAGTCTATATCGGAGCTGAGTGTTATTATATTTCAAGGGCTCTTTGAAACCTTGCCCATTGAATGTCGGGTACGAGAAGCGGCAAAGCCCAATGACTTGAAGCAATTCATCATTCCATTATACGATATGCTTTATAGCAATGATGCAAATCAGTTCGCATCTAGCCTTGGGCCGGCAGAATGGAATCCGGCCAGCTCGCGAAATCGGGGTTGCGGACAGCCTGTCTCAGGTCGCGGCGTTGTCGCTTGGATTCGGTGGCCTCGGCCTTTTGCTCCGCGGTTCGTTCTTCTTTCGGGATGGCCTTTATTTCCTTGATCTTGTCCGTGGCCTGCTTCTGCGCAAGGAAACTTGTCAGATTGTTCGGGCTCATCTCCTCAAGTTTCGAGAAGCAGGTGAATTCCCTGGTCAGGTCCTCGAAATAGCCTTCATAGCGCGTGCCATAGAGGAACTTTGGCGAATGGTAATGCAGGATCACGGCATCTTCGCCGTTCATGCGGCTTACGGTTTCGTCGATGCGCTCAAGCTTCTTGCCGGGCATGTCAGGCTCGGCTTCCTTGCGCGACAGCGACAGGTTCCAGCGGTTCTCGAGAAGGAGGTAAGCCCAGCCCGCCCGAGCGATCGCCACCGGCATGGAGATCTGGTCGAGCCATGGGCGACTTTCCTCGACCTTGGGGTTGGCACCGATCTTCTGCGCCGTATCCAGCCAGAGCGCACCGAAATTCGGAAAACCGGCGACGGCCACGTTCGGAAAGCCGACCACGCCCGCATTGAAATAAGGTTTCGAAGGACGGCCGCTCCGCGCAAGGTTGATCGTTTCCTCGGGGGGCTCCATGTCGAACATCTTGTAGACGCGCGGCCAGCTTTCCGAGGATTTTCCCCATGTCATCACGCCTTCGGGCGCCGCCGAGACGGTGTTGTCGTGCAGGATCTCGGAAGGTTCGAAAGCCTGCCAGAGCACGATATCCGTATCGAGAAACAGAGTGAAGCCGGTCGAGCGCGGCTCGGCGGAGGCCAGGATCTTGTTGCCATGCGGGTAGGGTGGATCGAATTTCCCGGTCGCCTCGAAATAGCGGATCTCGGCGTTGTTCGCCTTGAAGAACTCGCTGACCTGGGGCGGGATCATCTCGGCCTTCTCGGCCGGACAATAGCCGATCACTTCGGTGTCCGGCATGTGGCGCCGGATCGACGCCACGAGAAGGATGCCGTCCGCTATGAGTTTGGGAGGGTCCAGTACGAAAATGATGCTGGTATCTCTCATCGTCAGCCCTCGGCAATTTTGGGGGAACGTCAAAGCCTTTTGACGCTCCCATTCGAAATGAAAATGCTGCGAAATATTTGCTGGTCGTGGAGGCCTCTGCAACCTGAATATTGCCGCATAGTGAGACCGTCAGCATCCAAGCATCTGGCAGATGTCAGTGGGGTCAGGTTTTTCGCTCAGTGGAACGATTTGGTTGTCGGATACATGATGGCTCCGACCGTCTTGCCGCTCATGTCCAGGCCGGACGTCCCGACTTTGTTCAAGCATAAAACCGCCCGCGTCGTGCCCATTGGCCGCTCCGCACCGGAGATTTCTTGTCCATTTCGCCAACTTCCCGACTCACGTTAGCAATGACAACAATTTCCTTGTATCGATTGTTTGGTTGCGAGCCGGGTGGGAGGAGTTGTGATCTACCCGGCAGCAACTCGATCAGCGGCGGCCGCGGTCCTCCCTGAACATCTGGCTAAGCGCATCAGCCCAGTGACTTGATTCCCCGGAGAGCGGCCTCTTGCAGCTTGGCCTTCGCCAGATCGGCAATCGTCTCAGTCGACGGCTTGAGCGCGCCGATCGCGTCAGGCACGGACTTGACCGCATAGTTCAGCGCGGCATCAACGGCCGCCTGAGCGGTCAGGCCCTTGCTGAGCGCCAGGTTGATGCCCGTCATGATCGCCGAGTGCAGCGCCTCGCGATGCCTGGCCTCGATCTCGATCCCCCATTTGGCCTTTGCCTTGGCTGCAGCCCAGGTCAGCACGCCGGTCAGGATCAGCCCGGCAATTTCCAGCAGTTGCGGCAGAACCGCATGCATGATCGCGTCCATCTTCGTCCTCTCTCAGTTCTTTCAGGATTTTGCGCGCCCGGGGTCGTGCCGCCTCCTCATCGGGGAAGCGCGGCAGAACCGGTGACAGTTTCACGCCAGTGCCAGGATGCTTTGGGCGGCGAGCTCGAACTTCTCGAGCGCGGCCTGCGATAGCGGGCCCCAGATGCCGTCGATCTTCGCGGTGTAGAGCCCGAGGGCCGCAAGCTGGCGCTGGAGCTGCTTTTCCCAGCTTTCCGCCGGCGTTCCCGCGATCGGCTTCTCGAACAGGGCCCGTTCCTTGGCGCGCCTGGTCACGAGCCCGTTCAGCCTGACCCCGTCGTCATAGATCCAGCGATCGAACTCGGACGCTGGATCGGCGCCGGCGTTCAGCTTGCGCAGCAATGTGGAGGCGGCGAACTGGCCGCGGCCGATGTTGAAGACGAAGCTGACGAGAGCCGAGAACTGGTTCTCGGTCAGATCGACCGTCACGAGCTCCGCAACTGCGGCCTCCGCCCCTGCCACATCGCGCCGCAGGATCTCATCGGCTTCGGTCGCCGTGATGGTCATGCCGACCGCGACCCTCGGAGATCCGGCCGCCGAGGTGTGGCCATATCCGATCGTGAGCACTCTGCCCGTGTCGTAATAGGCTGCCAGGCGCAGGCCTTCGCTGTCCTTGATGATCTGCAAACCAGCGTCATTGGTCTTCATGCTGTCCTCGCAAAAAGAAAAACCCGCCAGTGGCGGGTGTGGTGGGTGCGAATGTGGGTTGGGTCAGGGGCGCGGCATCAGCTGATAGGTGACCACGTCGGTGCGGTCGAAGACCCGCCGTCCGTCGCAGTCATATTCCAGCGCCAGGTAGAGCTCGATCCGCCCGGGCCGCAGCGTCTCGGGTGGTGTCAGCCCGATGCGCAGTCGGGTTTGCTCTTCACCGATCTGACGCGTGGGAGCGACGGGCGACCCCGGCGTGATGACGCCCCCCGCCTCGGTGAAGAGGCTCTGCCCACTGGTGAAGATGCAGCGCGATCCAAGCGCGGTCCGCTCGATCACCAGGTTGAGCACGACCTTGTCGCCCACATGAACCGGCTCGGTCACGTAGCTCAGTCCCGGGGTTTGCCGGATCACCCGATTGTCCCCCGTTGCGGCGGCCAGGTCCGAGCGCAGCGCCAGCAGGTCGTGCTGCAAGGCCGTGAGCGTCGCCGGGCTTTGCCAGATGGCCTGCACATTGCCCCAGAAGGGCGTGAAGATCGCGAGGAAGACAGCGCCGATCACCCAGAACAGGATGCCGGTGATCCAGACCCAGAGACGGTCCAGGAAGAAGCCGAGGGTCGGGACGATGCGCCGCCCCTGGCTTTCGATCGATTGTGTCATGAAGGCGGTTTCCATTGGTCGGACAACAAGAGGAGCTGCCCTGCTTGGATTGGCAGCCATTTATTGACGGATTGAAGGGATCGGCGCAGCATCGGCATGCTAACCTCGCCGGTCATGAGCGAGGTTTCTTCCTTGGGATTGCGCCCGGTCACGAGTCCGATCCGCTGTAACTTTCTTGTTGACGGTTCGCGCGAACAGGCCCAGCGTTATGGGGCTGGCAGGAAAGTCAGAAGTCCGCTCGGCAGTCCGATACCTATAGGACGGGGAAGCCTCGTTGTCCGTGCAGCGAGGTTTCTTCGTTCAGGCTATGCTCGCAGCCGATCCCGCAACGAGATTCCCTTGACATATTTTTGCAGGAGCCGCAGCCTTATCTGGCAGAGCGAGGGTGCCAAACTTCTGCTCGGCAGTCCGATACCTTAATCCATGGGGAAACCTCGCTGTCCGCAGCAGCGAGGTTTCTTCTTTTTGCCTGGCGCTTAGCCGGCACCACTGCGCGACCGGCACACCCTCATTGACAGGGCTGCATTCATTCACCAGCCTGCGCGCATCGGTGACGCAGTAGATCCGCGCACACGGACTGCGGACGCCGTGTTGGTGAGAAGGGGAAGCCTTGTTCGGATTGGCGAGGTTTCCCCGGATCTCCTGCCCATAGATTGATCCGCAATCGAGATCCGCGAGAGCGATCCTCCCCTAGACCCTGATCTCTTTCCAGTTCGTGCCCAGGATATGGGAGCTTCCGGAATTCAGCCGCAGGTAGCCTGTCACGAGGTCGCTTCCGGACAGGACCGGCGTTTTCAGCTCGGCAATCGACCCGGCGTTCCATGTCCCCTCGCTCGGCATGGCATCGCCTTTCCAGCCTCTGAACGGATGTCGGCCCGCGGCCAGCCCAGCCGGAGCGTCACCACTCAGGGTAACTTTGGCCGTCTGCGCGCTCAGGTTCGAGAGATCGGTCGGCAGGAAGGTTCCGGTCACCCGAAGATCGATACTCAGACCGACATTCTGCGGCGCGACGGCATCGACCTGCCACATCGTCAGATTGTTGGTCGTGCCCGGCGATCCGAGCAGCCTGTTGCTGCTCACCGCATTGGCACTATCCGGCGCCCAGACCGCATATTGATCTGCGGCATCTAGGGAGAGAGACCCAGTGATCTTCAGGTTCTCGGTCTGGGTCGCGACGATTCCAGGGCGTCCCGCGCCGCCCTGGAAATCGATGAAATGGATACTGGAATTTTTGGCGCCGTGGATGCGCACCACGGTGCTTTCATCGTCATGGTAAGCACCCGGCAGATCCGCGCCGTAGCTGTCCGGCACATATGCCGCGCTTCGGCCGCGCAGGGTGACATGGACATCTTCGGGGTAATAGATGGTGCCACCAATGTGGCTCAAATCGGCGATGGCGACGGCGTGGTGGGAGTCGTTGCTGTCGACAACGATATCGGCCTTCAGCCCCTTGATATGCCCGCTGATGCGCAAAGCGCAGTCATTCCGGTTCCGGTTCAGCTTCGACTCGCCATATTCAAGCGAGCAGTAATCCATCTTGTGCCCGGTCACCTGCAGGCTGAAGTTCTCGATCCTGGCGGTGTTCGGTGCCGCGATGGACATACGATTCGAGTTGGTATCGCTGAAACTTTGCGTGCTGATGTTATGCGCAAAGCAATCGACGATATCGCCGTTTACCGTCGATCCGTCATCGTCTTCGGTCGGCTCATCTCCGGTATGGACGAGCAGAACGCGAGCCCGGGCGCAGCCGACAACGGCATCGGAATAGCCACATCTGGTCATGCCGTAAATTGTGCCGTTGTAGATCGCCCGGTTGAACATCATCAGGCAATCATCGCCTGATTGCCCGCGGATGCCCCGGATGACGCTCTCATAGCCGCCATTCCAGCGGATACCACCAGACCCTCCGCCAGAGTCTTCGGTGTAGAATTTGATGCCGTTGATTTCCGACCGCCAAAGATAAGTCAGAAGCGCCTGGTCCCTGCTGAAGGTAAAATCCAGATCATGAATATCCGGGCTATTGGCAAAACGGCCAACAAGGCAGTTACCCTGGAACGGGGCTTCCATCAAAGGACCGGATTTGTCCAGGGTAATGGAAGCCATTTCGGTGAACGGGTTGATCTTCATGCCGAAGATCCGGCATTTCTCTAACCAGTTATCTAGGGTTGACCAGTTGTTCTGCCTGATAAACCCCTGCGCTTCCGTTGCGACAGGGCGCAGAGCCGAACCGCTTGGCATTTCGAAGGTCCAGTTGCCAGCCGCAGGCATGATGAGCCTAGTCATCGCCCATTCTCCGCGCGGGATGACAACCGCCTTATCTGAATTGGGCGCCGCATCCCAGGCTGCCTGGATGAGCGCGCTGTTCAGGGTGCCGACAAGCAGACGGTCCGCTGCATCTGCCGGGGTCGGCATGAGGCCGGAGAGATCGAACCGCCCTCGCCCGAGATCGAGAGAGGGCGCATAGATGCGCTGATCCTGGCATGACGGCGCGCTGACGCGCAGCACATCCCCCAGCGCGGCGCTCGACATGCGGACAAGCACTCGGCCGAACCGGTATCCCGTGGGGATGTTGATCGTGACCGTGCGGTGCACCTGCCTGTCGAGCGGAATGGTGACGTTGCTATAGATGAGCTGGGCACCGGTCCCGGCGGCGTCCAATGCCACCTCGACACCGATCTGCACGACCATGGCAGATGCGCCCGCCTCGGTGAAGGACCGGGAAAGATCCATCTGGACCGTGACCGTGCTGCGGTCAAAGACCGCGCGGAACGGACCGTCGACCAGGGTCACCACGCTTCCGGAGGCGTTCTTGGTGAAGACAAGCGCTCCTGAAACCGCCGTCAGATCGCCCCGTGCTGCCGTGGTGTTGAGCCATGTGCCAATGCCGTTCTCAAACGTCCTGGTCGCGCAAAGGTCCAGTTGATTGGCCGCCGCCGCCGCTTGGGCGGCCGCTGCTGCCTGAGCCGCCGCCTCCCCGCGCGCCGTCTCGGTCAAGGCTCGATCCGCTGCCGTCTGCTCGCGATATTCCTCGGTCTGGAGCAGGTCATCGGCGGTATAGCCAGCGGCCTCAACAGCCTGGTCGCGCGCGCCCTGCATTTCGCCCCGAAGCGCGGTCAGGTTCTGATTGGCCGTGACGGCGGCATTGAGATTGGTCCGATCGGCTGGCTCGAGGGCGCCGCGTGCGCCGCGGCGCGCCACCTTGACCTTGACGATATTGGACATCAGCAGCCCTCGGAAATGTCGATGATGAGATCGCCCTCGAATTCGGGCCCCTGCCCCCAGTCGAAATAGAGCGATGCGGTATATTGCCCGGCCGGCAGATCGAGCGGCTGCAGGTCGACCTGCAGCGCGCCCTCCTCGATGGTGCCGGTAAGCGGAATGCAGATCCCCTCGGCCGAGACGCGCAGCTCGCCGCTCGCCTCGGCGAGATCGGCGGCCTCGCCCTCCTCGGTCTCGGGGATGAAGGAATAGACCCGGCGGGTGCCGCGCCGGTGGGTGAGAATGGTCATGTCGGGGGTCTCGCTTCAGGATGCGGGGGGAACCGGCCAGCTCGGGCTGGTCGGATCGGTGGTCATCTCGGGGACATCGCGCAGGGCTTGCCGATAGACCCGCCAGGCCTCGCGCTCGACCTCGCTGAGCGCATTGTCCGGAACCTGCGTCCAGTCGCAGGCGGCAAGGCGACGATCGCGGGCGATGCGCAGGATGGTGAAGGCCTCTGCCCGCTCGGCCGCGAGATCGGCTTCGCTGCGCGGATCGGTCCAGGCGCCTGCCTCGAAGTCGAAAGCCGCCCAGGGGCCGGGTCTGACCGGATAGGCGGTGAATGCCTCGCCATCCCAATAATGCGTGCCGTCGGTGACATCCCCGGGTGCCTCGAGTGAAAAGAGGGCGCCACCCTGCAGCTCGACCATGTCCGCCGGACAGGTCCCCGTTTGCAGGATGGAATGCCCATCCGGCGCGATCACCGCATAATGCAGGACAGGGTTCGGGGTGCCCTGCATCAGCAGCTCGGCAAGCCGGGCCTCTTCGGCAAGCAGGGCCGCCTCTTCCTCTTCATCCATGGCTGGGCCTCATTTCTTCACATGCATCGCCACCAGCGAGCGGTTCACAATCTGCGGGTCGCCGGTATATTCGCCCGAGGTGAAGCGCTCGACGCGCAGGCTGTAGGTGGTGGCCCCGGTCCCGAGATTGGCATCCCGGAAGGCGAAGGTGGCCGAGGTCTGGGCGCCGTCATTGCCCGAGACCGAGGGGAACTGCGCGATCATCGTGCTGTCGCGGTAGAGCCGGAACATCGCGATCGATGAGGTGATGTATCCGCCGATTTGGGCCGTGGCCCAAAGCATTGTCGGCGCCCCCTCCCTGACCATTGAGACCGAAAGCAGCGTCACCTCGCCCGTCGCAGGGTAAAGCCGCAGGTCGGACGAATTCGTGGCCCCGACCGGGACCGTCACCGCGTTATCCGCGAGCCGCAGCGTGTCGACCGCAAGCGTCTGGATATGCGCCCGGGTGACAATCGCCCCGTCGATCTGGGCCGAACCGGTGATGATCCCGGTGGAGGCGAGAAGCCCGCCGGTGATGGTCTGGGCGACCATGTGGGTGCCCTTGATCGTGCCGTCGACGATCAGCTCGCCCACGCCTTTGCGTCGCATGACGGGCTGCGAGAAGACGATCGATCCGCCGGCGGCATAGCCCGCGTCATCGACGCGCAGGACGATGCGTACCAGCACCGCACCCTCGGGCGCGACCCCAGAGGTGCTGATCCGGCCCCAGGTCATCGAGGTCTTGGCGACCGCAGCAGCGCCGAGGATCGCCCCGGAGAGATCCGCAAACTGCAGGATCAGCCGCGAGCTATGCGCCGCCGTCGCCCCGATCCGACAAGATGCGAAGATCTCGTCACCCGGCGAGATGCTGGCCCAATCGCTTGTGATCGAGGTGAGCGTGTTGTCCGGGCGCGGATTTACCACGAATGTGCCACGGCATTGCGCCTGCGCCGTCGTCACGCCACCACTCGGGTTATGCGTGACCCATGTCGCCGTGGCGTTCGTGCCCCAGCTCGCCAGGTCTTGCATCTGGTTGTCGAGCACCAGGTTGTCGAAGGCCGTGATCGCCACCTTGCTCGCAACCATGACCCTTGCTGCGAGCTGGTCGACGCCGATTGCCCCGGCTGCGATCTGGGCCGCAGTCAGCTGCCCGACGATCTGGTCGGCCGCGTTCTGGTCGACCCATGTCGTTCCGGTCCAGCGATAGAGCCGACCCGTCGAGAGCAGCACGACCAGATCGCCCACACCGATGCCCGAGGCTGGCAGCGAAACCACCAGCCGCGGCGGGCGCATCGAGGCGGCGAAATAGGTCTCGTCGAGGACGCCCTCAAGGCTGCGCGCGATGAAGTGGATCCATTGCGTGCCGTCCCATTCGTAAAGCGAATTATCCGCCCGCGACCACGCCAATTGCCCGACGAATGCGCCGGGGGTTGACCGATCCTCGATATCATAGGTCGCCTTGAGGCCCGCGCTTTCAAAGAGGCTCGTGATGCTGTCTTCAAAATCGTCGTCGGTCAGGTAGATCGCGCCGGTCGTCACCGGCTGCCACGTGGTCCAGATGCCGATCGGGGCAATGTTGGAAACGAGCTGCCCCCTGACCTGGTAGGATGTGCGCTGCGCGACGTTATGGACATACCAGCTGTGCGGATCTCGCCACGGCATCACGCCGTCAATAACCGCATCCGTTTCCCCCGCCTTCCGGACCTGGACCCGCATCCCGGTCACGCCGACCTCATCGCCGTCGCACCAGACGCGGATCGCCACGCGGCGGGCCTCGCCGTTGCTGTCATGGATCAGGACTGCCTCGACCCCGAAGCCCGTGACGGTCTGCAAGACCGGGCGCGGCACTTTCGGCGGGGTCGCCGTGACTTCCACCTCGAAATCGGATGACCAGTCGTAATCGGACGGGTCGACCTCGCGCAGCGTGACGGCAACGAGCATCCCCGGCGTCTTGGCGACTTCCTCAACCACGAAGAGCTTGTTGATGTAACCGTTGCGCGCGCTGGTCCAGGACACCATGTCGACGCCCGGTTCGAGCGCATAGGCATCGGGCGGCAGGTGGAACTGATGTCTCCGCACCCTGCGGAAGTCACGCAGCTGCGCCCGCTTGAGGCGCTGCACCTGCTTGCCATAGGGCGCGGCGGGGTAGCTGACCGACAGCGGCAGGTAGCGCCCGCCATCTGCGGCGGTGAGATCCGCCGCGACATATTCGCCGGCATCCTTCATCGTCCATTTCTCGACCGGCTCGGGATAGGTCGCGGAAATGGCGTTGTAAGTTTCCGAAAGCGGGGTGAAGGGCTTGAAGCTCTGCCCCTCGGTGATCACCACGTCCTCGTCGGTGAAGGAGAAGACGGCAGCACCGGGAAGACCGCAGACGACCTTGATGCGCCCGCCCACCTCGGGAAAGCGCAGGTTGGCGCAGCGCGCGATCTCTTCCAGCACATCGGCCGGTTCCATGTCGGCCGTGACTTCCAGCCCGACGCGGTAGGCCGCCTCGTTCGAACCATCCGCCAGCGCGACCGGGGCCTGCGCCTCGTTTGCCGCCACGATCCATTCGGCAGCGGGCAGACGCCAAGACGCGAGGTTCTTGCCGCCCCAGACCCACTCGCTGCCGTAATAGATGCCACGGATGATGTTGTAGGCGATGACGACCGGGTTGCGGCTCGGCTCCCAGGTCGAACGATCATTCCAGCGATGCGTGCCGGAACCACCATTCGTGCTGTCCTTGCGGATGTCGTAAAGCGCCAGCGGCGCCGGCTGGAACATGAAGGCCGGGTAGCTGGTCAGCGTGTCGCTGTCATAGCGCGTGGTGATCACGACATAGGTCTTGCCGGTGCCGATGGCCGCCGCGCTCCAGGGATAGTCCGGATCGGTGCTGAAAAGATTGACCAGCATGGTATCGGCCGCCGCCTGCGTGCCGTCATGCCACCTGATCCACATGCGGTGGCCGTCATCATCGTAATTGGTGATCGGATGGCCGAGGTTGTAGCCGGTGCCGTTATCGTCTTCCTCGCCCCAGAGAACGGTGCCCAGCTCGTCATCGACCCAGACCGCATTCAGGCCGGGTTGCGGCAGGGACGAGATCTCGATGACCTCGGTGATGTAGCGGTTATTCTTGCCCCAGCTTCCGATGTATTTCCGCTTCCCGGCCGTCACGTAATCGCCGAGCGTGAAGGACAAGGGCAGGTCATCGCCGAACTGCACGTCGAAATTGACGTTGACGCCTTGCTTGCCCAGCTTCGCCTTGGCGAGCGCCGAGGTGATCAGCGAGCCCGCAAGCCCCAGCCCCAGATTCAGCAACGCAGCACCGATGCCGCCGGCGGCCAGCGTGCTGCCCACCCAGGCCGCGATGCCCATCACGGGGCCCGCATGTGCAGGACCGGCCGCCAGCGCGAGCGCTGCGGTCAGGAAGACCAGGAATGTCATGAAGTGCTATCCGACTTGAAAGGCGCGGGTCATGCGATCACGCGGCGCACGGCCGTGACCGGTCTCGGTGATCACGATCAGGCCCGAGGCATCGACAATGCCGATCGCATGGCCGAGCGGGCCGTCATCTTCGATCAGCGCAAGGTCCCCGATCCGGGCCAGGGCGGGTTCGATCTCGGGCAGATGACCCGCGACCAGCTCCGCGACGCCATCGTATCCCTTGGCCCTGAGCGCCTTCAGCGCGCTCTTTGGCGACTTGTACTTGCTGCGCCAGCCCACGGCGAGATCGGCCCCGGTGATCGCCTCGACGGCCCCGCAGGCCAGCCCGATCACGCAATCCTGCCGGCCCCAGGCAAAGGGCAAGCAGCGCTGCCGGTCCATTTCGGCCGCGAAGCGCGCGCGCCAGTCGGGAAGGCGGGTCAGTCGTCCCGATGATACCATTGCACCCTCCTGCTCGCGATGACGCCGGAAAACCGGCTGAACCGATCCCCGGCCGCGCGCCTGTTCTGATGCGCGTTCGAGGATTTCGCCGGGTTGGTCGCGGTCAGCATGGTCATGATCTCCGAGCGCACCGTCAGCTCGATGCTGCCCTCGCTTCCCGCCGCCGGCGTCGTGACGGGGGCGTCATCCACGATCCCGACCCATTCGAGCTGCGGGATGCTGGTCAGCGCACCGCCCGTCCAGGTCGTGGCATGGATCTCGACATAGGCAAGCCGCACGTCATAGCCGCGCACCAGCTGCTGGGCCGCATCCGCGATCTGCGACAGGCTGGCCGTCACCGGCACGTCGGTCAGGTCGGCCACGTATTTCAGGCCAGTGACCGAGAGGTTGCAGCCCCCGACATAGGTCCGGGTCTGCACGCCACCGGTCGGGTTCTCGACATCGAGCGTGATCGTCTCGTCGCCGGACCAGAAGCCTAGGAACTCGTTCGCGCCGGTGTCGCGGTTCTTGGCGACGAAGCGGGCGAAATAGACCGGCGCAATGCCGCTCTCCCGCGCTGCCGCGAGCGAGAGTTGAAAGGCGGTGTCGTAGTTTTTCATGGTTTCTGCAGCAACCTGATCGAAGCGCCGACGGCATTGCCGTCCGGTGTTTCCTCGAAGGGCGTGAAGCCTCCGGGCGGGATGAAGGCGAACATCTTCGGCTGCCCTAACTCCACCACCGCCCCGGCCGAGATCCCGAGCGGCAGATAGGGCCGGATCTCGATATTGGCGATATTGCCGGAGCCATTCGCGGTCAGGGTCTCGGCGAAGGCGCCGAAATAATAGCGCCCGGAATAGCCGATCGAGAGATAGTCGCCCGCTGTCACCACGCGACCGGATGGCAGCCCGGTAAGAGAAATCCGCCCGCGCTCGGAGGCGATCGCCGACACGGTCACGCCGGGAAGCGTGGTCGCCCCCGCAGCGGGCGCATAGACGGGATTGGCCCAGACGAAGGTCTTGTTGCTGCCATCGAGCGCCGCCGCCTTGGCATTGATCTCGCGCGCCTTGGCCGCAGACCGTGGGCGCAGCGCGCCCGACACCTGCCAGAGCGGCCGCGCCAGCTGCGCCGCCCAGATCCGGCCATCGCCAGATCCGGACTGCTCGTCAAAGCGCAGCAGCTCAGGCCGGACGCTGGTCAGCTCGAGCTGGTTGGCGAAATGGGCAAGAGTATATGGGAAAGAGACGGTCATCGCGCCCTCGGCCTCATGGAGATCTGCTGCATGCGATGGGGCATCTGCTGGTCATAGGCCCCGATCGCCCGCGCAGTAATGCCGCCGCTTACGCCCTCGACGAAGGCCGTCAGGTTGCCGGTGTCGGGGTCGACGCCGACGCGCACGTCGACCATACTGCCGCCCTGCCCCTTGGTGTGGTCGATGACGGTTTCGTTCGGGTGCAGGATACCCAGGTAGCCCCCCTTACCATCAACCCCCCCGGAGCGCGGCCCGGAGCCGGTATAGCCGCCCCCATCGAAGCTCAGGAGGCTGCCGATCCCGGAGACCAGCCCCGATCCCCATGAGGTCTGGTCGAGAAGCCCCATCGCTCCCTTGGCGAGCTGGATCCGGGCGATCTGGGCGATGATCGATTCCAGCGCATCCACCACGCCATCGGCGCCCTCGGTGACCGATCCGAAGAGATCTCGGAAGGCATCCCTGCCCTGTTCGGTGCTGCCGCGCAAACGCTCGAGCTTTGCCTCGGCATCGACAAAGGCCTCGGCCATCTGGTGGACACGGTCGCGCAGCGCCTCGGTGATCGGCTCGCCGGCCTTCTGGGCGTCGTTCAGGAGCTTCTGCTCTTCCTCGATCACCTTCAGCGCGCGTTCCCAATCGCCCCCGACGGCGGTGACTTCGGCCAAGGCCTCGGCCTGGCGCTGCAAGGCCGCGGTCTCGCCCTCGATCTCGGTGACGGCACGCGCGAAGCCGTTCTGCGTCTTGGTCTTGCGCGAACTGTTTTTCTTGCGTCCGGAGCCGCGCGGTTTCCTCGCCTCGGTGATGAGCCCGCTCCATTCGTCCTGAAGCGCGTAATCGGCATCGACCTGGTCGAGATGGGTCTGCAGCTCGTCATCCGACATGCCGAAATATTCCGAGCCGAACGTATCGCGGCCGTTCAGGATTTCCTGCTTGCGTCCGGCCAGCTCGCCGGCGCGGCGGGCCTCGATGGCGCTGCCGCCGGCCTCGCGAACCGAGCGCGCGGCGTTGATCTTGGCGTTCATGATCATGCCGCCGCCGATCTGCGAAATCAGTGAATAGGCGCCCTGCAGCTGAGCATTGACCTCAGCCATGGCGGCCGCCCAGGCCAGGGTCTGGCTTTCGTTATCATGGAGTGCGGCCAGCGCGTCATAGAGCGCGTCCTTCTGCTCCTCGGTGATATTGAGCCCTTCGATCGCCGCGACCTGCTTGTCATATTCGGCATCGAGCTCGGCCTGGCGCACCTCGAGCGAGTCCTTGCCGTGCTCGGTGATCAGCTGGTTCATGTAGAGCTGGGCCTCGAAGGTGGCGAGCAGCTCATTGGCCTTGGCGGCATCGGCGGCGCGGATCTCGGCCCGCTTCGCCTCGCCTTCGAGAAGCGCGCGCTGCAGCGGGATCATCTTCTCGTCGAGCGCGACAAGGGCGGATTCGTCCGCGCCCGATTCCTTCAGCTTCCGGAGCTGCTCGGAGTATTCGTCGAGCCGCTCGCGCAGGCCGGTCAGGTAATCATCGAGCCCGCCCTCCGCGATCGGCTGGTTCACATAGCTGTAGATCTCGCGCAGCGTGTTGCCGAGCGCCTCGGCCATGGCGAGGTTCTCGCGGCTCACCCCGCCATAGGCGAAGAGAGTATCGCTCCAGCTCTGGTCGCCAAGCCCGAGGCGCAGGGCCGCTTCGGCGACGTTGCTCGACTCGATCCGGCCCGCCCCGTCGATGCCGCGCTCGCCGAAGGCCTCAAACCCTGCATCGGCATAGGCCTTGGCCATGATGGCCGAGACCGCGTCGCGGGTCTTGTTCGCCTCCATCACCATGACCCGGCGGGCGAGCTCGGCGCCCTTGCGGGCCTCTTCGCCATACTGCTCCTCTGAGGCCCCGGTATAGAGCAGCGAGACGCTGAGCGCGTCATTGTAGCTCGACATGCTGTCCTTCAGCGCCTCGAAGGAATCCTTTGTCTTCTTGGCTTCCTCCTGCGCCGGCATCAGCCATTGCACCGCCGCCGCGCCGAAGCCGATTACCCCGATGGTGGCAAGCGAGACCGGGTTCAGCATGCCGACAAAGGCCGCACCAAGGGCACGCAGCGCCCCTGTCCCGCCACCCATCTGGGTCAGCACCTGGCTGATCTGGGTGCCCTGCTGGAGCGCGAGCTGCAGCGGGTTCTGGCCGGCCGCCAGCATCACCCCAATATCGTTGAACTGCGAGACCAGGTTGGCATTCGCGCCGGCCGCCGCGCGCAACCCGCGCGAGGCGTCCTCGGCGGTCTTCTTCAGCCCCGAGATCTCGGTCTTTGCGCCCCGGAGCCCCGAGGCGAACCCGGCAGCATCGAGCGAGAGCGTCGCCTTCAGCGCGCCGACATTGGTCATGGTCGCCTCCGGGACGAGATTGCGGGGCGGAACGAGGCCGCCGATTTTTTGTGATGACGATCTGCGAAACGGGTCTAGGCTGGATGAGAGACACGCATGCCAGCCAATACTCCGTAGGAAGACTAATGCTCGTATTGAAGATCGTCGCTGCTATGTGCTTCGCCGCTGCCGCAGTCTTGCTCATCGCCGGGATGATCCAAGGCACGAACTATGTCGGCTCAGCCAGCCTCGCAGCGACGCTGGGGATCTTCATGATCGCTTTCGATCGCGGCCTGCTCTTTCTCAAGGACGTCCGCAAGGAGGTGAACAAGGCGCAGGCGCGACCCAGGCCGCATGACGAAAGAAAGACGACCGCTTTTTACGAAAGCAGAAACCTCAGTGAGCATCTGCCCGATTCCAAGGAACCGTGAACTCCGCGGCGAGAAGCTTCAGGGCGGCATGGGGCTGGGCCGAGTTCTGCGGTTCGTGCAACGCGTGCGCCTCGAGGCGCACGATCTGCCTCCGCAGATCCGGTCCGCAGGATTTTGTGATGACGATTGGCGAAATCGGGCTAGGCTGGAGCCGATAAACGCATTCCAGCCATCTCTGTTCGCAGGAAGCCCGATGCTTATTTTAAAGATTGCCGCTGGTATCAGTTTGACTGCCGCTGCCGCCCTTCTGATCGCCAGCGTGTTCCAGAGCTCCAGCTATATCAGCCCCGCGATCACGGCGGCAACCTCAGGCGTTATTGCCCTCGCTCTCGATCGCGGCCTCTTCCTGATCAAAGAGATCCGCACCCTGCTCGTTCAGGTTCTGGCAAGGACCACACCGCATGACCAGATGATGACTGAGGCCTTGGAACGCGACACTGCCGTCGACGAATCCAGCGTCGAATACGTCCCAATCAAGTTCTGGTATAACTGACCCTCACTCAGGCCCCGCCGCCTCCGCCCCCCAGGCTGCCGCGAGCACCTGCAGGGCGGCCTCCATCTGGGCCGAGGTTTGCGGCTCGGAAACCCGCGCGCCTCGATCGGCAAAATACTCCTCGAAGCGGCGCAGCTTTCCGGCATAGGCCGCCCCGGTCAGCGCCGCCGTGTTCCAGGCGGAGCGGTTGCGCATCTCGACCTCACGCCGCAGCCGGTCGCGACTGGCCTGCATCTGCAGCGCGTAGAGCCGCGGTGTCAGCGCCCAGAAGTCCCGGCCGGCAAACCCGGCCGCGACATGGTTGAGATAAAGTGCGGCAAGGGTCAGCTCGCCCGCTTCTTGCGCGGGCGGTGCGGCTTTCCCACGGCTTTCTCCTCCTGCGGCAGATCGCCCTCCTGCGGCGAAGCGGCCTGGACCGCCGCGACCAGGAGCCCGGCATTGGCGTCGAGGATCTGCCCGGCAAGCTCGGGGGTGATCTCGGGCTGGTGCGAACGCAGCCCGCCATAGAAGAGCGCGCGCAGATCGCGCGCGGTCACCAACCCGGCCTGGATGCCTCCGCATTCGAGAAGCTTCAGCATGGCAAAGCCGTTCTTGCCGGTCACCTCCTCGAAGGTGCAGAGCGCGTTCATGTCGAGCGTCATGGCATAGGCCCGGCCGTCATGGCTGAGGCTGATTGTCCCCTGGAGGTTCATCTCAGGTCACCGGATAGGCCACGAGCACCGGCTTGCCCGAGGGCTTGATGGTGACCGAGGCGGTGAGCTTTCCTTCGGGCGAGATCTCGCCCGGGGCAAAGGCGGTGACGATGCCGGTGAACTGCATGGCGACCGAGCCGCTCGGGAAGATCAGCTCGAAATCCCCCTTGCCGGCCTCGAAGGCCGCGAGCAGCGGATCGCTGACCACCGGGATCCAGTTCACGTCGAAGGTGCAATCCGTCGCGGTCTTGAGGCCCGCGATGAACTCGGCAAAGCCGTCCGGGCTCGCGAGATGGGTGGCATCGACGGTGTTGCGGGACCATCCGGCCGGGGTGATACGCGAGACCTCGGCCACGGCGGCATAGGTCGAGCCGGAGCCCTTGATGCCGATTCTCGCGTTGAGCCCGATCTGGGCATTGGTGACAGGCATGCTTCAGCCCTCCATGTGATGATGATTGCCTCACCCCCTCAGGGGGTGGTTGGCGCTGTGTCGTCAGGCAATGTGGCGGGCGGGCACCAGAGGGTGAGCCGGAAGCTCATGACCAGCGTGCCGACATGGCGCTCGCCCATCGTGTTCGAGACCACGGAGGTCTCGTCGAGAAAGCAGGAGATGCCCGCGCCACGGATCGCGGCATTGACCACCGCCTCGATGATCTCGCTATCGGCATCGAGGACATCCTCGACCTCGTCATGGCCGGCGCGGCGGGCGGCGACCTGCAGGAGCGTGCGCCGGGACGTGCTGGTCATGGTCTCCTGCTCACAGCGGTCCTGCGGTGTCAGCACGCCAAGCACCGGCAGGGTCGCGGCATCGATCGAGCCGGGCCAGACCTTGAGGATGGTGAAATCGGCGAAACGAGCGTGATCGCGCAGCGCGGCCCGGACGAGCGCGCGATATTCACTGCGAAAATGTGCCATCACACCGTCCTTGCCGCGAAACTGGCCAGCTCGCAGATCATGAAGCCGTCCGAGGCGGGCGAGCCGCCATGATGAACCACCATGACCCGGAACGTGCGGCCATCCTCGAGGGTGATGCGATCGTCCCGGGCAAGTTCCGGGACGAGATCGCGCCGCACCCGCCAGGTCGGCGCCTCGATCCGGACGAGCTGGCCATCGGCGCCCTCGATCTCGATCGGGGTCTCGCGGAAGATCGAGCGGATCTCCCGCCCCGCCCCGTCCTGCGGGAAGTAGTGGATCTCCCCGCCCAGGACATCCGACAGGATGCCCGCCATCCCATCGAAGATCGAGACCATCAGCGGATGGTGCCGTCGAGCAGCACCGTGCCGGTCGTGTCACCCGCGACCCTTGCTGCAGTCGCAGCACCGATCAGCGTGTTGCCCGAGGCGGTGGTGGTGACCAGGCTGTTGGTCGCGTCCCAATAGACCTTGACGCCGGCCGTCCAGGCCTGGCCAGTGGTCTTGGGCAGATCGAAGATGCCGCGGCGCGCGAGTTCGACTTCGTCGCCCGAATCGGCATCGAATTGCACGACGCCGAAGATCGCGCCGACCAGCACCGGATCCCCGCTCGCCAATGCGGCGGGGGCCAGCACGGTGACGAACTCACCGGCCTGAAGATAGTTCTTTGCCATGGCAAAAGCCTTTCGAAGAGGGTTTCCGAACGACGAAGGGCGCCACCAGGGCGCCCTTTCGTCAGATCAACTGGCCAGGTCAGGCACCGTTGTTCTTGTAGCCACCGCGATAATCTGCGGCGCCCATGCCGAAGTCATGCTCGAGCGTCATGGACAGGCCTTGCCGACCGAAGGGCTCCTCGGTGCGCAAGCGAGGCGCTTCGGACCCCTCGAGATATCCATGCACCCAGCAGGGGTTGGCCGAGGAGAGCAGGTACCATGCGTTGCCAGAAATCTCGGCCGTCACGACCGGGGTCAACCGACCCGAGAACGGGTTCACGTTTGCCGTTGCGGTCGGCGTGATCGCCGCAACGAACATCTCGGCCTCGGTCTCCTTGTCGGGACCGACCAGAAGGATGTTCGGAACGATGTTCAACGTGTTGCCATCGACCGATTTCTGTTTGCGCATCGCGGCACGACCGGCCGCGACTGCCGCCGTATTGATGGCAGAGGCGGCACCGCCCGAACCGAGGTTGCCGTGGGTCGCGTGGAAGATGGCATTGCCATCGGCCATCGTCGCGGCAAGAGCGAACGCATAGAACGTGCTCTCTTCGAACAGCGCGACGGTCATGCCGTAGTTCGAGAGCACCTCATCGATGGCGCCGAGCTCGTCATTGATCATCATCTGACGGCTGATGCTCACGCCGACACCATAGGAGCTGATCACCGCCTGCTCGCGGCCCTCGCCGAAGGTGCCCCATTTGATCTCGCCGGCCTCGTTGATCGGCTTCAGCGTCGGGAAATCACCCGTGCGCACCAGCGGCATCGGGCGGAAGTCCCGGAAATTGCGCTTGCGCGAGATCTGACGATAAGTCGGCGCGGCCAGCTGGTATTTTTCCAGCAGCTGCTTGTTCAGCGCATTTTCGAAAATGGCCGGGAAATCGCTGGTGGTATGCATGGCCTGCATCATCACCTGCTCCTTCTCGCCCCAGCTGCGCATCGAGCCGCGATGCCCAATCGAGGCAGACGCCATCTCGACGATCGACATGCCCATATAGGCCGATGCAGGGCCGGTGACCTCGCGCTGGCCCTGCAGCTGGGCGATGATCGCACCGGTCATGCCCATGCGGACGGTGTCGCGCTCGTCGCGCAGGATGCGCGTCCGAGGCGCGTGGTTGTTGATGGTCATCTGGGTCCCCTGAAGTTCCGCCGCTGCCTGGGCACAGGTCAGCCCACGCCCGATCATTTCCAATGCCGATCCGACGCCGACACCCTTGCGCTCGCACATGTGCAGGATGGCCACGGCATCCGCACCAAGGGCGGCCTGGGCGGCATCGTCGCCGTCCTCTTTTTCGTCTTCCGAACCGGGATTGGTCGCCGACGCGGTGGTCTCATCTTCGGTCTGGGTTTCCATCTCCTCGCGACCATCCTGATCGCCTTCTTCTGCGGCGGTCACCGCCGTGACTTTGGGTTTCGCCATGATGTGGTCTCCCTTGATGGCGGTGGGGGTGGCGGCGCGGGCCATCATGGCCATCACTGCCGATACGGGCCGCTCGCGCTGGATAGCGCCAGCCACGGCCAGAAGCTGCTGGGGCGCATGCCCGTAGATGCGGTAATCGAAGGCGGCGGGGGCGAGCTCATCGCTCTCCTCATCCGTCGCGGTGGCAAAACCTGCCGCGACCGCTGCCGCGCCGTCGTAATAGGTCTCGGCCTTCATGATCGCGCGGGCCTCATCGATCTTGATCCCGGCCCGCCTGGCATAAATGCCGGCATAGGCATTGGCGATCACGCCAAGACCCGCTGCCGCCTGCAGGTGATCTTCTTCGGTGCCCCGCCCCTCGACATACCAGGAGGCCGGATCATGGATCATCATGATCGCACCGAGCGTCATGGTGATCGTGTCACCCGCCATCGCGATCAGGCTCGCGGCCGAGGCAGCGACACCCTCGACGATGACATGAACGTCACCCTCATAGGCGCGCAGCGCGGTATAGATCGCCTGCCCCTCGGTTGCGATGCCACCGCCGGAATTGACCCGGACCGTGAGCGGCCCCGACATCGCATCCAGCTGCTCGCGCACCTGGCGTGCCGTGAAATATTCCTCGTCCCAGAAAGACGAGCCGACCGTGCCGTACAGGCGCAGCTCGTTCATCGCTGTCTCCTCAGCTTTCGACCTGCCGGTCGCGGATTGCTTCCTCGGCCTCGCCGGGCGGCGGGCCATTGCCGGCTTTCGCGCCGGGATCGCTGTCGAAACTCAGGCCAAGGCGCCTGGCGTCAGCCCTGTCCTGCGCGATCTCTTCGATCAGGCGTTCGGGATCGACGCCGAGCTGGCGCACGACTTGCTGGCGCGAGGCAAAGCCATTGCGGACGGCATCACCCAGCGCGGTGATCTCGCGGGTCGGATCGACGATAACCTTGCGCGGCGGCTGCCACTCCAGGCGAAGGAAATGCCAGATGTCGGCGGGCAAACCGGCCTTGACCAGATCGGCGCCGTCGCGGGCGTTCCAGGCATCGACAAATGCCGCGGCCAGAGGCTGCATCATTTGCGGGATCAGCATCAGCCATTGCCATGCGCTGATATTCTGGTCCATCTCCAGACGCCCCATCCGGGCGGAGCTGAAGTTCACCTGTCCAAGATCGCCGGTCAGCGCCTCATAGGTGACCCCCATCCCGGCCGCGACAGAACGCAGAGCCGAGCGGGTGAACTCGTCATAGCCTTCGACACTGGGCGGGGTTGCGAACTTGATGTCCTCATCCTCACCAAGATCGTAGATCAGTCCGGGAGCCAGTTCCTTGATCTCGCCATCCTTGCCACCCTCGGCCCGTACCCGGAATGCCGCGAAGCAGGCGGCGATCTTCTGCCGCATGAGCTGCGCATCCTCGTGGTCGGCCAGATCCTGAAGCCGCATCATCACCGGCGCGAACCAGGTCACGCCGCGCATCTGTCCCGGCCGGTCCTGGCGGAAGACGTGCAAGATTTCCCCCGCCGGGATTCGCTCCGAGATGCCGGGACGCCGGCCGGGCGACCAGTCCCCGCCGGGATGCTGGGTGAACAGCCAATAGGCCACCCGGTGTCCGGCCGCGTCGTATTCGATGCCGTCGCGGATCTCGTTGCCATTTCCGAGCAGTCCAAACTTGCTTTCGTCGAGGAAGTCCGGCTCCAACACGTCGAGCTGCAATTGCAGGGCCTTGGGATCGGGATGGCTGCGATAGACCCGCACCAGGCATTCGCCGGCATCGACGACCGTGTTCGCGACCAGGCGCTGCAGCCCGTAGAGGTTCTGCCGCCCTTGCCGGTCGATGGCACAGGTATCGAAATGCGCCTCGATCAGCTTCAGCCCGCGATCGCGAACCAGCTTCCGCGCGGTGTCGTTCAGCTCGGGGCTGTCGAGCACCACCTTGGGCAGGATGCCATCGCCGACGATTCCACCGCAGATCACCGATTGGGCGCGGGCCGCGAAGGGCGTATTGCGCACCATGTCGCGGGCATACCAGGCCATGCGCAACCGCTGGCGTGCGGCGGCATCAGCATCGGTGCGCGCCGCCTTCATGCTAGAGGTGCGCCGCCCGACGCCTGCCGCATCGTAATGAGCCGTCACCGCGCGGGCGCGGGCACGGCTCATCGCCCATCGCGGCGCGACCGCCGCAATGCTCCGTTCAAGCAGGTTCATCGCATCATTCCTTGCGATAGGCCGGATAATGCTGCCGCGGGCGCTGTGCCGCGCCCAGGCCGAGCTCGGCTTCCATCAGACCCTTGATTCGGAGCATCTCGGCAAGGCTGCGATAGACCACCTTCTCGCCATTGACCTCGAGGCTGGTCACACCCTTCGCGATCATCATGCAGAGAGTCTGATATCTTTCCGCCGTGTAGATCGTCACAGCCATTTCTCCCTGCGGTTATTGAGCCAGCCCCCGCTTTCAGGGCGGGCGGCCTTTGGTTCGGGCCTTACTTCCGGCTCGGGCGGCGGGGCCTTGGCGGCGGCACGCACCGAGAGAGGCACCGCCGGCATGGCAGCATCGAACAGGTCGCCCTGTTCATCCGGTGCCGCAGCCGAGCGTTCGGCCTCAAGGATGTCCCATTGCCCCTCGGTCATCGCGCTCCAGCCCTTCTTGCGGGCGGCGGCCTCGGAATAGTTCATCGTGTCGAGGCATTCGTTGCGCCGACCCGCTTCGACCAGTTCCCAGCGCGAGACCATGACACCAGAGGGCGCGCGTTTCAGCACCCGCACTTCGGCGGTGATCTGGCGGTAATATTCGTCACCCATACCGATCGCGAAGGCGACATAGCCGCGCTCGGTCGGATCCTCCTTGGCAAGCCAGCCGTAGAAATCCGCCTTGAGCTGGCTCACATTCAGGATCCAGCCGCGCTTCTGGCGGCGCACCTGCCGGCCATTGGCCTTGCGGTCCTGCTGCGGGCGCAGGATCGGGCCGTTGGCCGTGGACGACCCCTTGACCAGGATGACCCGTGTCCAGGGATGACGTTTTGCCCAGTCCCGGACGTCCTCGGTAAAGCCGCCCTCGTCGACGGCCATCATGTCGAGCTGCAGACGCAGCCCAAGCTCGGTGCGCCAGCTTGCCTTGAGCAGCGCATCCAGCGCCTCGCGACCTTCGGCATCGCCGATGTGATACGGGATAACGACGTGATCCAGGACCCAGCGGCGATAGTTCCGACCGTAGGCGCAGATCGTGACCTCGATCCGGTCCACCTGGCAGTCGACCCCCGCCGTCAGCAGGACACCACAGGCGGGCACGATACCGCGGGGCAGGAACAAGCCCAGCTCGGCCAGCTCCGTCCGGTCGCGCAATGCTTCCCAGTCCGGCCCCTTCGAGGCCTGCTCGAAGGGCAGGCCAAGAACGTCGTTCCAGAAGGTCTGTTCGGTCTCGGCCTCGACCGTACCCCGGATTTCCTCTTCGGTCGCCTGCGTGACCGTCAGCCCGGTCCAGCCCATAACCTGCGCATATTCGACCGCGATCGAGGCCCAATCCCGCTGTGGCACGTAAGCCCGCCAGAGGTGGAAGCCGGGATGGTCACCCCGCGGATTGCGCGCGACCCACCTGCCCTGAGCCACCATCGCCAGCTTATGGGCATGCGTGATGACCTCGTCGCAGGCGTCGCAGGTGAAATGTGCGGCATGGAGCCGCTCGGGATCGAGCGACTTGCGGAAATTGTCCCAGGTCAGCGGCGCCATGTTCCCGCAATGCGGACACGGCACATGGTAAAACCGCTGATCGCTTCGATCGAAGGCGCGGGTGATCCTGCAGGTCCCCACGATCTGTGGTGTCGAGATCCGCACGATCTTGGCATCCTCGAACCCGGAGGCTCGGCTGGCCGCCAGCTGCTCGGGATCACCCTTTTGGGTCATCTCGAACTTGGCCGCGTCATCCATGATCACCAGGCGGCGAGTGGTGCCGGCGAGATCGTCCGGTGATCCTGCGCTCACCACCTTCAGCGAACCATCGCGGCGCATGGTTTCCTGGTTGAAAAGCGTATCGGTCTGCTCGCCCCTGCCCTCGCCGAAAATCTCACGAAGGCTCGGAGCCTGTCGCCGCATCGGCATCCATTTGTTGCGCACCCATTCCGTCGCGGCCGAGGTGGTCGGATGGACCACCAGACTGTCGAGCGGGCCGTATTCGTGCCAGGCCGCAACGGTAGGATTCAGGAGCGAGACTGTCTTGCCCCATTGTGCGCTGCCCCGCACCGTCACCTCGCGCGCCGGATGTTCCGGGCTCAGCACCTCGTGGATCTCGCGCATGAATGGAAAACGCTCGATCCGGAACGGGCCCGGAATCGGCGAGCGCTCGTCGAAGACAATGTTCTCTTCGCACCAGCGCGTGATGTCCGGCGGCGGAGGTGGAACCAGGGCCATCGCGAGACCGCGCAGGACGGCTGCTTCTGCGGATGCAAGAAAACCCATCAGCTGTCGGCCTCTCGCTCGTCCTCGGTCATCGCCGCCTGTCCAGCCAGGTCGCCCATCGCCTTCGCTCGACCATCGCGATAGCGGCGCCATTCATCCATCAGCACCTTGCGCACCGAGCGGAAGTCCAACCCGAACTGGTCGGCCACCGCGCGAGCCGATTCCCGGATCACGGTCTCGAACTGGGCGATCTCCTGACCCATCGCGCGGGCGGTGATGCGCTGGACCTCTTCGGCCAAGACCCATGTGCCTTCTTCGGCCATGTTCTGGCGACGAAGCCTGCGGGCCTCTTCCTCGGCCTTCAGGGTGCGCGCCATCTCGTATCGCGCGGCGTCGGATGGCGGCAATTCGCTATCGCTGCGGAGGGGCAGCCGCGGCGTCGGTGCATCCGTTCCGGACAGATCCCGAAGCGCTTCGCGCGTGCCCGCGCCATTTCCAAGCATCTGTCCCGGATGCAGCCGACGGCCTAGCGCATTGGCGACCTTGTCCAGGTCGAACCTCCGGCCGCGACCGTCGCCCGAAAAGCAACCGTCCAGTTTGCCTTCGCTGACATATTGGCTGATCCGCGCCTTGGACACGGCCAGCCGTGCCGCAAGCTCAGTCGTGTTCAGCCCAGTCATCCTCTTACCGATCGATTGTTAAGCAGGTTAAGGCTTTGCCGCTCGTTAAGAGGGGCGAAACCATCGGGGTGCGAATTACCCCCGTGCCGACCACCCCCGGAAGGACCCGAGGGGCGACGGGGGGTCGGATCAGCGCGCCTTCGCGGCGACCCGCGCCGCCATCTTCTCGATGGTGCGGCGCAAATGCGCGGGCAGTCGCGCCTCGTAGACCTCCCGCGCCCCGTCGAAGAAGCCAAGCCGCTGGTCATAGGCCGGCATGGACCGGGTGAAATGCAGCACCTTGCTGATCGTACCATCCGGCGCGCGCTTCCAGATCCCGGGCGACAGCTTGCTCTCGGCCGAGGGCACGAAGAAGCCCGCCCGCTTGCGTTTGCGCTTGCGTGCCGCCGCCGTCGTGTTCGTGCTCTGGTCGCGCTGGGCCTGGACAGCAGACAGCGCCTGGTTCCGCTCGCCGGTCGACCAGTTGCCATAGGCATCGAGCTTGGCCCCGCCTGCCGGGACCACTGCGGTGATGATGCCATCATAGGCGAGCCGGGCATCAAGCAGGCCCTCGAGCCCGGTCCTGCCCCTGCGCCCGCCATGTTCCTGCACCTTGAGGAAATGACGCTTGCCCACTGAGGGCCGTTCCTTGACCTCGGCCTCGAGATCACTGACCCGCGCCCGCTTCACCATGAAGGCGTTCTTGGTAAATCCCGTCGGCCGGTCGAAGGCCTCTTCCATGCGGGTCTGCACATGGGTGAGCACATCGGCCGCCGTATCGTTCAGCGCCCAGCTGGCAGCGGTCCGGACCTCCCGGTCGGCGAGGCGCGCGAGATGCTCCTGCAGCTCGCGGTCATCGAGGTTGATCGTGAGCATGGAACGGCTCCGCCATATCCGCATCTGGAAGACACGCATTGATATCTCAGCCCAATGGTGCAACGCTTTACGTCGTACCCACTGATGCGGGAGTACCCAATGGTCCCAACGTTGCGCGCGCATGCGAGAACGATGGTCGCTAATCACGAAGCAGCGGACCAACTCGTCTGTGACACCTTGGACTGGGCCGTCGAGCACGCGGCTGAGTATCGGCCCGATTCAGATATGGCGTCTTGGCTGATCGGAATCATGTGCTTCCTGGCCGCCTCGCCTACTTCGAGAGACAGGCTCATCTGACACTGCTTTGAGAAAGCACAGCACCGCGCAACAATTCTGTTGCGTGTTCCGGTCAGAAGCGGACATCTATCCGCAGATCATCAAGAGGGCCCTGGATGCAAGGCACTGTACTCAATTTCGATCGCAGCACCGAAACCGGCTCGATAGGCGGAATTGACGGCATGAGGTATGCGTTCAAGGCGTCGAGCGTACAGCGCGATCTTCAGGCAATCGGCTCAGGAGCCCGTGTTTCCTTTGCTGCGGCAGGACTGGAAGCCTTGGCAATCATTCCGACCGACCGTGAGCCTGCCTCGATGAGCCGGAAACCTCGGCTTGCAGCCTCATTCTTCGCCATTGCCCTCGTCGGACTCGGCCTGCACGGTTTCTACTTCGCCTGATACGTCGTGCCCGCCGAGAAATGAAGAACGCCCGCTCGGATCTCTCCTGCGGGCGCACTTCTCGATAATATTGAATTCTGTCTCACAGACGGACCTAAGCGGTCAAGGACTTTTTTTCGCCCTATAGCCGATCATGCGGTCCAGTGCCTCGCTCAGAGCGTGTGTGATGGATTTTCTGTGCGATCCCTTCACGGACCAGCCGTGCGCTTTCAGCACCTGATCCAGCGTCCGCCCCTCGACGCAGACCATGTCGACCAGGACGCGATCGAGAATAGGGCCACGCTGATCGTCGCCGCGATCGGACGGACGCACGCGGCGAACTGACAGGGCAATGCCGGGTCCAATCCTTTTGCGCAGCGTGGCCACCTCGTCAGACAGCTCGAGGCGATGATCCATCCAGTTCCCGCCATCTGCCGAGCCGGTCGAGGCATCGAGTCTCGAGAGCTTGGTGCCATCCGCCTTCAGCATCATGACGAGATCCGCATAGCGCCGACCGATGGCGATCTGCCCGGGGGTCAGCGGCCAAGGCTGCTTCCGGCGCTGCGCCGAGGCGATCATGGCATCGAAGACATCCGCGCGACGAATGGCAGAGCGTCCGCCATATCCGCGATGAACAGCCTCGACCTTGTCGCCCACCGGCAGCAGCTCGAGGTTGCGGTGCAGCACGAAGCCACCCCGCGCCGGCGCAGCCAGGATCGCGGGCCCGCATTCCTCGGGGATGGCGCCTGCATTGCGCACCTTGGCCAGACGTTGTGCCTCGGCTGCCCGCTTCTCCAATTGCTCTGCGCGATAGACTGCGCCAGCCGCGTGTTCGACGGCAGTTTGGCGATCTTGGATCAACATCTTGTGGTCTGCTTTGCTCATATCACTGCCTCTGGTATTTGGTGGTTTCAGTCTGGGCTTGACGGGCTTGAGTTGGAAAGGTCAGGGCCTGAAAATCCGGCCAATGGCCTCCCCCTCGATTGTTTGTTTTCAATGGGTTAGAGTTGTTTTTTGGGCTTGAGGGCTCGAAGGGCTTGAGAATTGAACCTTTACGCGGAAACGGAATTCCCCCCTGACCCCTTGAGAATACGCGCGCGGGTACATGCGGGATTTTCAGGCCCCTCAAGCCCTCAAGCCCAAATCCTGTGTCTAAGCTGTTGAAATCGTGCATGCGCCTCCCCCTGACCCCGCAACCATCTCAAGCCCTGCCCCTTCCGATCTCACGCCCGTCAGGCCCAAATTCGGACCCGAGCCACAGAAATGCGCAGCGGGCCCGCAGGCCCGCATGGTCGTCTGTGGATGAGGAAGGGGGTGCGGGGTCATCGCGGCGCCCATGACGATTGGCTTTCCTGCGCCTCGGCCGCGCGCTTGCGGGCCGCGAATTCCTCGGTCAGCCTGATCCCGCGATAGCCGGTCACCCCGGACTTGCCGGCCGCGAAGGTCTTGCCGCTGTCGGGATGGCGCCAGGCATCGGCCTTGGCCTTCATCCGAAGCGAAACCGTCCTGAGCCCCCAGCGGGAATCGCCGCGTTCCTCGATCCAGAAGTTGAAGGCCTCGTTCAGCTCGCGGCCCGTCATGAAATCGCCCTCATGACCGGTGACGATCGTCGCATCGGCCAGGAAGGTGCCGATCGGGTCGCTGTCCTTGCGATAGCCCTCGGTCGCGGCCTGGACCGCCTCGGGCTCGCGCAGGCCACCATCGAGGTAATCGATCAGTCCCTGCACCAGCCAGTTCAGGATCCCCGATCGTTCCTGCCAGAGGATGTCGTCCAGTTCCTTCTTGGGGATGCGCTTCTTTTCCGGGATCTGCACCGGAAAGGTCACCAGCATCAGGCGGCGCCAGATCCCGTCATCCCCGCCCCGGATGTCGGGCAGGTGGTTGCCCGAGATGGTCAGCTTGAAGATCGGCTGAAAGGTGATCATGTCGGTATAGAGCGCCCGAACCATCATCGGCTCGCCCCCGGTCAACGCTTTCACCAGGCCCTCCTGCAGGCGCTCGCCCTCTTCCGGCTCCGAGGTACGCACTATCCGGGCCCCGATCAACGGGATCAGGTCAGGCTGGGAATCCGAGCCGCTCTTCTTGTTCTTCCCGGTCAGGCTCTCGATCTTTGCCGTCGCGGCATAGTCACCCATCATCCGGGCCATGAGGTCGACCAGGACGGATTTGCCGTTGGCACCGCCGCCATGGAAGAAGGCGAGCTTCTGGATATCGAGGCCCGACATCGAAAGGCCAAACCAGCGCTGCAGGAATTTCCGCATCTCGATATTCGGCTGGATCTGCTGCAGGAACTCATCGAAGCGCGGGCATTTTGCGTCCGGGTCATATGCCACGGGCATGACCTTGGTCAGCAACTGCGCGCGGTCATGCGCGACCAGCTCGACATGCGACATGGCCGACATGCCGTTTTCCGGATCGCCCGGGATCCGGGTAAAGCGCAACACGCCCGATAGCGTGTTCACGTCGAGGTCGCCCTTGTCCATCTCGTCGACGGCATGGGCCAGCATGACGCGGGCCTCACCGATCATGTTCGACATCGGGCCGCTGTTCCCGGCATTCTTTGCATGGGTCAGCCGACGCCCGATCAGCGATTTATGCGTCTTCAACGCACCATCGATGGTGCGCAGGCGCGTCCCGATCTGGCCGAGCTCGTCGATCAGGGTCTCATCCCCGGCATAGTCCGGCATGGCCTCGATCTCGATCCGCCGGCTGCGCAGCTTCCGCTCTTCCTCGAGCAATTGCCGGTCGCGCTTCGACGGCTGCAGCCAATCGATCTCCTTCTCGATCAGCCCCGACATCTGATGGGCACGGCTGCGGACCAAGGGCGAGCAATCGCGACTTATCTCCGGATCCCGTTTCCAGCGCGCACCGTCCCAGACGAACCAGCCGACTTGTGAGACGAAAAGGAGGTTTTCGCCGAAATGGATGCGGAAACGACAACCATTGCCGATATCGTTCAGCGGCTGGCGCGAGGATTGGGAAACCGGGTCCTCGGGTTCGTCATCGTCAGGCAGCCTGTCCTCGGGAGGGGGCGGCGGGGGAGCGTAATCCTCGGGAACGTCACCGTCATCCTCCCTGGCATAGCCCTCGGGAAGGTCGACATCTTCGGCATGGCCCATGACGTTGCGCACCTGGTCGAGCGCGCTCTCTTCGACATGATCTTTCATTGCTGTCCCATCAGGATATCGTTGAGGTCCCTGCCCTCCCCGGCATGGACGATGGACCCGCGCAAACCGGGTCGCTTGATCATGGCGCGGCGCAGGCCGGCCTTGAGTTTTGCGGTCGTCAGCTTGGGATCGCTGTCGCCGTCCTGGACGAAGATGAGCCTGCGCACCCATTCGGGCGGCAACCAGGCATCGGCATCGTCGAGATCCGGCAGTCCCGCGAATTTCAGGCCGGGGCCGCGTTGCATGCGGCCGGCCATGTTGCCCAGATCGACCCCGCACCAATAGGCTGTGGCCTGCGGCGCGGTTTCCGCGATCAGGGCGGAAAGGGTCGTCTCGACCCCCTCGGCCATGATCATGGTGTCGCTTCCCTTCGGAGTCAGGAACCGGATGGCCCCGCCCTTCTTCGATCCCAGCACCTTCTTGGCCGGCAGCGTTTCGCCCGCCTTTCTCGGGTCGGGCAGGATCAGCTTGCCCTTGGGTTGGCCAAGATCGAGCCATGTCCGATGCACCGCGGTCACCCGGTTTCCCGCATCGACCACGGCACAGATCATCGCCGGTCCGGTATGAATGACCTCCCATTGCCCAGGGCGTTCGGCCGGAATGGTGTAGCGCGCGGCCGGATCGAAACGGACGCATTGCGGCAGACGCGGATAGAGATCGGGATCGATGCCCCGCAGCGCCAGGTAATCGCGCACGGCCGTGCCCTCGGCGGGCTGCGCCGCGAACCAGATGTCACGCGCCGAGCTGATCGAGCTTTCGCGCTGCTTGCGGGCGATATCATCCTGCTTGCGCCGGTTCGCTTCGGATTTGCGCCGGCGTTCGGCGCGCTCGGCATCGCTCAGACCTTCGGCCGGACCGCAGAGCCATTCGAGCGCCGCCCGGAAATCCATGCCCATGACATGTTGCACCAGTGCGATCTGATCGCCCTTGGCATTGGGCCCACATTCCTTGCGGCACTGGAACATGCCGGTCCGCAGGTTCACCCCGAAGCGATCCCGGCCACCGCATTGCGGGCAAGGACCGACCAGCTCGCCACCGGTCCGAACCAGTCCCGCCAGTTCCAGCCGTGCGACGATATCGGCGATCGGCATGGCCTTGGCCTCTTCCAGGCGGTGATCTTCGCCCTTCATGCCGTGCCTGCCCTTCTGCGCACGGCAACCAGCAGATCCCGACGGCCATCGATCGTCAGGACGCCCATTTCGGTGGTGATCGCGGGGAAGAGCATCTGGTACCAGCGTGCGACGACGTCATGGCTGCTGCTGCCGATCCGCTTCGCGATCGCCTCGACCGGGACGCCGCGGCAAAGCTCTTCGACGATCACCAGATCCGCTGCGGGGCCGAACCCTTCCTCGAGGCTGTCGAGATGGCGCAGCACCAGGCGCTGCACCGAGCTAAGATCGGGATGGGATATCCTGTCCATCATTCCGCCTTCCCGGTGACCACGTCCCAGGCATCCGCGAGACGCCGACCGTCCCAGTCGTTCATGATGCTCCGGGCCCGGTCATGCAGGCCGCCGAAATCGCCCAGCGGGCCCTGCTTCTGGCTGGCAAACTGTTCGGCCAGCACGATCAGCGGGCGGAGGCGTTCGACCTGGCGCGACACCCGGGGCAAGACGTCCTGGATCATCCCGACGATCATGCCGATCTTGCTGCGGTCCCTCAGCTCGGGCCGCGACAAAAGTGCAAGCGCATGGATCAGGGCATGATCATGGGGCGAAAGCCTCTGCCGCTCAGCCATCGAGATCCGCCCGCTTCTCTGCTCCCGACCAGGTCGTGCGTTCGACCGCGCGCAGCAGGCGGTCGCCGGCCTCGCTCCAAACTTCTGGACGGCCAGCCGCGGACATCACCGTGTCGATGAAGTGATCCATTTCGCGCGTCAGCTCATGACCCGCGCCGAAGGTCTGGAAGACGAGAGCTCCGACACGGTCTATCGCGTCAGGGTTGACCAGATCGGCCTTTGCCCCATACCCTAGGGCCATCATCCCGAACCTGGCGCGGACCGATGCCAGTCCTCCGACTGGCAAGGCCGAAATGTCACAATTACGCTGAATATTCATTGCCGACCTCGCATTTCCTGGTGATCCGGCCCTGTCTGATCGCAGAGCGAAACTTTGTAAGATATTGGAGTGCCGCGTGTTTACGGTGCGAAATGGATTGATCGTCGATGTCCACGACGAGAGCCCGGTGGCCATTTCGGTGGACAGCTTTTCCAACGCCCTTGGAGAAGGTGACCAGGGCCTTGCCGTCATAGTCCGCCTCTTTCACGAAAGCTGGTCGACCGCCGACGGGCTGGTTCCCGAGAATCAGATTTACCAATTCGCGATAAGCGCACCTCAAGCGGCAGATCTCGGCCGTCGTCTTCTGGAACTTGCTGCGCAAGCTGAAAAGAAGATGAAAGGAAAGCCCCGGTAGTGTCTGCGCTCCCTGCGCGCCTGGCTCTCGATCGATTCAAGACATGTTCCATGTGCTCTCCCAGGTTTCGCGAAACGGTTGGGCGCGGCGGCAAGATGCGAGGAGGCGCCGCGCCCTGATCACCGGCCCGAACGGAGGAGGAGGCCGGTGATGTTTTTGCCCCGCCGTCGGCAGAACGGCTCTCGGCCGGGCCAGCCGCAGGATTCCACGATTCCGCTTCCCTTCGCTTCGCCCGAAGCGGACGGAATCGCAGCGGGTTACTCGCGGTCAGGCCGTGCCGCCCCACCACTCCCCCGCCCCGGGCATCCTGAAAGCCCGAAAGTCATGACATGCCTTTCGAATTGCGAGTCGTCCTGCATTGCGCGCAAGCTTCCCGGGCACATCGCGAGGAACGAAAATGTCAGATACCCGCCGTCTCGAACTGCGCGTGAACGCGTTGGAAACGATCCTGACCGACTTGCTCAAACTGGCGGTCGAAAGAGATCCCGAATTGCATGACGAAATCATTGCCAAGTTCAACAAAGCCATCGCCGAGACGGATTCCATCGAAATCAGACATCCCGATCCCAATGATCCCGTCACTCCGGAGGCACTGGCGATCGAAGCGCTGAAGGATGACTTCATGCGCACGGACTGAAACCCCGCCAGGCGTCGACGCACGCGGCTTCCTCCTGTTCTCTGCGAGCTTGCGCCGCTTCCCTGCGGAGGCTCGTGAAGTGTTTGACATTCTCCGCGGTGAGATCAGCACCCCGCTTGTGCTGGTCCAGACCATTGGCCAAGCTGAGCGCGTTAATCATCCGTTCGCATGACAGTCGCTCTTCCGGCAGCCGCGACGAGCGCAGCCGGCCCCACCAGGCCTTGATGGCCTCGTCGAAGACATAGTGATCCGAACGTCTGATGCGCCAACTGCACCGGACCAATCCCACGAACGGCCCGCACAAATCCCATGCCGCCCTCTCCGAGATCGGGTGTTGCATGCCCTCACGGGGAAACAGCTGAGTCGGATCATCCGCAGGGTGGCGATCCGCGCGCTTCGGCGCAGACGCACTGTCGGTGTCCTGCGCATCCATTGTCAGTGTCTCCCAGTCATTCAACGGTTCGCTCATGACCGACCCCGCATGATCTCGGCGTAGCGCGGCAGCGTTTCGACCGCGTAATCGACAATGTCGCCATAGGGGCGGCACATGCCGTCGAACCAGTTGCAGGCAGTCTGGAAGGTGACGCTGAAATGCACGGCGCATTCCTCGCGCGAGCCAAAACTGGCGATCATCAGGTGTGACCAGCGTCGCATGAACGCATCACGGTTGATGGCATGGATATGGCCGCGGCGGATCGCCGGCGCCGAGCGCCTTCGGTCAAAGGCCCTTTCACGGGACATTTTCGCGCGAGCAGATGTAGCATGGTTAGCGTTGGGTTTCAGGGAATTGGACATTGGTATGCTCGACGTTTGGGGCCGAAAAAGTGGCCGGTTTAATGTCACTCTCGATCCCATCATCCGCCGAAGCTGGAGGGTTAGCCTTCATGTAGGCGAGCACTCTTTCCATCGTCCTTGGCATGCATTGGCCCCCACGATTGAGACGAGCGAAAAGACGACTGTCGGACACCGCGTAGAGGCCAAGCGTGACCAAGGAAATTCCTCGACGCTGGGCGTACTGAGAGCAGGCTATGACGAACTCTGTGATCATGCCAGAACTATAGGATTAAAATCCTCACTCATGTCAAGGACTATTATCCCATGGAAGGATTAGCGTCCTTCACTCAAACTGGGATCATGACTGTGAGGGACCCATTCATCGAAGGGTTGCGTCAGATATTTGACGCGAGACCAGATCTCAAGCCTGCCACGATCTCTGTGGCTGCGGGCTTGGACAACTCGACTCTCAGAAAACTTCTTGCGGGCAACAACGCTTCACCACGAATCGATACCGCGCAGAAGATAGCGTCGGCCATGGGGTATCGCCTGTCGGACATCATTGCTATTGGCGAGCACGCTGACGCCAGGCCAGCGATCGAGCTGCTAGAAGAACTACAGCAATTGCCTGCGAGTCTTATACAAGAAGCACTTACATATGCTCGGTTCCTGGTAACGCAACAAGCATCAGAAGATCGCCAGAGCCAGAAAAAGGTTCATCAGCCTCTCCCGCCAGCTGAGGTTGAGAAGGATACTCCCTCGACTTCGCCTTCATCACTTCCACGGCGAAGCGCAAGTTAAGAATAGCACTGTCATCGAGTTGAAGCAGGCACCTTAGAGCGTCCGACTTGTTCTTCATGGGCCCCACTTACTCAGATCCGTTGGGTTTTATCGTTCCGTTAAGATTGACCAATGGCAAGGGCATTAGCCCGATCGCAGCGCAGGACATGCCCCCCAAAAAAAGGCTAAAGGATTTGAGTCCTCAGTTTGTAGGACTATAATCCTTATTTTGATTGACATAGGATTTTAATCCTGCAATTTTTGCTCCATCCTCAACCCTTGGATGGAGCTCAAGATGCAGACCCATTCACTACCCCAGACGACATCCCTTCCCGCCACACCACGTGCCATCGCCGATGCGCGCGCCGTCATTTGCGATCCCAATCTGGCCGCGACGCTGCCCGAGACATTCCGTCGGCTTGCCTTCCTCATCCTCGCCTCTCAGCACGGAATAAGGGTCACGCAGCGCCACCGCGCGGCCAATCTGTCGGGCCCGAGCCGATAGCCCCGGCGCGCGAAATCCACATGCCCTCATGCTCGATCCGGCATCTAACCTGTCCCGCCGGATCCACTGGCCCCCGGCCATCGCATGCGCCGGGGGCATTTTCAATCAACGGGATGAGCCGAGATGTGCCAGCGCCGACCTGGCTGGTCGAACAGGGGCGATCAATCCCAAAGTTCGGAGAAACCGCATGAACACTGCGCACCGATTGGAGTTCTCCACGGATGCCGATGGCTATCCGCAGGCCTGCTTCGCCTGGGGCGAAGTCCCGCCGGAGACCATCACTGCAGAGAGGATCGCCGAGGCTGCGAGCTATTACGCTGGCCTCGGCGAGGATGCTCTCGCCCTCGAGGAGCTCGAAGTCCAGTCGCACTGGATCCGTCAGGCCGATCCGAACTTCATCGACGGCGATGGACAGTGGCAGTTCTGCGCCGAGGCCGATCCCGGCGCCACCCGCATCACGGGAGTTCGATTCTCATGACCGCATCAACCCGCCCCGTTTCCGACATGGTGGACGCCTGGCTGCGCAAGCAAGTTCCCGAGGGCGTCTGCCTCGAGTCACCCGACCGGGCTGCGAGCTTTGAAATGATCCCGGTTTCTGACCTGATCATTGATGGCCACTATCAGCGGTCCATGAGCGCCAAAGGCCGCAGCACCGTCGCACGGATCATCGCCGAGTTCGACTGGCTGCGCTTCGGCGCGATCAGCGTCGTGCGCAAAGACGGAAAGCTGTCGGTCGTCGATGGGCAGCACCGGGCCGTCGCAGCTGCCGCCATGGGCATTCAGGACGTACCCGCTATGGTCGCAGTTGGTGAGGCGGCCGAAGCGGCGACGTTCGTTGCAATCAACGATGTCCGGACCGCCGTCACGCCGGTCGACAAGTTCCGCGCGAAGGTAGCCGCCGGAGATCCGGATGCGTTGGAGCTTGGCGCCATGCTGGCCGAGCTTGAGATCAGCACTGATGTGCTGCCAGGCATTCCCCTTCGCCCTCGGCAAACGCGATCGATATCGGTCCTTTACAAGCTGATCAAAGCGCACGGCCGGGGGATCGTTTTTACCGCGCTTGAAATGCTGACGGACGGCCAGCCCGACAATGCTGATGCCTTGACCAGCCTCAATATCGAGGCCGTAACCATCGTCACAGCAAAGGTCATCGCGGCCAAGGGTGACATCGATCGACTGGCCACCGTCATCGAGGAAAGCGACTTCGAGCAGATCGCCGACAACGCGCGCCAGCTCAGCAAGATCAGCGGCGGATCGAATAAGAGCCACGCCGCCTTCCTGCTGCTGCGGACCTATGACAAGGGCCTCAAAGGTGGCCGGATTGGGAGTTCAGAATGAGCACGTCCGCCCGGATCATCACGGTTCAGATCAGCCCATACATCTCGTGGCAGGGCGAAGCGCACCTCGCGCCCAGAAAGTACCAGGACGAAATGGCCATCCGGATAAAGCGTCTGCGCCGGCATGCCCATGGCCATCCGCTCAGCGCCGAGGACGAGGCCCACAACGCCGCGTTGGACGAGGTATTGGCCACCATCGCAAGGAAACGCTCATGACCGTCTTTGAACTGTTCATGATTTTCGCGGCCGGCATGGTCTGCGCCAAGTCGATCGGTGATTGAGATGATCGATCGTTACCACCGTGCCGGCATCAATTATCGCGGCATCGACATCCGCAAATATGACGTCCCTTGCACACCATGGGTGTGGACGAGCTGCGAGACCGACGGCTTAGGCAGCGCCGAGACGCTGGACGAAGCGCAGGAGCAAATCGATCGACATCTGACAGGCCGGGAGGAAGCGGCATGAGCGCACCCGCCCTCCGTGTCGGCATCCTGTGCGAGACCTCTGGCGTAATGCGCCGCGCTTTCGCAGCTCTGGGTCACGACGCAACCTCGGTAGACCTGCTGCCAGCCGAGGACGGAAGCAATCATCACATCGTCGGTGACGTACGGGATTACCTCGATTTCGGGTGGGATCTGCTTGTCGTCTGTCACCCACCCTGCACCCGACTTTGCAACAGCGGGGTGCGATGGCTGGCAGAGCCCCCGAAGAACCCGCCAGAGGACGCCAGCGCGGGCGAGAAGACAGCCTGGCCATCGATGGCACGGGAGTTGAAGCTCGCGGTCATGTGGCGGCTCCTGGACCAGGGCGCTGACCTCTTCGCAGCTTGCTGGAAGGCTCCGGTTGCCCGGGTCGCGGTCGAGAACCCCGTGATGCACAAGCACGGCCGAGCGCGCCTGCCTGCAGATCTGCCGAAGCCCCAGATCGTCCAACCGTGGTGGTTTGGCGAAGAGGCATTCAAGGCAACGGGCTTCTATCTTCGCGGCCTGCCAGCACTCACGGCAACCAACCGTCTGACGCCCCCGAGAAAGGCGATCGAGCCTGAGCGGCACAAGGCATGGTCTTCGATCCATCGCGCCTCGCCGGGCCCCGATCGCTGGAAGATCCGCAGCCGGACGTTTGAAGGAATTGCCAAGGCTTGCGCCGCGCAGTGGGGCGGCCACGCGAGTGAAGAATTGAGAAAGACCGCCTGATGGGACGACGAGCCTCATTCACCGAAGCGGATATCCGCCGCGCGATGAAGGTTGCGCGCTCAATCGATGCCCGCTCTGTTGTCGAGGTGACCGTCGAGGGAACGATTCGGATTCTGCCGGAGACCGTGCGCACCAATCGGACAGAGGTCGACAAATGGTTTGGGGATGATGACGAGAGTTAACCTGAAGGGCATCAACCGGGTACGGAAGAAGCTGGCAGACGGCACTGTCCGCGAGCATCACTATGTCGGCCGCGGCAAAGGTGCTGTGAAATTTTGGGACAGCGCCAGCGAGATCAAGATTGGATCGCCGGAATACGTGGCGGCCTTCTCCCGCGTCGAATCCAGCGGATCCCCAGCACAAGGCAAGTTTCGATCGCTGATTCTCCGCTTCCTCGATAGCCAGGATTTCAGCGGCCTCGCACCGCGGACACAGTCGGACATGCGCAAGTCATTCTATCACCCCGAAAACGGTATCGACAAAAAGTTCGGTGACGCCCCCTTGGCCGCGTTCGACGATCCAAGGATACGACGTCAGGCGCTGGACTGGCGCGACAAGATCGGCGGCAAGGTCGGCGACGATCGTATTCGCCACCTGCAGCGCCTGGTCGCGTTCGCAGTGGACCGCACGATGATCAGACAGCACCATCTGACTCAGATCAAATCGATCTACAAAAGTCAGCGTGCGGAGATCTTCTGGCTCGCGGACGAGGTTGAAAAATTCAAGGCGGGCGCCCCTGCTCACGTCTGGCGTATCCTGGCGATCGCCCTGGAAACCGGATTGCGGCCGGGTGATCTCGCCCAGCTCTCGCGCGAACACATCCACCGGACACCGCACGGCCAGCGAATCGTCATCTGGACCCAGAAGAGAAAGCGTCTCGCCTCGATACCCGTGACAGAAGCAATGGCCGAGATCATTGCCGCAACGCCAGCCGATCAGCGCAGCCTGATCGTCAACAAGAGCGGCCGACCTTATCAGCACGAGAACTACCTCGGCGACGCGGTCGCCGAATGGCGCGACAAGTTGAAGATCCGGAAGGAGCTGCGGCTCTATGACGCTCGCGGGACCGCGGCGACCAGGTTGCTGGATGCCGGGGCGGAGCTGAAGGAAATCGCCACCCACATGGGCTGGTCGATCAAGCATGCCGCAGAGGTCATTGAGCGTTATGTCGCCCTGTCGCCCGCAATGAGCGATGGGCTGGCGGCAAAGCTATATCTTGCAAACGCTCAACGGAAGTAGCGGGAACCCGAAGACAATTGCCATATTACTTGGTGGCTTATGGACCCTGTTGACTGTTTCCTTGATCGGCATCCGAACTAGGCCTTTTCGAATCGACCTCTTCGTGCTGAACCGCACCGGGAGGCGCCACAATCGCATCCGGCATCGTTTCAACCTTGGACTCTACCTGCTGCAAGCTTTGCTCGAGCTCCTTCGGCTCTTCGGTCTGATTTCCATGGAACACCGACGCGAAGGATAGCGCACCCAGAATGAGAGCGATGAAAATAGATACATATCCAGTAATGTTGTAAGGCCGCTCTGCATCACGCGCCGGAATAGTCACCATTGCATCGTAGTCGTCTTGGGCAACAAAGTTATAGAATCGACGCCTCCATTGTTCGCGGAGACGTCTCTGCAGCCTTAAGTGCATCCAGCCGTTTATAGCTATGGTCACAAGATATGCCGCTACAACCCCAGCTATAACGCTGATAACCCATGGGTCCGCAGATCCTGTAGAGCGCGCCGTAATCAAAGTAATCGCCGTGGCAATCGAAACCGCAATCGCAGTCGACAGCGTTCTTGTCGATTCCGCAGCCTTGGTCGTATCGTCTGCGATAGCTTTGCGCAAATCGCCCTGCGTCTTAATTGCTTCTCGGCTTAGCTCAGAAAGGCTAAGTTGGTAAGCGAGACGCGCATTCTGTAAAATCTCGCTCCCGGCGCCATTCAAAAAATGCGCCAAAGTCTCTCCACGAGTAGCTAAACGAGCGATCTCGGCTGCTAAAAGACCATGCCTCTGTTCAGTCGCCGCCGGATCCTCGTAGACCCACGCGACAGCGTTATTCAAACTCGCGATTCCTACAGGAGTTAGATCTCCATATAAACCCGGCGCTGATCGCAGAGTCATTCTCGGCGGACCAAGGAAAATTAGATCCTCCGAAGCCCCGCATTCGCTGCATATCGCCCGTGCAAGTCTTGGAGCAGCCTCTTCGGCAAAAACCTCGAAAGCCGGGTCAGATCGCCGGTCGTCGGTGACTCCACCACGAATGAGCCACTTGCGGATGTCAGACGGGGTTCGACGCGGCTCAATCGTTTCCCTCACAATCTCTTGCGGGCTCTTCACCGGGGACGCAGGTACAAATACGTCCTCCGCGCCAAGCGGGGATATCTGGAACAAACCAGTTGCAAATGACACCTGGCAACAGACAACCTGCCAATTTCCTTGAGCGCCAGGCTCAGAAAGCCCCTGGCGCAAGCCAGCCTTGGTAACGACCAATCGCTCATCAGGATGGTCAGGCTTTCTACAGGTTAGAATATATTGACCGAGCGCAGGATCGAATCCCAACTCATCGAGAACTGGTTCGCCGGCCTCATCTTCTGCAGTGATGGGCCAGCCGAGCTTGTTGACGGAAACCCAGATATTGTGGGCCTCCGCCGCCTCTAGCTTCGCTATCGTGAGGGCAGTCTGGGTCTCGACGACCGAAGCGTTTCCATTCTCTGTTAGTCGATCGAGATCATCGGCCAAGCTTTTCAGAGCTGACGTCATCTTTGTAGCCCTTCGTCGTGATCGTGAAGCGCGTGCCCCCTGTCTCCAGTGGCTCGACCACTACCGATTGCCCCTCTAAGGCGGTATTATACTCAATCTTGACGCCTTCGTCAGTGATGACTTGCCTCTTGACAGACTGAGGAAGTACACCTGCTGCAGGCGAGAATGCCACACCGTTTAACTTATAGCGTTTCAGAAGACGAGAGGAGGCCGCGTCAAGCTTGGCCTTAGTGGCTTCGTCCTCCGGCTGCCCCATTCCCACCCATACTGCCTGCTTGACAACATCTTCCGAAATCTCGGGGGCAGCTCTTAGAACGTGGTTTGCTCGAGCGATAGCGCTCGCCACTTTGCCTGCAGGAAGTAGGTCCTGGTGGTCTCGTATGGCTGAGCGCACAACTTCCTTTGCCGCCCTCGTAAGCTCTTCGTCATCACGTTCGCGTTCCACCTGAAGAAACGCGGTGAAGAAGTCTGTCAAGATCGGCTGGGGCTTCCCCATCCTATCGTGGGTAGAAATTTGAGAGTCCACATTTCCGTCTACCACCCGCACGATCGCGGACTTCTGAATTGAGGCCTTGCTGCCGGCGAACGCTTCAACAATTCGCCGCAGACCATTGCCCTCGGCTTGATGAATCAACTCAAGCGCCTGACTGTAGTCATACTTGATTAATGCGAAATAACGCGTCCTGTCGTCGAAATCGATGGCCAGTTCAAAAACGAAGAAGGCACCATCCTTCGCATTTGAGGTCGCGTGAAAACGACAGAAATCTTCGGCCAACAGCTGCGCACCGCGCTCGAACGTCAGGTCTCCCTTCGCCAGACGGCGAACGGTTTCCTTCGTTTGGGATGCTTCCTTGAACTTGTAGACAGGCTCGGAAGCGATGCCCTTCAATAAAACAAGCAGGAAATCGTCGTGCACCACAGCGAGTTCTGGCTGCGGTTCGAAGTCACCTTCACCACCAATGATGTGCAGGCTCATCCGCGCCAACCGAAGTCCGCGCTCTTCAACTTCTGAAAAAAAAAGCCATGCAAATCACCTTCCTCTGAACGTAGCGACAGCATTCAGGCGGTTCGAGGCAAGGTCAAGCAATCTCTTGCAAACCAAGATGCAAACCATTCGTTCTTGATTGCATCTAAGTACTGGTCGGGGCGAGAGGATTCGAACCTCCGGCCTACGGTACCCAAAACCGTCGCGCTACCAGGCTGCGCTACGCCCCGAACCAACGGCTGTCTAGCCCTTGAGGCGATCGGGGAAAAGGGGGAAAATGGATCGAAGCGGCTCAGTCACACCGCGCAAGCGCAATTTTCTGCGGCAGGCGCGGGTGGGCAAGGACCATCCCCGGGCGAATGCCCAGCTGTGCGGCGGCGCCCCCGGCGACCTCAAGCACCATCAGCCGGTCCGGCGAGGGATCACCCTTGGCGGCGCCGGGGATCGACGTCTCATCAAGCGGCCTTGCCATCGGATGAACATGGCGGACCTCGCCTCGCGCGTCGATGAAGATCATGTCGAGCGGGATCAGCGTGTTGCGCATCCAGAAGCTCACTGGCTGCGGTGTCTCGTAGATGAAAAGCATGCCCGAGCCAGATGCAAGCTCCTTGCGGAACATCAGCCCACGGGACCGTTCCTCGGGATCGTCGGCGATCTCGACCGGCACGATGACCGGCTCGGCCGCGCCGAGAAACGTTGCCCTGTCGGCGCGACAGGCAATTTCCTCGGCGGTGGCTGTGACAAAGCTCAGATTTGTGAAAGCAAGAACAACAGCTGCGGCCAGCTTGTTCATACCGCGCCCGCAACCAGCCGCAATTTAGCGAGCGCGGCCGCTCCCCCCGGTTGTGTGCTGCGCGCCTCGAGCGCGGCCCTTTCCCACGACGTGATCTGTGCCGCCATCAACCCGCGGCGCCCATCGACGATACGGAGCGCGATTGCCTCGCCGACGGCGAGATCTGAAAAGCCGGAATGCCGCAGAACCTCAATGTGAAGAAACACGTCGGCCTTCTGTTCGAAGACATTCGCAAAGCCGAATCCCTTGGCCTTGTCGAACCACTTGACCCGCGCCGGCAGAAGAGGCAGCAACGCGACCTCCTCGGGCGTGGCCGAGCACAGATCCGCAATGGCTGGCATCGGTTCGCTGGCAGGGGCGTCGATCGCGAGAATTTCGATCGCCTGGACCCCGCGCGGCGTCTTCTGGACAATGGCTCTGACGCGCGCCCCCTCGGCAACTGAACTCTGCCCAAAGTTGCGCAAGACGTTGGCGTGCAGCAGAATGTCCGACCCGCCATCAGGATCCGTCAGAAACCCGAATCCCTTGCTGCCGTCGAACCATTTGACGACGCCAACGATTTCCCGCTGCTGATCGTCGTTATCGGTCATATCACTCTTTTATCCCATTCAACAGAAACCGGATAATGGACTTTCCCGGTCACGGGCCAAACCTTGCGCCAAGGGCAAGGTTCAGCTGGTCGCACCGGATCAGAAATTAGTCAGGTTTTCCATACCATGGATAAAACGGTCTTCCGCATCAAGGGCTAAGACGCTGGACGATCCAGAAAGTTTCCCCTGTCTCTTCCGCAACTTCCGTCAGAATCCTGCTTTCATTGGCATAATCACGCGATATCCAGCAAAACCGGTCATGCAGCCGGAAGGCACCATCTGCCCAAAATTCAATCTGCAAGGGGGTGATGCGATAGCCGCCCCACTGCGGCGGACGGGGAGGGTTCAACCCCAAGCTGATTCCCTGTCGCGCAACCTCGGCCATCAGCGCCCCCCGGCTCGCCAGCGGACGGCTTTGTCGAGACGCCCAGGCCCCGATGCGCGACTGCAAGGGGCGCGACGCGAAATAGGCGTCCGACGCGGCCGAATCGACGCGCGACACGCGCCCCCGAACCCTGATCTGGCGACGCAGGGATTTCCAGTGCATCACGAAGGAAGCGACCCCTGTCGCCTCGATCTCGGCCCCCTTGGCGCTTTCGTAATTGGTATAGAAAACGAAAGAGCCGTTCTGCCCCTCGCCCTCGATGTCCTTCAGCAAAACCATGCGCACATCGGGCAGCCCCGCGGCATCCACGGTGGCGAGCGCGATCGCATTCGGATCGTTCGGCTCGGTCTGGCGTGCCTCATCAAGCCACCTGCGCGCGATGGCGAAAGGATCATCCCCTGCGAAGATTCCGGTCCGTTCGGTCATGGCCATACGATCACCGCCACTTGATGCCTCCTTGCAGTTGTCCTAATCCTGCCCAAACCGTAGAAGCGCGAGGGGCAGCATCATGTCAAGTGAAGCCGGTATGGGGCTGATGAAAGGCCGTCGCGGCCTCATCATGGGCCTCGCGAATGACAAATCCATTGCCTGGGGCATCGCCAAGGCTTTGGCCGATCAGGGGGCCGAACTGGCTTTCTCGTATCAGGGAGAGGCGCTGAAGAAGCGCGTCGAGCCACTGGCTGCGCAGCTGGGCTCGGACCTGATCGCGGAATGCGATGTCTCGGACGAGGCCTCGATCGACGGGCTCTTCTCGACCATCGCCGAGCGCTGGGACAGCATCGATTTCATCGTCCATGCCATCGGCTTCTCGGATAAGGAGCAGCTGCGCGGGCGCTATGCCGACACGACGCGCGATAATTTCCTGATGACTATGGACATCTCGGTCTATTCCTTCACCGCCGTGGCGCGGCGCGCCGCCGCGATGATGCCGAATGGCGGCTCGATGGTCACGCTGACCTATTACGGCGCCGAACGCGTGATGCCGCATTACAATGTCATGGGCGTCGCCAAGGCCGCGCTGGAAGCGTCGGTGCGCTACCTCGCCGAGGATCTGGGCAAGGACGGCATCCGCGTCAACGGCATCTCGGCCGGTCCGATCAAGACGCTGGCGGCATCCGGCATCGGTGATTTCCGCTACATCCTGAAATGGAACGAGCTGAACTCGCCCCTGCGCCGCAACGTGACGCAGGCCGAGGTCGGCAAATCGGCCCTGTACCTGCTGTCGGATCTGGGTTCTGGCGTCACGGGCGAGACCCATCATGTCGATGCGGGCTATCATGTCGTCGGCATGAAGGCGGTCGACGCGCCCGATATCGCGGCCGTCAAGAAGGACTGAACGCCTTGAGCGTCGAGCAGGTCATCGCGCTTGTCTCGGCGCTGTCGCTGGCGATCCTGACGCCCGGGCCGGCGATCATCGCGACGGTGCAGACCGCCTTCGCGCATGGCCGCAACCGGGCGCTTCCCTATGGGCTGGGACTGGCCACCGGGGCTTCGCTCTGGTGCATCTTCGCATTGCTGGGCCTGGCTGTTCTCTTCAAGCTTCATCCCCAGCTTTTCGCGGGGATGAAGATATTTGGCGGCTTCTACCTGCTGTGGTTCGCCTGGGGGCTCTGGCGCGCCTCGACGCAACCCTTGCCGGATGCCGCCTCGGGGGCTTCGAAGGGATTCTGGGGCGGGATTGCCCTGAACCTGTCGAACCCCAAGCCCGCGCTTTTCTATGCGGCGCTGATCCTTTCCGTCTTTCCCGAGCCGATGGCGCCGCAGCGTCAGGCCTTGATCTATGCGATCTGTCTTGCCACCGAGCTTTTCTGGTACGCTCTGGTTGCTGTTCTGATGTCGACAGCAGGCATGCGCAGGCGCTATTTTGGCGCGAAATTCTGGATCGATCGGGCGGCAGCATTCGCAATGGCAGCGCTTGGCCTGATGCTGATCGTCAAGCATTGAAAGGACAAGAAAAATGAACGATCGCCTGCCCCATGAACGCGGCTTTCACATCAGCTGGGACCAGATGCACCGCGACGCGCGCGCGCTGGCCTGGCGTCTGGACGGCCGCGAATGGCGCGCCATCCTGGCGATCACCCGCGGCGGCCTTGTCCCCGCCATGATCGTCGCGCGCGAACTGGACGTGCGCACCATCGACACGATCTCGGTCAAATCCTACAAGGCCGTCGGCGCCGAGGCCAAGCAGGGCGAGATCCAGGTCCTGAAAGCCCCCGATCACGAGTTGATGGGCGATGGCGACGGCATTCTGGTGATCGACGATCTGGTCGATTCCGGCCGCACGCTGGAACATGTCCGCACGCTTTATCCAAAGGCGCATTTCGCGACCGTCTACGCCAAGCCCAAGGGCCGGCCGATGGTCCAGACCTATGTCACCGAGGTGAGCCAGGACACCTGGATCTTCTTCCCCTGGGACATGGCGCTGCAATATGTCCAGCCCTATCGCGGCGAGGACTGAGCGCCCCCCGCCCCTATGCGCAACGCCAGCGCGCGTTGCATGAGGCGGCCTGCCACGAATTTTCCCGAAAACCCCAGCAAATGCTGGGGTTTTTGCTGTGACATCCGTACACAGCGCGTACACCGGGCGTACACAGGCCGTGCACCGGAAGTGAAGCTCCGTGTCAACCGTTCATCACCCCTGCGGCGCCAGACCGTTTCACGGCCCGTGGAAGGTCGCGGGTGAACCGCGATGGCGATCCTTGCGACGAATGCTCGACAAAATCACCAATCACGCTTATCATGCGGGCGTGTTTCAGATCTCGAATTTCATGACTGATGCTGGAAGCCACGTCATCGAGATACCTTTGATTTCCGATGCATGGCCCCCTTTCGCACATCAGTGGATTAGCCTTCCCGGATGAGTCGTTCGGGTAACCACCCCCTCAAACGATCATCCTGGACCTTAGAGCATAATAAGTTTCATCGGGCGCAATCTGCGCCTGCCAGGAGATTGATATGCACAGAGCCATTTCCCTGACATGCATCGCATGCATATTGTCACTCCCTTTCTCGACCCCGTCCTTTGCCAATATGGCGTCCGGATGGTGGGGAGGAGACTGGGATTGCATCATAGACGGACGCCCCGCCCGAATGCGGTGGAGCGTCGTCGATAATGGCAGCCAATCCTGTGAGGAAACGGACGAGGGAACTATCTGTTCGTCCTCGGTATCCGCAGGTTGGAAGGGCAGGTTTTCGGATAACGGGTCAAAATGGGTGTCGTTGACCAACGCCAAGAGTGGCGACAAGGGTGGCCTGTTTTTCACCCATGCCGACGGCAATCGCTGGTACCTCGCCAAACCCGTGGGAAGAACAGCCAAGGGCTGGACCACCTGGAACGGGCAACGCTACCCATTGAGCTGCACGCGCTGATCTGAACCCGTTGTTCAGTCCTGCCTGGCAGCCCTGAAGCCGGAATGTCGCGGCAATAAATGCCTGTCCGAATGAGTTGCTGGAAAAGTCGGACTTTTCCACCAGGTTTCTTTCGGATCGTGGTCAGTTATTGCCGCGCACGAACCTTGCCGCTTCCTCGGCGGCGCGGCGCAGGGCGTTGGACTTGTTCTCGGTTTCCTCGAACTCGGCCTCGGGGTCGCTGTCATAGACGACGCCGCCGCCCGCCTGGATGTAAAGCGTCTGGTCCTTGATGACGCCGGTGCGCAGCGCGATGCACATGTCCATTTCGCCATTCGCCGCGAAATAGCCGACGCCACCGGCATAGACGCCGCGCTTTTCGGGCTCGAGCTCGTCGATGATCTCCATCGCGCGGACTTTTGGCGCGCCCGAGACGGTTCCCGCGGGCATGCCCGCGAGCAGCGCCGACAGCGCGTCTTCGCCATCGCGGAGTTCGCCCACCACGTTCGAGACGATGTGCATGACATGGCTGTAGCGTTCGACGATGAATTGCTCGGTCGGCTTCACCGTGCCCATTTTCGCGACCCGGCCCACATCGTTGCGGCCGAGGTCCAGAAGCATCAGGTGCTCGGCCAGTTCCTTCTGGTCGGAAAGCAGGTCGGCTTCCAGCGCGTTGTCTTCTTCGGGCGTCGCGCCGCGCTTGCGGGTTCCGGCGATCGGGCGGACGGTCACCTCGCCGCCGCGCAGGCGCACGAGGATCTCGGGCGAGGCCCCGACGATCTGGAAGCCGCCGAAATTCAGGTAGAACATGAAGGGCGACGGGTTCGTGCGGCGCAGGCTGCGATAAAGCGCGAAGGGCGGCAGGGGGAAATCCATCGCCCAGCGCTGCGAGGGCACGACCTGGAAGATGTCGCCCGCGCGGATATAGTCCTTGGCCTTCTCGACGGCAGCCAGGTAGGCGGGCTTCGAGAAGTTCGAGCGCAATTCGCCGACCTTCAGGTCATGGCCCAGCGCGCGGGGCTCGCTGGGCTGTCGGTCGAGCGAGCGCAGCGCCTCCATCAGGCGTTCGGCGGTCTGCGCATAGGCGGCGCGGGCGGGAATTCCGTCCTGATGCCAGGCGGGGGCGCAAAGCAGCACCTCGCCCTTGACGCCGTCGAGCACGGCCACGACCGAGGGACGCATCATCATCGCGTCCGGCAGGCCCAGCGGGTCGGGGTTCACATCCGGCAGGCGCTCGACCAGGCGGATCATGTCATAGCCGAGATAGCCGAAAAGCCCGGCCGCGCCCGCAGGCACGCCTTCCGGCATGTCGATGCGGCTTTCCCCGATCAACGCGCGCAGGCTTTCCAGCGCGGGGCGCGTGTCATCCTCGAACTCGTCCGAATAGCGCGCATTGCGGTTGATCCGCGCCTTGCCGTCGCGGCAGTCCCAGATCAGGTCCGGCTTCATCCCGACAAAGGAATACCGCCCGCGCAGCTCGCCGCCGGTCACGCTTTCCAGCATGAAGCTGTTCGGCGCCGCCTCGGCCAGTTTCAGCATCAGGCTGACGGGCGTATCGAGATCGGCGGCCAGGCGGATGGTGAGAAGCTGGTTCTGCCCCTGGGCCCAGCCGCGCTCGAATTCGGAGTAATCGGGAGAGATGTCCATCACTGCATCTGTGCGTTCACCGCGTCGATCGCGGTCTGGTTGATGCTTACCCCGGCCTGGTTCTGGAGCGCGCGGGTGAAATATTCGAAGACGTCCTGGCGCAGGGAATCGGCGATGCGACCGGTGATGCCGCTGCGCATCTGCTCGACCTCGTCGCCTTCGAGGCTGGCGGCATGGATTTCATCGAGCGTGACGAGGAAGACCCGGTTTTCGGCCTCGATCACCTCGGATGTGCCCGGCTCGCGGATCTCGAAGGCGCGCGCCACGATGTCCTGCGGCACGCCGTTGATGAAGCCGCCGCGGGCAAGTCCGGTTTCGGCCTGACCCATTTCCGGCGCCGCGGGGGTTTCGGTCGGGGTCACGGCGGGCGCCACCGCCCCGACGGCCTGGGCGACCGGCGCGGTGGCGGCGGGAACCGGCTGACCGGCCTGGTCGCCCGCGACCTCGGCTTCGAGCTTGCGTTCATCGGCGAGCGCGAGCAGGCGGCGCTTGGTTTCGTTCTGCCGCCAGTCTTCCAGCACGCGCTCGCGCACCTCGTCGAAGGGCATCAGCGCGGGGGGCACGATCTCGTCGAGGCGCAGCGCGAAGATGCCGCCATCCTCGAAGGAGAAAAGCTCGGGGAAATCCTTGTCGGTGACGGTCTCGGCATGTTCGCGGAATTCGGGATAGGCGATGATGCTGCCCGGATCGGCGGGTTCCGAACCGGTCCAGTCGACCTGGCCGATCTGCATCCGGGTTTCCTTGACGAGATCCTCGAGCGTGGCGCCGCCCGCCATCAGGTCGTTGATGCTGTCGGATTGCTCGTCGATCTGGCGACGCGCGCGGTCGACGGCGGCTTCGATGCGCAGGTCGTCGCGGGCCTCTTCGAAGGGGATGTCCACGGGCTCGAGGATGGCGTTCATCGAAAAGAGCGCGGGGCCGAGATCGCTGTCGACGGGCCCGGCGACGCCGGGCTGGTCAAGCGCAAAGACCGCATCGCCCGCCGCTCCGAGTTCGTCGCGCGAAACCTCGCCCAGGTCCAGATCGGCAAGCGTCAGGCCGCGCTCGGCGGCGAGCTGCTCGAATGTGACCTCACCGGCCTCGATCCGGGCCTTGGCTTCCTGGGCGGCATCCTTTGTCGGGAAGACGAGCCGTTCGACCATGCGGCGTTCGGGCTGCTGGTATTCGTCCTTGCGCTGGTCATAGAGATCGCGCAGCGCCTGTTCATCCACCTCGACGCTTTTCTCAAGCATTTCGGGCGTCAGCCAGACATAGGTGATCTTGCGCGTCTCGGGCGCGGTGAAGCGGTCGGCATTGGCCTGGTGCCAGGCCGTCAGCGTCGCGTCGTCAGGGGTGGCGACCGGCTCGGCCAGATCATCGGCGGTCAGTTCCAGCCAGTGGATGTCGCGTGTTTCCAGAAGCCAGCCCAACGAACGGTCGGTCACGGCGGCGGGCGCGGCCACGCCGGCCAGCGCCGCGCGCTGCAGGATCATGCGGGCCTGGTCCATGCGCAGTTCCTGTTCGAACTGGGCTTCGCGCAGGCCCTCGCGCTGAAGGACATCCGCGTAGCGGGCGCGGTCGAAATTGCCGTCGAGCCCCTTGAAGGCATCCGCATCGCGGATCTGTTCGAGCACGGCATTGTCGCCGACCGAGATCCCGAGCTTGTGGGCCTCATCCTCGAGCGCGGCGCCGATCACGAGACGCGAGAGCGCGGCCTGGTCGATGCCGATGGAACGCGCCTCGGCCGGGGTCAGCTCGCGCCCGGTGCGGGCGGCGAAATCCTGCATCTCGCCCCTGAGCGAGCGCGCATATTCCTGCGACGTGATGTCGACATCGCCGACCGATCCGATATCAGCCGTTCCGGTCGAGAAATTGGTCACGCCGAAGCCGCCAAGCCCCAGGACCAGCATCCCCATCAGCAACCAGACGATGGTCGATTTGCCCTTGCCGCGCATGTGATTATTCCCGCCCGTGTTTTCGTCCTGTCGGCAGTCTTTAGGCCGCACGGCCCCCGGCGGCAAGTGCCGCGACCCTGACAGGGGCGGCACATGCCATCACAAGACTGCCGGATTGTCAGCCGCCGAAGCCTTTCAGCCGCGCCATGAGCATGCCGATTCCGTCGGTATCGGCATTGGCGAAGGCGATGCGGACATGGCGCGCCCCTTCCGCGTCGCCTTCCGGCATGAACATCGTGCCGGGCAGCAGCAGCACGCCCGCCTCGCGCACCAGACGGCGGGCGAGTTCGGGCGAAGCCATGTCGAAAGGATGCTCGACCCAGGCGAAATAGGCGCCGCAGCCCTTGACCTTCCAGCCATCCAGGTCAGCCATCCCGGCTTCCATGGCGGCACGGCGGGCAAGGATCTCGGCGCGCTCGCCGGCGAGCCAGTCCTTGAGGTTCTCCATGCCCCAATGCGCACCGATCTGTCCGATCTGGCTGGCGCAGATCGCGACGGTGTCGAGAAACTTCTCGATCTCGATCATGCGCGCTTCGCTTGCGATCGCCGCGCCGACCCGGTGGCCGGTCAGGCGATAGGCTTTCGAGAAGCTGTAGAGATGGATCAGCGTGTCGCCCCAGTCGGGATCGGCGAAAAGGTGATGCGGCGCTGCGCTGCGGCTGTCGAAGTCGCGATAGGTTTCATCGACGATCAGCGCGAGGTTGCGCGACCGCGCCAGATCGAAGAAGGCGCGCAGGGTTTCGGCCGGGTATTCGGCGCCCGACGGATTGTTCGGGCTGACCAGCACGATGGCGCGGGTGCGATCGGTGATCAGCCTGGCGGCCTCGGCGGCATCGGGGATCATGCCCTGCCCGCAATGCAGGCCGACCGTGCGGATGCCCTGCATGTCGAGCCACATCTTGTGATTGAAATACCAGGGCAGCGGCAGGATGATCTCGTCCCCTGCCCCGGCAAGGGTCTGGATCGCCGCGCAGAAGGCCTGGTTGCAGCCCTGCGTGATCGCGACCTCTTCGGGGCGGACATGGCCGCCATAGGCGTGCGACCAGTCGCGTGCCACCGCCTCGCGCAGTTCCTGCCGCCCGAGCACGGGTCCGTAGAAATGCGCGTCGGGCTGGTTCAGCGCGGCATCGGCCATGGCGCGGCGCATCGGCTCGGGCGGCGGATCGACGGGTGCAGCCTGGCTGACATTGATGAGCGGACGATCGGGCGTGAAGTTCACGCCTTCGAGCCAGCGCCGGGCTTCCATCACGGGCGGGCGGAAGGTCGCGGCAAGTGCAGGATTCAAGGGTAGCATGCAGTCACTCAGTTCGGCTCGGTCAGGCGCAGGGCGCCGAAATCGGGCGGGGTGGAAAGGTTGAAGCCCGAATCCGGCTCCGATCGCGAGGCGGGTTCGTCGCCCGTGGCCGTGGAACCCGCGTTGCGATCGGGTTGCGGTGCCATCGGTTCCGGCTGCCGGTCAAGACCGGGCGCATCCATCCGCGCCGGTGCGGCAGGCTGGGCGGGCGAAAGGATCGCATGCGGCGCGATATCGGCATCCTCTTCGACCGGCGGCGCGATCGAGGGCGGGTTCAGGCTGCTGTCGGGGGCAACCGGAACCAGTGTCGGATCGGTCGAGATCGGGGCCACCTCACCGGCCGGGGCGATGACGGCGGGCGGATCGCCCATGCGCGGCGCGGGTTCGGCCATCGGCCTTGGGGCGACCGGGGCCAGATCGGTTCCCCGCGCGAATTCAGAGCCTTCCGGCACGGCCAGCGTCTCGGCAACCGGGCTGCCGCTGGTTTGCGGGGACGCGGTGTCGGGCTGGAGGGCAGGCTCGGGCTCGGGCGCGGGCTGGGGCGCGGTGACGGGGTCGGGGTCGGGGTCGGGTGCGGGTGCGAGAACGGCGGAAGGCGGGATCGGCTGGGGAAGGATCAGCGAGGCCGCACCAAGGCCCGCCACGCAAAGCAGCGCCCCATGCAACAGCCCAACGGCAAATCCTTGCGCCATGCGAGATGCACCCTCCGCCCCTGTTTTTATTGCCCGTGGGGTTGACCCCCTTGCGGGCTTTGCACCATCTATAGCCGCAGATTTTCCGGGGTTCACCCCCCAATGCAAGGCAAGCGCCATGATCCTGCTCATCGACAATTACGACAGCTTCACTTGGAACCTCGTCCATTACATGGGCGAAGCGGGTGCGGATGTCCGGGTCTGGCGAAACGATGCGCTGACCGTCGACGAGGCCCTGGGGATGGGCGCGCAGGGCATCCTGATTTCCCCCGGCCCCTGCGATCCGGCGCAGGCGGGGATCATCGTGCCGCTGATCAAGGCGGCGGCCGAACGCGGCCTGCCGCTGTTCGGCGTCTGCCTGGGTCATCAGGCGATCGGCGAGGCCTTTGGCGGCAAGGTCGTGCGCGCATCCCGCATCGTCCATGGCAAGACCGACGCGATCAGCCATGACGGCACAGGGGTCTTTACCGGCCTGCCCTCGCCCCTGACGGCGACGCGCTACCATTCGCTGACGGTCGAGCCCGAAAGCCTGCCCGACTGCCTGCGCGTCACCGCGACCGCGCCTGACGGCACGATCATGGGGCTGATGCACCGGACCCTGCCGATCGAGGGCGTGCAGTTCCACCCCGAAAGCATCGCCTCGGAATACGGCCATGACATGATCCGCAACTTCCTGCGGCGCTGCTCGAACATGGAAAGCGCGGCATGAATGCGACCTCTGACATCCGCCCGCTGATCGGCATCGCGGCTTCGCGACCGCTGACTGGAAACGAGGCCGAGGCGGCCTTTTCCGCGCTTTTCGAAGGCGCGGCCACCCCCGCCCAGATCGGCGGGTTGCTGATGGCCATGCGCGTGCGCGGCGAGACGGTCGAGGAGATCGCCGCCGCCACCCGCGCCATGCGTGCCCGGATGAACCGCATCAAGGCGCCCGACGATGCCATCGACATCGTCGGCACCGGCGGCGACGGCAAGGGCACGCTGAACATCTCGACCGCCACGGCCTTTGTCGTTGCGGGCGCGGGCGTGCCGGTCGCCAAGCATGGCAACCGCAACCTGTCGTCGAAATCCGGCGCGGCGGATGTGATGACCCATCTGGGCCTGAACGTGATGGTGACGCCGGAGATGGCGGAAGCCGCGCTGGGCGAAACGGGCATCTGCTTCATGATGGCGCCCATGCACCATCCCGCGATGCGCCATGTCGGCCCGGCCCGTGCCGAGCTGGGCACGCGCACGATCTTCAACCTGCTGGGGCCGATGACCAATCCGGCCTCGGTCCGGCGCCAGCTGACCGGCACCTTCGACAAGGTCTGGAACCGGCCCATGGCGGAAACGCTGCGCGAATTGGGCAGTGACATGGCCTGGCTGGTGCATGGCTCGGACGGCACGGATGAAATCTCGATCGCCGGTCCGACCTGGGTCGCCCAGCTGAAGGATGGCGAGGTGACCGAATTCGAGATTTCGCCCGGTGATGCCGGACTGCCCGAGCACCCTTTCGAGGCCGTGCTGGGCGGCGATCCGGCGCAGAATGCCACGGCGCTGCGCGGCTTGCTTGAAGGCGATGCCGGGGCCTATCGCGATGCGGTCGTGCTGAACTCGGCCGCCGCCCTGCTGATCGCGGGCAAGGCCGCGGATCTGCGCCAGGGCGCCGAGATGGCCCGCGATGCGATCGACAGCGGCAAGGCCAAGGCCAAGCTCGCGGCCCTGGCCGCCCGCGTCGGCGCGCCCGAGGCATGAGCCTGCCCGACACCTGGGCCGACCTGCCCTTTTTCCGCGAGGAATGGCCGGTGATCTCGACCCGGCTCGACGGCGAGGACTGGCTGCCCGGCCCCGAGCGGGTCTTTGCCGCGCTTGAGCTGACGCCGCCCGCAGTCGCGCGGGTGGTGATCCTTGGGCAGGACCCCTACCCGACACCCGGCCATGCGAACGGGCTCGCCTTTTCGGTCACGCCGGAAACCGCGCTGCCGCGTTCGCTGAAGAACATCTATGCCGAGATGCGCGACGATCTTGGCTTTGCCCCGGAAAACGGCGATCTGAGCCATTGGGCGCGGCAGGGGGTGCTGCTGCTCAATACCTCGCTTTCCGTCCTGCCCGGCCAGGCCGGGGTGCATGCGAAATGGGGCTGGGAAAAGCTCGCCCGTCAGGCCGTCGCCCGGGCGCAGGCTGAACGCCCGCTGGCCTTCATCCTTTGGGGCGCCCATGCCCAGAAGGCGCTGACCGGCCTGCCACGCCCGCAGGATCTGGTGATCGAGACCGCCCATCCCTCGCCCCTTTCGGCCCGTCGCGGCTTTTTCGGCTCGCGCCCCTTCAGCCGCGTCAATGACTGGCTGGCGGCGCAAGGCGAAGCGCCGATCGACTGGGCCCTTTCAGAAACAGCCGACGCAGAGTAGAAATCCGCATGGACATCCTCGACCGCATCAAAGCCTACAAGCTTCAGGAAATCGCCGCCGCCAAGGCCGCCCGCCCGCTGGCCGAGGTCGAAGCCGCGGCCCGCGAGGCCTCGGCCCCGCGCGGTTTCGCCCGCGCGCTGACCGAGAAGGCCGCGACCGGCCATGCCCTGATCGCCGAAATCAAGAAGGCCAGCCCCTCGAAAGGGCTGATCCGCCCCGATTTCGACCCGCCAGCGCTGGCCCGCGCCTATCAGGCGGGCGGTGCGGCATGTCTTTCGGTCCTGACCGATGGCCCAAGTTTTCAGGGCGCCCCTGAATTCCTGACCGCCGCCCGCGCCGCCTGCGACCTGCCGGCGCTGCGCAAGGACTTCCTTTACGACACCTACCAGGTGGCCGAGGCCCGCGCCTGGGGCGCCGATTGCATCCTGATCATCATGGCCTCGCTGGACGATACCCTCGCCGCCGAGCTTGAGGATGCCGCCTTCCACTGGGGCATGGACGCGTTGATCGAGGTCCATGACGAGGCCGAGATGGAGCGCGCCTTGCGCCTGAAATCGCCGCTGGTCGGGGTCAATAACCGCAATCTCAAGACCTTCGAGATCAGCATCGAGACGACCTTGCGCCTCGCGCCGATGGTGCCGCAGGATCGCGACCTGGTCTGCGAAAGCGGGCTGTTCACGCCCGAGGATCTGAACCGGATGGGCGATGCCGGCATCCGCCGCTTCCTGATCGGCGAAAGCCTGATGCGGCAGGATGACGTGACCGGCGCGACCCGTAACATTCTGGGCCTTGCCGCATGAGCCTGACGCATTTCGACGCCCAGGGTCAGGCCCATATGGTCGATGTCTCGGACAAGCCCGAGACCGCCCGCGAGGCCGTGGCCGAGGGCGTCGTCATAATGGCGGCGGAAACCCTCGCGCTCGCGCAGGGCGGCGCGGCCAAGGGCGATGTCATGGGCGTCGCCCGGCTCGCAGGAATCATGGGGGCCAAGCGCACCTCGGACCTGATCCCGCTTTGCCATCCGCTGCCGATCACCAAGGTCGCGGTCGATCTGACCGCCGATGAGGCCCTGCCCGGCATCCGCGTCACCGCCACCGTCAGGACCGCCGGCAAGACCGGCGTCGAGATGGAGGCCCTGACTGCCGTCACCACCGCCTGCCTGACCGTCTATGACATGCTCAAGGCGGCGCAGAAGGACATGCGGATCGAAGGCATCCGCCTGCTTTCCAAGACCGGCGGCAAATCGGGCGAGTTCCGCGCGCCCTGAACATAGCCGGCGAAAGGGTTCCCCATGATCAGCGTCGAAGAAGCCCTGGCCCTTGTGCTTGCCCTGGCAGGGTCGCCCGAACCCGAGGAAATCGCGGTTCAGGACGGTCTGGGGCGCGCGCTGATCGCGCCTGCTGTCGCGCGCCTGACGCAGCCGCCCTTCGACGCTTCGGCCATGGATGGCTACGCACTTCGATCCGATGACCTGCCGGGACCTCTGGCCGTGATCGGCACGGCGGCGGCGGGTGTCCCCTATGCTGGCGAAGCACTGCCCGGCACCGCAATCCGCATCTATACCGGCGCGCCCGTGCCAACGGGCTATGATCGTGTCGTCATGCAGGAACATGTCACGCGCGACGGGGACAGGATCACGGTTGCGCAGCGCAGTCCGAACCTGAACATCCGCGCCCGCGGCAATGATTTCGCCGAAGGCACGGAATTCCGGCCTGCGCGGCCGCTCAGGGCCTCGGATCTGGCGTTGATCGCGGCGATGAACGTTCCGCGCATCTCGGTCGCGCGCCGTCCCCGCGTCGCGGTTCTGGCCGGCGGGGACGAGCTGGTCCGCCCCGGACAGATCCCGGCATCCGGCCAGATCATCAGTTCGAACGACATCGCCATCGCCGCATTGGCCCGCGAGGCCGGGGCAGAGCCGATCATCCTGCCGCTGGCCCGCGATACCGAGGAAAGCCTGCGTGAACGTTTTGCCGAGGCCGAGGGCGCCGACCTGATCGTGACCATCGGCGGGGCATCGGTCGGGGATCACGACCTGATTGCCAAGGTCTCGGCCGAGCTGGGCATGGAGCGCGCCTTCTACAAGCTTGCCATGCGTCCCGGAAAGCCGCTGATGGCCGGGCGGATGGGGCGTGGCGCGATGCTGGGCCTGCCGGGCAACCCGGTTTCGGCCATCGTCTGCGCAAGGCTTTTCATGCAACCCCTGATCCGGGCTATGCAGGGATTGCCCGCGGGAAGCGAACTGTCGCAGGCCGTCCTTGCCCAGGACATCCCCCCGGAAGGGGATCGCCAGCATTACCTGCGCGCCCGCCTTTCCCCCGGCGAGACGTTGCCGGTCATCGCCCCCTATCAGGATCAGGACAGCGCCCGGCTGCGGCTGCTGGCCGAATCCGATGCCTTGCTTGTGCGCCCCCCGAAGGATCCGGCGAAACGCGCGGGCGACCTCGTTTCCTTCCTGCCGCTGTGAGCGGAACAGGGTTAACGGCTTCTTTACCCGAATCGGCTTAGTCATTGACGCAAGGGATTGATCGTTCTAGAACATTCAAGGAACATCATCGATGATTGCGGCAGAGCAGGAAAAGACAATGCTGACCAAGAAGCAAATCCAGCTGCTTGAATTCATTCAGGCGCGCATGGCGCGCGACGGGGTCCCCCCCTCGTTCGACGAAATGAAGCTTGCACTGGATCTGCGCTCCAAGTCGGGCATCCATCGCCTTGTGACGGCACTTGAGGAACGCGGCTTCATCCGCCGCCTGCCCCATCGGGCGCGCGCGCTGGAAATCGTCCGCCTGCCCGACAGCCTGAGCAAGGGACCAAGTTTCAGGCCCCGCGTGATCGAAGGCAGCGTCCCGGATCGCAACTCGGGGCTGCCGCGCGGCGCGATGGAGGTTTCCGTCTCGGCCGTCGATCTGCCGGTGATGGGGCGCATCGCCGCCGGCGTCCCGATCGAGGCGATTTCGGTCGTGTCGCATCATATCGCCGTTCCGGGCTCGATGCTCAGCGGGCAGGACCGTCACTATGCGCTTGAGGTCAAGGGCGACTCGATGATCGAGGCCGGGATCAATGACGGCGACGTGGTCGTGATCCGCGATCAGGAAACGGCCGAGAACGGCGATATCGTCGTGGCTCTGGTCGAAGGGCACGAAGCCACGCTGAAGCGCTATCGCCGCCGCGGCGGGATGATCGCGCTGGAGGCTGCGAACCCCGCCTATGAAACCCGTGTCCTGCCCGAAGGCAAGGTGCAGGTCCAGGGCCGCCTGGTTGGCCTGATCCGCAGCTACTGACCCCGCGTCAGCCGGATTTTCCCGGCTCACAGTCACGGGACCCGGCTTCATGCGGCGTTGCGGCTTGGCAATGCCTGAGATAACCATGTGCGCAATTACGAGAGGTCAAGGAAACCCAATGCGCGCTCTGACGTTCCGCATCTTCGCCCTGGTCATGATGCTCGCCCTGCCGGCGCAGGCATTCGACACGAACGCCCGCGCAGCCTGGGTCTATGATGTCGCGACGGGCACCGTTCTGATGGAAAAGAACGCCAATGAACCGCTGCCCCCGGCCTCGATGTCGAAGCTGATGACGGTCTACATGCTGTTCGAGGCCCTGCACGAAGGCCGTGTCCAGCTGGACACCCGCCTGCCCGTTTCGACCAAGGCAAGGCAGATGCAGGGCTCGACCATGTTCCTTGATGAACAGGATCGGCCCACCGTCGAGCAGCTGATAAAGGGCATCATCGTGCTTTCGGGCAATGATGCCTGCGTCGTGGTCGCGGAAGGCCTTGGCGGAACCGAGGATGCCTTTGCCCGCCAGATGAACGATCGCGCCAAGATGCTGGGCCTGACGAATTCCCACTTTTCGAACGCCTCGGGCTGGCCGCACCCGGATCACCGCATGTCCATGCACGATCTGGGCGTGCTCGCGCTGCACCTGATCAAGGACTTCCCCGAGCTTTACAAGAACTTCGCGGTCGAGGAATTCCGCTTCGACAATCGCGCCCCCGCGAACCGCCACAATCGCAACCCCCTCCTGAGCCTCGGGATCGGCGCGGATGGGCTCAAGACGGGTCACACGCAAGAGGCGGGCTACGGCCTGGTCGGCTCGGCCCAGCAGGGCGATCGCCGCATCATCTTCGTCATCACGGGCCTGGCAAGCGAACGCGCCCGGGCCGAGGAAGCCGAGCGGATCGTCAACTGGGCCTATCGCCAGTTCACCATGCGCACCATCGTTCCCAAGGGCGAGATCGTGGCCCAGGCACCAGTCTGGTTGGGCGAACAAGGCAAGGTCGGCCTGACCACCGAAGACGGGGTGAAGGTGCTGCTTCCGGCCGGTTCGCAATCGGGTGTCACCGCCGAGGCCGTTTTCAACGGCCCGATCGAGGCGCCGATCACCCAGGGCGACAAGCTGGGCGAATTGCTGGTCAACATTCCCGGCGCCGGGCAATCGCGCCTGCCGCTGGTCGCGGCCAATGATGTGGGCCGCGCGGGCGTTTTCGGCCGCTTGCAGAACGCAGCAGGCCGGCTGACCCAGCGGGCGATGCAGGCGACCACGAACTGATCGACCGGCCATGTTCATCAGCTTCGAGGGCATAGACGGATCAGGCAAGTCCACCCAGGCGCGACACCTTGCCGAGACGCTGCGCCAATCCGGTCGCGAGGTCGTGCTGACCCGCGAACCCGGCGGCAGCGAAGGCGCCGAGGAAATTCGCCGCCTGTTGGTCGAGGGCGGTGGAGAACGCTGGTCCCCCGAAACCGAGCTTTTGCTGTTCATGGCCGCCCGCCGCGATCATGTCGAACGCATGATCGGCCCGGCACTGGCGCGCGGCGAGATCGTGATCAGCGACCGCTTCGCAGATTCCTCGCGCGTCTATCAGGGCCTCGCGCGGGCCGAGAACCGGCAGCTTGTCGAAGAATTGCACCGTCTCGTGATCGGGATCGAACCCCAGATCACCTTTGTCATCGACATCAATCCGGAAACCTCGCTGGCGCGGGGCAAGTCGCGGGGCGGCACCGAGGATCGCTACGAAAGCCTCGGGCTCGAATTCCAGCAAAGGCTGCGCGCAGGCTTTCTTGCACTATCGCGCGAGTTTCCCGAACGCATCCGCGTCATCGACGGCAGCGGCAGCGAAGATGAGGTCGCCCGGCGCGTCCTTGCGGCGCTGCCATGAGCGTCGACGAGGCGCCGGAACCCGACCGCGCACCGGGCGCGCCTCATCCCCGGGAGGCCGCGCGCATCCTGGGCCAGGAAAGTGCGGTTTCGGCATTGCTGACCTCGGCCAGGGCCGATCGGCTGCATCACGCCTGGCTTCTGACCGGACCGCGTGGCACGGGCAAGGCGACCCTGGCATGGGCCATGGCCAAATGGCTGCTGTCCGATGGGACGGCCGACAGCCTGCATACAGATCCCGAGGCTCCGGTCGTCAGGCGAATCCGGGCCATGTCGGAACCTCGCCTGCTTCTCGTCCGTCGGCCGGTGGACGAAAAGACCGGCCGGGTGAAAGCTGAAATCACCGTCGACGAAGTCCGCCGGCTCCAGGGTTTCTTCCACATGTCGGCGGCCGAGGGCGGGCGCCGTGTCGCGATCGTCGACGCCGCCGACGAAATGAACACGGCTGCGGCCAACGCGCTGCTCAAGCAGCTCGAGGAACCGCCGCGCGACGCGGTTCTGATCCTTGTCGCGCATCAGCCCGGCAAGCTGCTGCCGACGATCCGGTCGCGCTGTCGCGAATTGCGGCTCAACCCGCTTGGCGGCGAGGACATGCGCACCGTTCTGGACGAGCTTGGCGTCTCCGGCAATCACGAACGGCTCGCGGCGCTTTCGGGCGGATCGGTGGGTGAGGCGGTCAGGCTTGCCAACCAGGACGGGCTTGAACGCTACCAGAAGATTGTCGATCTTTTCGCCGATTTTCCGCGCGTCGACCGGCGCGCGATCTCGGCCCTTGCCGAAGCCGCGGCGGCCCGGGCAAGCGCCGAGGGCGACCCTTTCGACCTCATCGTCACGCTGCTTGACCGCTTTCTCAACCGCGCCGCACGGACAGGCCTGCTTGGCGCCCCCTTCCCCGAAGCGGCCGCGCGCGAGGCAGAGGTTCTCAGCCGGATTTCGCCCGATCAGCATGCGGCAATGCTTTGGGCGGGCGCACAGGCACAAACTTCCGCGCGCGCGCGGGCCGGCAGGGCGGTCAACCTTGACCCTTCCGCGCTGGTGATGGATATGCTGATCGAGCTTGTGAACCAGCCCGCCATTTAGACCCGCCGCTACGGGAAGCTTCATTCCATGACCGATACGACCGCGCTGCCCGAACTGGTCGACAGCCATTGCCATCTTGATTTCCCGGATTTCGCTGGCGAAGAGGCCGAACTGATCGCGCGCGCCCGCGCGTCGGGCGTCAGACGGCTTGTGACGATCTGCACGCGACTGCGCAACGAACCCAAGGTCCGCGCCCTTGCCGAAGCGCATGAGGGCCTTTTCTATGCGGCGGGCACCCATCCGATGTATGCCGCCGATGAGCCCCTCGTCACGGTCGAGGACCTGGTGGCGCTGGCCCGTCATCCGAAATTCGTCGGCATCGGCGAAACCGGGCTCGACTATCATTACACCGCCGAAAGCGCGGCGATTCAGGCCGAAAGCCTGCGCATCCATATCGAGGCGGCGCGTCGGACCGGGTTGCCGCTGATCATCCATTCGCGCGATGCCGATAAGGACATGGCGCGCATCCTGGCCGAAGAGCACCGCATCGGTGCCTTTGGTTGCGTCATGCATTGCTACACGAGCGGGCCCGAACTGGCGCGCGTCGCGCTTGATCTCGGCTTCTATCTTTCGATGTCCGGGATCGCGGCCTTTCCGCGCTCGACCGAGATCCGCGACATCTTCGCCGCCGCGCCCAGGGACCGGATCCTTGTCGAAACCGACGCGCCCTATCTTGCCCCCCCGCCCTATCGCGGCAAGCGCAACGAGCCCGCGCATGTCGCCCATACCGCCCGGATTGGCGCCGAGGCGCTTGGCATGACCGAGGCGGAGTTCCGGGCGCAGACGACCGCGAACTTCGACCGGCTTTTCACGCGGGCTTCTGCATGATCCGAGCGGTCATCCTGGGATGCGGCTCATCGGGGGGCGTGCCGCGCCTGGGAAACCGTTGGGGCGAATGCAACCCGGCCAACCCCCGGAATCGCCGCCGCCGCTGTTCGCTGCTGCTTGAGCGGGAATCCGTGGAGGGCGTGACGCGGGTGCTGATCGACACCGGGCCGGATCTCGTGCCCCAGCTTCTGGATGCCGCCGTGGGCGAGATCGACGCGGTCGTCTACACCCATGCCCATGCCGATCATATCCACGGCATAGATGACCTGCGTCAGATCGTCTACAACATGGACCGGATCATGGATGTGCATGCCGATCGCGCGACGGCGGCCGCTTTGCAGACCCGATTCGGTTATGTCTTCCACACGCCGGATGGCTCATCCTATCCCCCGATCTGCCGCATGCACATCATCGACGGCACCATCCGCGTCGCAGGGGCTGGCGGGGTGATCGAGCTGATCCCGTTCGAGGTCGATCACGGCGACACGACCGCGCTTGGCTTCCGCGTTCCCGGACAGGCCGGGGGGTTGATCTATCTTCCAGACGTCAAGGAGATCCCCGAGGCGGCCTGGCCCATGCTGGCAGAGCCCGAAATCTTCGTCTGCGACGCGCTTCGCCGCAAACCCCATCCCAGCCATGCCCATCTGGAGCTGACGCTGGACTGGATCGCCCGATCGGGCGCCCGGCGTGGCGTCGTGACCAACATGCATATCGACCTCGACTATGACGATGTCATGGCCGAGACCCCGGACAACGTGATCCCCGCCCATGACGGATTGGTATTGACCCTCACATGACCATTCTCTTCGACGTCATTCTGCCAGTCTTCATCGTCATTGGTTTCGGCTATCTGGTTGCCTGGCGGAAGATGTTCACGGAGGTGGCGGTCGACGGGCTGATGCGCTTTGCCCAGAACTTCGCCGTTCCCGTGCTGCTGTTCACGAATGTCGCGCGGCTTGACCTGGCCAAGAACCTGAACATCGGCATGTGGGTCGCCTTCTATGCCGGGGCGTTCCTGTCGTATTTCCTGGGCTGGGCCTTCGCCCGGCGTTTCCTGAAACGCAGCCCCGAGGATTCCGTGGCGATCGGTTTCTGCTGCCTGTTCTCGAACTCGTTGCTTCTGGGCATCCCGATCATGGAGCGCGCCTATGGGCCCGAGGCGCTGGCAGGAAACGTGGCGATCATCGCGATCCATTCTCCGCTTCTCTACACGTTCGGCATTACCATGATGGAGGTGACGCGGGCGCGGGGGCAAAGCCTGGCGATCGGCCAGATCGCGATGCGCGCGCTTTCCGGCGTGCTGCATACGCCGCTGATCATCGGCATTCTCTGCGGTACGATCATGAACCTGATGCTGGGTGCCGGGCTGGTCATGCCGGAAGGATTCTGGGCGGCGGCCGACATGATGGCACGCGCGGCCCTGCCCGCTGCGCTTTTCGGGCTGGGCGGCGTGCTTTATCGCTATCGGCCCGAAGGCGACAGCATGGCCATCGCGCTTTGCTGTGTCTGCTCGCTGGTGATCCATCCGGTCGTGACCTATCTCTTGAGCCGGAGTTTTGGCCTGCCGACCGAGGCGATGCGATCGGCCGTCATCACCGCCAGCATGGCGCCGGGTGTGAACGCCTATCTTTTCGCCGCGATCTACGATTCGGCCAAGCGCGTCGCCGCATCGACCGTGCTGGTGTCGACCGCGCTTTCGATGCTGACCATCTGGTTCTGGATCTCGGTCCTGCCCTGAATGCGGAACGCCGCCCCGAAGGGCGGCGTTTTCGCATTCCGGCATGGCGATCGCGCCCCCCTTATCTCGGGGTGACGCCCCGCAACCGTTCGGACCGGCGACGCAGCATCTCGACCACGGTCAGGAGCGCCACCGAGAAGATCACCAGCAAGGTCGCAACCGCAAGGATCGCGGGAGAGATCTGTTCGCGAATGCCGTTCCACATCTGGCGGGGGATCGTCTGCTGATCGGGACCCGCGATGAACAGCACCGCCACGACCTCGTCAAACGAGGTGACGAAGGCAAAGAGCGCACCCGAAATCACACCGGGCAGGATCAGGGGCATGATGATGCGGAAGAAGGTGGTGCGCGGATTGGCCCCGAGGCTTGCCGCGGCGCGGGCCAGCGATTGATCGAAGCCGACCAGAGTGGCCGTCACGGTGATGATGACGAAGGGGATGCCAAGTGTCGCATGGGCCAGGATGACACCGAGATAGGTTCCGGCAAGGCGGCCACATTGCGCGTCGATGCCGATCCAGGTCAGCGGCGCGCAGGGGTTCGAGTAGAAGAAGAACATCCCCGTCGCCGTGATGATGATCGGAACGATCATGGGCGAGATCAGGATCGCCATGATCGCGCGGCGATAGGGCATCTCGGGGCGCGACAGCCCCAGCGCCGCCAGCGTGCCCAGGACAGTCGCCACAATCGTTGCGAAGAAGCCCACGATCAGCGAGCTTTTCGCAGCCTTCACCCATTTCGCGTTATGCCAGGCATCTGACCACCAGCTCATGTCGCGCGGTGCGTCGGGTTGGGTCATGCCGAAGGTAAGCAGGCTGTCATACCACCGCATCGAATATCCCTCGGGGTCGAAGGACAGCATCTTGTCGGTGAAGGTGAAATAGGGCTCGGCGTTGAAGGACAGCGGGATCACCACCACGATCGGCGCGATCAGGAAAAAGAAGATCGCCGCGCAGATCACGAGATAGGCATAGTGCCAGACCCGCTCCAGCTTGGTCGCATAAGTCGGAAGCGCCATGATGATTATCCCAGCTTCAGGTTGTCGATGCCGACGAGGCGGTCATAGACCCAGTAAAGGATCAGGACCCCACCCAGGAGCAACGCGGCCAAGGCGGCAGCCATGGACCAGTTCAGCGTTTGCGTCATGTGCATTGCGATCATGTTCGAGATGAGCTGGCCGCTGGAGCCGCCGACAAGGGCGGGCGTGATGTAGTAGCCCACGGCAAGGATGAAGACGAGCAGCGCCCCTGCCCCCAGACCGGGCAGGGTCTGCGGGAAATAGATCCGGCGGAACGCGGTCCAGCTGGTCGCGCCCAGCGAACGCGCGGCGCGCACATAGGACGGGTTGATCGTCCGCATGACCGAATAAAGCGGCAGGATCATGAAGGGCAGCAGGATATGCGTCATCGCGATGATCGTGCCGGTCTGGTTGAAGATCATCTGCAGCCGCTGGTCATCCCTGATGATGCCCAGCCAGACAAGCACGTCATTCACGACGCCCTGCTGCTGCAAGAGCACCATCCATGCCGTCGTCCGCACGAGAAGCGAGGTCCAGAATGGCAAAAGCACAAGGATCATCAGAAGGTTAGACTTGCGCAGGGGCAGCGTCGCCAGAAGATGCGCGATGGGAAAGCCCAGAAGGAAGGTCGTCCCGGTGATGATAAGCGACAGCCAGAAGGTCCGGATGAACAGCTTTACGTAGATCCTTTGCTGTTCGGGCGCCTGGATGATGTTGCCGGCCTCGTCTCGGGTCCGGTCCACGGATGCGAGATAGAAGTTCGACGTATAGGGCGAGGAAGCCTCGCGCATCACGGACCACAGCTGCGGGTCGCCCCATTTCTCGTCAAATTCGAGAATGTTGTCCCGATAGGGCGGCTCGATGCCGCCCCGCACCTTGCGGCCGGCTGAGGTGAACAGCGAGCGCGTGCCGGGCATGTCGTAATTGATCCGGGTCCCGACCACGCCGATCGTCTTGGCTTCGGCAGACGCCTGAAGATCGGCCGCGAGCGCGGCCCAGGCGGCTTCATCGGGTTCCGAGCCGCGCGGATTCGCGTCGAACCAGGCGCTGATCTGGGGCATGTTGGCGGAAAAGCCATCATTCTTGACCGAACGCTGCAGCATCTGTCCGATCGGCATGACGAATGTGATCAGGATGAAAAGCAGAAGCGGCAGCACCAGCATGAAGGCGCGGCGTCGCGCCCTGCGGGAGCTGCGCGCCAGGGCTTTCGACAGCGGCTGGCCGTCCGCGGTCTGCAAGGTGCCGGCCGCGTCAAGGCCGGTGGCCTCGGTGGCGATCGCGGCATGTGGGTCAAGGGCTCTGGCCATGGTGGTCCTTCAGGCGTCTTGTTTTCTGCGAGCGCCCGCCGCCCGGACCAGCCGGGCGGCGGGCAGATATCAGCTCGAGGCAAGCCAGGTGTTGAACTGCTCGGTCAGTTCAGCCGAGTGGTCGGCCCAGAACTCCGGATCGTCATAGACGGCGGTGGTCAGGTGCTCGGCCTTGGTCGGCATGTGCGGGCCCATATCGGTCACGCCGTCCTGATACTTGCCGACCAGCGCATCCGAGGATTTGCGGGCCGGGCCATAGCTGATCCACTTGGCCTGGTTCGCAAGCTGCTCGGTCGCGGTCGCGAATTTCAGGTACTCCATCGCCGCTTCGGGATGGGGCGCGCCCTTCGGGATCGCGAACATGTCGAAATCCATGTACTGCCCGTCCCAGATGACCTCGAAGGGCTTTTTCTCGGCGACCATCGCATCGAAGATGCGGCCGTTATAGACCGTGGTCATGGTCACTTCGCCATCCGCCAGCAGCTGGACGGGCTGTGCGCCCGCTTCCCACCAGACGACGTCCTTCTTGATGGTGTCGAGCTTCTTGAAGGCGCGTTCGATCCCCTCGTCCGAACCAAGAGCGTCGTAGATCTCGTCCGGCGCGACGCCATCGGCGATCAGGGCAAGGTAGAGGGTGCGCTTGGGGTTCTTCGGCAGGCCACGCTTGCCGGGGAACTTCTCTGTATCGAAGAAATCGGCCGCCGTCTTGGGCGGATTGTCCCCGAACTTCGTGGTGTCGAACGAAATGACCGTGCCCCAGACGATATTGGCCACGGCGCAATCCTGAAGCGCACCGGGAACGAAATCGTCCACGGCCGCGGTTCCGTCGGGCGCAGCCGGCAGGTCGTCGGCATTGATCTCGACCAGCGCACCTTCATCGCAAAGACGGATGGCATCGGAAAGTTCGATGTCGAACACGTCGCCGGTGACATTGCCGGCCTCGACCTGCGCCTTCAGCGGCGTGGCCGGGTTGTCGGCGGCGATCATGTTGACCTTGATCCCGGTCTGCTCGGCGAAGGGCTTGTTATAGGCTTCGACCTGCGATTTTTCGTAGGCGCCGCCCCAGGAGACGACGTTGACTTCCTTGTCCTGAGCATGGGCCGCGAAGGCCAACCCGCAAATGGCCGAAGTCAGAATCAAAGTTCTTTTCATGGCTTTGTTTACTCCCAGATGGTTTATCCGGCTCATTGGCCGTCTATTTTTGGCGCCGTGGCGCAGGGTTGGCCGCGACGGATGATCCCGTCACGGCCGGCAGGATGGTTCAGGATGCGAGCCAGGCGTTGAAGCGCTCATTCAGCTCGGCATCGTGATCGACCCAGAAATCAAGGTTCGAACCAAGCGCACCTTCCATATTCTCGGCGAAGGTCGGCAGGTTCGGCCCCATGGGGACGTCGGTGCCCTCGATATTTCCGACCAGAGCGGCTGCCGATTTGCGCGGCGGGCCATAGCTGATGAACTCGGCCGCGCGGGCCTGCTGTTCAGGCGCGGTCGAGAAGGCCACGAACTCCTTGGCGGATTCCAGGTTCGGCGCGCCTTTCGGGATGACCCAGCCTTCCATTTCGTAGATCTGACCGTCCCAGACGATCTTGAAGGGTTTGCCTTCGCCCTGCGCGGCGTTGAAGATCCGGCCGTTGAAGGCAAAGGCCATGCTGACTTCGCCATCGGCAAGCAGTTGCGGCGGCTGGGCGCCGGCTTCCCACCAGATCACGCTGTCCTTGATCGAGTCGAGCTTGGCGAAGGCACGATCGACGCCTTCCGGCGTGGCGAGCGTTTCATAGACCTGGTCGGCAGGAACGCCATCGGCCATCAGCGCGAATTCAAGGTTGAACTTCGCGCCCTTACGCATGGTCCGCTTGCCGGGGAACTTCTCAAGGTCGAAGAAGTCGGCGGCACCGCTCGGCTTGGCGTCGGCATATTTGCTGTCGTCGTAGGCAAGGACCATCGAATAGACATCGGTGCCGACGAAGCATTCGGTTACGGCGCCGTCAATGAAATCATCCGAGGCTGCCGTGCCATCGGCGGTCGGCAACAGGATCGAGGCGTCGATCTCTTCAAGAAGGCCTTCGTCGCAAAGGCGAACGGCGTCCGCGTACTCGACCGAGGCGACATCCGTCGAGACATTGCCCGCCTCGACCTGTGCCTTGATGGGGGTTGCGGGGTTGTCGGCATCGGCCACCGAAACCTTGATGCCGGTCTTCGCCTCGAAGGGCTTGGCATAGGCCTCGACGTGGCTGTTGCCATAGGCGCCGCCCCAGGACAGCAGATTCACCTGTTTCTCCTGCGCTTGTGCACCGGCGGCGATCGCCACCAAGGCCGAAGTCAGGATCAGCGTGCGTTTCATGATAGCTCCTCGTTTTGAATTCCTTGCCCGCACACTCATACCGGGTCGAGCGCGCGCGCATCCTCCGGATGCCAGCCGATGCGGATCGTTTCACCGGGGGACAGCTTAACCTGGCCCAGGGTATTGCGGTATTTCATGACGAAATCATCCTGTCCGGCAACGCGCAGGCGCGCCCGCAGGATATCGCCCATGTAGACCACATCCTTGACCTGCGCTTCGAGCGTATGCGCCCCCGCCGGCATCAGGTCAGGTTTGAACTCGACGCGCTCGGGGCGGATCGAAACGGTCGTGGACTGACCGGATTCGCGAATGTTCACGGCAGTCGCGTCGATCAGATCGCCATTGCCAAGGCGCACCAGTGCCTTTTCGCCCTGCAACTGCTCGATCTTGCCGGCGAGGGCATTGTTTTCGCCGATGAACCCGGCGACGAAACTGTTCTCGGGCTGTTCGTAAAGCACCGAAGGCGGCGCAAGCTGCTGGATCCGGCCGTCATTGAAGACGGCGATGCGATCCGACATGGTCAGCGCCTCGCCCTGATCGTGGGTCACATAGACCACCGTGATCCCCAGACGGTCATGCAAGGCCTTGATCTCGTACTGCATATGCTCGCGCAACTGCTTGTCGAGCGCGCCCAGCGGCTCATCCATCAGCACGAGCTCCGGGTCGAAGACCAGCGCCCTGGCAAGCGCGATCCGTTGCTGCTGGCCCCCCGAAAGCTGTGCAGGGCGGCGGTTCGCGAATTTCGACATCTGCACCATGTCGAGCGCCCGCGCGACCCGCGTATTGCGCTCGGCCGAGCTCAGACCGCGCACCTCAAGGGGAAAGGAAAGGTTCTCGCCCACCGTCATGTGCGGGAAAAGCGCGTAGCTCTGGAACACCATCCCGATGCCGCGCTTGTGCGGCGGCACGTCGTTGATGTTCTGCCCGTTCAGGCGAATCTCGCCATGCGTCGCGGTCTCGAAACCCGCGAGCATCATGAGGCATGTGGTCTTGCCCGAGCCCGAAGGGCCAAGCATGGTCAGGAACTCGCCCTTGCCGATATTGAGGTTCAGATCCTTAACGACAAGGGTCTGGCCATCATAGCTTTTCTGGACATGGTCGAAGGCGACGAAAGCGTCGTTACCGGCTGCGATTGCCAAGTGCGGGGCTCCCTGTTTTCTGTGGTTCTTGTTTCCGCGACTTGAGCCTACGCGGCGGCAGCGGAAGATTGCAACTGACATGTGCACATCTTGGGCAGTGCTTGGAGGCTGCTGCCAAATCAAGCATGCGCCGTCACCAGAAGCACGCTTCGCGGCAGGCCGAAATAACGAAGCCAAGCGCAAGTCTTTTAACAAGAACAGGAATTGCTGCGAGGTGACGGAGCGACGATTGCCTGCGCCTCGCGCATCACATTGCAGAACGCGCATTGCCAAGGCCGGCCCGTCGCGTCGGTGCCATCATTATGTCGCATATGTCGGGATCGCGAAAAGTCAAAAGCCGCGCAACCCGGTCAGGTTGCGCGGCTTTCGGTGCTTGGTGCGGTCGAGAAGACTCGAACTTCCACTCCGGTTAGGGAACAGCGACCTCAACGCTGCGCGTCTACCAATTCCGCCACGACCGCATCTTCGTAGCAAGCGCCTCTTAGACGGTTGCGCGGGGGATGAAAAGGGGTCTTTTGCATCCTCCGCAAACCTTTTTTCATTCCGCCGCGACGGCCGCTTGCGGAATGTAGTTCAGGATCGGGGCAAGCCAGCGCTCGGCCTCGGCAACCGTCATGCCCTTGCGCGCGGCATAGTCCAGCACCTGGTCATGCTCGACCTTGGCGACGCCGAAGTAATAGGCCTCGGGATGGCCGATATAGAGACCCGAGACCGAGGCCCCCGGCCACATCGCCATCGATTCGGTAAGCTCCACCCCGGTCGCCGCCGTCGCGTCGAGCAGGCGGAAGAGCGTGGTCTTTTCCGTGTGATCGGGCTGGGCGGGATAGCCCGGCGCGGGACGGATGCCGGGATAGGGCTCGCCGATGAGCTCCTCGGGCGAGAAGGCCTCGTCGGAATAGCCCCAGTAATCCTTGCGCACGCGCTCATGCATCATCTCGGCCAGCGCCTCGGCGAAGCGGTCGGCAAGGGCCTGCACCAGGATGGCCGAGAAATCGTCATGCGCCGCCTTGAAGCGGTCGGCGATGGCCTGCTCCTCGCCGCCGGCGGTCACCACGAAGCCGCCGACATAGTCGCGCATGCCTTCGGGGGCGACGAAATCGGCCATGGCGACATTCGGGCGGCCGTCGCGCTTATGGACCTGCTGGCGCAGGGTATGGAGCGTCGCGAGCTCCTGTTCGCGATCCTCGCCGGTGAACAGGCGGATATCGTCGCCCATCCGGTTCGCCGGCCAGAAGCCGATCACGGCGCGGGGCTGGAACCATTTCTCGTCAATGATGCGCTTGAGCATGGCCTGCGCATCGGCAAAGAGCTGGCGCGCCACCTCGCCCTGCTTCTCATCCTCGAGGATGCGGGGATAGACGCCCTTCAGCTCCCAGGTCTGGAAGAACGGGGTCCAGTCGATATAGCGCGCGATCTCGGCCAGGTCGAAATCCTCGATCACCCTTGACCCGAGGAATTCCGGGGTCTTGGCCGCGAAGCCCGACCAGTCGATCGCGACCGCGTTGTCGCGGGCCGAGGCCAGCGGCAGGCGCTTCTTTTCCGCCTCGGCGCGGGCATGCTTGTTCGCGACATCGGCATATTCGGTGCGGATATTGTCGACATAGGCGGTCTTCTGCCCCGAGAGCAGGTTGCCGACCACGCCGACCGCGCGGCTCGCATCGGTGACATAGACGGTCTGGCCCTTGGCATAGCGCGGGTGGATCTTGACCGCCGTATGCACGCGCGAGGTCGTCGCGCCGCCGATCAGCAGCGGGATGTCGAAGCCCTCGCGCTCCATTTCCGAGGCGACATGCACCATCTCGTCAAGCGAGGGGGTGATGAGCCCGGACAGCCCGATGATATCGACCTTTTCGGCCTTGGCGACCTCGAGGATCTTCGTCGCCGGGACCATCACGCCAAGGTCGATGATCTCGTAATTGTTGCAGGCGAGGACGACGCCGACGATGTTCTTGCCGATGTCGTGGACGTCGCCCTTGACGGTCGCCATCAGCACCTTGCCGGCGCTCATCGAGCCGCCCTGCCCGGCCTTTTCCTCTTCCATGAAGGGCAGCAGATGGGCGACGGCCTGCTTCATCACGCGGGCGGATTTCACCACCTGCGGCAGGAACATCTTGCCCGAGCCGAAGAGGTCGCCGACCACGTTCATCCCGTCCATCAGCGGACCTTCGATGACATGCAGCGGGCGCTCGGCGGCGAGGCGGGCTTCCTCGGTATCCTCGTCGATGTATTCGGTGATGCCGTTGACCAGCGCGTGCTCGAGCCGCTTGTTCACCGGCCAGCTGCGCCAGGTCAGGTCCTTCTCGCGGGCCTTCGCGCCTCCCTCGCCACGGAACCGCTCGGCGATGTCGAGCATGTTTTCCGTGGCCGTGCCGCCCTTGACGGGCTTGCGGTTCAGAACGACATCCTCGCAGGCCTCGCGAAGGTCCGCGTCGATCTGGTCATAGACCGCCAGCTGGCCCGCATTGACGATGCCCATGTCCATGCCCGCCTGAATGGCGTGGTACAGGAACACGGCATGCATCGCCTCGCGCACCGGTTCGTTCCCGCGGAAGCTGAAGCTCAGGTTCGAGACCCCGCCCGAGATATGGACATGGGGCAGCGACTGGGTGATGCGCCGCGTCGCGCCGATGAAGTCGAGGCCGTAATTGTCATGCTCCTCGATCCCGGTCGCGACAGCGAAGATGTTCGGGTCGAAGATGATGTCCTCGGGCGGGAAGCCGACCTTGTTGACCAAGAGCTCATAGGCGCGGGTGCAGATCTCGACCTTGCGGTTCTCGGTATCGGCCTGGCCCGTCTCGTCGAAGGCCATGACCACGACCGCCGCGCCGTAGCGGCGGCACAGATCGGCCTGCTTGAGGAACTGCTCTTCGCCTTCCTTCAGCGAGATCGAGTTCACCACGGCCTTGCCCTGCACGCATTTCAGCCCGGCCTCGATCACCTCCCATTTCGAGCTGTCGATCATCACCGGCACGCGGGCAATATCGGGTTCCGCCGCGATCAGGTTCAGGTAGTCGATCATCGCCTGCTTCGAATCGATCAGGCCCTCGTCCATGTTGACGTCGATGATCTGGGCGCCGTTCTCGACCTGGTCGCGGGCAACATCCAGCGCCGCCGCGTAATCGCCATTGGTGATGAGCTTGCGGAATTTCGCGGACCCGGTGACGTTGGTACGCTCGCCGACGTTGATGAAGGGAATGTCGTCGGTCTTGACGAAGGGCTCGAGGCCCGACAGCCGCAGGCGCGGCTCGATCTCGGGCAAGGCGCGGGGCGGGATCTCGGCCACGGCGCGGGCGATGGCGGCGATATGCTCGGGCGTCGAGCCGCAGCAACCGCCGACGATATTGACCAACCCCTCGCGCGCGAATTCGGCGACCTGGCGGGCCATGTCCTCGGGGCTCTCGTCATATTGGCCCATCTCGTTCGGCAGGCCGGCATTGGGATAGGCGCAGATCAGCGTATCGGCGACGCCCGAAAGCTCTGCCAGGTGCGGGCGCATCGCCTCGGCGCCAAGGGCGCAGTTCAGCCCGATGGTCAGCGGCTGCGCATGGTTCACGGAATACCAGAAGGCGGTCGGCGTCTGGCCCGAAAGCGTGCGGCCCGACAAGTCGGTGATCGTCCCCGAGATCATCACCGGCAGGCGCAGGCCCTTTTCGACAAAGACCTCTTCGCAGGCGAAGATCGCGGCCTTGGCGTTCAGCGTGTCGAAGATCGTCTCGATCAGGATCATATCCGCGCCGCCATCGATCAACCCGCGGATCTGCTCGGCATAGGCGATGCGCAGCTGGTCGAAGGTCACCGCGCGGTAGCCCGGATTGTTCACATCCGGGCTGATCGAGGCGGTGCGGTTGGTCGGGCCCAGCGCGCCCGCGACCCAGCGCGGACGGCCATCCTCGGCCGTGGCGCGATCCAGCGCCTGGCGGACAAGGCGCGCGCCGTGGAAATTCAGGTCATAGACCGCATGCTCCATGCCGTAATCGGCCTGCGCGATGGTCGTGGACGAAAAGGTGTTCGTCTCGACGATATCGGCGCCCGCCTTGGCATAGCGGTAATGGATGTCCTCGATCGCCTCGGGCTGGGTCAGGATCAGAAGGTCGTTATTGCCCTTTTGCGGATGTTCGCCCGGCGCGGGGGGGTGACAGCCGCATCCGCAACCGCCGCCATGGCCGACGAAATCATCCTCGCTGAAGCCCAGCTGCTGGATCTGCGTGCCCATCGCCCCGTCAAGGATCAGGATGCGTTCCCGCGCGGCAGCGCGGATGGCGTCAAAAACGGGCGAAAGAGGCAGGGTCATGGCAGAATCCGGGCTGGTTTGAGCCGTCTATATAGGGGTTCAGGTCCAATTAGTGAAATTCAACATCCGCAGAATGATGTTGAGCGGAATTCATCTTCCGCAGCCCCTCTTGCGCCTCGTCCGCATTGCAGCCAAATGGCGAGCCATGACAGAATGGATCACTGCCCCCGGACTCACCGATTATCAGGACGCCGTCGCCTTCATGGAGGCGCGCGCCGCAGCGATCCATGCCGGCGAGGCCGATGAGCTGATCTGGCTGGTCGAGCATCCGCCGCTTTACACCGCAGGGACCAGCGCCAAGGTCTCGGACCTGCTCGACGCGCGATTTCCGGTCCATGCCGCCGGGCGCGGCGGGCAATATACCTATCACGGGCCGGGCCAGCGCATCGTCTATGTCATGCTGGACCTGAACCGGCGCGGGCGCGACATACGTTCATTCGTGCAGGCGCTGGAAAGCTGGGTGATCGACTCGCTCGCCGAATTCAACCTCAAGGGCGAGATCCGCGAAGGCCGTGTCGGTGTCTGGATCGCGCGGCCCGACAAGGCGCCGCTGCCCGACGGCTCGATGCGCGAGGACAAGATCGCCGCGATAGGCGTCAAGCTGCGCAAATGGGTCAGCTTTCACGGCATCTCGATCAATGTCGAACCTGACCTCTCGCATTACGCCGGCATCGTTCCCTGCGGAATCGCCGGTCATGGGGTGACCAGTCTTGTCGATCTGGGGCATCCGGTCGGGATGGAGGATCTGGACGTGGCCCTCAAGCGGACATTTTTGCAAAGCTTCCCGCCCATTCAGGGCTGATTTTATTCCCGCAGCACATTCACCTTCGCGAAACCTGCGACCTTTTGCCGGTATTCAGCCTTGTTGACCCATGCTAGCCCTTTTTGACAGGGAGGGAGAGGTCCCATCCATTGTTCGGAAACGACCCAGAGGGAATGCCATGAAGACCAGCATCTACGCCACTCTTGCCGCCGTCGCATTTGCCCTGCCGGCCATGGCGCAGGACATGGGCGACGCCGCCAACGGCGAAAAAGAGTTCCGTAAATGCAAGGCCTGCCACATGATCCAGTCGCCGGATGGCACGGATGTCGTCAAGGGCGGCAAGGTCGGGCCGAATCTTTATGGCATCGTTGGGCGCAAGGCCGGCAGCCAGGAAGGGTTCAAATATTCCGACGCCCTCGTGAAACTGGGCGAGGCTGGTGAGGTCTGGACGACGGAAGACCTGGCCGGATACATCACCGACCCGAACAAATATGTCGAAGAGAAGGTCGGAGATCCGTCGCTCAAGACCAAGATGACCTTCAAGATGGCCAAGAACCAGGCGGATGTGGTTGCATTCCTTGCGCAGCACTCTCCCGATGCGGGCGCCGCTTCGGCGGGCGATGCAGCCGAGAAACCGGCAACCAACTGAACCGGCAACCTGTCGCGGTCCTGCAACAGGGGCGTCCCGAGCTTCACTTGGCGCCCCTTTAGGCCCCAAAGGCACGAGCCACCGCGATTGCCCGGTGAAATTTTGTGTTCTAGAACTTTAGCCGAGTCCGTCGGCCCGAACGGCCGGCCCGCGCATGTTTAGGGAGTTCAGCATGGCAGACGCAGCCGTTCACGGCCACGGAGACCATCATGACACCCGCGGCTTCTTCACCCGCTGGTTCATGTCTACAAACCACAAGGATATCGGCATCCTGTACCTGTTCACGGCCGGCGTCGTCGGCCTGATCTCGGTTGCCTTCACCGTTTACATGCGGATGGAGCTGCAGCACCCGGGCGTGCAGTACATGTGTCTTGAAGGCGCGCGCTTCATTGCCGATTCGGCCAGCGAATGCACGCCCAACGGCCATCTGTGGAACGTCATGATCACCTATCACGGCGTGTTGATGATGTTCTTCGTGGTCATTCCTGCGCTGTTCGGCGGTTTCGGGAACTACTTCATGCCGCTGCATCTGGGTGCGCCGGACATGGCCTTCCCGCGACTGAACAACCTCAGCTACTGGATGTATGTCTGCGGCGTCTGCCTTGGCATCGCCTCGCTGCTCGCTCCGGGGGGAAGCGACCAGCCCGGCTCCGGGGTGGGTTGGGTGCTTTATCCGCCGCTTTCCACGACCGAAAGCGGTTACTCGATGGATCTTGCGATCTTTGCAGTGCACGTTTCGGGCGCATCCTCGATCCTTGGCGCGATCAACATCATCACAACCTTCCTGAACATGCGCGCGCCTGGCATGACGCTGTTCAAGGTGCCGCTGTTTGCCTGGTCGGTCTTCATCACCGCCTGGCTGATCCTGCTGTCGCTGCCGGTTCTGGCCGGCGCGATCACCATGCTGCTGATGGACCGCAACTTCGGTACCCATTTCTTCGATCCGGCAGGGGGCGGCGACCCGATCCTCTACCAGCACATCCTGTGGTTCTTCGGCCATCCCGAGGTTTATATCATCATCCTGCCGGGCTTCGGCATCATCAGCCACGTCATCTCGACCTTCTCGAGAAAGCCGATCTTTGGCTACCTGCCGATGGTTCTGGCGATGGCGGCAATCGGCATCCTGGGTTTCGTCGTCTGGGCCCACCACATGTACACCGTGGGCATGTCGCTGACCCAGCAGGCCTATTTCATGCTGGCCACGATGACGATCGCCGTTCCTACAGGCATCAAGGTCTTTTCGTGGATCGCGACGATGTGGGGCGGCTCGATCGAGTTCAAGACACCGATGCTCTGGGCCTTCGGCTTCCTGTTCCTGTTCACCGTCGGGGGCGTCACCGGCGTCGTGCTGTCGCAGGCCCCGCTGGACCGCGTCTATCATGACACCTATTACGTCGTGGCGCATTTCCATTACGTGATGTCGCTGGGCGCAGTCTATGCGATCTTCGCCGGGGTCTATTTCTGGATCGGCAAGATGTCTGGCCGTCAATATCCTGAATGGGCGGGCAAGGTGCACTTCTTCACCATGTTCATCGGTTCGAACCTGATCTTCTTCCCGCAGCACTTCCTGGGCCGTCAGGGCATGCCGCGACGCTATATCGACTACCCGGTCGAGTTCGCGTTCTGGAACAACATCTCGTCGATCGGCGCGTATATCTCGTTCGCGTCGTTCCTGTTCTTCATCGGCATCGTGTTCTACACGCTCTTCGCCGGCAAGCGCGTCCACGTGCCGAATTACTGGAACGAGCATGCCGACACGCTGGAATGGACCCTGCCCTCGCCGCCGCCGGAACACACGTTCGAAACGCTGCCCAAGCGCGAGGATTGGGATCGCAGCCCCGCGCATTGATCGCGGATGCCTTATGAATGGATAGATACGGCCCCGGATCACTCCGGGGCCGTTTCATTCCGGCTTGAGGCTTGGCCTTATCGCTCGCTCCCGCGCAAGGGCTTCGTCTGGGTCATCGCCCTGACGGCCGCGGGGTTGGCCTTGCCCATGCTTGCCGTTCTTGGCTCGGCCGTGCTTTGGGGGCTTCTGCCATTCGCCTTGATCGTGATCTGGGCACTGTGGCAAGCGATCGAGCGCAGCTATCGCACCGCCGCCATCCGCGAGGTGATGGAGTTGACGCACGGCCGCCTGGTCCTCACTCGCTCGGACCCCGGCCAGCCGGACCGGGTCTGGCGGACCAATCCCTATTGGGTCCGCATCGCGCTGCGCAGCAACGGGCCGGTCGAGGAATACCTGGTCCTGACCGATGGCAAGCGCGAGGTCGAGTTGGGCGCCTTTCTGTCCCCGGACGAGCGACAAAGCCTGCATGGCGAGTTGGACGAACGCCTGGCCAGCCTGCGTCAGGGCGCTGGCTGAATAGCAGAGGTTTCCGAAATGGTTCGTGGCTCATACCGCCCAATCACACCATTCGGGCGATTTCGGTCCGGTCCAGCGCTAAAGCATCGAAGGGAGAACAAGATCCGGTGGGATATGACCATCGGCGAAAGCCTTGATGTTGATGATCACCTTTTCGCCCATCTCGGCGCGGCCCTCGACGGTGGCCGAACCCATATGTGGCAAAAGCACGACATTCGGCAACTCACGCAGCCGGGGATTGATCTCGTGGCCGTGTTCGAAGACATCCAGCCCCGCGCCCGCGATTTCGCCCGCGCGCAACATGCGGGTCAGCGCGTTCTCGTCGATCACCTCGCCGCGCGATGTGTTCACGATGACCGCTGTCGGCTTGAGCAGCTTGAGACGTCTTGCATTCAGCAGGTGGAATGTCGCGGGTGTATGCGGTGCATTCACGCTGACGATATCCACGCGCGTCAGCATCTGGTCCAGGCTTTCCCACCAGGTCGCCTCAAGCGCCGTTTCGATCTCGGCGCGCAGACGCCTGCGATTGTGGTAGTGCACCTGCATGCCAAAGGCGCGGGCGCGGCGCGCGACCGCCTGGCCGATCCGCCCCATGCCCAGGATGCCGAGCCGCCGTCCACCGATCCGCCCGCCCAGATGGCTTGTGGGCGACCAGCCCTTCCAGCGCCCCTCCTGCATCTCGGCCATGCCTTCAGGCATGCGGCGGGTCACGGCGAGGATCAGGGCCATGGTCATGTCCGCCGTATCCTCGGTCACCACGCCCGGCGTGTTCGAGATATGGATCCCCCTCTGGCGCGCGGCGATGACGTCCAGATGGTCCACCCCGGCGCCATAATTCGCGATAAGCTGAAGGCGATCGCCCGCATCGGCCAGCATTTCCGCGTCGATCCGGTCGGTGACGGTGGGCACCAGAACGTCACTTGCCTGCATGGCGGCGACAAGCTCACCGCGCGACATCTTCCGATCTTCCACGCTCAGCGAGACATCGAACAATTCGGACATCCGAGTCTCGACTGCCTCGGGAAGCCGCCGAGTGACCGTTACCTTCAGCCGCGTGCGCACCGAACCGGTTCCCGACATCGCGCCCCTCCTGCCCTTCGAGCCGTCTTCCCATATGAGGCGGCTTTTGGCAAAGTGCCTTCGTTGAGGGGCAGGCACAAGACCCCGGAAGGACAGGACGGGCAGATGTTTCACAGACATGTTTGGCCGGGGACAACAGCCTTGGCCCTATGGACATGCATCGCGGGCGCAGCCTTGGCCCAGGCGACCGACCCAGGCGAGGCGCTTGCGGCCAAGGAAATCCCGGGCGTTTCCGCTGATGCGGAAATCAGTCGCCATCGCGACGGGGAAAGGGACCCGACGCGCGGCGCGGTGACGAACCTGCCCATTCCGCGATATGTCAGCCTTAAGGGGGGCGAGGGCAATGCCCGGCGTGGCCCGAGCCTGTCACACCGGATCGACTGGGTGTTCCGCCATGCGGGCATGCCCTTGCGTGTCGTTGCCGAATTCGGTCACTGGCGTCGGGTGGTGGATCAGGACGGCGCAGGCGGGTGGGTGCACTATTCCCTGCTGTCGGGTGTCCGAACCGCGATCGTGCAAAAGGATATGCTCGAGCTGTTGGCAAAGCCCGACGAACGTTCGAATGTCGTCGCCCGCGCCGAGGCAGGCGCCATCGTCCGCCTGCATGAATGCACCGTCGATTGGTGCCGCGTCTCTGGGGGCGGGGAAAAGGGCTGGGTCCTGAAGACGACAATCTGGGGGGTCGATCCCGACGAGATCAGGGACTAACCGTTCTTGGAAAGTTTCGGGCCGCCTTCAGGCGACCCTCTTTTTGCCATGCGCGACGGCATTCACATCGACTGGCCGGCCAGCGCGCTGGAACTTGCCGTCGCCTTCATGCACTGGAAATAGGTCAGCGTGATCGAATCCTCGGTCAGGCGAAGCGTGCCATCGGGCCGGGTCTGCAGGTCTACGACGCGGTTGCCGGCAGCCGGCGAACCCTCGCATGCAAGCGTGACGCGGGTCCGATCGACCTGCTTGTCCGAGCCCGCGACCGTGCAGGTGGCACCTGGGAAGATGAACTTGTTGCCGTCAATCACAAGGCTCTTGTCGCTGGTCGTATCGCCGCAATGCGACTGAAGCAGGTTATAGGTGCCGTTCAAGGCGCTCGACTGTGCGACCGGGCCCGGAGTCGGGCCGGGCTTCGCAGGCGCGATCTGATCGCAGGCGGCCAGACCGCCCAGAGCAGCAACCGCGGCCACGGCAAGAAGAACTTGGGTCTTTTTCATCTCGTTTCTCCCGTTGAGTCAGGAAGCAACATCCAGAAGGTCGCGTCCTTTCAACAAAGCGTGAACCCCCGGTTTTCGTTCCCTGAATTTCAACCAAAGTTCATCTGCGGGTAAAGAATCCCCCTTTGAGAGGATCCATTGCTCGAGCCGACGCGCCGTTTCAGGGTCAAAAGCGTCGCCTTTTTCCATGAACGCCTCGAACGCATCCGCGTCCATGACCTCGGACCACATGTAGCTGTAATAGCCCGCCGAGTAGCCGTCGCCCGAGAAGACATGCGCGAAATGCGGCGTGGCATGACGCATCGGAATCGCCTTCGGCGCACCCAGGTCGGCAAGGACCTCGGCCTGCCTCGCCATCGGATCGGCGGGCGGCTCACCCCGGTGGAAGGCCAGATCGACAAGGGCGCTTTCCAGATACTCGGTCGTGGCGAAACCCTGATCGGCATTGCGCGCAGCCAGAATCCGATCACGCAGGGCGGCCGGCATTGGCTCGCCGGTCACGGCGTGTCGCGCATGACGGTCCAGCACCTCGGGCTGTTCCAGCCAGTGCTCGAAAAGCTGGCTTGGCAGTTCGACGAAATCCCGCGCGACCGAAGTACCCGATATCGACGGCCACCCAACATCCGACAGGATGTGATGCAGGGCGTGGCCGAATTCATGGAACAGCGTATGGGCATCGTCCCAGCTCAGATAGGCCGGTGCGCCGGTTTCTTCCGGAGGCGTGAAGTTGCAGACATTCACCACGATGGCACGCTGCCCGCTGCCGATCTTGTGCTGCTGGCGAAGCGACGAACACCAGGCACCCGACCGCTTGCTGGGCCGTGCAAAGAAATCCCCGAGGAACACGGCCATCTGCTGACCATTACGCGTGATTTCCCAGGCGCGGACATCCGGCGACCAGAGCGGGGCGCTGAACTCGCGCATCTCCAGCCCGAAAAGCCGCTGCGCCGTGTCGAACACCGCCCCGATCATCGCATCGAGCGTGAGGTAAGGCTTGATCTCGGCCTCATCCAGGTCGTGTTCGGCCTGACGCCGGCGCTCGGCATAGTAACGCCAGTCCCAGGGTTCGAGCGCCCCGTTTATGCCATCGGCATTCAGCATTTCGGTCAGCTTGCGGCCATCGGATTCGACGCGGCCGCGCGCCGCCTGCCAGACCTCGGTCAGCAGGGCCTCGACATTCTCGGCACGCGCCGCCATCTCGGGCTCAAGCTTGTAGCTCGCGAAATCCGGATAACCCAGGAGCTGGGCCCGCTCATGCCGCAGCTTCAGGATTTCGGCCGCGATCGGGCGATTGTCTGTCGCCTCACCCCCTGCCCCAGAGCCATTGCCGCGCGCCGTCCAGGCCCGCCACGCCAGCTCGCGCAGGGCGCGGCTTTGGGCATGTTCAAGGAAAGGCACGATCAACGAGCGGTTCAACGTCACAACCTGTCCCGGCAGGCCACGTTCGCGCGCCGCCGCCCGCATCGCGCGAAGCAGCCAATCGGGCAGGCCCCCAAGCTCAGCATCGGCCACCGCCATGGTGAAGTCGCGTTCGTCCGTCAGCACGTTCTGCGAAAAATCCGTCGAAAGAACCGCCAGCCGTTCGCGGATCGCAGCCATGCGTTCGCGCGCATCCCCGGTCAGGCCAGCGCCCGAACGGCGCAAGCCCCGCAGCGTCAGTTCCGTCAGGCGGCGGTCTTCGGGCGACAAGGCATCCTTGTCCTGCATGACCGCCTCGACCCGGTCGAACAGCCGCGGGTCCATGCTGACCTTGCTGCCATGGGCGGCAAGCCGGGGGGCGAATTGCCGCTGCAGTTCTTCGCGCGCGGGGTTCGAATCCGTGCCGGCCAGATTGTAGAAAACCGCGCAAAGCCTGTTCAAAGGCTCTTCTGCTGTCTCGAGTGCGGCGACTGTGTTGGAGAAACTGGGAGGTTCGGGATTTGCAGCAATCGCTTCGACCGCATCGCCCGCCAGCTTGAGGCATTCCTCGAAAGCAGGGGCAAATTCCTCGTCCCGGATCAGGTCAAAGCGTGGAAGCCCCAATGGGCCGGTCCAATTGGTCAGTTCGGGGTTCATGCGGGCCTCCTGTTCAGTTGCCCGCGAGTGTTTCACCCTTGTGGGAAATGTCCAGAGCCGCAGATTGGGCAATCGCTTCGCCGGGCGAGTTTCATGACGCGGTTCTCGCCCCAAAGCCCGTCGAAGATCATCATCCGGCTACGCAAGGGCTCACCGGCTGATGCAAGGATCTTGATCGCTTCAAGCGCCATCATGCTGCCGATGATGCCCGGCAGCGGACCGACGACGCCGGCCTCGGCGCAGGCCGGGGCAAGTCCCGCCGCCGGTGCCTCGGGAAAGATGCAGGCCATGCAGGGTGCGCCACGCTTGGGGTCCCAGACGGTCACCTGCCCTTCCCATTGCGCAATGGCGCCGGCTACCAGCGGCACGCCGGCCGCAGCGCAGGCGGAATTGACAGCCTGTCGGGCCGCAAACGTATCCGTTCCGTCGATCACCAGATCATGTTCGGCGATCAGGGCCGCGTCGCCTTCGCTGATGCGCCGGTTCAGCGGAGTGACAGAGACATGAGGATTGAGCGCGCGCATCGCTTCAGCCGCGGCTTCGGCCTTGGGGCGGTCGGCATCCGAGGCCCGAAAGATGACCTGACGCTGAAGGTTGGACAGGCTGACATGATCGTCGTCGGCAAGGGTAATCCGTCCGATACCCGCAGCTGCGAGATAAAGGCAGGTCGGCGCCCCAAGACCGCCCGCACCCACGATGAGAACACGCGCCCGACGCAGCGCGGCCTGCCCGGGCCCGCCAAGTTCCCGCAGGACGATATGGCGGGCATAGCGGTCAAGTTCGGCATCGCTCAGCGGACCTGATCGCGCGGTGCTGTCCTGGCTGACTTCCGGCAAGGGGATCGCCTTCCTGTGCAACTGACGCAAGATGGCACGATAGCCGATCACCAGCGCCGCGAAAGCTCCGCCGATCAGCCAGTAGCGCAGATCGTCGCCTGCAAGCCTCGCTGCCCAAGATCCGGGTGAAATGAAAAGCACTGCCAGCGCCGCAAGCCACAGCCCCCCGATCGCCGCCCATATGCGATGTCTTGGCATGCCGAATACCGCCCCCGCGACAAGCACGGCAGCCATCAGCAGCAGAACGATCATCGAAGTCAGGCCCGGCCGGTCGAGCCGAAACCGCCGACCCCGCGTGCGGTTTCGCCCAGCACCTCGGCCATGACATATCGGGCTCGGGTGACCGGTGCGATCACCGCCTGGGCAATGCGCTCGCCATGCTGGATCGCATAGGGCTGCCGACCCAGATTGATCATGATCACGCCAAGCGGACCCCGATAGTCGCTGTCGATAGTGCCGGGCGTGTTGGGCAGGGTCACGCCATGCTTCAGCGCCAGGCTCGAGCGGGGACGGATCTGCATCTCGTAGCCTTCCGGGATCTGCACCCGCAGCCCGGTGGGAACAAGACTGATCTGGCCGGGCTCGAGCACAAGCTCGTTCCCGCCAAGATCGGCCCGCAGGTCTGCACCCGCGGAACCGGAGGTCTGGTATTCAGGAAGGGGCAGCGCCGTATCGGCGCCCGGTTCGCGAAGAACCAGAATGGTGACTTCAGACGACATGCGCTGTCCCGTAGAGTTCCGTCGCGCCTAGCGCGGCGCGATCATCATGACCATCTGACGCCCTTCAAGCTTGGGCATCGATTCCACCTTGCCGGCTTCGCCGACATCGGCGGCGACACGGTGCAGAAGCTCAAGTCCAAGCTGCTGGTGAGCCATTTCACGGCCACGGAAACGCAGGGTGATCTTCACCTTGTCGCCGCCTTCCAGGAACTTCAGGACCGAGCGCATCTTCACGTCGTAGTCATGGGTATCAGTACCGGGGCGGAACTTGATTTCCTTGATCTCGATGATCTTCTGCTTCTTGCGGGCCTCGGCTTCGCGCTTCTGCTGTTCGTACTTGAACTTGCCAAGGTCCATGATCTTGCAGACCGGCGGCGTGGCATTCGGCGAAATCTCGACAAGATCCAGCCCGGCTTCCTGTGCAAGCTCCAGACCGCGGGCGGGCGGCACGACACCGATATTTTCGCCTTCGGGTCCGATCAGTCGGATCTCGGCGACGCGGATGCGCTCATTGACGCGGGGGCCGGTGTCACGGGTGGGCGGAGCGTTATGCGGTCTGCGGGCTATGGCTGTCTTCCTTGTATGGCCAAATTGTTTGCGCGGTTAGATAGTCGCGTGAACCCGCATTTTCAACCGGAATCGCACGAGAAAGGCGGCTCTTGCACGACAACTCGGCATCGCTCGCCATCAGGTTGCGACATGGCTTTACCATGTCCCGAACTGCGTGCCATAGATTGGCTGCAAGCCCCCGACGGAGAGCTCAGTGCCGGTCAAGAAGCTCATGTTCGATCTCAAGACGGTTACAAGCCGCATCGCGATTGCAACCATCCATGCGCCTTGTTCCGGGCGCCGGCGCGAACGGGGCGACAGATGAGTTTTCAGCCGCTTGCGGATTTCCTGTCCGCCCCTTCGACAAAGGTGCTGAAGGGGCCGATCGCAATTCTTCTGATCGAGGACGGGGTGGCAGTCGGACCGACGCTGACACATCACCTGAAATGCGGCTTCAAGCTGGTTATTGCCCTGTCGCCCGAACCTCTGCCCGCCCATGTCATTCCCGAGGGCAGCGAAGGACGGATCGTCAACCTCAGGCACGACTCACGCCGTTCGAACGCACATGTCACGGCCGTGAATGCGGTCATCGAGGCAGTCCCCGCGAATACATGGATCTATTACGGCTATAACGCCGAATTCCTGTTCTATCCCTTTGCCGAAAGCCGCACCGTCGGCGAAATGCTGGCATTCCATACCGAGGAACGCCGACGGGGAATGCTGACCTATGTGATCGACCTTTACGCAGCAGACCTTACGCGTTTCCCCGACGCGGTCAGCATGAACGAGGCGATGCTGGACAAGTCGGGGTATTTCGCGCTTGGCCGAAAGGATCGCGACGGTCAGCACCTGGAACGCCAGCTTGATTTTCATGGCGGGCTGCGCTGGCGCTTCGAGGAACATGTTCCCGCCGACCGGCGCCGGATCGACCGGATCGCGCTTTTCCGCACCGAGCCGGGACTGAAGCTTCATGCCGATCACCGACTGAACGTCGAGGAATACAATACATATGCCTGTCCCTGGCATCACAACCTGACCGCCGCCGTCGCTTCCTTCAGAGTTGCCAAGGCGCTGGCCCGAAATCCCGGATCCCGCGAGGAAATCCGAACCTTCGCCTGGCGGAACTCACACCCTTTCCGCTGGCATTCCCAGCAGCTCATGGATCTTGGCCTGATCGAACCTGGGCAGTGGTTCTGAATTGAACCCGGCCTGAGGATGCCCGGAAAAGGCGCATGAGGCTCGGGCACTTGCGCCTTGACCGGGCTGAATGATAGACCCTCCCCAAATTTCGCGCCGGGTTTCCCGATGCGGCCAATATCCATGACGCCACGTCGGATCGAAGGAGATATGAAGCGCATGACCATGACCCGGACCACCTTTGACAAGGAAGATCTGCTGGCCTGCGCCCGTGGCGAGCTGTTCGGACCCGGAAACGCGCAGCTGCCCGAACCGCCCATGCTGATGATGGACCGGATCACCGATATTTCCGGCGACGGCGGGCTGCACGGCAAGGGCCATGTCGTCGCCGAATTCGACATCAACCCGGATCTGTGGTTCTTCTCGTGCCACTTCCCCGGCAACCCGATCATGCCGGGCTGCCTCGGGCTTGACGGTCTGTGGCAGCTGACCGGGTTCAACCTTGGATGGCGCGGCTGGGCAGGGCGTGGCTACGCGCTTGGCGTCGGCGAAGTGAAACTCACCGGCATGGTCCGTCCGGATCGCAAGATGCTGCGTTATTATGTAGACTTCACCAAGGCCGTGCAGACGCGCCGCCTGACCATGGGCGTCGCGGATGGCCGCGTCGAGGCCGATGGCGAAGTCATCTACCAAGTCAAAGACATGAAAGTCGCGCTGTCGGAAAGCTGACTTCGCACCGAAATCAGGAGAACCCCATGCGCCGCGTCGTCGTCACTGGTCTGGGCATCGTTTCCAGCATCGGCAACAATGCCTCCGAGGTCCTTGCCTCGCTGAAGGCCGGAAAATCCGGCATCACCGCGAATGAGGACATGAAGCAATACGGTTTCCGCAGCCAGGTTGCTGGCGCGGTGAAACTGGACCCCAAGGAGCACATCGACAAGCGCGTGTTGCGCTTCATGGGTCCAGGAGCTGCTTACGGCTATCTCGCCATGCAGCAGGCCATCGCCGATGCGGGGCTTGAGGAAAGCGATGTGGTCAACCCGCGCACCGGGCTCATCGCCGGTTCGGGGGGGCCCTCGACTTCCAGCATGTTCGCGGCGCATCAGACCGTACTGAACGCGGGCGCGCCCAAGAAGATCGGCCCCTTCGCGGTTCCGAAATGCATGAGCTCGACGATCTCGGCAAACCTTTCGACCGCGTTCCGAATCAAGGGGGTGAACTACTCGATCACCTCGGCCTGCTCGACCTCGCTTCATTGCATCGGCAATGCCGCCGAGCAGATCGCGATGGGCCGGCAGGACGTGATGTTCGCGGGCGGTGCCGAGGAGTTGGACTGGACGCTCAGCTGCCTGTTCGACGCGATGGGCGCGATGTCGTCCAAGTATAACGACCAGCCCGAAAAGGCCTCGCGCGCATTCGACGCAAATCGCGACGGCTTCGTCATCTCGGGCGGCGGCGGCATCGTCGTGCTGGAAGAACTTGAGCACGCGAAAGCCCGCGGCGCCAAGATCTATGCCGAAGTCACGGGCTATGCCGCGACCTCGGATGGCCATGACATGGTCGCCCCCTCGGGCGAAGGGGGTGAGCGCGCCATGCGTCTTGCGCTCGAAACCCTGCCAGCGGACCGCAAGGTCGGATATATCAACGCGCATGGCACCTCGACCCCCGTCGGTGACGTGGGTGAGGTTGAGGCCGTCCGCCGCGTGTTTGGCGAAGGCTCCACGCCGCTGATTTCCTCGACCAAGTCGATGACCGGCCACAGCCAGGGCGCGACCGGCGCCCAAGAGGCGATCTATTGCCTCCTGATGCTGGAAAACGACTTCATCGCCCCCTCGATCAACGTCGAGACGCTGGACCCCGCGATCCATGAAGGCGAGATCGCGACCAAGCTCGTTGAAAATGCAGGGCTTGACACGGTGATGACGAATTCGTTCGGTTTCGGTGGCACGAACGGCTCCATGCTGCTGTCCAGATATAACGGATAAGATCACATGTCGGATTTGATGAAGGGCAAACGCGGTCTCGTGATGGGGGTCGCGAATGATCGCTCGATCGCATGGGGCATCGCGAAGGCGTTGTCCGAACAAGGCGCGGAACTCGCCTTCTCCTATCAGGGGGATGCCTTCGGCAAGCGGGTCGAACCGCTGGCGGCAAGTGTCGGCTCGGATTTCCTGCTGGACGTGGACGTGACCGATGACGCCTCGCTCGACGCAGCCTTCGGCCAGATCGAGGCACGCTGGGGCAAGCTCGACTTCGTCGTCCATGCCATCGCCTTCTCGGACAAGAACGAGCTGACCGGCCGTTTCGTCGACACCTCGCGCGAGAATTTCAAGAATTCGCTGACGATCTCCTGCTATTCGCTGGTCGATGTGGCGCGTCGCGCGCGTCCCCTGATGACCGAGGGCGGCACGATCCTGACCCTGACCTATGGCGGCTCGAACCGGGTGACGCCCTTCTACAACGTGATGGGCGTAGCCAAGGCGGCGCTGGAAAGTGCGGTCAAATATCTTGCCAATGACCTTGGTCCCGAAGGCATCCGCGTCAATGCGATCAGCCCCGGCCCGATGAAAACGCTGGCGGGCGCGGCCATCGGCGGCGCGCGGAAGACCTACCGCCACACCGAGGCCAACGCGCCGCTACGCGCCAATGCGACGCTGGAATCGATCGGCGGCACGGCGGTCTGGCTCTGCTCGGACTGGGGGGCCTGCACCACAGGCGAAACCGTGATGGTGGATGGCGGCTACCACGTCCTGGGAATGCCTCAGTCGGAAAACCTCTGATGGACGTCCGCCACTTCGCAGCAGATGACGGAGCAAGGCTGGCTTACCGCGATCAGGGCGAAGGGCTTGCGGTCCTTGCGCTTCCCGGACTGACCCGAACGGGGCGGGATTTCGACTATCTCGCGCCCCATCTGCCCGGCGTGCGCCTGATCCGCCCGGATTATCGCGGTCGTGGCGCCTCTGCCTGGACCGGAGCGGCGACTTATTCCGTCCAGCAGGAAGCCCGCGACGTCCTCGAACTTCTGAACCACCTTGAATTGGAACAGGCCGCGATCATCGGCACCTCGCGCGGCGGCATTATCGGCATGTATCTGGCGGCGACTGCCGCCAACCGCCTGCACGGTCTCTGCCTGAACGATGTCGGCCCGATCCTGCATCGGCCAGGTCTTGAAAAGATCAAGGAATATGTCGGACGCAATCCGGCCGCCCGCAGCTACGAAGACCTTGCCCGCAAGCTTCCCAAGCTGATGCCGGAATTCGCGAACGTCCCCGAAGGAAGGTGGCTCGACGAGGTCCAGCGCCACTATATCGAGACGAATGACGGGCTGCGCATCAATTACGACCCCGAATTGCGCGAATCCTTTCTCTCGGCGTTCGAAGGCCCGGATGTGGATCTGTGGCCGCTTTTCGATGCGATCGGAGACCTGCCGCTTGCACTGATCCATGGTGCAAATTCGGATCTGCTTTCGCGCGATGTCGCGACCGAGATGCGCCGTCGCCGCCCCGACATGGTCTTTGCCGAAGTTCCCGATCGCGGCCATATCCCGTTTCTGGACGAGCCCGAGGCGATCCGTGCCATCACGGAATGGCTAGGGAAAATAGACTGAGCCGTGCCCTAGGGGGATCCTTGGGCACGTCACAGGCCGGTCAGGGGCTGGCTCGTGACCACCTCCCACACGATTTCCTGCATCCTTTGCGCAAGTTCGGGCGACGGCGCATTAGCCATCGAACCGTCTGCCCGCCGGAGTTCGTGCGGAAGCCCTATCGGATTCTTGCCATAGATCACGGCGTAATGGGTCAAGGCGACCAGATAGGCGCCAAGGTCGTTGGGATGGATATTGTCCTGGCTGCCATCCGGCATGCGGGCAAACAGGTCTTGGCGGCGTCGCAGTTCGGCGATCCCCTCCCCCGCCTCGGCCTCGCCCACCAGTTTCGCCAGCACCTGACCCACGGGGATCAGCCAGACGGGCCGCCCTGCCGCGCGCGTCGCGGACCACAGAAGTTGGCTCCAGAGTTGGTCGAGATCGTCCGGAAAACGGGTAAGCCAATCGGGCGATTCGTCGAGACCGTGCCAGCTTTCATACAGAAAGACTTCGATGTCGGGCGTGGCCATAACCGCCTCGGCAGCCCATTGCCCGGCGGCGGCGATCGAATCCTTCCACAGGATCGCGTCTCTCAGGCTCACCATCTCGGTCATCACGAATGCGCCGTATTCGCCGCTTTCGAGTGCCTCATGCGGATCCCGGTGGTGCGGCGACGCGTTTTCTTCCTCGAACCCGCCGACTGCCTCGGGGCCTGCCAGGTGCTCACTCAGTGCAGCGCCCCAGCCAAGCTGAATTGCGTATTCGTGGCCTGCCAACTGGGCCAGCATCGCGGGCATGTCACGGCCCACCAGGCTGTGCCCAAGATGATAGACCCTGACCGGAGATTGCGGCAACTTGCGCGGCTGATCGTAAAGCGCCCTTACGTCCGCCCCGTCATCATGGGCCGGCAGGTCCGGTGTCTTCGAGCGAAGCTGGGCGTGCCCTGCAGCAATCACCGCGACGGCTACCCCCACCAGCGCACCGCGAGGCATCCATCCGCCGCGCCATCGGAACGCGAGAAACAGGGCAGCTATGGCAATGAGCGCGACAGAAATGACAGCAAGATTGTGCAAGGCCGAACTCGTTCAATAAAAATGAAGGGCCTGGAAAGGATACCAGCCCCAAGGCGAAAGGCGCAGCAAAAAGGCCGCTCCCCGGTCAGAGAGCGGCCTTCGAATTCAGGTTACGGCGTCTCAGGCCTCGGTCGCGACGCGCTTGCGGTTCCAGCGGATCGATGACCAGAACGAGATGCCGATCAGCGTTGCGCCGCCAAGTCCGGTGATCACCTCGGGGATATGCATCAGCGGCTGGATGAACATGATGATCGAAAGCGCGATGATTGCGTAGAAGGCACCGTGTTCAAGGAAGCGGTATTCGGCCAAGGTTCCGCGCTCGACCAGCATGATGGTCATGGAGCGCACATACATGGCGCCGATGCCCAGGCCGATCGCGATGATGAACAGGTTGTGGGTCAGCGCGAAAGCGCCAATGACGCCGTCGAAGCTGAACGACGCATCCAGCACCTCGAGATAGAGGAACGCGCCCAGACCACCCTTGGCGCCGGCATGCAGGGTCTGTTTCTGCGAACTGTCCAGCAAGCCGCCCAGAACCTCGACCAGAAGGAAGGTCAAAAGACCCCAGATAGCCGAGCGGAAGAAGATCTCGGATTCGGCCTCGCCAAGAAAGCGCGAAAAGATCAGCACGGTTACAAGCACGATCGCGACCTCGATGCCGCGGATCGTCGCGTAATGCTGCATCTTCTCTTCCAGCCAGCGGACCCAGTGAACATCCTTTTCATGATCGAAGAAGAAGCTCAGGCCAACCATCATCAGGAAGGTGCCGCCGAAGGCCGCGATCGGCAGGTGCGCGTCATGCATGATGCGCGAATACTCATCTGGCTGGCTTGCCGCCAGAACCATTGCTTCCCACGGGCCGATCTTTGCGGCGATGACCACGATCAGCAGGGGAAAGACGATCCGCATCCCGAAAACGGCGATGATGATGCCCCAGGTCAGGAAGCGATGCCGCCATTTCGGCGTCATGTCCTTCAGCTTGTTGGCGTTGACGATGGCATTGTCGAAGGACAGCGAAATTTCCAGCACGGCCAGGACCGCGCAGATGAAGAAGATCGACAGCGTTCCGCCGATCGTTCCCGTGGACTGCCATCCCAAGGCCGCCCCAAGCGCCAGGCCGATGGCCGTGACGATGAAGGACCAGCGAAAATAGCTGAGCGTCGGAGGGTGGGCTCCATTCGCGGAGGCCCCCGCGAGAGGGTTGCTTTCCTGCATGATAAGAACAAAGATCCAGGCGGCTGGTCAAAGATCGGTGCCGACATCACGAACGTGCCGCCACGTTCGCCAGAGGGGCCCGGACACCAAACTGTATTCACGGATGCGCGAATTCCGGGAAAATGGAGCCTCCATGCCCCAAACGCAAGTCTGATCTTCGGATTTTGCGCTATCAGCGGGAATTCGCGTCACATCCGCCACTCGGGCAGGCGTATCCTTGCGCAAAGCCCCTGCCCCTGAGCGCCCTCGCAAAGCCCGAGACTTCCGCCGAAGAGCGCCGCGATTTCCTCGACCACCGGCAGGCCCAAGCCCATCCCCGGCCCGGCGGTCCTGCCCCGCTCGAAACGGCCAATGACCGCCGCCCGCGCTTTTGCCGGTATTCCCGGTCCATCGTCCTCGACCTCAAGGATCGCGCTGCCGTCTTCGCGACGGACCCGGACGGTGACCAGGCTGTTGCGCCCCGCATGCAGCAGCGCATTCGAAACGAGGTTCTGGAACGCCTCGCCAAGCAGCAGGGGCTCGGCAAGCACCAGGACCGGATCATCTCCGCCCTCATAGCCCAGATCGATACCTGCCTCGGCCGCAGCCGGTATCTGCTCGGCCGTCCGCGCTCTTGCGAATGCGACAAGATCCATCGGGTCGGGTGTCTGCCCCGAGGCTGCATCGACCTTGGCCAGCAGCAGAAGCTGGGCAAGAACCCTTTCGGCATGTGCGACGGCCGTGTCGCCCTTGCGCGCCGCAGCCTGCGCCTCGGCCAGGGTCGAGGCCCGGGCGGCAAGGGCAAGCTGGGTCCGGACCACCGCCAAGGGAGTTCTCAGCTGATGTCCCGCATTGCCGGTGAAGTTTCGCAGACCGTCGAGCGCGGACTTCAGCCGCGACATGAAGGAATTGATCGTCCTGACCAGACCGCGCACCTCCGAGGGCACACGTGTCTCGACCGGGCTCAGGTCGCCGGGGCTTCGTTCAGAGATCGCTTCGCCGAGGCGATACAGGGGGCGCAGCGAAACGGTGACGGCAATCCCGACGATCACGGCCGCCCCAAGGATCATCAGCGAAAGACGCAGCGCCGAACGCATGAGAATCGCGCGTGTCAGCTCGACCCTTGCCCTTGTGGTTTCGGCCACCGTGACGACAAAGGGCACCTCATCGATCCCGGTCGATGCCGCGCGTGCAAGGCTAGCCACCCGGACCGGTTCGCCGCGGAAATGGCCGTCCGAAAATGCCGCGTCGCCCCCCTGCACCGCGGGTGATGTCGGCAGGTCGGGATAACCCGTCACCAATAGGCCCGGAGGGCCGTCGACGCGATAGAACACCCTGTCTTCCGCCGCTGAACTGAGCATCTCGAGTGCTCCGTACGGGATCTCGATCGCAATGCTGCCGCGTTCATCGAGCGATGCGCGTTCGGCGATGACCAGGGCCGAGCCGGCAAGAACCCTGTCCGCCAGTGCATTCGCCATCCGTTCGGCTTCGCGCCAGGTGTCGATCAGGGCAAGCACGCCGAATGCAGCCGTCGCCACGAGAAGCCATGCCAGAAGCCGCCGCCGGATCGAGAACGGCCGACCACGCATCAGGACGCTGCCCGATCCAGATAATAGCCGATGCCGCGCGCGGTCCTCACTGTCAGCCCCGCAGGCGCGAGCCGCTTGCGCAGACGGCTGACATATTGCTCGATCGCATTGGCCGACCGATCATCCTCGAGCGAGGTCAGCGATTGCACGATCGTTTCGCGAGGCACCACCTTCCCGGCGCGGGTGATCAGCAATTCCAGCAGGCCGCGTTCGCGGGCAGGCAAGTCCAGAAGCTGTTCGCCGATGGCAAAGCTGCGACTGCTCTGATCGAAGGTGAGCCCGCCAAAGCTCACGGTCGCCGTCTTCATTCCGACCTGCCGGCGCAGCAATGACCGGATTCGCGCTTCGAATTCGCCGATGTCAAAGGGCTTGATCAGGTAGTCATCAGCACCAAGATCGAGCCCACGCACCCGCTCTTCGGGCGCACCTCTTGCGGTCAGGATCATCACCGCTGCCGGGTTCCGCCGGGCCCGCATCGCCCGCAGCACCTCCAACCCGTCCATCTGCGGCAGGTTCAGGTCGAGAATGACCAGATCGAAGCTCTCGGCCGCGGCAAGCGCCTCGGCCGAGGCGCCGTCATGCACAACATCAAGCGCATAGCCGGATTGCCTGAGCAGCGCCGAGAGCCCCTCGGCCAGCGAAAGATTGTCCTCGACCAGCAATATACGCACGGTGCCTCCCCCATGTGCCGAACCTATCCCCCTGCGCAGAGCTTGTGAACGGGCTTGCGGTCGGGCAATCTCGCGCGACCATGCGTCTGTCAGCCCTCCTGTCCGCCATCGCCGTCGCTTTCGCACTGCTTCCAGCCATCGCAGCAGCGCAGACACGCATGTTTCCGGCGCCTTCGGGTGAAACGGATACCGAACTTTCGATCTATTCCTCGCTCGACGATGATCGAGCCGAGATCATTCTGTCCGCATTCCAGCGCCGGCATCCCGAAATAGCGATCCGGTATGAAAACCTGCTGACCGGTGATCTGCACCGGCGGATTGTCGAAGAGACGGATGCCGGAACCGGAACGACGGATTTCGCCTTTTCCTCGGCGATGGATCTACAGGTCAAGCTGGCCAATGATGGATATGCCCGGCCGGTCGTCACGGCAGACACGCCAACTTGGCCCGACTGGGCGAATTGGCGCGACACGGCCTATGCCCTGACGTTCGAACCGGCCGTCTTTGCCTATCACAGGCCCAGTTTCGCGCAGGCCGATCCGCCCGCGACCCGCGCCGACCTCATGCGGTGGATGGCTGAGAACCCGGACAAGGCGCAGGGCCGCATCGGCACCTACGACATATCGAGATCGGGCGTCGGCTACCTGTTCATGGCCCGCGACCAGGAACTGTATCCCGGAATCTGGCAGGTGGTCGCTGCCATGGGACGCGCGGGCGTGCAGCAATTTCCGACGACAAGCGAACTTCTGGAGCGGATTTCGGATGGCAGGCTGGCGATCGGATATAACCTGCTGGGTTCCTACACGGCGGAATGGGCCCGGCAGCATCCCGACCTCGGGCTGATCCTGCCGCGCGACTTCACCGTCGTCGTCTCGCGCGTGGCACTGATCCCTGCGGGGGCGAAGAGGCCGGATCTTGGCGCGGAATTCTTGGCCTATCTCATGTCGAACGAAGGGCAGACCCTGCTGTCACGGACGCTTCGGCTATCGGCGGTCAGTCTTGAGGTCGCGGGGCAGCAATCGCCCGCAGGCGGGATGCAGGATCTGGCGGGGCTGCGCCTGAAGCCGGTGCCGGTCAGCCCGGGCCTTCTGGCCTATCTGGACCAATCCACCAGAGCCCGCCTGCTGGCGCGGTGGAACGAGGCGATTTCAGGCCGTTAGACCGCCGGGCGAAGATTTTTCAGGCGGCGTCAGGTCGATGACAGGTTCCTGTGGTCGAACCATAGATGGTCCGGCCGATAGCGCCGACCAGAGGAGGAACCCCGTGCTTTGGGAGAGGCCGGGGATAGACCAGAAAAACAAGACCTGAGCGACCGGGTGGCGATGGCCGACCCGGCGCATTGCGGAGGATGTCATGAAGCAATTCGTTCTCGCCAGCCTGTTTGCCGGCGCCGTCGCCATGCCTGCCATGGCCGATTACACCATCATCGCGCCCGCCAACCCCGGTGGTGGCTGGGACCAGACTGCCCGCACCATGCAGACCGTGATGCAGGAAGAAGGCATCTCGAACTCGGTGCAGGTGCAAAACGTGCCCGGCGCCGGCGGCACGATCGGGCTTGCGCAATTCGCCAGCCAGAACAAGGGCGATCCCGATACGCTGATCGTCGGCGGCTATGTCATGGTGGGGGCCATCCTGACGAACAACGCCCCCGTCTCGCTCAAGGACGTGACCCCGATTGCCCGCCTGACCGGCGAATATGAGGCCATCGTCGTTCCCGCCGCATCGCCCATCCAGGACATGGCGGGCCTCGTCGAAGCGCTCAAGGCCGATCCGGGCGCGGTCAGCTGGGCCGGCGGCTCGGCCGGCGGGACCGACCATATCGCCGTGGGCCTGATCGCCAAGGCCGCCGGGGTCGATCCGACCAAGATCAACTACATCGCCTATTCGGGCGGTGGTGAGGCTCTGGCCGCGATCCTCGGCAATCAGGTGACAGCGGGTGTTTCTGGTCTGGGCGAATTCGAAGCGCAGATCAAGGCAGGCACGCTTCGCCTGCTGGCCGTGACCGCACCCGAGCGGGTCGAGGGTGTGGATGCGCCGACGCTGAAGGAGGCCGGGCTTGATGTCGAATTGCAGAACTGGCGCATGGTTGCCGCAGCACCGGGCCTGTCGGATGAACAAAAGGCCAAGGTGACGGCCGATATCGAAAAGATGGTGCAGTCCGAGAACTGGCAGAAACAGCTTGCGGACAAGGGCTGGGCGGACACCTACCTGTCGGGCGCCGATTTCGATGCCCAGCTTGAAAAGGACGTCACCTCGACCGAGGCCGTTCTCAAGGATATCGGCCTGGTGAAATGACGTCGATTGATCCGCAACAAAAGCGCCGCCGCGACAAGGCGGCGCTCGTCATCGCCGCGGGTCTGGCCGTGGTCGCGGGCGTGATCCTGTGGGACAGCTCGCGCCTGGCCGACCTCGGTGGCTATTCCGGCGTTGGCCCAGCCAGTGTCCCGCGTGTCGTCGCCTTGGGATTGCTTGGCCTTTCCGCCTGGACCGTGATCGCCGCGCTCAAGGGTGACTTCCCCGAGCGTCCCGAACAGAGCGTCCCCCCGGTGCTCTGGATCATCGCGGGGCTGGCCGCCCAATTGCTGCTTTTGCATGTGGCGGGCTTCTCGATCGCAACGGGCGTTCTTTTCGCCTGCACCGCCCGCGCCTTCGGCAAACGAAACCTCGCCATGACCATCCCCATCGGCATCGTTTGCGCATTTGCCGTATGGATCGTGTTTTCCCAGCTTCTGATGCTGCACCTGCCTGCAGGTCCGCTTGAGCATCTGATCTTTGCAAGGGGCTGAGCCATGGGCGCATTCGAATTCCTGATGCAGGGCCTTGCCACCGCGGCCGAGCCGATGATGCTGATGTATGCGTTGATCGGCGTGACGCTGGGCACGGCCGTCGGCGTGCTGCCGGGCATCGGCCCTGCGCTTACCGTGGCGCTGCTGCTGCCTGTCACCTACCGGCTTGATCCGGCTGGCTCGCTCATCATGTTCGCGGGGATCTATTACGGCGGAATGTATGGCGGATCGACGACTTCGATCCTGCTGAACACGCCGGGCGAAAGCGCCTCGATCATCACCGCGCTCGAAGGCAACAAGATGGCCCGCAAGGGCCGCGGCGGCCCCGCGCTTGCAACGGCCGCCATCGGGTCCTTTGTCGCAGGGCTGATCGCCACGCTGCTTCTGGCCTTTCTTGCCCCCACCATCGTCAAGGTCGCTCTTGTCTTCGGACCGCGCGAATATTTCGCGCTGATGGTGCTGGCCTTCGTCACCGTCTCGGCCGCCTTCGGGGATTCGGCTTTGCGCGGGCTGACCTCGCTGTTTCTCGGGCTCGCGCTGGCCTGCGTCGGCATCGACCAGCTGACCGGACAGACCCGATTGTCATTCGGCGTGCCCGAACTTCTGGACGGGATCGAGGTCACGACGATGGCCGTCGCCATGTTCGCCGTGGGCGAGGCACTATTCATCGCCGGCCAGCGTATCCAGCAAGACGGCGAGGTGACCGCCGTAAAGGGTTCGATCTGGATGAGCCGTCAGGACTGGGCACGATCATGGAAGCCCTGGTTGCGCGGAACAGTCCTGGGCTTTCCCATCGGCGCCATGCCAGCGGGCGGGGCAGAGATCGGCACCTTCCTTTCCTATGCGACCGAAAAGAAGCTGACCAAGCACCCCGAGGAGTTCGGCGAAGGAGCAATCGAAGGCGTCGCGGGCCCCGAGGCCGCAAACAATGCCTCGGCCGCCGGAACGCTGGTCCCGCTTCTGACGCTGGGTCTGCCGACCTCGGCAACCGCGGCGATCATGCTCGCGGGCTTTCAACAGTTCGGCCTGCAACCGGGCCCACTACTTTTCGCCACCAATCCGACGCTGGTCTGGGGGCTGATTGCCTCGCTGCTTATCGCCAATGCCATGCTGCTTGTGCTGAACCTGCCGATGATCGGGCTTTGGGTGAAGCTGCTGACCGTGCCCAAACCCTGGCTCTATGCGGGTATCCTGCTCTTCGCGACGCTGGGCACAATCGGGGCCAACCCCTCAAGCTTCGAACTGGGAATGCTTCTGGGCTTCGGCGTCCTGGGCTATGTCATGCGGCTATTCGGCTATCCGATCGCGCCGATCGTCGTTGGACTGATCCTTGGTCCCATGGCCGAACAGCAGCTTCGCCGCGCGCTGTCGATCAGCCAGGGGGACTGGACCACGCTGCTTCAATCGCCGATCGCCGCAACCCTACTTGGGATCGCGACGCTGGCGCTGGTCGTGCCCTTGATCCTGCGGGCCCGTGGCCGGGGGCAGGTCCTTTCGCAACTGGCGGGCGAAGAGGACTAGGAGATCGCACTTGTCATCCATTCCGGCCCACCTGGTATGGGCCGGATTTGCCATGTCGCAGCGTCATGGCGGCTTTGACCGGGTGCTGCGTTGCGGAAAGACGGATGAGGGCACATCTGTCTGCTGTAGAAATCAGCGATCTCAGCAGGTAACCAAGATGTCCGTCCTTCATTTCATCCGCTCGGTCTTCCGCACGTTCCGCGCAGCCGGCAATGCCGCCTCGGCCGTGGAAATGCACCGGATTCCCTCGGTGCGGGATCTCAAGACGCTGGGAATTGATCGGGCGGCCTTCAAGCAGATGCAGCTCTGAGCAGGCCATCGCCCTGGGTCGGCCCAAGGCAGACCACAAGTTCAACCGCCCTTGCCATCTCGGCAGGGCGGTTTTTTCTTTGGCGGCAACGGCTCATCGCGCGAATTCAAATGCTGCCCGGCTGCAACACCGCTCATCTCTAATCCTCCCCGCCATTCGAATATTGCTTCGCGATAACAACGCCTGATGACACCATTTTCAGGCCGCGCAATCGCATTATCGTGCCGGCGCAATTCCTCATCAGGAGTCGTATCATGCAGAAGCAATTGGGCGCGGAAGCCCTCGGAACATTCTGGCTTGTATTCGGCGGCTGCGGCAGCGCCGTCCTGGCCGCCGGAGTTCCCGAATTGGGAATTGGGTTCGTGGGCGTGTCCATGGCGTTCGGCCTTACCGTACTGACGATGGCCTATGCGGTTGGCGGAATATCCGGCGGGCATTTCAACCCTGCCGTGACCGTCGGGCTGACTGTGGCGGGCCGGTTTCCCGGAGCCAAGGTCATTCCCTACATCATCGCCCAACTGGTCGGCGCAATCGCTGCTGCGACCATTCTTTATATCATTGCCTCTGGCAAGACCGGCGCGGATCTCGGGTCTTTCGCGTCCAATGGCTACGGCTCGGCCTCGCCGGATGGCTATTCGATGCTGTCGGGCCTGATCGTCGAAATCGTCCTGACAGCCTTTTTCCTGATCGTCATCCTTGGCACGACACATGGCCGCGCGCCGGTCGGTTTTGCCCCCTTGGCCATTGGCCTGGCCCTGACCCTGATCCACCTGATTTCCATCCCGGTCACCAACACTTCTGTCAATCCGGCGCGGTCGACCAGCCAGGCCCTGTTCGGTGGGGGCACGGCGATCATGCAATTGTGGCTTTTCTGGGTCGCACCGATGATCGGAGCAGCGATCGGCGCCCTGATCTGGAAAGCCGTCGGAGAAAACGACTAGCCATCCCTTCCTGTCGATCTGGCCAGCACCCGTTCGCCAGGCCCTGACCATCCGCAGGCAAGGGATCTGCGGATGGTGATGCGATTTTGCGGGGCGTGAGTGCCGCCGAAATTGACAAACTGGGGCTGGCTCCGCCCAGCCCCGGCCTCAGGACAAGCGCCAAGCGCTATTCGACCGTCACCGATTTTGCCAGGTTGCGCGGCTGGTCGACATCCGTGCCCTTCGCGACAGCCGTGTGATAGGCCAGATATTGCATCGGCACGGCATAAAGGATCGCTTCGAACGCGCCTCCACCTGATGGCAGCGTCAGGCTGGCATGGACCCCATGCCCCCCCTTCTTGATGCCATCTGCGTCCGAGATCAGCAGGACCTGACCATGACGAGCCATCACCTCCTGCATGTTCGAGACGGTCTTGTCGAAAAGCGCATCGCGCGGCGCGAGCACGACCACCGGGACATTGCGGTCGATCAGCGCGATTGGGCCATGCTTGAGCTCACCCGAGGCATAGCCCTCGGCATGGATGTAGCTGAGTTCCTTGAGCTTCAGCGCGCCTTCCAGCGCAACCGGATAAAGCGGACCGCGTCCCAGGTAGAGAACGTCCTGCGCTTCGGAAAGCCAGCCCGACAGGCTGCGGCATTCGTCGCTGATCGTCAGGACCTGATTGAGCAGTCCCGGCAGGGCTCGCAGATCGGCCAAATGCTGGCGCAGATCGGCATCGGTCAGGCGGCCCCGATCATGCGCCGCCTTCAGCGCCAGCACAGCCAGAACGGCAAGCTGACACGTGAATGCTTTCGACGAGGCCACGCCAACCTCGATCCCCGCCAACGTCGGCAACGCGATATCGGCATCCCGCGCAATGGCCGAAGTGCCCACATTCACCACGCCCACCGTCCTTGCGACCTTGTCGCGAGCATAATGCAGCGCGGCCAGCGTATCCGCTGTCTCGCCCGACTGGCTGATGAACATGGCCCAGCTTGTCGGAGAAAGCGGCGGCTCGCGATAGCGGAACTCGGACGCCACATCCAGGTCGCAGGGCAGGCCCGCGAGGCTTTCGAACCAGTAACGCGCGACACAGCCCGCGTAATAGGCCGTCCCGCAGCCGACCAGGGTCAGCCGGTCCACGTCGCGAAAGTCGATCGCCTCGGGAAGTACGATGCGGTCATCCTTGATGTAGTGGCTGAGCGCATCGCCCAGCACGGCAGGCTGTTCGGCGATCTCCTTCGCCATGAAGTGACGATACCCGGCCTTGTCGATCTGGGTCGCACCGACATCGATGTGCTGGATCTCGCGATTGGCGGGCTGGCCGGCGGCATTGAAGATCTCGGCACCCGAGCGGGTGATGATCGCGTGGTCGCCATCTTCCAAGTAGGTGATGCGGTCGGTGAAGGGTGCAAGAGCCACCGCATCCGAGCCGATGAACATCTCGCCCTTGCCATGACCCACGGCAAGGGGACTGCCCTTGCGCGCGGCAACCATCAGGTCGCCTTCGCCCTCGAACAGGAAAGCAAGCGCAAAGGCGCCATGCAGGCGGGCAAGCGTCGCGCGCGCGGCCTCTATGGGGGAACGGCCCTGCGACATGTGCCAGGCCGTCATCAGCGCGACGGTTTCGGTATCGGTGTCGGATTCCGGCGTAAGCCCCAGCGCGACGATCTCGTCACGGAGTTCGCGGAAATTCTCGATGATGCCGTTATGGACGATGGCGACGGGACCGCGGCGATGGGGATGGGCATTGGCCTCGGTCGCGGCGCCATGGGTGGCCCAGCGGGTATGGCCGATCCCGGCATGGCCTGTCAGCGGCTCATGCACAAGGCGGTCCGAAAGGTTGACTAGTTTGCCGACCGCGCGGCGGCGATCAAGCCGACCCGACGCATCGACCGTCGCGACGCCCGCGCTGTCATAGCCGCGATATTCCAGCCGCTTCAGCGCTTCGACGAGCTGCGGCGAGACTTCGTGGCTGCCGAGGATACCGATGATGCCGCACATGTTATTGCCCCTTCTTCTGGCGCAGCGCCTGCATCAGGCGGGTGGCAAGGCCGGGTTTCGTCACCTGACGTGCGCGACCGATGGCCATGGCGTCATCGGGCACATCCTCGGTGATGACCGAACCCGAGCCGGTCATCGCACGCGCACCGACCCGCACCGGGGCGACCAGCATCGTGTCCGAGCCGATGAAGGCATTGGCCCCGATCTCGGTCCTATGCTTGCCGACGCCGTCGTAATTGCAGGTGATGGTGCCTGCGCCGATATTCGTGGCCTCGCCGATATGGGCGTCGCCGAGATAGGTCAGATGGCCGACCTTGACGCCTTCATCCAGAACCGAGTTCTTGATCTCGACGAAATTGCCGACATGGACATCGCCGCCCAGCTCCGCGCCGGGACGCAGCCGGGCAAAGGGGCCGACAGTCGCGCCGGCGCTGACATGGCAGCCTTCCAAGTGGCAGAAGGGCAGGATCTCGGCTCCGCTTTCCACTGTCACGCCGGGGCCAAAGACCACATTCTGCCCGATGATCGCGTCGCGGCCGATATAGGTGTCGAGCGCGAACCAGACTGTCGCAGGATCGGTCAGCGTTACCCCGTCTTCCAGCGCATCAGTTCGGGCGCGCGACTGGAAAGCGGCCTCGGCGGCGGCAAGCTCGGCGCGGGTGTTGATCCCGAGTGTTTCGGCTTCGTCACAGGTCACGACCTCCACGCGCCGCCCCTCGGCGCGGGCCAGGGCGGGGATGTCCGTCAGGTAGTATTCCCCGGACGCGTTGTCATTGCCGAGCCTTGGCAGCAGGGCACGCAGCAAGGAGGCATCGGCCGCCAGGACGCCCGAGTTTACCAGGCGAATCGCACGGGTCGCCTCATCCGCATCCTTGTATTCGACGATCCGCTCCAACCCGTCCGGCCCGGTTACAAGTCGACCGTAGCGGCCGGGATCGGCCGCCTCGAAACCCAGCACCACAACGTCCGCGTGATGGCTGGACAGCGCCAGCAGCGTATCCTCGCCGATGAAGGGTGTGTCGCCGTAAAGAACGATGACGCGACCTTCGAACCCCTCAAGCAGCGGCATGGCCTGCTGGACGGCATGGCCCGTGCCAAGCTGCTCTGCCTGAAGGGCGATCGCCGCATCGGGATCAAGCTTGGCCACGGCCTTCGCGACCGCCTCAGCGCCATGTCCCGCCACCACGACGACAAGCTCTGGCTCGAGGGCGCGGCCGGCGGCAAGTGCATGGCCGACAAGGGGAACTCCTCCCAGGCGATGCAATACCTTGGGCAGATCCGATTGCATCCGGCTGCCCTGACCTGCTGCCAGAACGATGAGCGCGACGGGATTGTCTGACATGACGGCCTCTTGCCTGTTTCTTATCTGATGCTGGCGTTCTACCTAGGGGGCGGCATCGGGGAAAGGCCCCGGCAGTTCAAACATCTTGACGGAAGGTTACAGCATGGCGGGAACGGTTGTCTTCGATCTGGACGGGACGCTGGCCGACACATCCGGGGATCTGATCGCCGCTGCCAATGCCTGTTTTGAAGGTCGCGGGCTGGGCGCGCTTCTGGACCCGATCGCCGACGCCCTGATCGCATTCCATGGCGGACGCGCGATGCTGCGCGCGGGATATGCGCGGATCGGGTCGGATTACCTGCTTCCCCCGGGCGCAGAGGATGAGGATTACCCCCGCCTCCTGGGCCATTACGGGGACCGGATCGCCCATCACACGAAGCTTTATCCGGGCACCGAAGCCGCGCTGGACCAACTGGCCGAGGCGGGTCACAGGCTCGCGGTGTGCACGAACAAGCCCGCTGCCCTGGCTGAAACCCTTCTGCGCGAACTGGGCATCCGTGACCGCTTTGCCGCCATGGTCGGCGCAGACACCCTGCCCGTGCGCAAGCCCGATCCGCGGCCCTATGCAGCAGCGGTCGAGGGCGCGGGTGGCACGATCGCGCAATCATTCTTGGTGGGCGATACCGAAACGGATCGCAAGACCGCGTCAGCTGCCGGGGTGCGCGTGGCTCTGGTCGCCTTCGGACCCGAAGGCGAAGCCCTGTCGCGGCTGGCCCCCGAGGCGATGCTCGCGCATTTCGACGACTTGCCGATGCTGGCACAGGATTGGCTGGGCGCATGAAAAAGGGGGCCATGGAGGCCCCCGTCTGCGTGATCAGAATGCCCTACTCGGCCTCGCTCGCCGGTTTGGCATTGAGATGGCCGTAGTTCTGAGCGCCGATCGTCTCGTAGAGATCAAGCTGGGTCTCGAGGAAGTCGATATGGCCTTCCTCGTCGGCAATAAGATCCTCGAACAGATCCTTGCTGACGTAATCCTTGACGGATTCGCAGTGATCGCGCGCCTCGATATACAAGGTGCGCGCGTCATGCTCGGCCGCCAGATCGGATTCCAGCGTTTCCTTGAGATCCTGACCGATGCGCAGCGGATCGAGCTTTTGCAGGTTCGGGTGGCCTTCAAGGAAGATGATGCGTTGGATCAGCCGATCCGCATGATGCATCTCCTCGATGGATTCGGCGCGGGACTTGTCGGCGATCTTGCCGAAGCCCCAATCCTCTTGCAGGCGGTAATGCAGCCAATACTGGCTGACGGCGGTCAGTTCAGACCGTAGCGCTGCGTTGAGATACTCGATGACCTTGGCGTCGCCCTTCATCACTGGCTCCTTTGCGGCTGGCTCTCAACCCCCGAAGGATCGGGGGCACAGCCAGATTATCGCAATGGCGCATCGTGTCCAGAAACAAGGGCATGCAGCCACCGCAATCGGCGCGTTTGCCAAGGGCGTGATAGATTTTTCCAGGGGTGATGATCGTCTCGGGATCGGCCGCACGCATCCAGTCCACGGCAGCGCGGATGTCATGGTCGGAGATCTGGGTGCAATGGCAGATGATCATGGGACTCACCAAGCGGAACTGGGCAAAACTTACTGATTCTCTCGGCCAAGTAAAGACCGAGGTTTTCACTTTGTGATTATCCGCCGACTTGACGCTCGGGATATGCGGGGCGAGAAGCCAAGGCATGAAGCTTGACGATTTCGATTTTCATCTGCCCGAAGGGCTGATCGCAACCCGCCCCGCGCGCCCCCGCAGCTCGGCCCGCCTGCTCGTGGCAGAGGGCCCGTCCACGCGCGACCTGCATGTCAGTGACCTGACCGACCTGCTTGGGCCGGGCGATCTTCTGGTGCTCAACGACACCAAGGTCATTCCGGCGCGGCTGACCGGAACCCGCACTCGCCAGACGCCGCAAGGCGAGGCGGTCGCCCGGATCGAGGTGACCCTGCTTGAACCCAGCTCGGACGGGGGCTGGAAGGCGCTGGCCAAGCCCTTGCGCAAGCTGAAGCAGGGCGAAGTGATAAGCTTTGGCCCGGCGCTGTCCGCTGAAGTCTCCGACATTGCCGAGGCCGGGCTGACGCTGCGATTCGATGCCGAGGGCGACGCCTTCGACGCCGCACTGTCTCAGGTGGGTGCAATGCCCCTGCCCCCCTATATCGCCGCGCTACGCGCCCCGGACGAGGCCGACCGCGAGGATTACCAGACGGTATGGGCCCGCAATACCGGCGCGGTTGCCGCGCCGACTGCCAGCCTGCACTTCGACGAACCCCTGCTTCAAGCGTTGCGGGCCAAGGGTGTGCGCTTTGCTCATGTCACCCTGCATGTCGGCGCCGGAACCTTCCTGCCGGTCAAGGTCGAGGACGTGACGACGCACAAGATGCATGGTGAATGGGGCGAGGTGACCCCCGAGGCGGCCGAGGCGATCAATCGAACCAAGGCTGCCGGCGGTCGCGTGATACCCGTCGGGACAACGGCCCTGCGCCTGATCGAATCAGCCGCCGCAGAAGACGGGACCGTCATGCCGTTTCGCGATGTCACGGAAATATTCATCTATCCGGGCTATCGGTTCCGGGTGACCGATGCGCTGATGACCAATTTCCACCTGCCCAAATCGACGCTGCTGATGCTGGTCAGCGCGCTGATGGGACAAGACCGCATTCGCGACATCTATCGCCATGCCGTGGATTCGGGATATCGCTTCTTTAGCTACGGCGACGCCTCACTTCTGATTCCGTAAGGTATTATGACATGCTGACCGTGCTGCGAACCACCTGGCCCCTGCTTCTGGGCATCCTTTTCCTGATGGTCGGAAACGGGATGCAAGGCACGCTGCTTGGCATCCGTGGTGCAATCGAGGGCATTACGACAACGGAAATGTCCGTCGTCATGTCAGCCTATTTTGGCGGATTCCTGCTCGGCTCGCGCCTGGTCCCCGACATGATCCAGAAAGTCGGGCATGTGCGTGTCTTCGCGGCGCTTGCCTCGATGATCTCATCGGTTCTGATCCTTTACGCGGCCTATCCGCATTGGATCTTCTGGGCCGCGATGCGGCTGGGGATCGGGTTCTGTTTCTCGGGCGTCTACATCACCGCTGAAAGCTGGCTGAATGCCGGCGCCCGCAACGAGACGCGCGGCCAGGCGCTGTCCGCATATATGATCGTCCAGATGCTGGGCATCATCGCCGCGCAGGTCCTGATGAATATCGGCGATCCGGCAGGCTACCTGCTGTTCGTCATCCCCTCGGTTCTTGTCAGCCTCTCGTTCCTGCCGATCCTCTTGTCGCGCCAACCTGCGCCGCAATTCGCAACGATCAAGCGCATGTCCTTTGCCCGCCTGTTTCAGGTTTCGCCCCTGGGCTGCATCGGCATGTTCCTGATGGGCGGTGTCTTCTCGGCCATCTTCGGGATGGCCTCGGTCTGGGGTTCGCTTCGCGGCCTTTCGGTTACCGAAATCTCGGCTTTCGTCGCGGCAATCTATATTGGCGGGCTGGTGCTGCAATATCCCGTCGGCTGGTTTTCAGACCACAACGACCGACGGATGATCGTGATGGTCATGTCCTTCATCGGGCTGGTCGTGAGCTTTGCGACGCTTTATCTGCAACCCGGCATCTGGGGGCTGCTCACCAGCGCAGCCATCATCGGCGGCGTCGCCAACCCGGTCTATTCGCTGCTGCTCGCCTATACGAACGATTTCCTTGACGACAGCGACATGGCCGCGGCTTCGGCCGGGCTTCTTTTCATCAACGGAATCGGTGCGATCACCGGCCCGCTGATCACGGGCTGGCTCATGTCGAGGCTGGGGTCCGAGGGCTTCTGGGTCTATATCGGCGTCCTGCTGACGCTTCTTACACTCTACGCCGGCTGGCGCCGGATGCGTCGCCCCGCGCCCACGATGGATCAGAACTTCGCCGTGATCGCCCCATCGGCAACCCCGATCGCCATCGAGGCGGCCCTGGAAAACGCCGGACCGGACGAGCCAGCGAAGGCCACGCCTTGATCGGTCGGGCTTGCGGCCCGGCCCTTGCTCTGCAACCATCCCCCCGTCCAGGAACGGATGGCAGGAATGACCCGAACGACGACACCCCCCGAAACGATCACGCGCTTCTGGCTCGACGATGTCGGCGAGAAGGGGTGGTATATCCGCTCGGACGAGCTGGACGCGACCATCCGCCAACGCTTCATGCCGGATTGGGAACAGGCGGCATCGCTCACTCCCGATTGGGAAGGAACGCCCGAGGGCGCCCTGGCGGCATTGATCCTGACGGATCAGTTTCCGCGCAACATGTTCCGCGATGACCCGCGCGCCTTTGCGACCGATCCGCTCGCGCTGGCCATTGCCGATCGCGCGATTGCCGCCGGACACGATCTGAAGATCGCGCCCCCGGCGCGGCAATTCTTCTATCTGCCCTTTGAGCATAGCGAAGATCTTGCCGATCAGGATCGCGCCGTCTCACTTTTTGCCGAGTTCATGCCGGGCGAAAACCTCCGCCATGCCGCGCTCCACCGCGACACGATCAGGCAATTCGGCCGTTTCCCATGGCGAAATGCCGCCCTCGGACGCCAATCGACACCCAGTGAGCTGAAGGTGCTCGAAGCCGGAGGCTATGGCGCGCTTGTCTCGGGCAAGCTGTTGCTTGATGCTCTCGAATAAATGGTTTAACGCTCAACTATCTTTTTCAGAAGGGGAACTCCATGGCGCAAACCTTCGACATGGTGGTGATCGGCTCGGGACCGGGCGGATATGTCTGCGCCATTCGTGGTGCCCAGCTTGGACTCAAGGTCGCGGTCGTCGAGCGGGAACATCTGGGCGGCATCTGCCTGAACTGGGGCTGCATCCCGACCAAGGCGCTGCTGCGCTCGGCCGAGGTCTTCCACCTGATGCACCGCGCCAAGGAGTTCGGTCTTTCCGCCGACAAGATCGGCTATGATCTGCCGGCGGTCGTGCAGCGCTCGCGCGGGGTCGCCAAGCAGCTGGCCGGCGGGGTCGGCCATCTGCTGAAGAAGAACAAGGTCACCGTTTTCATGGGCGAGGCCACGCTGACCGCGCCCGGCAAGATCAGCGTCAAGACCGACAAGGGCAGCGAAGAGGTTACCGGCAAGTCCGTCGTGCTGGCGACCGGTGCCCGCGCCCGCGAACTTCCGGGCCTGGAACCCGATGGCGTTCTGGTCTGGAACTACAAGCACGCGCTGAACCCGCCGCGCATGCCGGGCAAGCTCTTGGTCATCGGCTCGGGCGCCATCGGCATCGAATTCGCCAGCTTCTTCAACACGCTCGGCGCCGATACGACGGTGGTCGAAGTGATGGACCGCGTCCTGCCGGTCGAGGATGCCGAAATCTCGGCCCTGGCCAAGAAGCAGTTCGTCAAGCAGGGCATGAAGATCATGGAAAAGGCGACGGTCAAGAAACTCGACCGCGCCCCGAACGGAAAAGGCGGGGGCAAGGTCACTGCGCATATCGAGATTGGCGGCAAAACCGAAACCCATGATTTCGATACGGTCATCTCGGCGGTCGGCATCGTCGGCAATGTCGAAGGCATTGGCCTGGAAAAGCTCGGCGTCAAGATCGACCGCACCCATGTCGTGACCGACGAATACTGCCGCACCGGCGTCGACGGGCTTTTCGCGATCGGCGATGTTGCGGGCGCGCCTTGGCTTGCGCACAAGGCCAGCCACGAAGGCGTCATGGTCGCGGAACTCATCGCGGGTCAGCATCCGCATCCTATCAAGCCGAACTCGATCCCGGGCTGCACCTATTGCAATCCGCAGGTCGCATCCGTCGGGCTGACCGAAGAAAAGGCCAAGGAGGCCGGGTACGAGATCAAGGTCGGCCGTTTCCCCTTCGTCGGCAATGGCAAGGCGATCGCGCTTGGCGAACCCGAAGGTCTGGTAAAGACCGTCTTCGACGCCAAGACAGGCGAGTTGCTGGGCGCCCATATGGTGGGCGCAGAAGTGACCGAACTGATCCAGGGCTATGTCATTGGACGGACCTTGGAGACTACTGAAGCCGAATTGATGGAGACGGTCTTCCCGCATCCGACCCTGTCGGAAATGATGCACGAATCCGTGCTCTCCGCATACGGGCGGACCATCCACTTCTGATCCAGAAAGGGGGCCGCGGGGCCCCCTTTTTCATTTCACCATGTAGCCCGTGCGATCAGGCCAACACTGGCATCCTGGCTTCGACCATGCCCGCATACCAGCTTGAGCCGGCCGGAATGGCATTGTCGTCGAAATTATAGGCGGGATGGTGAACCATCGCCGTGTCGCCGTTGCCAACGAAGATATACGCGCCGGGACGTTCGTTCAGCATGTAGCTGAAATCCTCGCCGCCCATCATCGGCATCATGTCCATGTCGACGTCACCTGCGACCCCACGCGCGACCTCGGCTGCGTGAATGGTGGCTTCGGGATGGTTCATGGTGACCGGATAGCCGCGCTGGTAGTCCACCTCGGCCTTTGCCCCGAAGGCCAAGGCGATGTTTTCGGCCACGCGCGTTATGCCCTCCTCAAGCTGGTCGCGAACATCCGCATCAAGACTGCGCGCCGTCCCCTTCAGCTTCACCACCTGCGGGATGACGTTATGGGCAGTCGAATCGGTCTGCACGACGCAGACAGAAATCACGGCATTCTTCAGCGGATCTATATTGCGCGACACGATCGACTGCAGCGCCACGATGATCTGCGCCGAAACCAGAGTGGTATCGATCGTCTCATGCGGCTTGGCGGCATGTCCGCCCTTGCCGGTCACGACGATGTCGAACTGGTCCGCGGCCGCCATCATCGCCCCTTCGCGAATAGCGAAGCTACCGGTCGGATAGCCCGGCATGTTGTGCATGCCGTAGAATTCCTGGATGCCCCAGCGATCGACCAGCCCATCCTCGATCATGGCAAGCCCGCCGCCACCGCCCTCTTCCGCGGGTTGGAAAATGACCACAGCAGTTCCATCGAAATTCCGCGTCTCGGCCAGATACCGGGCCGCACCGAGAAGCATTGCCGTGTGTCCGTCATGTCCGCAGGCATGCATGACGCCCGGCGTCTTCGATGCATAGTCCAGTCCGGTGATTTCGTTGATCGGCAGCGCATCCATGTCGGCACGCAGGCCAATGACCCGCCCCGCGCTGTCACTGCGCCCCTTGATGACGCCAACGACCCCGGTGCGCCCGACCCCTTCGGTCACTTCGTCCACACCGAAGCTGCGCAACAGTTCGGCAACCTTTCCAGCGGTGCGGTGGACTTCGTAGAGAAGCTCGGGGTTTTCGTGGAAATCCCGCCTCCAGGCGGTGATCTCGGGCAGAAGTTCGGCAAAGCGGTTCTTGACGGGCATGAGACATCTCCTTCGGCGCGAATCTTGGCCGTTTTGAAATGCCGCCGCAAGCCTCGGCTATCGCCTCAGATCGAGGGGCCCAGCTCGATTCTCGAACCGTCCGAAAAACGGGCATAGCGGAAACGCGACAGGTCATGCCCCGGGGCGCGGCCAAGCATGAGATCGGCCATCACCCGCCCGATTCCCGGCCCGATGCCAAATCCATGCCCCGAAAGGCCCGTCGCGACGAAGAACCCCGGAACGGGGCTCTCATCAAGGATCGGAACCTGATCCGGCGTCACGTCAATCATTCCTGCCCAGGCGCGCATGATCTGAGGCTTTCCTAGCTTGGGGAATGCGGATGCGAAGTCAGCGCGCAATCTTTCGATGCGGGTCAGGTTCGGCGCCGGGTCAAGGACCCGCATCATCTCGAAGGGCGACACCTCGTCCAGCCTCCAGCGACGCGGCGTGCGCCAAGCGTCGGGATAACCTGTCGGCGCGGCTGGGCTGAGGCGGGTGTGGCGAAGATCACGCCGCATCTGCGGAAGGAAGCTCACGAGGTTGCGGAAGGCCGCGGGACCGATCCAGAAATCGTGACCGATCCCCGGCGCAAGCGTATAGCCTCCATCTGCGCGACGGCGGAATGCAAAGCCCGAATCGGCCGCATTCCCAGGATGGAAATCCACCATCGGAACAGTCGCCGCCACTGTGGCGCGAACCGATAGCTGCGGGAACCACAGCCCCGCATTGCCCGCGAAAAGCGACGACCAGGCGCCGCCTGCCAGAAGAACCTGAGCCGCTTCGATCCGACCCTTTTCCGTGACGACCCCCGAAACCCGACCGGCCGAGGTTTCGATGCCCCGCACCGCGCAATCCTCGCAGATGGTGGCGCCGGCATTTGCCGCAAGGCCCGCGATGGCGGGAACGGCGGTCCATGGCTCGGCCCGCGCGTCATTCGAAGTGTGCAGGGCCCCGACCCAGCCGGCCGCATTGGGCAGAAGCCCGTCCAGCTCTGCCCGGCTCATCAGGCGCGTGTCCAGGCCGTGCGCCCTGGCATGCGGCATCCAAGCTTCGAAATTCGCAATATCCGCTTCGCCATTCGCCAGATAGGTCGTGCCGGTCTGGCGCAGGCCGACTGCCTCGCCCAATCGCTGATCCAGACCTTGCCACAGGCGCAGAGCCTCGATCATGATCGGCAACTCGCCCGGATCACGCCCCTGCTGCCGCACCCAGCCCCAGTTGCGGGAACTTTGCTCGGCAGCGATGCGTCCCTTTTCGCACAGTACCACGCGCTGGCCCGCTTCGGCCAGGTAAAGGGCAGTCATGACACCGGCAATGCCGCCCCCGATCACGACGATATCCGCCTGGGCAGGCGGGGCTGCGGGAAAGCGCGCCGCTTCGGCGCGCGAAATGGGTCCACCGGTTTTCATGTGGTCGGATTACTGATGCGTGACCGGGTCCACAAGGACCTGATGCCCGGGTGTGACCTCGTGATAGACCGAACGGACAGGAATATGATCGACCGGATGGATGGGCGACGGAATGGGCCTGAAGCGCAGGTCTTCGTTTATCTTTTTCTGGCGCGGGTCCGCCACCGGCACGGCGGCCATCAATTGCCGGGTATAGCTGTGCTGAGGGTTCTCGAAGACCTGCCGCCGCGTCCCGAATTCGACGATGCGGCCCAGATACATGACGCCGACGTGATGGCTGACGCGTTCGACCACGGCCATGTCATGGCTGATGAACAACATCGAGATCCCAAGATCGCGCTGAAGTTCCATCAGCAGGTTAAGCACCTGTGCCTGGACCGAGACATCAAGCGCCGAAACCGCCTCATCCGCGATGATCAGGCGCGGGTTCAGCGCCAAGGCACGGGCTATCGCGATCCGTTGCCGCTGCCCGCCCGACATTTCATGCGGATAGCGGTTCATGAAGCTGCGCGGCAATTCGACCCGGTCGAACAGCTTTTCGATCCTGTCCCTGCGCTCGGAACGGTTGCCGATGCCGAAGTTGAGCATCGGCTCTTCGATCTGGCTCAGCAGCTTCATCTGCGGATCGAGGCTGGCGAAGGGGTCTTGGAAGATCATCTGCATATCGCGGCGCGCACGGCGAAGCTGCGCGGGGTTCAGCGCAAGAATGTCGCGCCCGCCCAGATGAACCGTGCCCGCGCTCGGCTCGACCAGTCGCAGGATCGAACGACCCGTCGTCGACTTCCCGCAACCTGATTCGCCGACCAGCGACAATGTCTCGCCCGCATTGACAGTGAAGGACACGTCCTCGACCGCATGCACCTGCGCGACCGTACGACGCAGCAGCCCGCCCTTCACGGCAAATCGGGTGCAGAGGTTCCTCACCTCAAGCAGCGGCTCGGCGGATTTGGCCAGAACCGGCCCGGTCGGCTCGGCGATTTCGCCCGCGCGCATCAGGCGCATCGGCTCGGGCGCGTCGCGGCCCGTCATCTCGCCCAGCCGGGGCACGGCGGCCAGCAGCGCCTTGGTATAGTCCTGCTGCGGGTTCTCGAAGATCTGCTCGACCGGGCCTTCCTCGACCTTGTCGCCCCGGAACATCACGACGACCCGGTCGGCCATCTGCGCCACCACGGCCATATCATGGGTGATGAACATGACGGCCATTCCGGTTTCCCGTTTCAGCCTGTCGATCAAGGCCAGGATTTCGGCCTGGATCGTCACATCCAGCGCGGTCGTCGGCTCGTCGCAGATCAAGAGACGCGGGCGACAGGCCATGGCCATGGCGATGACGACACGCTGGCGCATGCCACCGGACAGCTCATGCGGATATTGCCTCAGACGCCGCTCGGGCTCGGGAATGCGCACCTCGCGCAGCAACTCCAGCGCCCGCCCGAGCGCTTCCTTGCGCGACATGGCGCGATGCGTGACCAGACCTTCTGCAAGCTGGTCGCCGACGGTGAAGACCGGGTTCAGCGCGGTCATCGGTTCCTGAAAGATCATCGCGATCTCATTGCCGCGAATGTCACGCATGACGGCAGGCTGAGCTTGCGCCAGATCGACGGCCCCGCCGTCGCGACGAAACAGCAGTTCCCCCTTGGCGATCTCGCCGCCGCCAAACTCGACCAGCCTCATCAGCGAAAGCGAACTGACGGATTTTCCCGATCCGGATTCGCCGACCACGCAGACACATTCCCCTGCAGCGATGTCGAAACTCAGCTGCCGAACGCCGATGACAGGGCCATCATTGGTCTGAAAGGACAGACGCAGCTTACGGATCGAAACGAGCGGCGAGTTCTGGTCGGCATCAAGCATCATGCAGCCTCTGGGCCCCTGTGGTCAGATTTGAGGCTAGAGCCGGGTTTCGTCATTGCAACTGATTTCGAACGGAAACTTGTTTCTTGCTTTTTTCGGGGCACCTGTCTGAAACTCGATCTGTTCAGCAGGCACATCACCACGGGAAGACCCAGAAAAACAAAGACTACGCGGTCGAAACGGATGCTTTGCCGAACGCCCAACAGTCCAACAGGAGAGAGTGATGAGATTGAAGACCCTGATGCTGGGCGCCACCTCAATGGCGCTTATGGCACCGGCCGCCTTTGCCGAACGCGGCTCGGACGGGCAGTTGAACATCATCATGTGGCAAGCGCCGTCGACGATGAACATCTACCTTTCGGGCGGCACCAAGGAATTGATCGCCAGCAGCGCCGTGCTAGAACCGCTGGCCGGCGCAATGCCCGACGGAACGCTTTATCCACGTCTTGCCAGCGAAATCCCCACTCTGGAGAATGGCGGCATTGCCGAGGATCTGAAATCGGTCACATGGAAACTGCGCGAGGGCGTCAAATGGTCCGACGGATCGCCCCTGACCGCGGATGACGTCGTCTTCACCGCGCAATATTGCATGGACCCCACCGGTGGATGTGCGCAGTTGGCCAAGTTCGAGGGCGTCGAAAAGGTCGAGGCCGTCGATCCGCTGACGGTCAAGATCAGCTTCATCGCCCCGCAGCCCGACCCCTATTCGGCCTTCGTCGGTGCCCAGGCCCCTGTCATTCAGAAGGCCCAGTTCGAAGCCTGCATCGGTGAAAAGGCCCCGACTTGCACCGATCAGAACTTTGGCCCGATCGGCACCGGCCCTTTCAGGGTCACAAGCTTCAAGACCAACGACGTCATCACCTTTGACGTGAACCCCGAATACAGGGATGCAGCCAAGCCCGCCTTCTCGAACCTGACGATCAAGGGCGGCGGCGATGCGGCGGCGGCGGCGCGCTCGGTACTGGAAACCGGCGAATTCGACTATGCATGGAACACCCAGCTTGCGCCCGACGTGATCGCCGGGATGGAGGCCGCGGGCAAGGGCAAGGTCCAGGCGGCATTCGGCAGCCTTGTCGAACGCATCCACGTGAACCTGAGCGACCCCTCGTCCAGCCTGCCAGAGGGCGAGCGTTCGACCATCGACAATCCGCATCCCTTCCTGACCGACCCTGCGGTGCGCAAGGCGCTCTCCATGGCGATCGACCGCGAGCTTTTGGTCGAGATCGGGTACGGCGCGGCCGGCCAGCCGACCTGCAACTACGTCCCGGCCCCCGCGGCCTGGGCCTCCGACAACACCGAATGCCTGACCCAGGACATCGAAGGAGCGAAGAAGCTGCTCGAAGATGCCGGCTGGACCGTCGGTGGAGACGGCATCCGCGAAAAGGACGGCAAGAAGCTGTCGCTGGTCTATCAGACCTCGGTCAACGCGGTCCGCCAGGATTTCCAGGCGCTCATCAAGCAGTGGTGGCAGGATATCGGGATCGCGACGGAACTGAAGACGATCGACGCCTCGGTCTTTTTCGGTGGTGATGCAGGATCGCCCGACACGTTCCAGAAGTTCTACGCCGATGTCGAGATGTTCGCCGACAATTTCGAGGGTGGGAACCCCGCCCCCTATCTTGCCAAGTTCACCTGCGACAAGGCCCCCGGGCCCGGCAACCAATGGCAGGGTGAAAACATCAGCCGATTCTGCGATCCGGAATTCGACAAGCTGATCGCCGAGATGGGCACGACCGTCGATCCGGGCGAACGCGGCAAGCTGGGCCAGCGGCTGAACGAGATGCTGACCAAGGACAGCAATGCGATCATTCCGCTGGTCTATCGCGGCACCGCCTCGGCCGTGTCGAACTCGCTCGCCAATGTCGAGATCAACGGTTGGGACAGCGAGCTTTGGAACATCGCCGACTGGACCCGCGTGAAGCAGTAACCGGAACGGGCCCCGCCAATGCGCGGGGCCCCGATCCGGCTCCCTGAGATCCGCAGGACAGGAGCGCAGTTTTGCTGACCTTTGCACTTCGCCGCTTGTTGCTGGCGATACCTACTCTGATATTCATTTCGCTGGTGATCTTCCTCCTGCTGGAAGCATCCCCCGGCGACCCGTTGGGCGACGTTCCCCTGACCGTCCCGCCCGAGGTCAAGGAACGCATGCGCGAGGCGCTGGGTCTGGGGCAAGCCTGGTATGTCCGCTATGTGCTCTGGCTGAAGCAGTTCTTCTGGGTCGAGCCACTCCACTGGATCGACCAGTTATTCGGCACGTCCTTCAGCGACGGCATGCAGCGCGTGATCAGCTTCCAGTCGCGCAGCCCCGTCTTCGACGTCATCGCCGAGCGCGTGCCGCAAACGCTGACGGTTGTCGGCATGTCCTACCTGATCGGGGTGCTGATCGCGATCCCAATCGGCATTCTGTCGGCCTATCGCCAATACAGTTGGTTCGACCAGATCGGCACCTTCATTTCCATGGTCGGCTTCTCGCTGCCGACCTTTTTCACCGGGGTCGTGCTGATCATCATCTTCGGGATCAAGCTGCAATGGTTCCCCTCGATCTATGACACGACGCATCGCGTCACCGACTGGGACAGTTTCGTCGTGCAGGTGCGTCAGATGGCAATGCCGGTCACGGTGCTGTCGCTTTACAATGCAGCCCAGATCAGCCGGTTCATGCGGGCCTCGATGCTCGACAATCTCAGGCAAGATTACGTCCGCACCGCACGCGCCAAGGGCCTCAGCGAAAAGGTGGTCGTCCTGAAGCATGTGCTGCGCAATTCGCTGATCCCCGTCGTCACTGTCATCGCACTTGGACTGCCCGCAGTCTTCGGTGGCGCGATCATCACCGAGCAGGTCTTCAAGGTGAACGGGCTGGGGCAACTGCTCATCCTGGCGATCCATGCCAATGACATTCCCATGGTAATGACCCTGACCTTCATCTTCGCGATCCTGATCGTGACCTTCACCCTGATTGCCGACCTCCTTTACGGCATTCTCGACCCGAGGATCCGCTATGAGTGATCCGCGCAATCCCGTCCTGACAGACGAAGCTGGCAGAGATGTCGCCGCCCCGGGAGTCGACGCGGTCATGACCGACATTCAGGATGCGCCCGATACCCCGCCGCGCAGCCAATGGCGCGATGTGTGGCGACAGTTCCGCAACCATCGCGGCGCTATGATCGCGCTCGTGCTCTTCTCCTCGATCCTGATCTTCGTCCTGCTTGGCCCGCGGCTCTGGACGATCGATCCCACCTATGTCGACATTCGTGCCCGCAATCAGGGATTCTCGTGGGCGCACCCTCTGGGCACTGACCAGCTTGGTCGCGACATGCTTGCCAGACTGATGGCGGGCGGCCGGGTTTCGCTGGCGGTCGGGCTGACGGCCATGTCCATCGCCCTCACGCTCGGGAGCCTGATCGGCATCCTGTCGGGTTATTTCCGCGCCCTTGACGCGCCGCTGATGCGCCTGACCGAGCTATTCCTTGCTCTGCCCCTGCTGCCCTTGCTGCTCTTGATGGTGACGCTGTTTCGCGAACCCCTCAGCAAGGCGCTGGGTCCGGCTGGCGGAATTTTCCTGCTGATCGTTTCGGCCATCGGGGTCACCTCATGGATGCAGACTGCCCGCATCGTGCGAGGTGAAGTGCTTGGCCTGAAAGAGCGTGAATTCATTCTGGCGGCCAGATCGATCGGCACCCCCGCCCCAAGGATGATCCTGCGCCATGTCCTGCCAAACGTCCTGTCGCCGATCATGGTCGCGGCCACCCTGGGGATTGCGACCGCGATCATCACCGAAAGCGCGCTCTCCTTCCTTGGCCTCGGCTTCCCGCCGGACTTTCCGACATGGGGTCGTTTGCTCTTTGATGCCGTCGACCAGATGCAGCAGTTCCCGTGGCGCGTGATCCTGCCGGGGCTCTGCATTTCACTGACGGTGCTTTCGGTGAACTATATCGGCGACGGGCTGAGGGACGCGATGGACCCGCGCAGCCGCGGTCGCTAGATCGCCGCAGCCAGAAGCCCGAGACACGATCCCGGCAGGATGAGCAGCATGGGGCCGTCGATGGCCAGATCGATCGGCCCCATCGCTTCATTGGACGTGCCGACCCTGCCATCCGAGGCGAACTTCAGCCCGTCGATCGGCCATTTCAACCCTTCAGAAATTCCGCTTGCCGAACCCATGGGAAACAGCGACACACGCGTTCCCGCAGGCAGGTCCATGCCGATCCGGGGCGGGCAGAGCGTGATGACATCACTTCCCGCGATCAGGATACAGGGCGGACCCACGCGCCGTGCCATTGCGCTGAGATTGGCGAGGAAGTGGTCCTGACGCGCGCCCGAAAAGCCCACGGCTACGACCAGAGGTGCCCGGATGCGCGAAAGGCTTTTCTCGAAATCCGTGCTGTCCTGCTCGGCGATGCGATGCAGACGCTCGGCCGGGATCACGGCCTTTGCGTGCGCGGAAAGGGAATCGAAATCTCCGAAAACCGCTTCGGGCAGAAGACCATGCGCCAAGGCCTGATCGGCACCCCCGTCGGCCGCAGCAACGGTGCGACCGATGTTCAAGGCTGCGTCCAGATCAGATCGGGGAAAAGGCGCCCCCCCGATCAGCGTGACGGGGACGGCGCTGGCAAGGACGGTCATTCGCCCTTGCCGATGCCGGAAAACACCCGGCGGAAGGGCAGGATCCAAACGATCCCGAGCCCGATATAGACGGCCAGTTCGACCAGGATCGGCTGGCGACCAAAGGCGCGATCCATCCAGTTCACCAGCGTCACGGCCACCACGATGTAAAGTGGCAGGCCGATCAGCAGGATCGCCAAAGACCAGCGTTTGCGCGCCTTGAGGTCCATCTCAGTCCGCGAACGGGTCGGTGACAAGGATGGTGTCGTCGCGTTCGGGAGAGGTCGAAAGCAGCGCGACCGGGCACTGGATCAGCTCTTCGATGCGGCGGACATACTTGATCGCGTTCGCCGGCAGTTCAGCCCAGGACCGTGCGCCTTGGGTCGATTCTTCCCAGCCGTCCAGTTCTTCATAAACCGGCGTGACACGCGCCTGCAGCGCCGCTGCGGTCGGCAGGTGGTCGTAATGCACGCCGTCGATTTCGTAACCGGTGCAGATCTTGATGGTCTTGAACCCGTCCATCACATCGAGCTTTGTCAACGCGATGCCGTCGACACCCGAAATCGCGCAGGTCTGGCGCACCAGAACCGCGTCGAACCAGCCGCAGCGGCGCTTCCGCCCCGTGACGGTTCCGAATTCATGGCCGCGTTCGCCCAGACGCTGGCCGTCCTTATCCTCAAGCTCGGTCGGGAAGGGGCCGGACCCCACGCGGGTCGTGTAAGCCTTGACGATGCCAAGGACGAAACCGATGGCTGACGGACCGACGCCGGTCCCGGTCGCGGCCATGCCCGACATGGTGGTCGAACTGGTGACATAGGGATAGGTGCCGAAATCGATGTCGAGCAGGCTGCCCTGCGCGCCTTCGAAAAGGATGCGCTTGCCCGATTTGCGGGCATCGTTCATCACCTTCCAGACCGGCTGGGCGAATTGCAGAAGCCTCGGTGCGATCTCCAGCAGCTTGGCGCGCAGTTCCGCCCGGTCGATGGGCGTCGCGCCAAGACCCTGACGCAGGGGGTCGTGATGCGCGAGCAGGCGATCGAGGCGCGAATCCAGCGTTTCCTCGTCTGCAAGATCAGCCACGCGGATCGTCCGGCGGCCCACCTTGTCCTCGTAGGCCGGACCGATGCCGCGGCCGGTCGTGCCGATCTTGGAGGCACCGGCGGCTTCTTCGCGCAGCTTGTCCAGATCCTGATGCAGCGGCAGGATCAGCGGGGTGTTCTCGGCGATCATCAGGTTCTCGGGGCCGATCTCGACGCCCTGAGCCTCCAGTTTCGCGATTTCGCTGAACAGCGCCCAGGGGTCCAGCACGACGCCATTGCCGATGACCGCCATCTTGCCCTTGCGGACGATCCCGGACGGCAGCAGCGACAGCTTGTAGACGGTATCACCGATAACCAGCGTGTGGCCCGCGTTGTGGCCCCCCTGGAAGCGCGCGATCACGTCTGCGCGTTCGGACAGCCAGTCAACGATCTTGCCCTTGCCCTCGTCGCCCCATTGCGCGCCGACGACCACCACATTGGCCATATTGGTTTCCCTCTTGCGGTCTTGAATGCCGATCCGGGTATAAACTTTGAAGACGCGGGGGGAAAGCGCAATTGGTCAAGCCTGCATTTCGCGCAGCCTGCCGCATTTTCGGGCGGATTGACGAGAATCAATGGACAAGCCGCGCAGCTCATTGCGAAATCGACCCAGCTTTGCCCATGGTTCAGGCAAGAGGCCATGATGCTGCACCAGAACCTGACATCCGATCTACCCCGCGCCCGCGGCACGCTTCGTGCCGGATTCGTGCATGCCGCCGGACGCACGAGGATCGGGCGACTTCACCAGGCAGGCAGCGCCAAGGCCATGCTGCCCCCGGCGCCGGGCTGCGAGATGGTCGTTCTGAACACCTCGGGCGGGCTGACGGGCGGCGACCGCATGGATATCTCCGTGACGCAAGAGCCCGGAACCCGGCTCTGCGTCACCACCCAGACGGCCGAGCGGGCCTACCGGTCGACGACGGGTCGAGCGCGGGTCACGGCACGGTTCGAGCTTGCCGCCGGAGCGCATCTGGACCTGCTGCCGCAGGAAACGATCCTGTTTGACCGCTCGGCCCTTCTTCGGGAGCAGGAAATCGCGCTGCACGGGGATGCCTCCTGCCTCTGGGTCGAAACCCTGATCCTTGGACGCGCGGCCATGGGCGAAACGGTCCGCACGCTGGACCTGACCGACCGCCGGCGCGTGACCCGAGACGGTCGCCCGGTATTTGTCGAGAACTTGCGGCTTGACGACGCGGTGCTCGCAGGCGGCGCAAGCACTGCCACGCTTGCAGGATGCCGCGCATTCGCCACTCTGGTGATGATCGCTCCCGATGCCGCCGACTGTTTGAGCCGCGCCCGGGAAGCCTTGGCAACAGACGGTGCCGCCAGCGCCTTCGACGGCAAGCTGGTTGCCCGGCTGATGGCCGGCGACGGCTGGCCGCTGCGCCAGGCGCTCATGCGGTTGATCCGCGCCATCCGCCCCGGCCCCCTGCCCCGCGTCTGGCAGATCTGATTTCGACTTGAGGAGCCCGACAAGCCCATGAACCTGTCCCCCCGCGAAAAGGAAAAGCTGCTGGTTTCGGTCGCCGCCATGGTGGCGCGGGGCCGTCTGGCGCGTGGCGTCAAGCTGAACCACCCCGAAGCCATCGCTCTGATCACCGATTTCGTCGTCGAGGGCGCGCGTGACGGACGTTCGGTCGCCGACCTGATGGAAGAGGGCGCTCATGTCATCACGCGCGAACAATGCATGGATGGCATTCCCGAAATGATCCATTCGGTCCAGGTCGAGGCGACCTTTCCCGATGGAACCAAACTCGTCACCGTCCACGATCCGATCCGCTAAGAGGCTGCCATGAAAAAGATCATTCCATTCCTTCTGACGCCGACTGCGGCCTTCGCTCACCCCGGCCATCTCGAAGCCGTATCGCCCTTCGCTTCGGGCTGGCTGCACCCTCTGGGCGGCACGGACCATGTGCTGGCGATGGTGGCCGTAGGGCTTTGGGCCGCAACTGCAGCCGACCGTCGCGGTATCTGGGCCCTGCCCCTGACCTTCGTGCTGGCAATGGTCGCAGGCGGCGCACTTGGTGCGGCCGGAATCCATCTGCCGGCAGTCGAGCCGATGATCCTTGCCTCTTCTGTCATCCTGGGGCTGGCCGTTGCGCTGGCACTTCGCCCCTCTCTCGGCTTCGCCCTGCCCGCCGTCGCCATCTTCGGCCTGGTCCATGGCCACGCCCACGGTGTCGAGGGCCCTTCTGCCGGACTTGCCGCCTATGCGGCGGGCTTCGTGCTGGCGACCTCTGGCCTGCATCTGGCGGGGATCGCGCTTGGCCGTCTGGGTGCGGCGCGCATCCTGGGCGCGGCCACCGCAGCGGCCGGTGTCGCACTGGCGGTGATGCCATGATCCCGGGGGAAATCTTTCCGGCTGAAGGCGAATTGACCCTGAATGCTGACCGCGAAGCAATCACCCTGATGGTCGCCAATACTGGCGACCGCCCGGTGCAGGTCGGCAGCCATTACCATTTCGCCGAGACCAATCCCGGGCTCGAATTTGATCGGGAGGCCGCGCGGGGCATGCGGCTTGACATCGCCGCCGGAACTGCCGTGCGCTTCGAGCCGGGGCAAGGCCGCGAGGTGCGCCTGATCGCGATTTCCGGGGCACGCGAGATCTGGGGTTTCAACGGTAAGGTCATGGGTCCGCTGGACTGACCTGAATGGGGAGGAACTGGGAATGTGCAATGCCTGTGTGATCGATCACGTCAAGGAAACCATGCTGAGCCGTCGCAAGCTTTTCATGGGCGCAGCGGCAACGGGTGCAGCGGCAATCGCCGCCAGCGCCATCAGCGCCCGCCCCGCGCTTGCGCAATCCTCGGGCAAGGTCGTGGACCTGACCCATGTGTTCGACGAAAACTTTCCCACCTTCGACGGCAAGCCCGGCATCGCTTATGAAGAGGCCGTGAATTTTGACCAGAACGGCTACCAGCTTTGGAAGCTCACGATCTTCGAGCATTCCGGCACCCATATCGACGCCCCGCTGCATTTCTCGAAAGACGGGACCTCGGTCGCCGAACTCGCGGCGGATTCCCTCATCTGCCCGCTATGCGTGATCGACATCACCGCCAAGGCCAGGGACGACGCCAATGCCGCCCTTGAGGCCGAGGATGTCGAGGCCTGGATCAGCGCCAATGGCGAAATTCCCAAGGGTGCTTGCGTCGCGATGAACTCGGGCTGGGGCGCGAAGGTCGGCAAGCCCGAATTCCGCAATTCGCCTGACGGCAACTTCGCCTTTCCCGGTTTCGGGAAATCCGCGACCGACATGCTGGCCGAGATGGGCGCTGCCGCGATCGCTTCGGACACGCTGTCCCTTGACCCCGGCAACTCGGCCGATTTCGCTGTCCACAACTCCTGGCTGCCGGGCGGGCACTACGGCATCGAAAACCTTGCCAATGTCGACCAATTGCCGGCAAAGGGCGCGACGATCTTTGTCGGGGCCCCCAAACATGCCCGAGGCACCGGCGGCCCGGCCCGCATTCTGGCGGTGATGTGATGGCAACCGTTCCGCTTCTGGCGGATGGCGATGCGCCACCCGAAAGCCTCGCGGTCTTCGACGAGATCCGCGAGGCCCGCGGCACGGATTACGTGAACAACTTCTGGCGAGCGCTGGCGCATGATCCCGCGCTTCTGCGCGCCACATGGGAACGCGCCGCCCATGTCATGGCCCCCGGCGCGCTGCATCCGCTGGTCAAGGAACTGATCTATGTCGCCGTCTCGACGGCCAACGGGTGCAGCTATTGCGTCCATTCCCACACTGCTGCCGCGCGCGCCAAGGGCATGACCCCCGACCAGCATGCCGAGCTTCTGGCCGTGATTGCGATGGCCAGCCAGACCAATGCCTTGGCCACCGCGCTTGCCGTGCCGGTGGACGACCGTTTCCAGGAGGACTGAATGGCCCTGACCATTTCCCGAGCCGACTATGCCCAAATGTATGGCCCCACGACCGGCGATCGCGTCCGGCTGGGCGATACCGAGATCATCATCGAGGTTGAACGCGACCTGACCACCTATGGCGACGAGGTGAAGTTCGGCGGCGGCAAGGTCATCCGGGACGGCATGGGCCAGTCGCAAGTCAGCCGCGCGGGCGGATCGATGGACACGGTCATCACGAATGCGCTGATCCTTGACCATTCCGGCATCTACAAGGCCGATATCGGGCTGCGCGATGGCCGCATCGCCGGCATTGGCAAGGCCGGAAACCCTGACACACAGCCGGGCGTCACCCTTGTCATCGGGCCGGGCACGGAAATCATCGCTGGAGAAGGCCGCATCGTCACGGCGGGCGCGATGGATGCACATATCCATTTCATCTGCCCGCAACAGATCGAGGACGCCATTGCCTCGGGGGTCACCACGATGCTGGGAGGTGGCACCGGGCCTGCGCATGGCACGCTCGCCACGACCTGCACTCCCGGTCCGTGGCATATTTCGCGCATGCTCATGGCCATGGATTCGGTTCCGATCAACATTGCCGTCTCGGGCAAGGGGAATGCCTCGCGCCCCGAGGCGCTCGAGGAAATGGTCCGGGCCGGGGCGGCCACGCTGAAGCTGCACGAAGACTGGGGGACGACGCCGGCGGCCATCGATTGCTGCCTGTCGGTCGCCGATGCGATGGATGTGCAGGTCACGATCCACACCGACACGCTGAACGAATCGGGCTTCGTCGAGAACACCCTTGCCGCGATCAAGGGCCGCACCATCCATGCCTTCCATACCGAGGGTGCGGGCGGGGGCCACGCCCCCGATATCATCAAGCTGGTCGGCGCGCCGAACGTCATCCCCAGTTCAACCAACCCCACGCGCCCCTTCACCGGCAATACCATCGAAGAGCATCTCGACATGCTGATGGTCTGCCACCACCTCGACAAGCGCGTCCCCGAAGACGTCGCCTTCGCGGAATCCCGCATCCGCCGCGAGACCATCGCAGCCGAGGATATCCTGCATGACATGGGCGCCTTTTCGGTGATCTCGTCCGACAGCCAGGCCATGGGCCGGGTCGGCGAGGTCATCACCCGGACCTGGCAGACCGCGCACAAGATGAAGGTCCAGCGCGGTCGCCTGGCCGACGAGACCGGGCAAAACGACAATATCCGCGCCCGGCGTTATGTCGCGAAATACACGATCAACCCCGCCATCGCGCATGGCATCGCGCATGAGATCGGCTCGATCGAGCCCGGCAAGCGCGCCGACCTGGTGATCTGGGACCCGGCCATGTTCGGCGCGAAACCCGAGATGGTGCTGGTCGGCGGCATGATCTCCTGGGCGCAGATGGGCGATCCCAACGGCTCGATCCCGGTGCAACCGATGTATATGCGCCCGATGTGGGGGGCCATGGGCCGGGCACGCCATGCTTCGGGCGTGACCTTCATCAGCCAGGCCGGCCTTGATTTCGGCGCGGCCGAGGGGATGCTGAAATCGGCGATCGCGGTTCGCAACACGCGCGGCATTGGCAAAGCCGACATGAAGCTGAATGCATCCACCCCGACGATCGAGGTCGATCCCGAAACCTACGAGGTTCGCGCGGATGGTGAATTGCTGACCTGCCAGCCCGCAACCGAACTGCCGCTTGCACAGCGGTATTTCCTGTTCTGACCACGTGCTGCAACGCAGCATTGCAGAATGCGCAATAGATAAGGCAAGAGCTATGACCTATAGTCAAAGGCAGGGGAGGAAACCGTTCGCCAACACCGAAAGGGTTTCCAATGGCTATTCAATCGACCGAGTTCGCACCGTCGCTTCGCGCACGCGTGGATGCAATCTTTGCCCGCATCGGCCAGGGCATGAACGCCTATGTGGAGGCGCGCTCGCGTCACGCGGAAATCGCCGCACTCGAAGCCAAATCGGATGCCGTGCTGGCCGATATGGGCATCACGCGCGACCGTATCGTCCACTACGTCTTCCGCGACCTGGTCTGGCTGTAAGCCAGCCGTACAAGGGGGTGCGTCAATGAACGCGCCCCTTGTCCAGACCCGCGCGACCTCGATCCTGCGTGCCACACCCGCCGAAGATGCCGTGGTGCTTGATTACGAGGGCCGCTTTCTGCGCCGCAAGCGACTGACCTCGCGGAGCGGCGTTTCCTTCATGGTGGATCTGCCGGAAACGGTCATCCTGAACCCGGGCGATGCATTCCAGCTTGAGGATGGCCGCGTGATCGGCGTTGCCGCCGCGATGGAACCTTGCCTGCGCGTCGAGGGGCCGCTTCCCCGCCTCGCCTGGCATATCGGCAACCGCCACACCCCCTGCCAGATTGCGGCGGATCACCTGCTGATCCGGGCCGACCATGTTCTTGAAGGCATGCTCAAGGGACTCGGCGCATGCGTCACCCCGACGATGGCGGCCTTCGACCCAGAGGGCGGGGCATATGGCCATGGACGGACAATGGGGCATGATCACGGCCCCGGCTTCCACAGCCACTGATGTCAGCCCTTTCGCGCCTTAGCCTGATCCAATGGCTGTCTCCGGCCTTTCCAACCGGGGGCTTCGCCTATTCGCATGGGCTGGAACAAGCCATGACCGAGGCCACCCGCGACGCGCAATCCGTGTCATCATGGGTTCGCGACGTGCTGTGCCATGGCGGCGGCTGGATCGATGCGGTGATTCTGGCATTGGCGTTGCGAGGTGAAGACCCCGATGAGCTCGCCGATCTCGCGCGGGCCCAGGCCGGTTCGGCGGAACGCCTGACCGAAACCATGGATCAGGGCCGCGCCTTCGCCGAAACCGTCGCCGCGCTGTCTGGGGAAGCGCATCCAACGCGCCCCCTGCCGGTCGCTGTCGGCGTTGCGGCGCGCGGGCTTGGCTTGCCCCCTGACGAGGTGATTGGTCATTACCTGCACGCCTTTGCCAGCAATCTCGTATCGGCCGCCACGCGCTTCCTGCCGCTGGGCCAGGCACAGGGGCAAAGGGCGTTGGCCAGTCTGCACGATACCATCGCTGAAACCGCGGCACGCGCCGCGCAGGCAGATCGCGACGCGCTTGCCACCTGCTGCCTCGGGGCCGATCTGGCGGCCATGCGGCATGAAACTCTCTACGTAAGGATTTTCCGGACATGAGCCTTAATGGACCCCTTCGGGTCGGCATCGGCGGCCCCGTCGGCGCGGGCAAGACCACGCTGACCGAGCAACTGGCCCGCGCGCTGGCGCCTCGGCTTTCGATGGCTGTCATCACCAACGACATCTATACCCGCGAGGATGCCGAGGCGCTGATGCGCGCCCAGGTCCTGCCCGTCGAACGGATCCGCGGCGTCGAGACCGGGGGCTGCCCTCATACCGCGATCCGCGAGGATGCCAGCATCAACCTGGCCGCCGTGGCCGATCTGCGCGCGGCCTTTCCCGATCTCGACCTGATCCTGATCGAATCGGGCGGCGACAACCTGGCCGCGACCTTCAGCCCGGAACTCGCCGATCTGACGATCTATGTCATCGACACGGCCGCCGGTCAGGACATTCCGCGCAAGCGCGGACCCGGTTTGACACGATCGGACCTTCTTGTCGTCAACAAGACGGATCTCGCCCCCCATGTCGGGGTGGATGTCGAACTGCTGCAAAGCGATGCCAAGACCGCGCGCGGCGAACGCCCATTTGTCATGGCCCAACTGCGACACGGACAGGGCATCCCCGAGATCGTGGAATTCCTGGTGCGCGAAGGTGGGCTGGTGCTGTCCGAGCCGGCTTAGGCCCGCCTGCACATCATGCCGCGGCGCGGGCTTTCGTCGGGATGAACGGGGTTACCACCAGATCCGGCCCGTCGAAGATGCAGAAGCTCTGCGCCGGTATTTCCAGCCAGTCGGTTTCGTCGCTTTCCAGCGGCTCTGACACCACGGCACGTCCGCCGCGCGTATCGGACCAACGATGAAAAAGCGACGGCGCCTGATCGTCACTTGCATAACGCAGTGCGAACAACCGGTGGCCGTCCGAAAAAGCAGCCGTGAGCCGCACGAAAGGTGCCTCTCCCCGCTGCTGCGCCAGCGCCTCGAACCGTGCCGTGGCGCGCGCCATCGCGCCCGCCGGATCGCTTTCAAGCCCCTCGCCCAAGGCCGCCAGGAACAGCGCCTCGCTGTCGGTGGCACCCTTGCGATGGGCGTAAAATTCATCGGGGATCAGCGCATCGGCATGGCGGCGAAAGCGCTCATAGCCGCCGAACTGGCCGTTATGCATGAAGCTCCACTTGCCGACGACAAACGGGTGGCAATTGTTGCGGCTGGTTGCCGTCCCGGTCGAGGCCCGCACATGCGCCAGAAACAGATGCGACTTCAACGTGGCCGTCAGGCTTTTGAGGTTGGTGTCGGACCAGGCCGGCATCACATCGCGGTAAAGGCCAGGTTCATCGCGTTCGCCGTACCAAGCCATGCCGAAGCCATCGGCATTTACCGGCGTATGGCAGCGCGTCGCGCCATGGCTTTGCCGGACCAACGAATGGCCGGGCCGACAGATCACGTCCTCAAGGAAAATCGGACTGCCGATATAGGCTGCCCAGCGACACATTCCCGTCCCCTTCCGTGCTTTTCCACCAACTTGGCACGAAAAGCTTGAAGAATCACCAATAGTCTTAGGCGGGGTTTTCCTCGACGATCACAAGATCGCGCTCTGCCGCATTCTTGGCGTGTTCCAGCGCCGCCTGATACTCGGCCGAATTGTAGCAGGCCAGCGCATCCTCGACGCTGGGGAAGCGCGCGACGACATTGCGGGCGCGCTCGTTCCCTTCCAGCTGCACGTAGCGCGAGCCGCGCGCCAGGAAGACACCACCATGCGCCGCGATCGCCGGACCGGCAAGCTTGGCATATTCGCCATAGGAATCGGCATCGGTCACGTTGACATGGGCAATCCAGAGCGCGGTCATGCTTTCTCTCCGATCAGGGTTTCGATGGCTGAAATGGCGCTATCGGCGGCCGCGAGGCTGGGTGCACCCCCCTGAGCGCGATCAGGGCGCCCACCGCCACCCTTGCCGCCAAGTGCTGCGGTCGCGGCCTGCACCAGCTCGACGGCGGTGACACGTGCGACCAGATCGGGCGTGACACCCGCGGCCACGGTGGCCTTTCCGTCGGCCTCGGCCAGCACGACGACGGCGCCCGAGCCAAGCTGAGCCTTCATCTCATCGACCAGCGGCCCGAGTTCCTTGCCAGAGACGCCCTCGACACGCCGCGCGATCAGCTTGATCCCGTTGATTTCCTTGGGCGCTTCATCCGAACCGCCGCCCATTGCCAGCTGGCGCTTGAGCTGCGCGACCTCATTCGCCAGCGCCTTGCGCTCATCCGCCAGCGCACGGACCTTGCTCACCACGTCGCCAGCTTGCGCCTTGACGATGCCCGCGATCTCGGAAAGCTCGCCATCGACACGCCGCAGTGCTTCCATGGCGGCTTGCCCGGTCAGTGCCTCGATCCGACGGATACCGGCGGCCGAGGCCGTTTCAGAAGTCAGGGCAAACATGCCGATATCGCCGGTGCGCGCAACATGGGTGCCGCCGCACAGCTCCAGCGAATAGGTCTTGCCGCCGACGCCCTTGCCGGAACCGGCCAGCTCGCCCATCGAGACGACGCGGACCTCGTCGCCGTATTTCTCGCCGAAGAGCGCCTGCGCGCCCAGGCCGCGGGCGTCGTCCGGGGTCATGATCCGGGTCTCGACGGGGGTGTTCTGGCGGATGAAATCATTCACCTCGCGCTCGACCTGGGCGATTTCCTCGGCGGTCAGGGCCTTGGCGTGGCTGAAGTCGAAACGAAGCCGGTCGGGTGCGTTCAAGCTGCCGCGCTGCGCGACATGTTCACCCAGTGCCCGGCGCAGCGCCTCGTGCAGCAGGTGCGTGGCCGAGTGATTGGCGCGGATCGCGCCGCGACGGGCATTGTCGACCGCAAGCTGTGCGCCCTGGCCGGGGCTGATCGTGCCCAGGGTGACCTCGGCGACATGCACGAAAAGACCATTGGCCTTCTTGGTGTCGGTGACGCGGGCCGCGCCGGTCTCGGTCTTGATCAGGCCGGTATCGCCAACCTGGCCGCCGGATTCGCCATAGAACGGGGTCTGGTTCACGACGATCTGGACCTGCTGGCCCTCGGTCGCGGCCTGAACCGCGGCGCCGTCCTGCACCAAAGCGAGGATCTGGCCTTCGCTGATCTCGGTGTCATAGCCGAGGAACTCGGTCGCGCCGTGCTGCTCGGCCAGGTCGAACCAGATCGCGGCATCCTTCGTCTCGCCCGAGCCGGCCCAAGCGGCGCGCGCCTTGGCCTTCTGCTCGGCCATGGCGCTGTCGAAGCCGGCGGTGTCGACCGCGCGGCCCTTTTCGCGCAGCGCGTCCTGCGTCAGGTCCAGCGGGAAGCCGTAGGTGTCGTAAAGCTTGAAGGCCGCCTCGCCGGGCAGGTTCGCCCCCTCGGGCAGGCGCGACAGCTCGTCGTCGAGCAGGCGCAACCCGCGGTCCAGCGTCTGCTTGAACCGGGTTTCCTCGAGCTTCAGCGTCTCTTCGATCAGTGCCTGCGCGCGGCCGAGTTCCGGATAGGCGGTGCCCATCTGGCTGACCAGCGCCGGGACCAGCTTGTGCATGACCGGGTCCTTGGCGCCCAGGATATGGGCGTGGCGCATGGCACGGCGCATGATGCGGCGCAGCACGTAGCCGCGGCCCTCGTTCGAGGGCATCACGCCATCCGCGATCAGGAACGAGGTCGAGCGCAGGTGGTCGGCGATCACGCGGTGATGCACCTTGCCCGGACCGTCGGGATCGTTCGAGGTGGCATGCGCCGAGGCCTCGATCAGGCTGCGCATCAGGTCGGTGTCATAGTTGTCGTGCTTGCCCTGCAGCAGCGCGCCGATCCGCTCGAGCCCCATGCCGGTGTCGATCGACTGCATGTCGAGGGCGCGCATCGAGCCGTCCTCGAACTGCTCGTTCTGCATGAAGACGAGGTTCCAGATCTCGATGAAGCGGTCGCCATCCTCGTCGGCCGAACCGGGCGGGCCACCCCAGATCTTGTCGCCGTGATCGAAGAATATCTCGGTGCAGGGGCCGCAGGGACCGGTCGGGCCCATCTGCCAGAAATTGTCGCTGGTCGGGATGCGGATGATGCGGTCGTCGGAAAGGCCCGCGACCTTCTTCCAGATATCGGCGGCCTCATCGTCGGTGTGATAGACGGTGACCAGCAGCTTGTCCTTGGGGATGCCGAAATCCTTGGTCAGCAGTTCCCAGGCATAGGGGATCGCCTGCGACTTGAAATAGTCGCCGAAGCTGAAGTTGCCCAGCATTTCGAAGAAGGTATGGTGCCGTGCCGTATAGCCGACATTGTCGAGGTCGTTGTGCTTGCCGCCCGCACGGACGCATTTCTGGGCTGTGGTGGCCCGGTTGTAATCGCGCGACTCGACCCCGGTGAACAGGTTCTTGAACTGCACCATGCCCGAATTGGTGAACATCAATGTCGGGTCGTTGCGCGGTACCAGCGGACTGGATTCGACGACACGGTGGCCGTTACGTTCGAAGAAGTTCAGAAACGTCGAGCGGATATCGTTGAGGCTTGGCATGGCGCATTCTTTCCGGATGGGCAGAGTCCGCAAATAACCGAGGGTGGCGCGGGCGTAAAGCCGGAACGCTCGGGCGGGTCCTGCAGGAGCGGTCAAGAAAACCGCGCCCCGATGCCCCGGGACGCGTCTGCCGTGCCAAGTCCTGCCTCAATCGTCGGTCAGAACCTCGTCACCATCCGACAAAGAACCGAAATCCAGGCCGTGGCTGGCGCGAACCTTGTCTTCGATCGCGAAGGCCGTCTGGGGATTGTCGCGCAGATACTGCTTGGCGTTCTCCCGTCCCTGGCCAATTCGCTCGTCCCCATAGGAGTACCAGGAACCCGATTTCTCGACGACACCGGCCTTGACGCCCAGGTCGATCAGCTCGCCCACTTTCGAGATGCCTTCGCCATACATGATGTCGAATTCCACTTCGCGGAACGGCGGCGCGACCTTGTTCTTGACGACCTTGACGCGGGTCGCGTTGCCGACCACCTCGTCGCGATCCTTGATCGAACCCGTGCGACGGATGTCGAGCCGGACCGAAGCATAGAATTTCAGTGCATTCCCGCCCGTTGTCGTCTCGGGGCTACCGAACATCACGCCGATCTTCATCCGGATCTGGTTGATGAAGATGACCATGCAGTTGCTGCGGCCGATGCTGGCGGTCAGCTTGCGCATCGCCTGGCTCATCAGGCGGGCCTGGCTGCCCATCTGCATGTCGCCCATGTCGCCTTCGATTTCGGATTTCGGGGTCAGCGCCGCCACCGAGTCGACCACGACCAGATTGACCGCACCCGAGCGGACCAGCGTGTCGACGATCTCAAGCGCCTGTTCCCCGGTATCGGGCTGGCTAATCAGCAACTCATCGAGATTGACGCCCAGCTTCTTGGCATATTGCGGGTCCAGCGCATGTTCAGCATCGACAAAGGCGCAGACGCCACCTTTTTTCTGCTCTTCCGCGACGACATGAAGCGTCAGCGTGGTCTTGCCCGAGCTTTCCGGTCCGAAAATCTCGATGATGCGGCCCTTGGGCAGGCCGCCGATGCCAAGGGCGATATCGAGCCCCAGGGAGCCGGTCGAGGTTGCTTCGATCTCGGCCACGGGATTGTCGGCCCCGAGCTTCATGATCGAGCCCTTGCCGAACTGGCGTTCGATCTGGGCCAGCGCGCTGTCCAGAGCCTTTTGCTTATCTGCCGATCGCTTGTCGTTCATGTCGAAAAGTGTTGCCCCTGCCATGCGGTCCCCATGCTTATTTCATACCCCGCTTGTCGGGGCAATCAGTGCCCGCCCGCTTGATGTTCACGGGATGTTCTTATTTGAGACGAATTCGCCTGAAATGCAAGCGTTCGTTCACATTCCCGCCCAGCTTCACGGCATCGGCCCCGGCATGATCGCCCCGAAGAATTAAGAAATCGTTTACAGCGCGCGTGGCAAAAGGCTATCTCCTGCTTCTCTGGACCATCGAAGTGAAGCAGTTAAATATGCTTATATTCTGGGAAAAACGCCTCGTTTTCCTCGCTACTCCCAAGGCCGGATCAACTGCAGTCGAAGCCGCCCTCGAATCGCTCTCGAACGTCGCGGTGCAACGTCCTGCCGAGCTAAAGCACACGAATCTCGCGAGCTATCGCCGCCATATCGAGCCTTGGTTGCATGACGTTACAGGCGAAAGGTTCACTACGGTCAGCCTGATGCGGCAACCACTCGACTGGCTGCGCAGCTGGTATCGCTTTCGCCTGCGTGACGACCATGACGACCCCGACCACACGGCCCTGACGCTGAGTTTCCGGGACTTTGTCGAAGCCTATAGCGCACCTGAAAGCGATCATTTCCGCACGATCGGGACGCAATGCGATTTCCTGACGCATCAGGGCGACAAGATCGACCGTATCTTCCGCTACGAAGAGATCGACGACTTCACGCAATTCCTGGAGGACCGCCTTGACTGTGCGATCACTTTGCCAAGGGTCAACGTCCCGCCGGCGGTGGATGTGACACTAGATTCCGGTGAGGAAGCGGCACTGCGCGACTTTCTTGCTCGCGACATCGCGCTTTACGCCTCGCTCTGATTTTCGGCCGGTACAGTGTCCAGCTGCCGGGTGACCAGCGCCGTCAGATCGGACAATGAAAAGGGCTTGGCGAGAAAGGCCGAGTTCGGCACGGGGGGACGACCTTCGCTGAAGACATCTTCGGCATAGCCCGACATGAAGATCACCCGCGTCCGAGGTCGTTCGCGCAAGGCGGTGCGGACCCAGGCTGGGCCGTCCATGCCGGGCATGATGACATCTGTGACAAAGACATCGACGTTCAATCGATGATCCGCAAGAATCGTCAGCGCATCTTCGGCACAGGAGGCTTCAAGCACGTTGAACCCCTGCAGCTTCAACGCCCTGCTGGCAAAGGCACGCACCGGAGCCTCGTCCTCGACCAGCAATACCGTCGCATCGCTTTCTCGCCGCAGGACAGGTTCGACCGGCCTCGTCTTTGCAGGTTCCGGGGCACCGGCCTCGGCCTTCTTGTCATGGGCTGGGAAGAACAGCGAGAAGGTGCTGCCCTGCCCAAGGACGCTTTGGCAAAAGATATAGCCCCCGGTCTGCTTGACGATGCCATAGGCCGTCGAAAGCCCGAGCCCTGTTCCCTCTCCGGTCGGCTTTGTCGTGTAGAAAGGCTCAAATATCTTCGTCAGTTCGTCATCTGCAATGCCGCAGCCCTGGTCATGGACCTGAACCCGGACGTAATCCCCGGGGGGAAGCGTTGCGCGCCCGAACGAAGTTGGCGCGTCGAGGCGGTGGTTGTCTGTCGCGATCGTGATGTCGCCACCCTGGGGCATCGCGTCCCTCGCATTGACCACAAGGTTCATCATCACCTGCTCTAGCTGCCGGCGATCCGCACGGATCATTCTGAGCGACGGATCATGGTCGAAAGTCAGCGCAATCCGTTCCCCCACAAGTCGATTGAGAAGATGGGTGAGATCGGACAACGTGTCGCGAAGGTCCATGATCTGTGGCTTGAGCGTCTGCTTACGGGAGAAGGCGAGCAGCTGGCGCACCAGCGCCGCCGCGCGATTTGCGTTCTGGCTGATCTGATCAAGATCCGCATAGTCCGGGTCCGCCTTGTCATGGCGCAGCATCAAAAGATCGCAATGGCCGGTGATGGCCGTAAGCAGATTATTGAAATCATGCGCGATTCCTCCAGCCAATTGGCCGATCGCCTGCATCTTCTGGCTTTGGACGAATTGCGCCTCGAGCGTTTTCATTGCGCTTGCATCCGAGAGAACGGCAGTCACCTGGCCATCGCAACTCCTGCTCAGGCTAACCTGGACGAATCGGTCCGCCCGTTCGCCTTTCAGATGCAGCACCTCGGCACTGCCCGCTGTCCGACCGGCGCAAATATCCGATACCCAGTCGCCGAGTTCGCGCCCGAGCCCGTCGAGGTATTGCGACAGGCTCTGACCCGGCAAGGCACCCGCCAGAAGCTCACGCGCGGCCTCATTCACGCGGGTTATTCGCCCTTGGGCGTCAAGCGTCAGAAGCGAGACGGGCAACCGGTCAAACTCGTCGGTTTCACGCCTGGTTGCCGCCATTCGCCTTGGGATCTGGACTGGCGGGGAGAGGGAAAGCCAAAGCTGAAGCTTGCCCCTTTCCAGCAATTCCACCGCAAACCGTCCTGCCATCTCAAGCTCGATTTCGGCCGAACCTGAACGTTCAAGCCTAATCGAAAGATCGTTCCAGGCCTGGTCCGGGACGGCATGGCTCTGCGCAAGCAGATTGCGAACATCCTTCGATCCGCACAGATTTTCACCCGAGCGGTTCCGGGCGAGAATCCGGCCGTCGCAGCCTATTGCGAAGGCGGGCCCGTCGTGACCCGACAGCCGCTCGCGCAGCCGGGACAATGCGCGCCGTTGCCCCAAGGTGATTCCTGCCCGGCGCAGCATCTCTGCCCCGCCAATCAGAACCAAGGTCAAGGCGATGCTTGCGAAGGCGAGCGATGCGGCGCGCATCTGATCCTCGGCCGGCAAAAGCACCCTTACCGCGACAAGTCCGGCAGCAAGAATGCCGAAAAAGCGATAGATCAGCCCGACATGCCTATGCGCCGCCTTCAGTCCGGCCATGCCATCCTCCGCTTCGAACTGGATGAGCTTTGGCTACAGAACGGCGGTTAACCCAAGGTTAACAGCGCCGCATGAGGGCAAAATAGAATCCGTCCGACGCATCAAGGGGCGAATATCGGCGCTCGCTTTCAAGCTGGAACCCACCCCGCGACAGGAAACGCGCCACCTGCGAGCCATTTTCGTCATCCAGCAGCGAACACGTCATGTAGGCCAGATAGCCCAGAGGTGCTACGAATTGCGCGGCCTCAAGCAGGATGGCCGCCTGAATCTCAAGCAGTCTTTCAAGCCCCGCCTCGCCCAAGCGCCATTTCGCGTCCGGCGTGCGTCGCCAGGTTCCGCTGCCGCTACAGGGAACGTCGGTAAGGACAAGATCGAAGCGGCCACTGACCTTGCCCGGCGCGCTGACCTTGATCGCGGCCCCTGCGCGTCGCGCCCGGGAAGCAAGATCGGACATTCGCCCGGCATCGATGTCATGGGCGGTGACGTTGCGGATACCGCCAGAGGCCATCGCAAGTGCCTTTCCCCCACCGCCTGCGCAATAATCCAGCGCGAAACGAACCTCTGGCAGGGCGGCGCAAGCAAGCTGGGGCGACAGGTCCTGCAGTTCGACCATGCCTTCTTGATAGGCGCGCGAGCCCGAGACGCGTCGACCGCCTTGCGTGACCATCAGCGCGCTCGGCAGGGCTGCGAAGGGCTCGACCATGATGCCGTCATCCGAGAGTGCAGCCTGCGCCTGTGCCGCCGTCGCCCGGAGCTTGTTGACCCGCAACCAGACCGGTGCACGGTCCCGCATGGCCATGGCAACCCTTTCGGCGCTTTCCCCCAATGAGCTACGCCAGCGCGACCAGATCCAGTCGGGCAGATCAAGGCCCTCTATGCCGCAGGGGGCACGCATTCCCTCGCGATCCTCGGGTGTCAACGGCGCGGGGGCATGACCATCCCCGGTGAAGATCGACGCCGGATCGCGCGCTTCCTCGATCAGCATTCCGATCATCAACCCCCTGCCCGACATCGCCCCGCCCAGCGCCGCCCGCGAACGCTTGCAGCGAAGGCTGTCGAAAACGAGATCGCGCACCGCGGCACGGTCACCCGAGCCGGCAAACCTGCTGCCCCGGGCCCAGCGCAGCAACGCAGCCTCGGCCGCATCTCCGGCAAGTATCTGATCGAGGATCGTGATGGCGGCCTGTGCGCGGGCGGCAGGTGTCATGGTATCTGGCAGTTCCGATTGGGTCTGCCCAGAAAGGCGGAGCCGGGCCAATTGTCAATCCCGGCTCACCTCGGCGCCGCCCTTCCCGGCGTTCCGAACGATGAGCGCTCCGCCCGATCCCGCGCCTATGAGAACACCACGAGCTGCGACCAGCGTCGCGCCTCGCCCCGGCCCTATGGCGGCCAGTGATCCAGGTCTGCCGGTTACCCCCGTGCCGAGTGGCGCCCCCAGAAGCATGACCCGTTCACGAACAACGCGCCGGCTGGCCGAGCCGATCGATGCAAAGTCGTTATAGGTTTCGGGCACCTGCTCAACCGCGGTGAAGCCCCGAAGGCGGAATGCCTGCCGCAGATCATCGAAGCGGGCGAGGTAACGCGCGGCATGTTGGTCGGTGCGCGAATGGAAGGCTCCTGCCGCCGCTCTCCAGTCACCCTTTTCATCGTGCAGTTGCGCGACAAAGCGGGCGGCATAGCGCGCGTTCTCAAGTGGATCGAACATCTGCGCAACCGAGCTGAACCCGGAAGAGTGCCACCGATAGTTGAGTTGAAAGCATCCGATATCAAGATTGCGCCGCCCCTGATCGACAAGATCCTGCGCATAGGCAACTGCCGACTGCGAATCGTCAAACCATGTTCCCTTGCCTTCGGCATTCACGCTCCACGCCCAGGGACGAACGATGCCATCGATCCGCCGTCCTGTCTCGGTCAAGGCAAGAGCACCCAGAATGTCGCCTGGAACGCCGGTTTCCTCGGCCGCCCTGGTCGCCGCCCATTCGCAAACTTCTGCCCCCGACATGGCCGCCACGCGACCAGCCCAGAGCATCGAAACAAGCAATGACCGCAGAAGGAGGTGAATGATCGACATGCGCCGCCACCATGGGAATGATGGGGAAAATCTTTAGCCGTGGCTGGTTAAGATTCAGTTGGCGCATGAAAAAGGGGCGACCGTGGCCGCCCCTTCGGAATCCCGTTTTCGCGATCAGCCCAGACGGTAGTTCGGGCTTTCGCGGGTGATCTGCACGTCATGGACGTGGCTTTCCTTGAGACCCGCACCGGTGATGCGGACGAATTCACAGCCGCCGCGCATCTCTGCCACCGTCGCACTGCCGGTATAACCCATGGCCGCACGAAGGCCGCCCACCAGCTGGTGAATGACGGCGGCCGCCGAACCCTTGTAAGGCACCTGGCCCTCGATGCCTTCGGGAACCAGCTTGTCCGAGGCCGCATCCTTCTGGAAATACCGATCGGCCGAGCCGCGCGCCATCGCGCCAAGCGAACCCATGCCACGATAGGATTTGAAGGACCGGCCCTGGTACAGGATCACCTCGCCCGGGCTTTCATCGGTGCCGGCGATGGCCGAGCCGACCATGGCACAGCTTGCGCCCGCCGCGATCGCCTTGGCGAAATCGCCCGAGAACTTGATGCCGCCATCGGCGATCACCGGAATGTCCCCCGCGCCCGAAACGGCGTCCATGATCGCGGTCAGCTGTGGCACGCCTACGCCCGCGACGATGCGGGTGGTGCAGATCGAACCGGGACCAATGCCCACCTTGATCGCGTCAGCACCGGCATCGACCAGCGCCTTGGCGGCAGAGGCCGTGGCGACATTCCCCGCAACCACTTGAATTTCGTTTGAAAACGCCTTGATGCGGCTGACGGCGCGGGCCACCCCCTCGGAATGTCCGTGTGCGGTGTCGATCACGACCATATCGACCCCTGCTTCGATCAGCGCGACGCTGCGTTCGTAGCCTTCCTCGCCCACGGTCGAGGCAGCCGCGACGCGAAGACGGCCCAGATCATCCTTGCAGGCCAGCGGGTTCAGCACCGATTGCTCGGTGTCCTTCAGCGTCAGCAGGCCAGTCAGCTTGCCTTCGGCATTGGTGACAAGCAGCTTTTCGATCCGGCGCTCTTTCATCAGGCTGATCGCCAGCGAGCGATCCGCAGGTTCGCGCAGGATGGCAAGATTGTCTCCGGTCATCACCGCCTGAACCGGAGTGCGGTCATCGCTTGCAAAGCGCATATCGCGGTTGGTGATGATCCCGACGACACGACCCGCGTCGTCGATCACCGGGAAGCCGGTGACATTGTAACGCTCCTGCAGGGCCTTGGCATCCGCGATCGTCTGATCGGGGCGCAGCGTGATCGGATCGTAGACGATGCCCGATTCGAAGCGCTTGACGCGGCGGACCTCGTCTGCCTGCTGTTCGGCCGTCAGGTTGCGGTGGATCACGCCGATACCACCGGCCTGAGCCATGGCGATGGCCATGCGGCTTTCGGTTACCGTATCCATCGCACTGGAAAGCAGCGGAATGTTCATCCGGATCTGCTTGGTGACGTAAGTCGTCACATCCGCCGTCGAGGGCATCACCGAGGAAGCCGCAGGTACGAGAAGAACGTCGTCGAAGGTCAGAGCCTCACGAATCTGCATGGGAGCATCCTATCAGGGGTTCGTTTGGCAGTTTCCCATTTCATGGGACAGGCGGAATGTCCAGACCAAGAAAGACGCCACCATGAACCGACTCGGTCCGGTGTAACACGTATCTGTTGTAGCGGCGCAGCAGTCACACGCATAAAGCGTGACCGGGGTTTCGACGCGGCGTCAGTTCTCCCATACGATTGACGCAAGCAGGAAGGCTGCGAAAAGCTCGTTTCAAGCCCTGATTGGGCTACGATGGGAGGAAATATGAAAAGAACAATGACCGGGCTCGCATTGCTCATGGCAAGTGCCGCGCCTGTGCTGGCAGGCGGGATCGAACGCGCGCCGCAATCGCTGGCCGTGCTCTTCGAGGAAGGCAACTATGTCGAGCTGAGCTTTGGCGGCGTCGACCCGACCGTCAAAGGCCGCGACGTGGCACCGGCGGCCGTGGGCGGCCCTTATGACACGGGCGACGTAGCACAGGGCTACGGCTTCCTTGGCCTCGCATACAAGCACCAGTTCAATGAGAACCTGTCGGGCGCGTTCATCGTGGAACAGCCCTTTGGTTCGGACCTGCGCTATCCGACATTCGCCGACGGCGGCTCCCTGCTGCTGGGCGGCACCCGGGTCGAGGTGAACTCGACGACCTATACCGGCATCCTGCGCTACAAGTTCCAGAACAACTTCTCGGTTCATGGGGGCTTGCGTGCCTCGCATGCGGATGGTGGGGTGACACTTGGTGGCGCGGCCTATCAGGGGCGTCTCGGGCCGCAGCCCTATGACCTTGACATTGGCGGTGCCTGGGGCGTGGGCTGGGTCGCGGGCGTTGCCTACGAGATCCCGGAATATGCCGCTCGGATCTCGCTGACCTACAATTCCGAGATCGATCACGACTTCGAGCAGACGGAGACCGGCGGCCCGCTGGCACCCGCAACGTTCAAGGGAGATTACGAGGTCACGACACCGCGCAGCTGGACGCTGGAAGGCCAGACCGGCATTGCCGAGGACACCTTGATGTTCGGCTCGATCCGCTGGGTCAAATGGTCCGAATTCAAGGTCGACAACTTCCTGTTCCCGATCGTCACCCCGGAAGGCACCATTCCGTTGGTCGAACTGGAGGACACCACGACCTATACGATCGGCGTGGGGCGCAAGTTCACCGAGAACTGGGCCGGCTCGATCGCATATATCTACGAGCCGAGCGTCGGCGGAAAGATCTCTCCGCTCGCCCCATATGACGGCCGCAAGGGCGTCCAGGTCGCGGCGATCTACACGATGGACAACATCAAGGTCTCGACCGGCATCAACTACTCGAAGCTGGGCGATGCCGATCTGGGCGTCGGCTATTCGGGAGACAAGACCGAGGTCGGCGAAACCAACGACAACGATCTTTGGGGCTTCGGCGTCCGGATCGGCTATTCGTTCTGATCTATCGCGGACATGCAAAGGCCCCGGATCGTCCGGGGCCTTTCTCATTTGCCTGGGTCAGTCGGGCAACGCCTGGACCAAGGCGGTGAAATGCTCGCCCCGCTTCTCGAAGTTGGGGTATTGGTCGAAGCTTGCGGCGGCAGGCGCCAGCAGGACGGTTTCCCCCGGCCGAGCCTCATCGCGTGCCCTGGCCACGGCCTGATCCATCGTCTCGCAAATCTCATAGGTCGTCTGGCCGAGCTGCAGCGCGAAATCTCGGGCCGAGTGACCGATCAGATAGGCCTTGATCACCTGGCCCAGATGCGGTGCAAGTGCCTCGATCCCACCATCCTTCCCCATGCCACCTGCGATCCAGCGGATGTTCTTGAAGGCTGTGAGCGCCTTTGCGGCAGCGTCGACATTCGTCGCCTTGCTGTCGTTCACCCAACGCACGCCATCCAGTTCGGCCACGGTCTGACTGCGATGCGGTAGCCCCTGAAAGCTGTGGAAGGCACGCTCGATCTCGCGCGGGGGCACGCCAACGGCTCGGGCAGCGGCATAGGCCGCGCAGGCGTTCTGGTGATTGTGCTCACCCGGCAGGCCAGTAACGTCGCGCAGGTCGATCGAGGCAACCTGCCGTCCCTTGCGGTATTCCGACAGGAACCCCTTGCGGGCAAAGACGGACCAGCCAAAGCGTTCCAACTTCTGCCCCGCGGAAATCCGTATCACGCGGTCGTCAGCCGGAGCCATGCAAAGCTGATCGGCCAGATAGCGGCCTTCCACCTCGTCGACGCCGACCACAGCGCGGTCAGGGCCGCCCTCGGCGAACAACCTGCGCTTTGCCGCAAAGTAGCCCCCCGGCCCGCCGTGGCGATCCAGGTGATCGGGCGAGAGATTGGTGAAAACCGCGACGTCCGGTGTCAGCGCGCGGGCAAGGTCGGTCTGATAGCTCGACAGCTCAAGCACGATGACCTCGCCATCATGCGCGGGCTCCAGCGACAGGACGCCTGTCCCGATATTGCCGCCCAGCTGGGCCGGACGCCCGGCCTCGCGCAGGATGTGGTGGACGAGCGCCGTCGTCGTCGACTTGCCATTCGAGCCGGTGATCGCGATCACGCGCGGCGCGGTGTCGAACTGTTCCCAATCGCGGGTCGCGAAGCTGCGGAAGAACAGGCCGATATCGTTGTCGACCGGCACACCCAGTTCATAGGCCTTGGCGATGACCGGATGGGGTTTGGGATAGAGATGCGGGATGCCCGGGCTGGTAATGAGTGCCGAGATACCGTCCCAGTTCTGCTCACGGGTCAGGTCAACGACGGTCATGCCATCCGCCGAGGCCTGTTCGCGCGTGTCCACACCGTCATCCCAGACGACGACATTGGCTCCGCCTGCGGCAAGGGCGGTTGCGGTGGCGCGGCCGGAACGGCCGAGGCCGAGCACGGCGATGGTCTGATTTTCGACGCCCTGAACCGGGATCATGGCACTTCCTTCATCTTGGCAAGCCGGGACACAGTTCGCGCCCCGGCCCCAAGATTATTGACCCGTGAAGGAAGTTGCGAGAGGGCTCAGCGCAGTTTCAGCGTCGCGAGCCCGATCAGGGCAAGGATCAGCGCGATGATCCAGAAGCGGATCACGATCTGGGCCTCGCCCCAGCCCTTCTTCTCGAAATGGTGGTGGATCGGGGCCATCAGGAAGACCCGCTTTCCGGTGCGCTTGAAATAGAGCACCTGGATGATGACCGACAATGCCTCGACCACGAACAGGCCACCGACGATTGCCAGAACGATTTCGTGCTTTGTCACCACCGCGATGGCGCCCAATGCCCCACCAAGGGCCAGCGAACCGGTATCGCCCATGAAGACCGCCGCAGGCGGCGCGTTGTACCACAAGAAGCCAAGCCCTCCGCCGATCAGCGCAGCGACGAAAACCGCGAGCTCACCCGTTCCCGGCACGAAATGCACGCCGAGGTAATTCGCGAAATTGGCGTTGCCGACCATATAGGCGATGATCGCGAAGGTCGCGGCGGCAATCATGACCGGCATGATCGCAAGCCCGTCCAGACCGTCGGTCAGGTTGACCGCGTTCGCCGCGCCAAGGATCACGATAACCGAGAAAGGAATGAACAGGATGCCAAGATTGATCAGTGCATCCTTCATGAACGGCAGCGCAAGCTGCCCGCTCAGGGCGGCGGGATGCAGATATGCGGCAGCGGCCGCAGCGGCGGCCGCGATTCCCAGCCCCATCAACAGGCGCACCTTGCCCGACAAGCCCGCGTGGTGCTGCTTCGTCACCTTGGCATAGTCATCGGCAAAACCGATTGCGGCAAATCCCAATGTGACCAAGAGGACGATCCACACATAGCCGTTGTCGAGCCTTGCCCAAAGCAGCGTGCCCACGATCAGCGCCGCCAGGATCAGCAGCCCCCCCATCGTCGGCGTGCCGGCCTTCGAGAAATGGTTCTGCGGACCATCGTCACGGATCGGCTGGCCCTTTTTCTGCTTGCGGCGCAGAAGGTCGATCAGCGGCCGACCGAAGAAAAAGCCAAAAAGCAGCGCGGTGAAGAATGCCCCACCTGCCCGGAATGTAATATATCTGAAAAGGTTGAAAAAATCGCCGCCATCAGAGAGGGACGCAAGCCAATAGAGCATTACCTGTTCCTTTCGCCAGGCGGGGTGCTTTGCCGCGTTCGCCGCAATGCGTCAACCACCGTCGAGACTTTCGAGGATTTCGATCCCTTGACCAGCACGATATCGCCGAGCGCCACCAGCTCGTCGACCCGCTCGGCCAGATCGGCGGCGCTTTCCGCATGCAATCCGCGCCTCGTTTCCGGCAGGGCATCATGGAGGGCACGCATGCGCGCACCTGCCGTGTGGATAAGGTCGACCGCAGCCATCGAAGGGTCCTTCGCCATGTCGCGATGCATCTCGATTTCTTCGGGGCCCAGTTCCAGCATGTCGCCCAGGATGGCGACGCGGCGGCCCCCGGTCAGACGCGCAAGCGTCGCAAGCCCGGCCGAAAGCGATGTGGGATTCGAATTGTAGGCATCGTCGATCAACCGGATGCCGCCCAGGTCCTCGACCGCGCCGCGGCCAAGCGGGGGGCGCCAGTCCGACAGCGACTTGGCCGCCGCCGCGACATCCGCCCCTGCCGCCCCCAGCGCGGCCAGAACGCCGATCGCATTCATCACGAAATGCGTTCCCGCGCTGGCCAGCTTGAAATCGACCGTCTCTCCCAGGACGCGCGCGCGAACCGCAGTCACCCCATCGACCGTCTCGGCCTTGATCGGGCGCGCCATCCCCTGTTGACCGAAGCCGATGACGATGGCCCCGGCCTCGTCGGCGCAGTCGCGCAGGATCTGGGTGACGGGCAGGTCCTCGGGGAGGATGGCAGTTCCAGGCTGCATCAGGCCGCGAAAGATCGCGCCCTTTTCAAGCGCTATTCCCTCGATCGCGCCAAACGCTTCAAGATGCGCGGCAGCGACGGTGGTGATCATGGCGACATGCGGACGTGCCAGCCGCGCGAGCGGCTCGATTTCGCCCGGATGGTTCATGCCGATCTCGATGATCGCGAAATCCGCGTCGGCCGGCATTCGCGCCAGCGTCAAGGGCACCCCCCAATGGTTGTTGTAGCTGGCTTCGGCGGCATGAACCCTGCCCTGGCCGGCCAGCGCGATGCGGGCCATTTCCTTGGTCGAGGTCTTGCCGACGGAACCGGTGATGGCGATGACCTTGCCCTGCATACGCGCGCGGCCCGCCTTACCCAACGCCTCGAGCGCGGCCAGCACGTCGGGAACGACCAGCAATGGGGCATCATCGGCCACGCCCTCGGGGATGCGGCTCACAAGCCCGGCGGCTGCGCCTTTGTCCAGGGCCTGGGTCACGAAATCATGGCCGTCCCGTGCCGCCTGCAACGCCACGAACAGGTCGCCGGGCTGAATTGTCCGGGTGTCGATCGAGACCCCCTCGATCGAAAATTCACGGGTGACGCGGCCGCCCGTCGCGGCGGCGGCGTCCTGCGAAGTCCAAAGTGTCATATCTTGCCATCCAGCGCCGCGACGGCGACCGAGGCCTGCTCCGCGTCATCAAAGGGGTAAATGTCATTGCCGATGATCTGGCCGGTTTCGTGCCCCTTGCCGGCAATCAGCAACGCGTCGCCGGGTTGCAGGGCATCCACCCCCCGCAAGATCGCCTCGGCACGGTCACCGACCTCGATCGCCTCGGCACCCGCCCCGGCCATGACCTCGGCGCGAATGGCCGCAGGGTCTTCGGATCGGGGATTGTCGTCGGTGACGAAAACCAGATCCGCGTATTCACGTGCAGCCTCGCCCATCAGCGGACGTTTCAGCCGGTCACGATCGCCGCCCGCACCGAAGACCACGACAATGCGGCCCATCACATGCGGTCGCAGCGACTGCAGCGCCGAAGCGAGTGCGCCGGGCTTGTGACTGTAATCGACAAACACCGCCGCGCCGTTTTCGCGGATCGCGGCGAGTTCCATCCGTCCACGCACCGTCACGAGCTGCGGCAGGGTGTCGAATACGCGTCCGGGCTCATCGCCCGCCGCGATCACCAGACCGGCAGCCGCCAGCACATTTTCCGCCTGAAAGCCGCCGATCAGTGACAGGCGCACCAGATGCGCCTGACCCTGCCACGAGAAGCGCAGATCCTGACCGGTCGCATCGTAGCGCTGGCCAAGAATGCGCAGATCGGCCGCCCCGTCGCGCCCTATCGTGGTCAGTTCAAGGCCGCGGTCTTGCGCGATCTGCGCAATCTGGCGGCCGCGCGGATCATCGACATTGACGACAGCAACCGCACCCTCGTCGAGGACATGATTGAACAGCAGGGCCTTCGCCGCAAAGTAGTCGTCGAAGTTCTTGTGATAGTCGAGATGGTCCTGGCTGAAATTCGTGAACGCCCCAGCTTTCAGCCGAACCCCGTCCAGACGCCGCTGGTCGAGCCCGTGCGAGGATGCCTCCATCGCCGCATGGGTGACGCCTGCGGCAGCAGCCTCTGCCAGCACCCGGTGCAGTGTCAGCGGCTCGGGCGTCGTATGCGCCAGCTTTGCCTGATAATCACCTTGAACGCCCATCGTGCCAAGGCTGATCGCCTTGTGCCCCAGGGTCTGCCAGATCTGACGGGTAAATGTCGCGACCGAGGTCTTTCCCGACGTTCCCGTCACCCCGACCATGGTTTCGGGCTGGCCCGCGAACCACAAGGCGGCCGCGCCGGAAAGCGCGGCACGCGGGTCCTCGGCCACGACCAGAACAGCATCCGATCCGGCCAACTCGGCCGCCGCGATCTCGGCTCCCTCCCTGTCGGTCAGGATCGCACCCGCGCCTTGGCGCAGGGCATATTGAATGAATTCGCCGCCGTGGCGCACCGACCCCGGCAGGGCCGCGAACAGATGCCCGGGCCGCACTTCACGAGAATCGACAGAGATCCCCGTCACCTCGGGGTCACGCCCCTTGTCCCCTCTAAGCCCCAGCAGGGACAGTCGCATGGCCCGATCAGTCACGGAAACCTCGTTTCTCAGTTCGAGACGAGCTTTATCGCATCCGCCAGCGGGCGTTCAACCATGGGAAGCGGCTTCTCGACAAGCGGGCGCAGGCCCAGAAGTGGGGCAAGGCGACCGATCATCTCGCCCGCGACGGGCGCGGCCGTAGCCCCTGCCGTGCGGCTCTCGCCGCCTCCGCGCATCGTCGACGGCTCGTCGAGGGTCAGCACGAGAACATATTTCGGATCACTCACCGGAAAGACCGAGGCGAATGTCGCGACGTTCTTGTTGTGATAATACCCACCCGTCGGGCGCGGCTTGTCCGCAGTGCCGGTCTTGCCCGCGATCTCGTAACCTTCGACATTGGCTGACCGCGCGGTGCCGCGCGTCACGACCTCACGCAGCAAGGAAAGCGCGGTTTTCGCGGCTCCGGGCGAAAGGATCTGCTCGCCCTCCTGGCGCGAACGCTCATGCACCAGTGTCGGGCGCACGCGCTTGCCGCCATTTGCGATGGTGGCATAGGCCGAAGCAAGGTGCAGGGGACTGGCCGCAAGGCCATGACCAAAGGACACCGTGGCCGAAGTCACCGCGGGCCAGCGTTGCGGCACCAGCGGCTTGCCGGTCGGCGCCTCGCTCATTTCAAGCGGGGTCGGTTCGAACAGGCCGAGCTTCTGCAAAAAGTCCTTTTGCCGCTCCACGCCCAGAAGCTGCGCGATCCGCACCGTACCCACGTTCGAGGATTTCACGATGATGTCGGTCACCGAAAGCTGGCTGCCATAGCTGTGGAAATCCCTGATCAGGTATTTCCCGATCTTCATCGGCGTTTTCGAATTGATCATGGTCGTGGGGCTGACCAGCTTGAGATCAATCGCCTGCGCCACCGGGAAGATCTTGAAGGTGGACCCAAGCTCATACTGCCCCTGCACCGCCCTGTTGAACAGCGGACTGTCCGAAGGGTCGCCCTTCAACAGCGGGCGCGGACGATCATTCGGGTCGAAGTCCGGCAGGCTTGCCATAGCAACAACTTCGCCGGTCTTCACCTCCATCAGGATGCTGGTCGCACCTTTGGCGTTCATGACCTTCATGCCGTTCGAAAGCACGTCCTCCATCGCCGCCTGAACCGTCAGGTCGATCGAAAGCGCCAACGGAGCACCGTCATTCGCTGGGTCACGCAACCAGCGATCGAACGCCTTTTCGACACCGGCAATCCCGATCACCTCGGCGCTGGCGACATCCTCCTTGCCGAAGGTCGATCCGCCGAGAACATGGCTCGCGATGCGCCCGTTCGGATAAAGCCGCATCTCGCGGGGACCGAACAAGAGCCCTGGCTCGCCGATATCGTGAACGGCCTGCATCTGCTCGGGCGAGATCTTCTTCTTGATCCAGAGGAAGCTGCGCTTGCCCGAAAAGTCCTGCTTAAGCCGATCGACGCTCAGGTCGGGAAAGATCTCGGCAAGCTTTTCCGCCGCGCCCATCGGATCGACCATCTGCCGGGGATGAGCGTAAAGCGAATGCGTCAGCAGATTGGTCGCGAGAACCCGGCCGTAACGGTCGGTAATATCCGCGCGCTGCGAGATGATCTGCGCCCCGGAAACCTGCATGCGCGGTTCGCTCGGCTGGCTCGACGCCAGGACGGCCATCCGCCCGCCGACTGCCACGAAAAGAATCGCGAAGATCGCGGCGATCAGTGAAAGTCGGCTGCGCGCCTGACGGCGGGCTCCGTCCTGAATGACGGCATGGCGATGCGCGCGGTTCGCGGCCTCGATGGCATCCGGATTCTCACCCTTCTCACGGGCGCGGAGGATCCGGGCGAGCGGACGAAGGGGAGTGCGGATCATGGCGTCCTCTCCTGAGGTCTGATGGGCGGAAAGCCTGGCGGACGAGTTCCTGGTTGCGCCTCGGCACCGTTTGAGGCGGCGTCCGGAAGGCTGGCGGGAGGTTTGGGAAGTGGAAAGACCACCTGCCCCACCTCGACATACTGCTCGGCATCGAAGGGCACGAGCTTGAGCCTGTCAAAGTTGAGGTTAACCAGCTCGCGCAGGCGATCGGGGCGGTTCAGATAGGCCCATTCGGCCCTGAGCACGCCCAGATCTTCGCGCAGGGTTGCAATTTCGCGTTGCACCTTGCCCATGTCGGTCAGCGCCGCCTGCGTGCTGTAATTCTCGCGATAGGCCCAGAATGCCAGGCCCATGACGATCAGCGTGGTCAGCAGGTAGAGCACCGAGCGCATCAACTGCCCCTTTCGTCGAGCTGAGGCAGGCCCAGGACGCGGGGATCGACCTGCCCGGCGGGGCTGTCGGTGCGGATGCCGACCCGCAGCAGGGCGGAACGGGATCTGGGGTTGATCGCCAGCTCGGCATCATCCGGGCCGATTGCCCGACGGAAGGGCAGTCGGAATGCCGGTTCCGACTGGCTCACCTCGGGGGCGTGGCGGCTGCCGCCACCCGCGCTGTTCGAGCGCGACTGCATGAAGCGCTTGACGATCCTGTCTTCCAGCGAATGAAAGCTGACGACGGCCAATCGTCCGCCCGGACGCAGCGCCCGCTCGGCGGCTGCGAGCCCCGCGACAAGCTGGCCGAACTCATCATTCACCCAGATCCGGATCGCCTGGAATGTCCGGGTCGAGGGATGGCTTTGCCCCGGCTTCGGGCGCGGCAGGCATCCGGCCACGACATCCGAAAGCTGCCCCGTCCGCGTCAACGGCCGCGCTGCCACGATCGCCTTGGCAATCCGGCGCGAGGCCCGCTCTTCGCCGTAAAGGTAAAGCACGTCGGCAATGACCGATTCGGGCGCGGTATTCAAAAGATCGGCCGCGCTCGGCCCATCTCCGCCCATCCGCATGTCCAGCGGTCCGTCCCGCAGGAAGGAAAAGCCCCTTTCTGCCTGATCAAGCTGCATGGAACTCACGCCAAGGTCGAGCACCACGCCATCCACCGGCTCACCGGCCAGCTTGTCGAGATCCGAGAACGTCCCCTGCTCCAGCCTCAGGCGATCGCCGTATTCCCCGGCCCAGCCTGCCGCCATGTGAAAGACCGAAGGGTCGCGATCGATGCCGATGACACGATCCGCCCCCTGTTCGAGCAATCCACGAGCATATCCGCCGGCACCGAAGGTCCCGTCGACCCACACCCCCGAAACAGGCGCAACGGCCCGCAGCAGCGGGCCTAGCAGGACGGGAATATGGGGATCTTCGCTGGTCGACATGAACTAGCCTTCGTCTTTCTGGGCTGAGGCCAGCAGAGAAAGGGGGTCCGCCCCGGGTTCGAAATCCGGCACGAGCGTTTCCAGGCGGCGCTCTTCTTCCTCGTAATTCGCGGGGGACCAGACCTTGAGACTGTCACCGGCCGCGATGAAGAAGGCGCTTTCGGTCAGTCCCACCTTCTCCCGCAGCTTCTGTGGAAGGACCAGCCGGCCATCATTGTCGATCTCGGCCTCTTCGGCATGACCGTGATAGATGTTTTCCAGCAGGTTCCGCTCGGCGCTGCCGCGACCCAGCTGCGAGATCTTCGTGTCGATCTCGTCCATCGCTTCCATCGTGAAAAGATGCAGGTGCTTCCAGTCCCGGGTGCCGAAGACGATGACAAGCTGAGGGCGCTTGCCCGCCTCCCAGGAAGGATCGCAGCTTTCGAAGACCCGCCGAAACTTGGCCGGGATCGAAACGCGACCTTTCGCGTCGACCTTGACCTCTTCGGATCCTCTGAACCTGCGCGCCACTGGCCCGCACTCCTTCCCACTGTCCCGGCCTTTCCGGTGTTCCGAAAAGGAAAGGGCGGATCGGGCTGCTGCCACTGCCCGATCCGCCGCCCTCGTTCCCATCTCTGGGCCCCGTAGTTTCGGGGATCGTGCCCTGTGTTTGCGCCACCTGGGGGAGGTGCTGCTCGCGCGCCACAGAAGCATTTTTCGGAAAGCGGGTGCCTGTATGAAGCCTGCTTGTCGCCTTCGGGGTCTTACTGCCCCTTGAGCCCGTTTCCGTGAGGAAAGGGATGACATGGGAATGCATGGGACGCAATGGGTTTGTTTGGTCGAAAGGGCCGGTCAGGCAGGGTCTTGCGCATGCTCTTCGTGCCAATCCAAGACGAGCTTATTGTCACAACCGGAAGGTTTGGATTTTCCTGACGACCTAACCACAAGATATAGTGGCCAAACTGAGGTGAAGCAAAAATCCCACAATTTCCCAGAAAGCGCCCAAGGCATGCTGTCAAACACCGTCAGAAGCGCTAAGACGTCCGGCCGAGCTGCTTCCAGTCGATCCAGGGTTTGCTGCTGATCACGTCCGGTCACGCGGCGGTGATTCGAGATTCCCCGCTTCATTCCCGTATTTTCCCAGCCTTGAGCGCCATTTTCGCCCGCGAATTGGAAAAGGGCCCGAAGGCCCTTCCGAATCAACCAAAGCGTGCAGCCCGTTGTTCAGGCCATCCCGCCTCCGACAAGCCTTTCAGCCAAACGGGCGAAAGCTTGCGAAACCGGGCCATCGGTTGCGGCGACAGGCACGCCCTCATCTCCGGCAAGGCGGACCTCAAGGTTCAGCGGAATCTCTCCGAGGAATGGCAGCCCAAGTTCACGCGCTTCCTCGGCGACGCCGCCGTGACCGAAAAGATGCGCCTCATGGCCGCAATTCGGACAGACATAGGTGGACATGTTCTCGACCAGACCCAGTACAGGCGTCTTGAGCTTGTTGAACATGTCGATGGCGCGGCGCGCATCTATCAGCGCCACGTCCTGAGGGGTTGAAACGATCACCGCCCCCGTCACCTGCGCCTTCTGACAAAGGGAAAGCTGCACATCGCCGGTGCCCGGTGGCAAGTCGACCAGAAGAACGTCCAGCTCGCCCCATTTCACCTGGTTGAGCATCTGCTGCAGCGCGCCCATCAGCATGGGCCCGCGCCAGACCACGGCTTCGCCTTCCTTCATCATCAGGCCAAGAGACATCACGGTGACACCATGGGCATGCAGCGGCTCGATCATCTGGCCATCGCTGCTTGGCCGCTGTCCGGTCAATCCCAGCATGCGCGGTTGCGAAGGGCCATATATATCTGCGTCAAGTAGGCCGACGCGACGCCCCGCCCGCGCGAGGGCGACGGCCAGGTTGGATGTCAGGGTGGATTTCCCCACTCCTCCCTTCCCAGAGCCGATCGCGAGGATGCGCTTGACGCCGCTCACCGGCTCGGGGCCGGCCTGGGGCGTGGGATGACGGCCTATCTTCAGGCTGGGCGGCGCCTCGCCTCCCTGGCCGGAACGCGCGACGACATCGCCTTGCGGAGCGCCTGCGCGCCGAGGCGCAGCAGGGGCCGTCATGACGATCTGGACCTGCTCGACGCCCGGCAACGACTTCAGCCGCCTCTCGGCATCAGCTTCGACCGGCCCCAAGGCACGCGCTGCGTCGGCATCAGCGGCCTCGATGACGAATCGAACCACGCCGCCCTCGATCACCAGAGCCCTTACGAGATCCGCCGAGATCAGGTTTCCCCCGCCCGGAATTGCCACTTGCTGCAGTTCGGAAAGCACACGTTCTCGTGATATCGCCATTTCGGCCCCCGGAATTCAAAGCGTTCGCAGCATGGCAACTTCGACTGCCATCCACAACCCATCACCCCAACAGGTTTTCTAAATACCTGAAACCCCACGTAACTTGTCGTGGATTATCGCCATAACATTGAGACTGACCAATCGGCGAGATAAAAACGCGTGGTTTATGAATGGTTTGTGAAGCAGATTTTCAAAAGCCATTCCGTTTCTGCATAGCAGCATCACGCCCCTGACTATTGTGCAATCGCGGCAAAAGAACCATGTTCGCCCTAACAGAGCGACGGGATCTTCCGAAGCTTGTGAAGAGTGTAAGAGTGACGAAATGGCTGTTCTTGATCTGAACCATGGCGCGGCACGCCGCAACCAAGATGCCGAAGGGCGCTTCGGGAACCTGGTGGCTGATCTGCGCGACTATTTTGCACGACGGGCGCTGTATCGCCAGACCGTTCGTGAGCTGAACGACCTGACCGGTCGCGAGCTCGGCGATCTGGGCATCAACCGCTCGATGATCCGCAGCGTGGCCTACGAAGCCGCCTGGGGTTCGAAGTAAGAATTAGAATACCCGACCCTCTCCTCCTCCCTGGGTCTGGGTTCAGGCGGCATCCTCTCTCCTCCTCCCTGAGGATGTCGCCGCCATAATACGGTGAAACCCCCTCCTCCTCCCTGGGGTTTCGCAGTTCAGGCGGTGCTCCCTCCTCCTCCCTGGAGCACCGCCAACCAATACGGTGAAGCCCCTCCTCCTCCCTGGGCTTCGCAGTTCAGGCGGCACCTTCCTCCTCCTCCCTGAGGGTGCCGCCGACCCAATACGCCGAAGCCCCTCCTCCTCCCTGGGCTTGGCGGTAAAGGCGGCTCCCCCTCCTCCTCCCTGGGGACGCCGCCACCGATACGGAGAAGCCCCTCCTCCTCCCTGGGCTTCCCGGTTCAGGCGGCACCCTCCTCCTCCTCCCTGAGGGTGCCGCCACAACCACGGATCGGAACACGGAATGCGATGGCCCCTCCTCCTCCCTGGGTCGTCAGCTCGCGGTGATGGCCTCCTCCTCCCTGCCATTGCCGCACCCCATACGCGGCCCCTCCTCCTCCCTGGGCCAGCGTTACGCGGCGGTGCCCCTCCTCCTCCCTGGGCACCGCCGCTTTTCATTTCCGCATATCGAAGCTATTGCCCTAGGCATGTTGTCCTATCAGCACGCCTATCACGCCGGGAATCTTGCAGACCTGCAGAAGCACGCGCTTCTCGCCTGGATGCTTGACTACCTGACAGCCAAGCCCAAGCCCTTGAGCTATCTCGAGACGCATGCCGGGCGGGGGCTCTATGACCTATCGGGCCCCGAATCCGAAAAAACCGGCGAGGCGGCAGCCGGAATCACCCGCGCCCTATCCGAGGAATGGCTTCCCGATGGCCATCCGCTGCGCGAGGCCCTGGATTCGATCAGGGGCGCGCATGGGCCGGATGCCTATCCGGGCTCACCCCTGTTCGCGCGATACTTCCTGCGCCCGGAAGACAACGCGCATCTCGCAGAACTCCATCCGGCCGAACATGAGGCATTGGCAAGCGTCACGCGCTTCGCCCATCTGCATCAGCAGGACGGCTTCGCCATGGCGCATGCCGTCTGCCCGCCGACGCCCCGACGCGGTCTTATGCTGATCGATCCCAGCTACGAGGTAAAAACGGAATACGAGATCGTGCCGCGCCAGGTTTCCAAGCTCGCACGAAAGTGGAACGTGGGGGTGATCGCCCTCTGGTATCCGATCCTGACCGATAGCCGGCAGGCCCCGATGGTCGAGGCCCTCCGCAAGAACCACCCCGACGCGCTGATTTCAGAGGTCCGCTTTCCGCCCGCGCGTCCCGGCCACGGCATGATCGGATCGGGGATGTTCGTTCTCAACCCGCCTTACGGCCTTGAGGACGAGGCCCGCAGGCTCGAGGCAATCTACAAGCGCCTGTAGGCCAGTGCGGCCGCAATCCTTCGGTCCTGTTCATCTTCCCCGCCGCTTGCCCAGGGGCGGAAGCGCAGGCGAAAGGCAGAAAGCCGGGCGGGACTTTCAGGATATCCCAATCGAGCCAGACTTGCGCCGAGCGGCAGATCGTCCCCCGACTGATCGGGCCAGATCGCCAGCCCTTGCCTCGCAAGCCTGCACCAGTCGAAGCGCGGTCCGGGATCGACCTTCCGATCCGGCGCCAGGTCGGAATGCGCGATGACAGCTTCAGCCGGGATGTTCCAGCGCGCCATGGACTGGCGCAAAAGAGCCTCCAGCCCGGCCATCTGCGGTTCGGGAAAGGGTCTGTCGCCCGGATTGACCAACTCGATCCCGATAGAACGCGAATTCACGTCGTCCCGGCCTTGCCAGCTGCCGACACCAGCATGCCAGGCGCGGCGATCCTCGGGCACCAACGGTTCAACCTTGCCGCATTCATGGACAAGCCAATGCGCACTGACTTCGGCCAGGGGGTCGCAAAGCCGTGCCCGTGCGGAGGGGCCGTCGGCCATGCCGGTATAATGCAGGACGATCAGCTCGGGCCGCTGCCCGCGCCTGTCGCCGTGATTGGGGGACGGGCTCAAAGTCCGTTCGACTGCCGAACCGGACGCGGGTCCCAACCACAGACAAAACCGTCCCCGTCGGGGTCCATGCCGCGCGGATCAAGCGCCGGTCCGCCCCGCGCGATGAAGCCTCGTTGCGCAGCCTCTGCCGACGCATAGGAACTGCAGATCCGGGCTGCGGCAGCCACCGAACCACCGGTCCGCTTGTAGATCGAGGTGCCCGGGTCCTGCTTTTCCTGATAGGCATAGCTGACGAGAACCGGAGTCGTGCCCGCATAGGGGCCGGTGGTCGTGACCGGCGCTCCCGTCATTGTCGTCGTCGCCCTCGTGGTGTCGGCCACGACAACCTTGGCCGGCGTGGTCGAGGTGGGCGTCGCGCCGATATCCAGAACCGAAGGCGCATTCGCCGGCAGTTGCACCGGGATCGCCTGCGGGACGGCGCCCTGCCCCATCAGCGCGACCTCGCGCTGCTGCAGATAGGTGGCATAGCCAGACCCGTTCCGGATTGCGCTGTAATTCGGGTTCCAGCCCGAGTTTTCATTGCATCCGGCCAAGGCCAGAACCGGGCCCAGAATCGCCAGCATCACGAGTTTTTGCATCACATGCACCTCCGCTCAGCGGCTGCTTACCACCAGCGCGCCGGTTTCGCGGTAAATCCTGCCGCAGATTCGAGGGCTTGTGCAAGGTTCAACAGCCCACCCTCGTCCCAAGGGCGTCCGATGAGTTGCATTCCGAGCGGCAATCCCTGCTTGTCGAGGCCAACCGGGACCGAAATCCCCGGCAAGCCGGCAAGGTTCAGCGTTACGGTGAAGACGTCGTTCAAGTACATCTCGACCGGGTTGCCCTTGTTCGCGCTGCCAAGACCAAAGGCCGCGCTGGGGGTGGTGGGCGCAAGAATGGCGTCGATCCCCGCCGCATAGGCATGGTCGAAATCGCGTTTGATCAAGGCGCGGACCTTGCGGGCACGGTTGTAATAGGCGTCGTAGAACCCTGCCGACAGGACGTAGGTGCCGATCATGACGCGACGCTTCACCTCGGGGCCGAAACCCTCGGCGCGGGTCTTCTCGTACATCTCGACGATGCCGTCTCCTGCAGCCAGCTTGGCGCGGCGCCCGAAGCGCACGCCATCATAGCGGGCGAGGTTCGATGACGCCTCGGCCGGGGCAATGACGTAATAGGCCGGCAAGGCGTATTTGGCATGCGGCAGGCTGATATCCACGATCTCGGCGCCGGCATCCTTCAGCATTTCGGCAGTCTTCTGCCACAGGCCATCGATCTCGTCGGACAGGCCCTCGATGCGGTATTCCTTGGGAATGCCGATCTTCTTGCCGCGGATATCGCCGGTCAGCGCAGCTTCATAGTCCGGCACCGGACGTTCGGCACTGGTCGAATCCCTCGGGTCGACCGAGGCCATCGCGCCCAGCATGATCGCCGCGTCGCGCACCGTCTTGGTGATCGGCCCGGCCTGGTCAAGCGACGAGGCATAGGCGATCACGCCCCAGCGGCTGACCCGGCCATAGGTCGGGCGCAGGCCGACCGTGCCGGTAAAGGCGGCGGGCTGACGGATCGATCCGCCAGTATCGGTCGCGGTCGCGGCCAGGCACAGATCGGCGGCAACAGCGGCAGCCGAACCGCCCGAGGAACCCCCGGCGGTGCGCTCGACGCCATCACCCAGTTTCCACGGGTTGACCGTCGCGCCATAGGTGCTGTTCTCGGTCGAGGAACCCATGCCGAACTCATCCTGGTTCAGCTTGCCCAACATGACAGCGCCCTGATCCCAGAGGTTCTGGGTCACGGTGGATTCATATTGCGGCAGGAAGCCTTCAAGGATGCGGCTTGCCGACTGGCTGGGCACACCCTTGACGCAGAAAAGATCCTTCACGCCGACCGGAATCCCGGTCATCGGCGTCGCATCGCCCGCCTTGATGCGGGCATCGGCGGCGGCGGCCATCTCGCGCGCCATGTCGGGCGTGTTGTGGACAAAGGCGTTCAGCGCGCCCGAGCCCTCGATTGCGGAAAGGCAGGCCTCGGTCAGTTCGACGGCGGTGGTTTCACCCTTGGCCAACGCGTCGCGGGCCCCGGCGATGGTCAGTTTGTTCAGATCGCTCATTCCACCACCTTCGGCACGGCAAAGAAGCCCTCGCGCGCGTCGGGCGCGTTCTTCAGGACAAGGTCCTGCTGTTCGCCGTCGGTGACGACATCTTCGCGCCGCTTCAGGCGCATCGGCTCGACACCCGTCATCGGCTCGACGCCCTCGACATCGACCTCGTTCAGCTGTTCCATGAAATGCAGGATGCCGTTCAGCTCCTGCGCCAAGGCCGGCAGGTCCGCATCAGCGACCGCGATGCGCGCCAGATGCGCGACCTTGCGGGCTTCGTCCTGTGTGATCGACATGGGGGCTCCTTTCGCTTGCGGCGGGTTTACCGCCCGCGCAGGGGCGGGGCAAGCACCGCCAAGCGCCAGCGGCATGGAACTTTACGGCCTCAAGCCATCTTGGCAGGATGCAAGCGCCGCAGCAAAGGAACCTCCCGCATGAAACTGACCTGGCTTGGCCATTCCGGATTCCGCCTTGAAATCGAAGACGCCGTGATCCTGATCGATCCCTGGCTGTCGGGAAACCCCCTCTTCCCCTCCGAGAGCCGAGACGAGGCGATCCGGGGCGCGACCCATATTCTGATCACCCACGGCCACGGAGACCACACCGGGGACACGCTTTCGATTGCACGTGAACTGAAGATCCCCGTCGCGGGCATCTTCGACCTGATCAGCACCTGGCAAACCCATCAGGGGATCGAGGGGATCGGTTTCAACAAGGGCGGGACGGTCGACCTTGGGGGCGCAAAGGTCACCATGGTGAACGCCTGCCATTCATCCTCCTTCGAAGGGAATGAAGGGCCGATCTATGCCGGGCATGAATCCGGGTACATGATCGCGGGCGAAGACCATGTGATCTACGTGTCTGGCGATACGGATATCATGGCCGACATGGCGTGGATGGGTGAATATCACCAGCCCGATATCGGCATCCTCTGCGCGGGGGGACATTTCACCATGGACATGAAGCGCGCGGCCTGGGCGGCGAAGAAGTATTTCGACTTCAAGACCGTGATCCCCTGCCACTACAAGACTTTCCCGCTGCTGGAACAGGATGCTTCGGCCCTGAAGGAAGGGTTGCCGGGGGTCGAGGTCATCGAACTGGACGTACTGAAGCCGGTCGAACTCTGACACCAAAAGACAAAGCGCGGCCCAAGGCCGCGCTGCGTCATTGCGAAATCAGCGCCGCAATCAGGCGGCGAGGCGGTCCTCGGCGCTTTCCAGCGGCATCGGGGCGAAGCTGAAATAGCCATACATCTGTTCAAGGACGGCCATCGCTTCGGTAGCGGCCTTGTCGGCGGCGCGGTTCAGCACGGCGACTTTCGCGGTGTTCTGCAGGGGCTCGGTGGCATTCATCGGACTACTCCGGGTCAGAAACGTTGTCTCTCCCTGCCGGAAGAAATAACGCCGCGTAGCAGCAAAAACCAGTGCTGCGACGCGGCGTAAACGTCAATTGGCCAGCATACCGGCCATGACCTCTGGGCAAATCAGGCGATGCGATCGACCATCATGTGCTTGATCGACGCGATTGCCTTTGCCGGGTTCAGGCCCTTGGGGCAGGTGTTCGTGCAGTTCATGATGGTGTGGCAACGGTAAAGCTTGAAGGGATCTTCAAGTGCATCCAGACGCTCGCCGGTCGCCTCGTCGCGCGAATCGATGATCCAGCGATAGGCGTGAAGCAGGGCGGCCGGGCCAAGATAGCGGTCACCGTTCCACCAATAGCTCGGGCACGAGGTCGAGCACGACGCGCACATGACGCATTCATAAAGGCCGTCGAGCTTCTTTCGATCCTCGATCGACTGGCGCCATTCCTTGTCCGGAGTCGGCGTTTCGGTGATGAGGTAAGGGTTCACCGAGGCATGCTGGGCGTAGAAATGGGTCAGGTCGGGGATCAGGTCCTTGACCACCGGCATGTGCGGCAGCGGATAGATGTTCACATCCTTGCCGGTGACTTCGTCGATGCCGAAGATGCAGGCCAGACGATTGCCGCCGTCGATGTTCATCGCGCAGGAACCACAGATGCCCTCGCGGCACGAGCGGCGGAAGGTCAGCGTCGGGTCGATCTCGTTCTTGATCTTGATGAGCGCGTCCAGAACCATCGGGCCGCATTTGTCGAGATCGACGAAATAGGTATCGATCCGGGGGTTTTCTCCGGTATCCGGGTCCCAGCGGTAGATGTTGAAGCGCCGAACGTTCTTGGCGCCTTCGGGTTTCGGCCAGGTCTTGCCGACCCGCATGCGGCTGTTCTTGGGAAGGGTAAGTTGGACCATTGGGTAACTCCTGGTGGTCAGACCGCCGTCATGCGGTAGGCTGTAGCGTGGCCGAATGCGACATCACGCGCTCCAGCCCGGTTGTTCATTGAGCGGCCGATTGGGCGCTTGGCCCGAGCGGCGGCGGACGCAGGCATCGAACACATCGGCGGGATTTCGGCCCATGATGTAGTCCGACGACAGTTCGACCCCGACATAGCCGCCGCGATAACCGCCCGAGCCGACGCCCAGACCGATTTCGGTCCGGGGTCGGACGGCGTCACGTGCGTCACGCAGGCAGGTCATCTCGGCCTCTTGAACCGAGACAGGCGCGGTCGCGCATCCGGCAATCCCCAGAAACGGAGGGATCAGCACCATCAGCGCGCCGCACCGCGCCATCAGGCTGCGCCCTTGGCTGCTGCCGCTGCCCCGGCGATGCATTGCGTCGTCGTGGGGCGGCTGACGATCGAAGCGACCGAACCGCTTGCGCCGGCATCGCCGGCATCCGCGATATTTGCCAGTTCGGCCGTCGTCGCGTTCTGCATCACGCAATCGGTATAGGGCGCGACATTCGCACCGGGCAGGCGCTTGGCCATCTCGCGGTTGATGACGACACGGGCCGAGGACCGGACCGCCGCATCGGGATTTGGCACAGGCGCGGTTGGGACCGTGGGCGTGACCGGCACGGGAGCCGGATTTTGCACCACGCAGCCCGAAAGGGCCAACGCGGCAACGGTCAGGATCAGGGGAAGACGCATCAATAAACCCTCGCTTTGGGTGCGATTTTCTTCAAATCGATCCCGCCCTCATCTTGCGTGGTCAAAGGCTCGAGGTGGACGGGCCGGTAAGCCAGTTTAACATCGTTGCCTTCGATCCATGCAAGCGAGTGCTTCCGCCATGTGGCGTCATCCCGCTCGGGCCAGTCTTCATGCGCGTGGGCCCCCCGGCTTTCCTTGCGCGCCTCGGCCCCAACGATCGTCGCCAAGGCATTCGGCATGAGGTTCGTCAGCTCCAGCGTCTCCATCAGGTCGCTGTTCCAGACCAGGCTCCGGTCGGTCACCTTCAGGTCATTCAGCTTGGCTGCGATGACCTTCATCTTCTCGACGCCTTCGGCCAGCGTCTTGTCGGTGCGGAAGACGGCGGCGTCGGCCTGCATGGTCTTCTGCATCTCAAGGCGCAGATCGGCGGTCGAAACCGATCCGTTCGCGTTCCGGATGCGATCGAAGCGGTCCATGATCTGGTCGACGGCCTGGGCGTTGGTCGTGGGGATCGCCGCGTTGCGATCGACGACCTCTCCCGCGCGGATGGCTGCGGCGCGGCCAAAGACCACGAGGTCGATCAGCGAGTTGGAACCGAGGCGGTTCGCCCCGTGCACCGAAGCGCAGCCCGCTTCGCCCACGGCCATCAGGCCCGGGAAGACGGCGTCCGGCTGGTCCTCGGTCGGGTTCAGCACCTCGCCCCAGTAGTTGGTCGGAATGCCGCCCATGTTGTAATGGACCGTCGGAATGACCGGGATCGGCTCGCGGGTGACATCGACGCCGGCGAAGATGCGGGCCGATTCCGAGATGCCCGGCAGGCGCTCGGCCAGGGTTTCCGGCGGCAGGTGCATCAGGTTGAGGAAGATGTGGTCCTTTTCCGGGCCCACGCCGCGGCCTTCGCGGATCTCCATGGTCATGCAGCGCGAGACGACGTCGCGCGAGGCAAGATCCTTGTAGGTCGGGGCATAGCGTTCCATGAAACGCTCGCCTTCCGAGTTGGTCAGGTAGCCGCCTTCGCCGCGGGCACCCTCGGTGATCAGGCAGCCCGAGCCATAGATGCCGGTCGGGTGGAACTGCACGAATTCCATGTCCTGCAGCGGCAGGCCCGCGCGGGCCACCATGCCGCCGCCGTCGCCGGTGCAGGTATGGGCCGAGGTCGCCGAGAAATAGGCGCGCCCGTAGCCGCCGGTGGCCAGCACGACCATCTTGGCGTTGAAGACGTGGATCGTGCCGTCATCGAGCTTCCAGCAGACGACGCCGGTGCATTTGCCGTCGGTCACGATCAGGTCGAGCGCGAAATATTCGATGAAGAACTCGGCCTTCTCCTTCAGCGAACGCCCGTAGAGCGTGTGCAGGATGGCGTGGCCGGTGCGGTCGGCGGCGGCGCAGGTGCGCTGCACCGGCGGGCCTTCGCCGAATTCGGTCGTGTGGCCGCCGAAGGGACGCTGGTAGATCTTGCCCTCTTCGGTGCGCGAGAAGGGCACGCCGTAATGTTCAAGCTCGTAGACCGCCTTGGGGGCCTCGCGCGCGAGGTATTCCATCGCGTCGGTGTCGCCCAGCCAGTCCGACCCCTTGACGGTGTCGTACATGTGCCATTGCCAGCTATCCGGGCCCATGTTCGAGAGCGAGGCGGCAATACCGCCCTGCGCAGCAACGGTATGCGAGCGGGTCGGGAAGACCTTGGTCACGCAGGCCGTGCGCAGGCCCTGTTCGGCCATGCCCAGCGTCGCGCGCAGACCGGCCCCGCCGGCGCCCACGACAACCACGTCATATTCGTGCGTTTCGTATTTGTAAGCAGCCATGGGGAACCTCAAAGAACGACGATCGCGCCCAGGCCCATGCGGGCCAGCGCGTAAACGGCCGTGGCGATGACCGCCCAGCCGAAGATGACGGAAAGGATGATGGCGCCCTTGCGCACCGCACCCTGAAAGTAGTCGTCGATCATGATGCGCGTGCCCTTGATGAAGTGCAGCATGCCCACGATGACGAATAGCGCGGTGATCAGCGCCGGAAACGGACGGGCGAAATAGGCCAGGATCAATTCGCGCGGCAGGCCGATGGCGCGGGCGATCACGATCATGAACAGCGGCGTCAGGATGGCCAGGGCCACCGCGCTTACGGTCATGTACCAGTGATGCTGCGTACCTTCATGGGCAGCACCAAGGCCGGCAGCGGATTTGCGGGGGGTAATGTAACGCATTGTGCCGCCTTTCCTCAGAACAGGAAGAAGATGATAAGGGTCAGCACCGCCAGAGCGACGGAACCCGCGATCAGCACCTGGCTGGATTTTTGCGCCTGCTCGATTTCCAGGCCGTAACCCGCGTCATAGCAAAGGTGACGAATACCGGCGAGCATGTGATACCAAAGCGCCCACATCGATCCGGTCAGGATGATGAAGCCAAGCCATGACCGCACCACCCAGTCGGCACAGGCAAAGGCGCCCGGCGAAGCGACGGCGGCGGCCAGCCACCAGACGATCAGCACGATGCCGGCAACCAGCGCATGCCCGGTGATCCGGGTCATGATCGAAGTGACGGCGGCGAGTGGCAGGCGGTAAACCTGCAAATGGGGTGACAGCGGCCGGTTGCCCCGGTTGACGTCAGCCATGATGCGCTCTCCTGCGTTCAGGGGCCTGGCTCGCGCGGCGGCTGGCGGCGAGGGCTGGCCGAGAATTTGGCTCTGCTTCTAGCCTTTTTGCCGGGACTGTCACGGGACGAATCCCGCCGAAAGCCCGATCGTCACGAAAATTTGCAGTTTGTGATCACGCAGTTTATACCTGTGATCACATGAAACAAAAAGAGTCAGGAATGATTGCGTTATCAGTTGGTCATGCCAAACGAAGCAATCCTTCTTGCGCCCCATTCATGCGTCACCGGATAGGGCCTACTGTCGGCCCAGCTTCATTTCCGGGTGATATTCGGCCTCGATTTCCTTGGTCACCGCCTGAGCGCAACGCATGACCCCGCGCGTCGCGTCGAATGCAATCGTGGGGCTGCCGTGCAACTCCCACCCCTTGGACAGCGCGAGGCTGACCTTGTGGCAGAATTCGGATGTGTCGTCTTCGGTCAGCAGGCGATAGATCTTGGGCATGTCAGGCTCCGAACGGGTTGTATCCAAGCCAGCTGTGGATCAGCCCCACGACCAGCATGACAATCAGCGCGCCAAAGGCCGCCATGACCTCCTTGCGGACGGGAAATGGCCCAGGGGGCCGCGTCCAGACTGGCTCGGCACGGTTGATGATTGCCATTTCGGCCAGCGCCCAGATCAGCAAGCCGCCGAACAGCACGAAGCTCGGCAGGTCGCCATTGGGCAGAAGATGGGCAAAGGCCCATAGCGCAAAGCCGGTCAGTTGGGGATGGCGCATCCGGCTGGTGATGCGTGTCTTCATTCCTGCTGCGGCGAAAAGGTAGAACGCCACCAGCACCAGCAGGTTGTTGATCCCCTTGAGTGGAGCCGAGGGACCCCACCAATAAGGTCCGTCGCTCATGCGGTAGCCGAAGATCATCAGCAGTACCGCGACCATCAGCGCCCCGGTGACCAGGCCCCGCCCGGTTTCGCCAAGGCCCGCCCTTTGACCCGGAGCGATACGCTTGAACAGATGCGCCGCCCACCAGAGCGCGACGCCCAAGATCAATATCAACATCTGGCTCGTTCCTTTGCTGGATGCGTTTCGGGCAGGTTGGACTTAGCTGCCGAGCTTGGCAATCGCCTCGGCCTTGGCAAGCATGGCGCGTGCCGAGACAATATGCAGGTTCTCGACGATCCGCCCATCAAGGACCGCGACGCCCTTGCCCTGCAACCGGGCCGCCTCGTAGGCCTCGATCTGCCGCCTGGCAAGATCGAGTTCCGCCTCGGAAGGGCCGAAGATTTCGTTGGCGACGGAAAGCTGGGCGGGATGGATCAATGTCTTGCCGTCGAAGCCCAGGTCGCGCCCCTGCTCGCACTCGGCGCGCAGCCCCTCTTCATCCTTGAACGCGTTGAAGACGCCGTCGACGATCACCCGCCCATGCGCGCGCGCCGCGAGAAGGCAAAGCCCCAGCCCCGCCATCATCGGCAGGCGATCAGCCCTGAAGCGCGCGTTGAGTTCCTTTGCCAGGTCGTTGGTTCCCATGACCATGCCGCGAATTCGAGGGTGGGCGGCGATTTCCGAAGCGTTCAGCATGCCTTCGGCCGTTTCCATCATTGCCCATAGGGGCGTCTCGGGCACGAAGTCCGCGACCCGATCGAGATCGGCGGAGCGGCTGACTTTCGGGATCAGGACCGCATCCGCGCCTCGCGCAAAGGCCCGCGCATCAGATTCCCCCCATTCGGTGTCAAAGCCATTGATCCGGACGATACGGGCGCGGGCGCCGTAATCCGCGAGCAAGGCTTGAGCAAGAAGATCTCTCGCACCTACCTTTTCGCTTGGGGCGACAGCATCCTCGAGGTCGAAGATGATGGCGTCCGCGGCAAGCGTGCGGGCCTTATCCATCGCGCGCGCATTGGACGCTGGTATATACAGGACGGAACGATAGGGGCGGGTCATCGGCACCTCGCAGTAAAGTTATGGCGACGCTGCATGGAGCCGGCCCGTTAGGCAAGTCCCCACCTGCTGCAATGCAGCGTCAGAAGGCCACCCAGATCAGCCGGATCGACACCACGATCAGCGCCCAGGTGATGAATTTGTAAAACACCGTCGAAGGCATCCGCCGGATGATCCAGAGCCCGCAGACGACACCGATCATGCCGGGAACCATGAGAACGGCAGCTACGGAAAGATTGTGCAGCGAGAGTTGCCCGAGAAAGCCGTAAGGAACCAGCTTCACCGCGTTGCAGATTGCGAAATAGATCGTCGTCGTTCCGGCGAAAACCATCGGCTCAAGACGGAATGGCTGGGCATAGACCTGATAGGGCGGCGCGCCTGAATGCGACACGAAGCTTGTATACCCGGCAAGAAACCCCCAGAAGCTGCCACGCCCATAGCCCGGAACACGCGCCGCCCCCTTGCCGGCCGGGCGAAGCAATGCATTCAGGGCGAAGGCGAGGCCGATCACGCCGACGATCAGCCCGACATATTTCTCGTCGATGAGATGCGCCGTCGCCCAGCCAAGCGCAATTCCCGCAAGCGTGCCCGGCAGAAGGCTGGCCAGGACATGGCGATTGAAACTTCGGCGAAAGGCAATCAGCCCACCGATATCGGACGCGACGTAGACTGGCAGCAAGATACCCGCAGCCTGGACGGGCGACATGACGAGCGACATCAGCGGCACCGAGATGACGCCGACCATGGCCAGGCCGCCCTTGGCAAGCCCCACCGCGAATGCCGCGATGATTCCCAGCACCCAGCCCCAGAGGTCCAATCCCATCGCCCGCTCTCCCTGCCCTCGCCCGGAACTAGGATATGCACGGCCGCGATGCAATCGGCAGACGCTTGAGGATGCTATCGCTAACCTGCGGGAAAAGCGGGCTTCCCTGCCTTTCGGACCCCACGAAATATGTCGGATTTGCTGGCCGAGGCTTGCGCTTCGCGATTCTAGGGACTACGCCACCGCGCGAACCAATCATGGAAATCGGAGGTTTACCATGGCCCGACCCAAGATCGCTCTCATCGGCGCAGGTCAGATCGGCGGCACGCTGGCTCACCTGGCCGCGATGAAGGAACTGGGCGACGTCGTCCTGTTCGACATCGCCGAGGGCACCCCCCAGGGCAAGGCACTGGACATCGCGGAATCGGGCCCGTCCGAGGGTTTCGACGCCGTCATGAAAGGCACCAACGACTATGCCGACATCGCGGGCGCAGACGTCTGCATCGTGACCGCTGGCGTTCCGCGCAAGCCGGGCATGAGCCGCGACGACCTGCTGGGCATCAACCTCAAGGTCATGAAATCGGTCGGCGAAGGCATTGCCAAATACGCGCCGAATGCCTTCGTGATCTGCATCACCAACCCGCTGGACGCGATGGTCTGGGCTCTGCGCGAGTTCTCGGGCCTTCCGCATGAGAAAGTCGTCGGCATGGCCGGCGTGCTCGATTCGGCCCGCTTCCGTCACTTCCTGTCGCTGGAATTCGGCGTCTCGATGCGCGACGTCACGGCCTTCGTGCTGGGCGGCCATGGCGACACGATGGTCCCGCTGGCCCGCTATTCGACCGTTGGCGGCATCCCGCTGCCGGACCTGGTTTCGATGGGCTGGACCACGCAGGAAAAACTGGACGCGATCGTCCAGCGCACCCGCGACGGCGGCGCCGAGATTGTCGGCCTGCTGAAAACCGGCTCGGCCTTCTACGCCCCGGCCACTTCGGCCATCGAAATGGCGGAAGCCTACCTGAAAGACCAGAAGCGCGTCCTGCCCTGTGCGGCCTATGTCGACGGCGCCTTCGGCCTGAATGGTCTCTATGTCGGCGTTCCGACCGTGATCGGCGCGAACGGCATCGAGAAGGTCATCGACATCAAGTTGAACAAGGACGAGCAGGCGATGTTCGACAAGTCGGTCGATGCTGTCAAAGGCCTGGTCGAAGCCTGCAAGGGCATCGACAGCTCGCTCGCCTGATCCAGAACGGTATCAGCACGAACCGACCCCGCGACCCAAAGTCGCGGGGTCTTTCATTTGCAGGCCCCCAGAGTCGGCAAAAGCCATCATATGCTGGCGTTAACAGTCGGAAAATTTGCGATCACAGCCCGAATATGTGTGATCACAAAAGGCGAGAACAAGCCGATTTTACCGCTTTCGCATCCGGAATTGCTTTAGAGCCCAATCCGAATGTGCAAAAAGCCCGGCAACCGATAATTGCGGGGAAGTAGCATGAACATCCACGAATACCAGGCCAAGGCGCTGCTGCGCCAATACGGCGCGCCTGTTTCCGACGGTCGCATCGTGATGAAGGCCGACGAAGCCAAGACCGCCGCTGGCGAACTCGACGGGCCGCTCTGGGTCGTCAAGGCGCAGATCCACGCAGGTGGTCGCGGCAAGGGCCACTTCAAGGAAGCCGAAGCTGGCGAAAAAGGCGGCGTCCGCCTGGCCAAGTCGGTTGAAGAAGCCGAAGAACTGACCCGCCAGATGCTGGGCCGCACGCTGGTCACGCACCAGACCGGCGAAGCTGGCAAGCAAGTCAACCGCATCTATATCGAAGACGGTTCGGACATCGAGCGGGAGCTGTATCTGGCTCTGCTGGTCGACCGCGCCACTTCGCGCGTGTCGTTCGTCGCCTCGACCGAGGGCGGCATGGACATCGAGGAAGTCGCTGCCTCGACCCCGGAAAAGATCGTGAGCTTCTCGGTCGATCCGGCTTCGGGCCTGTCGGACTTCCACGGCCGCCGCGTCGCTTTCGCCCTTGGCCTGCAAGGCGCGCAAGTGAAGCAATGCGTCGCGCTGGTGAAGAACCTGTATCGCATGTTCATCGAAAAAGACATGGAGATGCTCGAGATCAACCCGCTGATCGTCACCCCGGAAGGCAACATCAAGTGCCTCGACGCGAAGATGGGCTTCGACAACAACGCTCTGTATCGTCAGGCCGACATCATGGCGCTGCGCGACGAGACCGAAGAAGATCCGAAGGAACTGGCCGCCTCGAAGTTCGACCTGAACTACATCGCGCTGGACGGTGAAATCGGCTGCATGGTGAACGGCGCAGGCCTTGCCATGGCGACCATGGACATCATCAAGCTGTTCGGCGCCGAGCCGGCCAACTTCCTAGATGTCGGCGGTGGCGCGACCAAGGAAAAAGTCACCGAAGCGTTCAAGATCATCACCTCGGACCCGAACGTCAAAGGCATTCTGGTCAACATCTTCGGCGGCATCATGCGCTGCGACATCATCGCGGAAGGCATCATCGCCGCCGTGAAGGAAGTCGGCCTGCAGGTTCCGCTGGTCGTGCGCCTGGAAGGCACCAACGTCGAGCTGGGCAAAGAGATCATCTCGAAATCCGGCCTGAACGTGATCGCCGCCGATGACCTGTCGGACGCCGCCCAGAAAATTGTCAAAGCGGTGAAGGGGTAATTTTCCATGGCCGTTCTCGTTAACAAAGACACCAAAGTCATCTGCCAGGGCATCACCGGCTCGCAGGGGACCTTCCACACCGAGCAGGCGATTGCCTACGGCACCAAGATGGTCGGCGGCGTCACCCCCGGCAAAGGCGGTTCCGAGCATCTGGGCCTGCCCGTCTACAACTCGGTCCACGAAGCCGTGGCGAAGACCGGCGCGAACGCGACCGCGATCTACGTGCCGCCGCCTTTCGCGGCCGATTCGATCCTGGAAGCCATCGACGCGCAGATCCCGCTGATCGTCGCGATCACCGAAGGCATCCCGGTTCTGGACATGATGCGCGTGAAGCGTGCCCTGCAAGGCTCGAACTCGCTGCTGATCGGTCCGAACTGCCCGGGCATCATGACCCCGGACGAGTGCAAGATCGGCATCATGCCGGGCTCGATCTTCAAGCGCGGCTCGGTGGGCGTCGTCTCGCGCTCGGGCACGCTGACCTATGAAGCCGTGAAACAGACCTCGGATGTCGGCCTGGGCCAGTCCTCGGCTGTCGGCATCGGCGGCGACCCGATCAAGGGCATGGAGCACATCGACGTGCTGCGCATGTTCCTCGACGATCCGGAAACCGAATCGATCATCATGATCGGTGAAATCGGTGGTTCGGCCGAAGAAGAGGCTGCCGAGTTCCTGGCCGAGCAAAAGCGCAAGGGCAAGTGGAAGCCGACCGCCGGCTTCATCGCTGGCCGGACCGCTCCGAAAGGCCGCCGCATGGGTCATGCCGGCGCGATCGTTTCTGGCGGCAAAGGCGATGCGGAATCGAAGATCGAGGCCATGAAATCGGCCGGCGTCATCGTCGCAGACAGCCCTGCGGGCCTCGGCGAAGCCGTTCTGAAGGCTCTTGGCCGGTAACGTCGCGTAAGACTTTTGACTTAGGCGTGGCCCCTTCCTAACTTGAAGGGGCCGCGCCGCAACCGCCGCAGGTGGATGGATTGGACCGCAACGCGATCATCAATGACACGCCCGTCGGGCCCGGCAAGGGCCATGGCGGTTTCATGCGTGATGGTCACCGTCTTGCCTTACCACTGGCCGGAATGCTGCTGCTGAGCCTGAATTCGGGCTGCAGCCGCGCACCGACCGATCTTGTCCTGCCTGGTGGCATTCCCGCCAAGACCAACCTGCACGAGGCTTCGGGCCTGCCGTCGCAAGCCGTGCGCACGGTCAACCGCAACGATGCGGGATGGCGGCTCATCTATCATCCCGGCCGCGCCCCGGCCGGAGCAGAACAACAGGCGGCACGCGCCCTTTGTGGCCTCGAGCGTCGCCGGGTCGCGCAAATCGTGCGGCTGCCGCTGGATGCACCCTTCGACGATCCGGGTGCCTCCAAGATCGACATCATCTGTGCGTGAACGGGCTTGAAGCCATGTCCCAATCGCGTACAGCCCGCAGACCAGCGGATGGCGGCCATGCCCGTCGCCCCGCCACTTCACCAGCCGCCTGAGCGCGACGGCAAGCAACTGGACGATCAAAATGAACGATCAATCCCCCAACGCAACATTCCATGACTCCAGCTTCCTGCAGGGCCAGAACGCGGTCTATGTCGAGCAGCTCTACGGCCAGTGGGCGAAAGATCCCGCCGCCGTCGACGCGGCATGGGATGCGTTCTTCCGCAGCCTCGGCGATGACGAGAACACCGTCACCCGCGAAGCCAAGGGGGCAAGCTGGCGCCGCGCCGACTGGCCGCCGGCACCCACGGACGAAATGACTTCGGCGCTGACCGGCGAATGGCCGATGATGCCCAAGGCCGAGGCCAAGGCCGCGTTGGACAAGATCGCTGCGAAAGCGGGCGAAAAGGGCGTCCAGCTTTCAGACGATGTGCTCAAGCGCGCCGTTCTGGACAGCATCCGCGCGATCATGCTGATCCGCGCCTTCCGGATTCGCGGCCACCTGCACGCCAATCTTGATCCGCTGGGCATGCGCGACATTCCCGACCATGGCGAACTGAACCCGGAAACCTACGGCTTCACCGCGGCCGACATGGATCGCCCGATCTTCATCGACAACGTTCTGGGCCTGCAGATCGCCTCGATCCGCCAGATCACCGACCTGATGAAGCGCACCTATTGCGGCACCTTCGCCATCCAGTTCATGCATATCTCGAACCCCGAGGAAGCCGCCTGGCTGAAAGAGCGGATCGAGGGCTATGGCAAGGAAATCGCCTTCACCCGCGAAGGCCGCCGCGCCATCCTGAACAAGCTGGTCGAGGCCGAGGGCTTCGAGAAGTTCCTGCATGTCAAGTACATGGGTACCAAGCGCTTCGGCCTTGACGGCGGCGAAGCCCTGATCCCGGCGATGGAGCAGATCATCAAGCGCGGCGGCGCGCTCGGCGTGAAGGAAGTCGTGATCGGGATGCCCCACCGCGGCCGCCTGTCGGTCCTGGCCAACGTGATGCAGAAGCCCTATCGCGCGATCTTCCACGAATTCCAGGGCGGCAGCTTCAAACCCGAGGACGTGGACGGGTCGGGCGACGTGAAGTATCACCTCGGCGCCTCGTCGGACCGCACTTTCGACGACAACACCGTTCACCTGTCGTTGACCGCCAACCCCTCGCATCTCGAGGCGGTGAACCCGGTCGTGCTGGGGAAGGTCCGCGCCAAGCAGGACCAGTTGTCGGACCAGACCTACCGTTCGGCCGTGCTTCCGATCCTTCTGCATGGCGATGCGGCCTTCGCGGGTCAGGGCGTGGTTGCGGAATGCTTCCAGCTTTCGGGCATCCGCGGCCACCGCACCGGCGGCACGATGCATATCGTGGTCAACAACCAGATCGGCTTCACGACCGCGCCGCATTTCTCGCGCACCTCGCCCTATTGCACCGATATCGCGCTGATGGTCGAAGCCCCGATCTTCCACGTGAATGGTGACGACCCGGAAGCGGTGGTCCATGCCGCGCGCGTGGCGACCGAGTTCCGCCAGAAATTCCACAAGGACGTGGTCCTGGATATCATCTGCTACCGCCGCTTCGGTCATAACGAAGGCGATGAGCCGATGTTCACCAACCCGCAGATGTACAAGGCCATCAAGGGTCACAAGACGACGCTCCAGCTCTATACCGATCGCCTGGTTGCCGAGGGCCTCGTGCCGGAAGGCGAGATCGAAGAGATGAAGGCCGCGTTCCAGTCGCACCTGAACGAGGAGTTCGAGGTCGGCAAGAACTTCAAGCCGAACAAGGCTGACTGGCTGGATGGCAAATGGTCGGGGCTCGAGATCGAGGGCGCCGAATACAATGCCGGCTCGACCGGAATCTCTTCCGAGACGATGGCCGAGATCGGGACCGCGCTGACCCGGGTTCCCGAAGGCTTCGAACTGCACAAGACCGTCGGTCGTCTTCTCGATTCTAAGAAGCAGATGTTCGAAAAGGGGGAAGGCTTCGACTGGGCGACCGGCGAAGCGCTGGCCTTTGGCTCGCTCGTGCTCGAAGGCCACCCGGTGCGCCTTGCAGGTCAGGATTCGACCCGCGGCACCTTCTCGCAGCGTCATTCGGGTATCGTCGATCAATCCACCGAAGAGCGTTACTACCCGCTCAATCACATCCGTGGCGGTCAGGCGCGCTATGAAGTCATCGACTCGATGCTGTCGGAATACGCGGTGCTGGGCTTTGAATACGGCTACTCGCTGGCCGAGCCGAATGCCCTGACGCTTTGGGAAGCGCAGTTCGGCGACTTTGCCAACGGCGCGCAGATCATGTTCGACCAGTTCATCAACTCGGGCGAAAAGAAATGGCTGCGCATGTCGGGCCTCGTCATGCTGCTGCCGCACGGTTTCGAAGGCCAGGGCCCCGAGCACAGCTCGGCGCGTCTGGAACGCTTCCTTCAGTTGTCGGCCGAGGACAACTGGATCGTCGCGAACTGCACGACCCCTGCGAACTACTTCCACATCCTGCGCCGCCAGCTTAAGCGTCCGTTCCGCAAGCCGCTGGTCCTGATGACGCCGAAATCGCTGCTGCGTCACCCGCTTGCGATCTCGAAGGCCGAGGAATTCCAGACGGGCTCGACCTTCCACCGCGTGCTTTGGGATGATGCGGAACGCGGCCGTTCGGACCTGACGCTGAAGCCCGATGCCGAAATCAAGCGCGTCGTGATCTGTTCGGGCAAGGTCTACTATGACCTGCTGGCAGCGCGCGATGCCGCCGGTGCCGACGATGTCTACCTGATGCGTCTGGAACAGTTCTATCCGTTCCCCGCCCAGGCCATGTCGAAAGAGCTCGAGCGCTTCAAGGAAGCCGAGGTCGTCTGGTGCCAGGAAGAGCCCAAGAACCAGGGCGGCTGGACTTTTGTCGAGCCGAATATCGAGTGGGTTCTGTCGCGCATTGGCGCCAAGCACGCCCGTCCGCGCTATGTCGGTCGCGCCGCATCTGCCTCGCCCGCTACGGGTCTTGCTTCGCGCCACAAGGCCGAGCAGGAGGCCCTTGTGAACGAAGCCATCACCATCGGGGAGTGAAATGGCAATCGAAGTACGCGTCCCCACGCTGGGGGAATCCGTGTCCGAAGCAACCGTCGCCACCTGGTTCAAGAAACCGGGTGACACGGTGGCCGTGGATGAAATGCTCTGCGAGCTGGAAACCGACAAGGTGACGGTCGAGGTTCCGTCGCCGGCGGCCGGCAAGCTGGCCGAGATCGTCGCCGCCGAAGGCGAAACGGTCACGCCCAACGCCTTGCTCGCCCAGATTGCGGAAGTGGGGAACGCTGGCCCCGAAGAAATGTTGCCCAAGGCAGAAACGGGCACGAAGCCCCAGGAAGGACAGAAAAAGATGAGCGGAAAATCCGTCGACGTGATGGTGCCCACCCTGGGCGAAAGCGTCACCGAAGCCACCGTGGCGACCTGGTTCAAGAAGGTCGGCGATGCCGTCGCGCAGGATGAGATGCTGTGCGAACTGGAAACCGACAAGGTTTCGGTCGAGGTTCCTGCCCCCGCTGCGGGCGTTCTGGCCGAAATCCTGGCCGAGGAAGGCGCAACCGTCGACGCGACTGCCAAGCTTGCTGTCATCACCGAGGGTGCCGCCGGGGCTGCACCGGCGAAATCCGCCGAACCCGAAGCGAAAAAGGCCGCAGCCGTCGCCTCGCCCGGCGCCGGCCCCGAAACGCCTGCCGCGCGCAAGGATGTGGAAGATGCTCCCTCGGCCAAGAAGGCCATGGCCGAAGCCGGCATCTCGCGCGATGCGGTGACCGGAACCGGCCGCGATGGCCGTGTGATGAAGGAAGATGTCGCCCGCGCGGGTTCGGCACCGGCCGCTTCCGTCGCCCCGACCCCTGCCGCCGCTCCGCGCTCGCCGTCCTCGGCCGAGGACGCCGCCCGTGAAGAGCGCGTCAAGATGACCCGCCTGCGCGCCACCATCGCACGCCGGCTGAAGGATGCGCAGAACACCGCCGCGATGCTGACCACCTATAACGAGGTGGACATGTCGGGCGTCATGGAACTGCGCAACACCTACAAGGATCAGTTCGAGAAGAAGCACAAGGTGAAGCTGGGCTTCATGTCCTTCTTCGTGAAGGCCTGCTGCCACGCGCTGAAAGAGGTCCCGGAAGTCAACGCCGAGATCGATGGCGGCGATGTCGTCTACAAGCATTTCGTCCATATGGGCGTCGCCGTCGGCACGCCGAATGGCCTGGTCGTTCCGGTCGTCCGCGATGCCGACCAGAAGAGCTTTGCCCAGATCGAGAAAGAGATCGGTGAACTCGGTGCCAAGGGCCGTGACGGCAAGCTGACCATGGCAGAAATGCAGGGCGGCACCTTCACCATTTCGAATGGCGGCGTCTATGGCTCGCTGATGTCCTCGCCGATCCTGAACCCGCCGCAATCGGGTATTCTCGGGATGCACAAGATCCAGGAACGCCCGGTCGTCGTGGACGGCCAGATCGTCATCCGCCCGATGATGTACCTGGCGCTGAGCTACGATCACCGCATCGTCGACGGCAAGGGCGCCGTGACCTTCCTCGTGCGCGTCAAGGAAGCGCTGGAAGATCCCCGCCGCCTGCTGATGGATCTCTGATCCTTGCCGGGGGCGCGCACTGCCCCCGCCATGCCGCCGCTGCGGCACAGAAGGCACGGCGCGGCCCCGGCTTGCGGGGCTGCGCAACTCTTTCCGGCCTGTCCCGTTGAGACGCATCGGGCCGCCACTATTCGCCTCTTGCGGTTCCGGATCGAAGCCAAGGAGTGATGCCATGAGCCAGATGATCGCCCATTACAAACTCGCCGATTACGCGCGCTTTCGGACCCAATTCGACGCGGATGCCGAAGATCGCAGCAATAACGGTCTGTCCTTGCTGCAACTCTGGCGCGAGACGGATGCCGATGCCTGGGCATTGTACCAGATCGGCGACGCGGTGAAGGCCAAGGCATATCTCGACGGAGCGGCCGGTGTCTTCAACAGCCAGGCCGGCGTTCTGGCCGCCGAGTTCCATTTCGTCGAGACCGCTTGATGTCGGCTGAAACGACCGCACTTGCCCTTGCCGCCTTGCTGCAGGCCGTCCAGATCGGACTGGCCGGCGCCTCGATGAACCGCGACACCGGCGTCGAATGGAATGCAAGCCCGCGCGACCAGCAGCCCGAGTTCTCGGCCAGGACGGGGCGCCTCCGGCGCGCCGTCGACAATCATTTCGAGGGGTTGGTGCTGTTCACCATCGCCGTGGTGTTGGTGATCGTCACCGATACCGGCGGGCTGCTGACGGCCATCTGCGCCTGGCTCTATCTTCTCGCCCGAATTCTTTATGTCCCCGCCTATGCCCTGGGCTGGTCGCCCTGGCGATCGCTGATCTGGGCGGTGGGCTTTGTCGCAACCCTGGTGATGATCGTCACCACCCTCTTCACATGAACGAACCGGCGCAGGACAGTCGCGCCGGCTGATGCAAGGAGACCTCAATGTCCACCTATGACCTGATCGTGATCGGCGCCGGCCCCGGCGGCTATGTCTGCGCGATCCGCGCCGCCCAGCTGGGCCTGAAGGTCGCCTGCGTCGAGGGCCGCGAAACCCTCGGCGGCACCTGCCTCAACGTGGGTTGCATCCCGTCCAAGGCCCTTCTGCACGCAAGCCACATGCTGCACGAAACTCACGAGAACTTCGAAAAGATGGGCCTGATGGGCGCCCATGTCGAAGTCGATTGGGCCAAGATGCAGGGCTACAAGACCGAAACGGTCGGGGGCAATACCAAGGGCATCGAGTTCCTGTTCAAGAAAAACAAGATCGACTGGATCAAGGGCTGGGCCGAGATCGAGGCCGCGGGCAAGGTCAAGGTCGGTGACACCACCTATGAGACGAAGAACATCGTCATCGCCTCGGGTTCCGAGCCGTCCAGCCTCAAGGGTGTCGAGGTCGACAACGAAGCCGGTGTCGTCGTCGATTCGACCGGCGCTCTGGCCCTGCCGAAGATCCCGAAAAGCATGGTCGTGATCGGCGCCGGCGTCATTGGCCTTGAACTCGGCTCGGTTTATGCCCGCCTCGGCGCCGAAGTCACGGTCGTCGAATTCCTAGACGCGATCACGCCCGGCATGGACGGCGAGGTTCAGAAGCAGTTCCAGAAGATCCTGACCAAGCAGGGCCTTAAATTCGTCCTTGGCGCCGCCGTTTCGGGCACCACCGTCGAAGACGGAGCCGCGAAAGTCGCCTATAAGCTGCGCAAGGACGACAGCGAGCACGTGATCGAGGCCGAAACCGTGCTCGTCGCCACGGGCCGGCGTCCCTATGTTGCGGGCCTTGGCCTCGACAAGGTCGGCGTTGAGCTGAACGAGCGCGGAATGGTGAAGGTCGACGACCATTGGCAGACCTCGGTCAAGGGCATCTACGCGATCGGCGACGCCGTTCCGGGCCCGATGCTCGCCCACAAGGCCGAGGACGAGGGCATGGCGGTTGCCGAAGTCATCGCCGGCAAGCATGGCCACGTGAACTACGCGGTCATCCCGGGCGTGATCTACACCACCCCCGAAGTTGCCTCGGTCGGCCTGACGGAAGAGACCGCCAAGGAATCTGGCCGCAAGGTCAAGGTCGGCAAGTTCCCCTTCATGGGTAATGCCCGCGCCAAAGCCCTGTTCCAGGCCGAAGGCTTCGTCAAGATGGTCGTCGACGCGGAAACCGACCGCGTGCTGGGCTGCCACATCATCGGCCCGAATGCCGGTGAGATGATCCACGAAGTTTGCGTCGCGATGGAATTCGGCGCCTCGGCCCAGGACATCGCGCTGACCTGCCACGCCCACCCGACCTGCTCGGAAGCGGTGCGCGAGGCCGCGCTTGCCTGTGGCGGCGGCGCAATTCACGTCTGATCGGCAAAATACCACCGGACTCGCCGCCAAACGGCGGCGAGATTCCGCCGAAGGGCCGTTCTCCATGGAACGACCCTTATCTTATGATTTCTCGTGTCGGACAGCCGGGGCTACAGTCTTCGACAACGATAATTCGAGGGCAGTCATGAAATCCCTGATCGGTATGCTGGCGCTGGGTGGCGTTCTTGCGCTGAGCGCATGCGGCGATAACCGGGTTGATCCCGACCGCCGTTATCTGGTCGAGCCCCGCGCCTCGGCCGCCGACACGATCGGCCTTCATGTCAATGAGACCCCGGAACTGCGCCGTCTCATCAATAAGTATTCGGCCGAGTATCAGGTTCCACCCGAACTGGTCCATCGCGTCATCATCCGCGAGTCGCATCACCGCCCGGGCGCGCGCAATGGTCCCTATTACGGCCTGATGCAGATCCTGCCCGCGACCGCGCGCGGGATGGGTTATGGCGGCTCGGCCAACGGGCTGCTCGATGCGGAAACCAATCTCAAGTATGGCGTCAAGTATCTTCGCGGCGCATATCTGGTGGCGGACGGAAATCAGGACGCTGCCGTGAAATGGTATTCGCGTGGCTACTACTATGAAGCCAAGCGCAAGGGCCTGCTGGAAGAGACGGGCCTACGATAAAAGGAAAACGGCAAGAACCCTTGGCGGCCCCCTTCAGGGGCCGTTTTCTCATTCAGGACTTGCGATTGTAGCGAATGAAGGGCGATTTTACCGCCACCCGGTCGTAAAGCATCCGACCTGCGTAATTGTCCTCGGCCGTCAGCCAATAGACGGCGGGAACTCCGGCCTCGTCGGCTTCGGCATAGACTGCCTCGATAAGTGCCCGGCCGATCCCCTTGCCTCGCGACTCCGGGCTCGTGAACAGATCCTGCAGATAGCAGACGCCCTCATCGCGCCAGAGGTTCGGGTGAAAGACGAAATGAACGAGCCCCAACAGCTTGCCATGCTGCTCGGCAACGATCCCGCGGAAATCCCGAGGATCATCCCTCATCAATCGGGTGAACGCCTTGTCGTAGAAGGCTTCGGACCTGTCGGGAAAGCCGTAGAAAGCCTGATATCCCTGATACAGCAGTTCCCACTCGGCACGATCGGTCGCGCGCACGGCCCGGATCATCGCTGCCGCCGCGCCATGAATGCAAGGCGTTCGAACAAGGCCACGTCCTGTTCGTTCTTCAAGAGCGCACCGTGCAGCTTGGGCAGCATTTCTCCGGCTGGGCGGCGCAGATCCTCTGGTGCCAGATCTTCGGCGAGGATCAGCTTCAGCCAATCCAGCAACTCGCTGGTCGAAGGCTTCTTCTTCAACCCCTGCACATCGCGCAGCTCCAGAAACTGCGTCAGCGCCTCGTCCAGAAGACGGGGCTTCAGGTTGGGGAAATGAACTTCGACGATCCGCTTCAGCGTGCCCTCGTCAGGGAAGCGGATATAGTGGAAAAAGCAGCGGCGCAGAAAGGCGTCCGGCAGCTCCTTTTCATTGTTCGAAGTGATGATGACGATCGGACGCTGGCGCGCGCGAATTGCCTCGCCCGTCTCGTAGACATGAAACTCCATCCGGTCCAGTTCCTGAAGCAGGTCGTTCGGAAACTCGATATCGGCCTTGTCGATCTCGTCGATCAGCAGCACGACCTTGGCCTCAGCCTCGAATGCCTGCCAAAGCTTGCCCTTGCGGATATAGTTCGCGATGTCATGAACCCGCGCATCGCCCAACTGGCTGTCGCGCAGACGCGAGACGGCATCATATTCATAAAGCCCCTGCTGCGCGCGGGTCGTGGATTTCACGTTCCATTCGATGATCGGCAGGTCAAGGCTTTGCGCCACCTGCCGGGCAAGCTCAGTCTTGCCCGTCCCCGGCTCTCCCTTGACCAGAAGCGGGCGTTCAAGCGTGATCGCGGCGTTCACGGCGACCGTCAGATCGGGCGGAGCAACATAAGATTTTGTCGAGGAAAACTGCATCCGCCTGTCCTTTGCGCAACCTGCGCGAGACTACGCAGCATGTTGTGGCTGCGCAAGCGCAGCCGAGAAACATGCCGGAAAGGGCTAGTGACAAGTCGCGCACCATACTTTATGCGGGCCGCAAGGAGCTGGCATACAGGCGCCCGGCTCCCGGAGGAACTATGAAAGCCCAAACTTTCCTGCCCGAAGACTATCGCCCCGCCGAAGACGAACCTTTCATGAACGAACGGCAGCTCGAGTATTTTCGCCGCAAGCTGATCGCCTGGAAGCAAGAACTCCTGGATCAGTCAGCCGAAACGCTCGAAGGCCTGCAGAACAGTGCGCGCAATGTGCCCGATCTCGCAGACCGCGCCTCGGAGGAAACGGATCGTTCTCTCGAATTGCGGACCCGCGATCGTCAACGAAAGCTCGTCAACAAGATCGACGCGGCCCTGCGACGGATCGAGACCGGTGAGTATGGTTACTGCGAAATGACCGGCGAACCCATCAGTCTCAAGCGGCTCGACGCGCGACCCACCGCCACCATGACGCTGGAAGCGCAAGAAAAGCACGAGCGCAAGGAACGCGTTTACCGCGACGACTGATCGATAGGCACCCCTTTTTGTCGGCGGTGCACCTTGCCGCCGATAGGCGGTTTTTTTAATGTCCGGGTGATCTTGCATGCCCCGTCCGATGACGCTTTCCGTCACCATTGTCGGCGCAGGCGTCGCAGGCCTGACAGCCGCCTGCGCCCTGGCGCATCGTGGTGCCCAGGTTCGGGTGCTCGAGCGTGCCGGCGCGCTGCGCGAAGTCGGCGCGGGTCTTCAGATTTCCCCCAATGCCGCACGCGTCATCGAGGCGCTTGGTCTCTGGTCGCGGTTCGAGGCAATCAGCCTTCCCTCGGAACGGGTCGAGTTGCGGGACATGGGTGGCGGCCTGGTTGCCGGGCTCGACCTCGCGCGCTTCCGCCCGAACGATCGCTTCCGGCTGGTCCATCGCGCGCGTCTCGTCGAAATGCTGGAAACCAGCGCGCGCGAGGCGGGCGTGAAGATCGAGCTGGGCCACGACATCCGCGAAATTCCTGAAGATAGCGATCTGGTCGTCGGTGCCGACGGCGTCAAAAGCCGCATACGTCCGCTTCTGAACGGATTCGAGGCGCCGTTTTTCACGGGTCAGACCGCTTGGCGAACCCTGATCCGTGACGAAAGCCCCTCGGATCACGCGGCCCAGATCTTCATGGGGCCTGGGCGACATGTCGTCAGCTACCGGCTTGCAGGCGGAATGCGCAACATTGTCGCCGTGATGGAGCGACCCGATTGGCATGACGAAGGCTGGTCGCATCCCGGCGATCCGAACGAGCTTCGGTCCAATTTCTCGCGCTTCGGGGGGCCGGTCCCTGACTGGCTTTCCCGCGTCGAGGAGGTCGGACTATGGGGATTGTTCCGCCACCCCGTCGCAGAGCACTGGTATCGTGCCGACGGGACGGGACCCGCCGTGGTCCTGATCGGGGATGCCGCCCATCCGACCTTGCCCTTCATGGCACAGGGTGCGGTCATGGCAATCGAGGATGCCTGGGTGCTGGCAGCCTGCCTTGAAAGCCAGCCCGATCTGACCACAGCCCTCGCACATTTCGAGAACCTGCGTCGTCCTCGTTGCCGGCGCATCGTGCAGGCCGCGAATGGCAATGCGCGGAATTACCATCTTCGCGGCCCGGCACGAGCTGTGGCACATGGTGGATTGCGTGTCCTGTCCCGGCTGGCGCCCGGTCACCTGATCGAGCGCTTTGCCTGGATCTACGACTATGACCCGACCACGGCAGCTTAGGCCGCGCGTTCCACCGCCGCGACAATCCCTTCGACCACTTCGCGCAGGACCGTTTCGTCCTCGGCTTCGGCCATGACGCGGATCAGCGGCTCGGTTCCCGATTTGCGTATGAGCACCCGTCCCGATCCGTTCAACCGCGCCTCGGCACGGGCGATCTCGGCCTTGACCTCTGCGGTGGACAAGGGATCGGCCCCCGCCTGATAGCGCACGTTCTTCAGCAACTGGGGCACGGGCTCGAACTGCGCGACAAGTTCGGATGCCTTGCGACCACTGTCCGACAGCGCTGCAAGGAATTGCAGCCCCGCGATCAGCCCGTCGCCCGTCGTCGCGTAATCGGTCATCACGATATGGCCCGACTGTTCGCCGCCAAGGTTGAAGCCCGCACCGCGCATGCGCTCGACGACATAGCGATCGCCCACGGCGGTCCGTTCGAGCCGCAAGCCGCGTCCTTGAAGGAAACGCTCCAGCCCAAGGTTCGACATGACAGTGGCGACCAGGGCGCCGCCCCGCAGCCGCCCCTGCTCGGCCCAACGGCCAGCCAAGAGCGCCATGATCTGGTCACCATCGGCAACCTGTCCCTTTTCATCGACGATCATCACCCGGTCGGCGTCACCATCGAGGCTGATCCCCATATCCGCGCCATGTTCCAGAACCGCGCGCGCGCAGGCCTCGGGATGAGTCGAGCCTACGCCGTCGTTGATGTTGTTGCCATTGGGTGAAACCCCAAGGGCAATCACCTCGGCCCCCAGTTCCCACAAGACATCGGGGGCCGCGCGATAGGCAGCGCCATTTGCGCAATCGACCACGACCTTGAGCCCATCAAGCCGGTGACCCACCGGAAAAGTGGTCTTGGCATATTCGACATAGCGGCCTCGGCCATCGTCGATGCGCTTGGCGCGTCCGATATTCTGTGGCTGCGCGGGAACGATTTCGCCCGCGACGATCGCCTCGATCTCGGCCTCTGCTTCGTCGGACAACTTGAACCCGTCGGGACCGAAGAACTTGATGCCGTTATCGACGGCCGGGTTGTGACTGGCCGAAATCATGATGCCCACATCGGCCCGCATCGAACGCGTGAGATAGCCCACTGCAGGGGTCGGGACCGGCCCCAGCAGCAAGACATTCATGCCCGTCGAGGTCAGTCCCGCCGTCAGCGCATTTTCCAGCATATAGCCCGACAGGCGGGTATCCTTGCCGATCACCACACGGTGCCTGTCCTGCCCGTTGCGGCGGAAATACCGTCCGGCGGCCGCGCCCAGGCGCAGCGCCATCTCGGCGGTCATCGGATGCGTGTTCGCTCGCCCCCGGACGCCATCCGTTCCGAAAAGTTTCCTGCTCATTCACCCTCCCCGGTCACGGCCCGCCAAAGGGCGAAGCCCTGCCTTGTTTCTTCCACGTCATGAACGCGGTGGATCTGTATGCCCTGCGCGACCCCGGCCAGCGTCACGGCCAACGTCCCGGCCACCCGATCGGCCGCACGTTCCGCCCCGGCGATACTGCCGATGAACCGCTTGCGCGAAACTCCCAGCAGCACGACGCAACCCAAACCATGAAACAGCGAAATTCGCCGCAGGATGGCAAGATTATGCGCCTCGGTCTTGCCAAAACCAATGCCGGGATCGACGACGATCATGTCCCGGGGGATTCCCGCCTGTTCGGCCCGCGCAACCCGCTCGGCCAGGGCGTCGTAGACGTCGAGCAGCACATCACCATAGCTCGGATCGTCCTGCATCGTCTCTGGAACGCCCTGTGCATGCATGATGCAGACCGGCACGCCCGCTCGTGCGACGACCCCCGCCATGTCCGGATCGAAATCAAGACCCGAAACGTCGTTGACCAGCCCGGCGCCAGCCTGGATGGCCGCCAACGCCACGGGGGCCTTGCGCGTATCGACCGAGATCGGGGCGAGGTGCCGGGCCGCCGAAACCACGGGCGCAATGCGGGCGATTTCTTCTTGCGATGGCACCTCCCGTGATCCGGGCCGGGTCGATTCGCCGCCGATATCAAGGATTTCCGCACCCTGCGCGACCAGTTTCCGGGCCTGCTCGACAGGATGATAACTTCCTCCGTCCGAAAAGCTGTCCGGCGTCGCGTTCACGATTCCCATGATCCGAGGCCGCTCCATTGACATCCCCAGCACCTTGCAGCGCGGGGCGGTCAGGCGGGCCAGCAGATCGCTCGGGATCTTATCCACCACAATGGGCGGCTCTCCTCGACGCAGCAACTCGCAGTGCGAAAAGCCTATCCAGCCGCCGGCGAGTTGCCAGCGCCCATGCTCGACGGGAATCGGTCGGTAATAGGCTTGGGACATGGTCGTCGACTTCTCGTTTCAGGCGGTGCAGGGAGCCGCGGCACGCGCGCCCCGCGCAAGGAAAGGATCAATGCCGGTCCGTGGGAATGGTGAACCCTTGCGGTGCCTGAGGCAGAGCCACCCCGTCGGCCAGCGACCATTCCAACCGTTCGGCATGAAGGCGGTCGGCAAGCCAGAAGGCCAGGTCGGTCGAACATGCGGCCACAGTCGCGATATCGCGGACCATTCGGGCAGGCGCCCAGACCACCGCCCGTCCCTCGGTCGCCGCCCAGTCAAGTTCGGTCCGGCTGTCGGCGACGGTCAGACCCAGCCGCCCGGCTAGAGCCCACGCCGCCTGATCAAGCGCGAGCAAGGCGATTTCGCGTTCATTTCCGCCTTCTGGCAAGGGCAGGCACGGATCGTCCGGCACGAGAACGGCGGCCATGTCAGGCAAGTTCACCGGAGCGCCGTGGAAGATGACACGGATCGGCGCGGAGATCTCTTCGGCAGCGACCAGTGCCCGGTTGCGGGTCAGGGTAACTCCCAGGGCGCCAGGGATCCGGTCAAGCTTTTCGACCGTCACCGTTACGCGCGCAGCCCGGGGATGCACCAGAACCTGCGCGGCGATCTTCTCGGCCAGCGTCTCAAGCAGATCGTAACGACGATCAGCCAAACCTGCGGCCACGGCCCCCGTCAGCACGTCATAACTGAGAATGCTGTCCACTTCGTCATCTGCACCGACGACCAGCGTAGCCAATTCGACGTCGACATTGAAACGCAGACGCTGGGCGTGTCCCCGCTCGGTCTGGAAGGCGCCGATTTCCGCCGAAACGACGTAGTCGCGCAGGTGAATGCGATCGGGACTGTTCATGCCGAAGCATTTCTCAGGAAAACGGCCCCGCCGCAAGGGACGGGGCCGTAACAGATCGGGCAAAACTGCGTCAGGCGATCAGTTGGCGGCCAGCCGCCGATCCGAGCGGTAGAAGTAGTGGCTGCCAATATGCGCGGTGCGTTCGAACCGGCGCGACCAGGACGGGCGCACGGCACGGGTGTGGAAATAGGTGGCACCTTTGGTCAGGTTGCGCGGCCCGCCCTGAAGCGCGGTCGTGGCAATCTTTTGCGCCCGGACGAAGGCGCCCTGCTCGCGGATGCGGGTCTTGCGATAGGTGAACTGGCCCTTCTGGTTCACGACGCCGCAGACGGTTTTCGGGAACTTTGGGTGATCCACGCGGTTGAGAATGACCTCGGCAACGGCACGCTGGCCCTGCGAGCCCTCGCCACGGGCCTCGAAGTAGAGAGCTTCGGAGAGGCATTGAAGATCGGTGCTGCTCACCTTGGAGGAACCGGTCTTGGTGTTTTCACGAGGTTGGGTTTCGGCATTGGCCGGAACAGCAACGACGGAGGAAAGCGCAATAGCTACACACAGGGAAACGCGCGCCAGCCATGACAAAGGTGTCGACATGTTGGTCCTGTTACAAAGGAACCCGGCTCACTGTCCGGACGGGGTTGATCTGATAGGCCGCTTCGGGCCCGTTCGCTGATCGTTAATGACCCGAATCGAGCGGCGGCTATCCAGCCCATAATCCTCTTGTATGCAGCGAATCCGTCTAAGTGCCCTGATTCCAGCGGAAACCCGCCGACCCAAAAAACGCCAACGGGCAGGATTCGGCCAGAACTGGTGACTCTGTGGTCACGGCCTAGGACGGATTTTCAGCCGCATCGCGCTGCATCAGGATCGATTCCTGTGCCGCAGCCAACCGCGCGACGGGCACGCGGAAGGGCGAACATGACACGTAATTGACACCGGCGCGCAAGCAGAAGGCGATCGATTCAGGGTTGCCGCCATGCTCGCCGCAGACCGAAATGGTGATGCCCGGAGACTGGGCGCGCGCGCGTTCCGTCCCGATTGCAACCAGTTCGCCGACACCGTCCTGGTCGAGGATGTGGAACGGATCGTCGGCATAGACCCCCTGCCCGACATAGGTGCCCATGAACCGCCCGGCATCGTCGCGCGACAGGCCATAGGTCATCTGCGTCAGATCGTTCGTGCCGAAGGACAGGAAAGACGAATGCTCGGCGATCTCGCCCGCCCGCAATGCGGCCCGCGGCGTCTCGACCATCACGCCCAGCCGATAGGTGAAATCCTTGCGCGTCTCGTTTCGAACCGCGGCAGCGACCGCGTCGATGCGGGTCTTGACCAGTTCGACCTCGCGCCGGGCGCTGACCAGCGGGATCATGATTTCGGGAACGACGGGCGCACCGTTATGGCTCGCCTGGATGGTCGCCTCAAAGATTGCCCGCGCCTGCATGTCGTAGATCTCGGGCACAGTGATCCCCAGCCTGACGCCGCGCATGCCCAGCATGGGGTTGAATTCGGACAGGGCCTCGACCCGACGTGTCACGTCCGAAAGCGGCAGGTCCAACGACTCCGCCAGTTCGCGCATTCCTTCGCGGTCATGGGGCAGGAATTCATGTAAGGGCGGATCGAACAGCCGGATCGTGACCGGAAGCCCCGCCATGATCTCGAAAAGCTTGATGAAGTCGCCCCGCTGCATCGGCAGAAGCCGTTCGAGCGACAGGCGACGGTCCTCGGGGTGCTCGGCGAAGATCATCTCGCGCATCGCCGGCAGACGCTCATCGTCAAAGAACATGTGCTCGGTGCGGCAAAGACCGATGCCCTGCGCATTGAACATGCGGGCCGTTCGGGCATCCTCGGGCGTGTCGGCATTCGCGCGGATGCGGATGCGGCACAGCTCGTCTGCCCATTCCAGAAGCTGGTTGAAACTGTCGTCGAGCGCGGGTTCAAGCATCTCGGCCTCACCCGCAAGAACCTCGCCCGAGGTGCCGTCGATGGTGATCAGCTCACCTTCGTGAAAGGTGCGCCCATCCGCCTGCATCGTCCGCGCGCGCAAATCGATGGAAATCCCCGATGCCCCGACAATGCAAGGAAGACCGATACCGCGCGCGATGACCGCAGCATGGCTGGTCATCCCGCCGCGCTCGGTCAGAACGGCGACGGCAGCGTGCATGCCGCGAATGTCTTCTGGAACGGTTTCGCGGCGGATCAGCACCGACCGCTCACCCCGCGCCTCGGCAGCCTGCGCCGCGGCGGCGGTGAAGACGATCTGACCGGTTGCGGCGCCGGGGCTTGCGTTGATCCCCTTCGCTATGAGATCGCGAGGCGCATTCGGATCAACCTGGTAATGCAGCAGATCGGAAAGAGCGCGCGGTTCGATCCGCATCACCGCTTCCTCGGCCGGGATGACCCCGTCACGGGCCAGGGCCACGGCGATACGCACACCGGCTCGGGATGAACGCGGCACCCTGACCGCGTCGATGATCGCAAGCTTGCTGTCGGAGACGACGAATTCGACCTGCATCTCTTCGCGCAAACGCTCGCGGGCGGCGACGCCATATCGGACGAGATCGGCAAAGACTTCGGGCGCGGCCTCCTCAAGCGAGGGTCCGCGGGGATCTCGGGTCAGGTAGAGGGTTTCAGCCCCCTGCCCCTTGGCCCGTCCCTGCATCTGCCCCCGGAATCTTCCGGTGATACGCGGCATTCCCGTCATGCTGTCGATAAGCTGGATCGAACCCGACCCCGTGACGCCCGGCCCGATGGCAAGCGCCATGTCCTGAACGATCAGCCCCAGCGGCGCGACCGGGGGCGCACCCTTGGCCTGGCGCAGCAACCTTGCCGTCGGTCCATCCCAGGCCCGCGCCATGCTGCGCAGCACTTCGGCCAGCTGGCGTGTGGGGTCCTGCGGAAATTCCTCGTCGGTTTCGGCCTCGTACGCACGCAGCGCCACCCCCAGGTCCCCGCCACTGTCCGAAAACATGTCAGGATCCAGACGCGCGACATGGATTGCGTAGGACTGGACGAAGCCCAGATAAAGCGCATCGGCCGCCGCCTTGCCGCGCGTTTCGACCAGGCGGGCGTGGCAAGCATCGTTGATGCCCACATTCAGAACCGTACCCGGGCCGCCCCAGGCCGGATTAGCCGCCGAGGGCCGAACGCTCACAAGCCCCTCGGCCCGCTCGATGATGGCCGCCAGGCGCGAACGGTCCAGCATCTGGCCCGCGGCAATCGCCCGGACCGCGTCCGACGAAATCGCGAAGCTCGTCGGCACCGGCAGGTTCATCCGCACCAGCCGCTGCAGGCACTTCGCCCGCCAACCGTGGCGCGCGACCTGAACCCCCGCCGAGGGGGTGATTTCGACGATGGCATCGTGTTCGGTCAGCGCGGTCATGGTGGCGTCACATTAGGCATGCGCCAGAACCCGCTGCAAGCGCGAAGAAGATGACAAAAAGGGGGCTTCCGCCCCCTTCTGCCGGCAATTTTTGGCTGCTCAGCCCTCGATCCGGCTGAAATCGGCGATCAGCCGCCCCGCCTCGCGGATGCGCGAAAGCAGGTTCAGCCGGTTGCGGCGGACGATCTGGTTGTCGGTGTTGATCTGCACCGCTTCGAAGAAGGCGTCGATCGGGCCGCGCAGGCTGGCGATGGCGGTCATCGCGGCGGGGAAATCCTCGGCCTTGACGGCGGCGCGGATCGCCGGTTCCGCGGTGTCGAGCGCCGCGAAAAGCCCGCGCTCCTGCTCGGTCTCGGCGAATTTGACATCCGCGCCGAAGCTGTATTCGACGCCGTCCTTCTCTTCGGCCTGGCTCAGGATGTTCGAGGCGCGCTTGAGGCCCTGCAGCAGGTTGGTGCCGTCCTCGGTCCCCAGCACGTCCGACAGCGCGCGGGCCCGGTTCACCAGCAGCACGAGATCGTCATTGCCCGGCATCGCGAGGCCCGCGTCGATGATGTCGTGGCGCACGCCTTGGTCGCGGAGGAAGACTTTCAGCCGGTCGTGGAAGAAAGCGAGGAGATCCCCACCAACCTTATCGTAATTGATTGTCGCACCGTCGAACAGCTTGTTCGCCTCCGTTTCAAGTGCGGCAGGGCCAATACGATCCTTCGTCCAGTCCTGAAGACTTTCGAACCGCTGCTCGGCGTTCTTGCTGCGCGATTTAGGCAACCGCTCACCTTTTATAAACGCTGCATAAAGTTCGTCTTTTGCGGCCTCATCGAAACTCGAAACGATCGTAGCGTAGTCGAGCAGCAGACGCTGATACGAGGCGCGCTGTGTAAATTCGTCGAGATTTACCCGCACTCCGTTCGCTAGCACCAGCCGGATCACGCCAAGCGCGGCACGGCGCAGGGCGAAGGGGTCCTTCGAGCCGGTCGGCTTCTCGTCGATCGCCCAGAAGCCGGTCAGCGTATCCAGCTTGTCGGCCAGCGCGACGGCGACCGAAACCGGCGCGGCAGGCACCTCATCCGACGGTCCGAGCGGCGAATAGTGGTCGCGCGCCGCATCGGCGACGGCAGCCGGCAGGCCCGCCTCGAGCGCGTAGTAGCGGCCCATCGTGCCCTGCAGCTCGGGGAACTCGCCGACCATGGCCGAGCGCAGGTCGAGTTTCGCGACCTTGGCGGCCTGCTCGGCCAGATCGGCATCGGCGCCGACCAGCGGGGCGATCTCGCGCGACAGCGCCGCGATGCGGTCGATCCGGTCGGCCTGCGAACCGAGCTTGCTCTGGAAGGTCACGGATTTCAGGCTCTCGGCCCAGTCCGCCATGCCCGATTTCGCCTCGCGCAGGTCATTGTCCCAGAAGAAGGCGGCGTCCGACAGGCGGGCGGCCAGCACGCGCTGGTTGCCCTTCAGGATCGTTTCGCCATGGTCCGGCGTCTCGATATTGGCGACGGTGACGAAGCCCTCGATCCGCCCGGTCTTGGGGTTCTTGGCCGAGAAGAACTTCTGATGCTCCTTCATCGAGGTCTGCAGCACCTCGGGCGGCAGCGCGAGGAAGCGCTCCTCGATCGCGCCCATCAGCGGCACCGGCCATTCGACAAGGCCCGCGACCTCGGTCAGCAGCCCGTCATCAGGGACGATCTCCCAGCCGCGGGCGAAGGCGAGATTGGCGGCCTCCTGGCGGATCGCGGCCGCGCGCTCGGCGCTGTCGAGCATGACCTTGGCGCGGCGCAGCTTGGCGGCGTAATCGTCAAAGCTGGAAACTGTGATCTCGTCCGGGGCCATGAAGCGGTGACCACGGGTCGTGTTGCCCGAGGTGATGCCCTCGATCTCCAGCGGCACGATATTGGCGCCGGCCTCGTCACTCAGGATGCAGATGATCGAATGCAGCGGTCGCACCCAGCGCAAGCTGCCCGACCCCCAGCGCATGGATTTCGGCCAGGGGAAGTCGCGGATGGTGGCCGTCAGCACCTCGGCCACGATCTCGGCGGCGGGGCGGCCGGCCTTCTCGATGGTGGCGAACCAGACCTGGCCCTTCTTGTCGTCGCGCGCCTCGAGCTGCTCGCGCGTCAGGCCGGTCGAGCGCAGGAACCCTTCCAGCGCGGCCTCGGGGGCGTCGATGCGCGGCCCTTTGCGTTCTTCGCGGGTGGTCGGGCTATGGGCGGTCAGGCCCTCGACGGCGAGGGTCAGGCGGCGCGGCGTCGAGAATGCGCCGGCCGAGGCATAGGTCAGGCCAGCGGCCACCAGCCCGTCGGTTACCATTTTCTTCAGGTCTTCGCGGGCGCGGGCCTGCATCCGCGCCGGGATTTCTTCCGAGAAAAGCTCGATCAGAAGGTCGGGCATCAGTCCATTACTCCGCGTTCGGGGGTCTTGTCGTTGAATTGGTGCCAGCCATAAGCGCGGCCATCTGGATAGACGGCGATCACGCGATCCACATCGGGGCGGATCTCGGGCTGAGAGAGATAAGCCTTGGCCGCGCCCGAGGCCAGATCGGCCTGCAATTGCCCGGCGTCAAAGCAGGAAAACCAGTTCGGCCCGACCAGCGGCGTCGGCTGCGCGAAAACTTCGGCCCCCTCGGGCAAGGGCCGGTCTAGGCGAAAGCATCCGCGCCAGCGGATGGGCGAGCTTGAGGCGTCGATCGCCTCAAGCTCGCCCACCTCCAGTGTGACGGGCTGACCATCGGCAATGACGGTCAGACCTATGCCCGCCGGATCGACCCGTTCATAAAAGCCATATTCCTGCGCATACCAGACCCCGACGCCCGCAGCGAGTGCGGCGCCAAGGATCAGCAGCGCGGGAATGCGACCGTTCAAGGCTCACGCCCCCGCCGGGAAGGCAGGCAGCGGTGCGCCGGTCGCGGCCGAAGTCGTCACGAACAGGTCGGCGCAGCGCTTCGCCAGCGCCCGGACCCGGCCGATATAGGCCTGGCGCTCGGTGACCGAGATCACGCCGCGCGCATCGAGCAGGTTGAACAAATGGCTCGCCTTGATCGCCTGGTCATAGGCGGGATGGGCCATCGGGATGGCGCGGCCGGCGCTGTCGGCTTCGGCAGCATCGAGCGTGCGGGCGCATTCGGCCTCGGCATCCTCGAAATGCTTCAAGAGCGACGCCGTATCGGCCTGCTCGAAGTTCCAGCGCGAATATTCGCGCTCGGCCTGACGGAAGATATCGCCATAGGTCAGCGGGATCGGGCTCGCCGGGTCGTTGAAGGGCATGTCCATGACATGCTCGACACCCAGCACATACATCGCGAGACGCTCGAGGCCATAGGTCAGCTCGCCCGAGACCGGACGGCAATCATGCCCGCCGACCTGCTGGAAATAGGTGAACTGGCTGACTTCCATGCCGTCGCACCAGACCTCCCAGCCAAGGCCCCAGGCGCCCAGTGTCGGGCTTTCCCAGTCATCCTCGACGAAGCGCACGTCATGGATCATCGGGTCCAGACCGATCGCCTTCAGCGAGCCCAGATAAAGTTCTTGCAGGTTCGGCGGCGAGGGTTTGATGATGACCTGGTACTGGTAGTAATGCTGCAACCGGTTCGGGTTCTCGCCATAGCGGCCATCGGTCGGACGGCGCGAGGGCTGGACATAGGCCGCGGCCCAGGGACGGGCGCCCAGCGAACGCAAAGTGGTCGCCGGATGGAAGGTGCCCGCGCCGACTTCCATGTCATAAGGCTGCAGCACGGCGCAGCCCTGTGCGGCCCAATAGGATTGCAGTCGCAGGATCAGATCCTGAAAGCAGACGGGTTTCGCCGTCTGATTGTCCTTGGGGCTGGTCATCGCCGCATCCTTTTGCATAACTGGCAAGTAGGGTCAGCCGCCTTCTAGGCAGAGGGCGGCGCAGGGTCAATGAGAGGGAATTGTGCATGCGGCGCTTTGCATTCATCTTCGGCGCGGCGCTGCCGCTTCTCGGCGCGACGAACGTGCTGGCCGAGGATGTCCTGATCCGCATCGAGGCAAAGCGCGGCGCAGAAGTCGCACGCAACGCGGCCGAAGGCTGGGGCAGCCGCTTTGGTGATGTCGTGACCTTCCCCTTGCAGGATGGATGGGTGGGCATCGCCATCGGCCCCATGCCCCGTGCCGAAGCGACTGATCGGCTGCGCCAGCTCAGGGCCGAGGGTAAAATTCCCTCCGACAGCTTCATTGCTCCATCTGCGGGACGCCGCCTGAACCCGGTCGGGACGGCTCCAATGGTCGATGCGGGGCCATCTGCCGTTCCTCCGGCCAGCTCGACAGGGCCTGCCACTGACGCGCCGACGGATTCAGCCAGTGACGCCATCGCGATGTCGCCCGTCCCGCCCGAGCCGGTCCAGGTCTACCTGCGGATCGAGGCCTCCGCCGACCGCGAAAAGGCCGAAGAATTGCTGGCGAAGCGGCGCGAGATCCTGCCCGAGGCGGGGCTGTGGACCCTTCCGAATGGACGCCTGTCCGTCGCGCTGGGGCCGATGGATGAGACGGCCGCAAAGGCATGGCTTGCGGCCTTCCGGCGCGCCGACGCCGTGCCGAAGGACGCATTCATCGTGCCGCGCGACGAATTGGGCATCGAGACGATCGCCGGGAGCGCGCCCGAACTCGGCGCGCCTCCAGCCGAGGGCGCGATTGCCCCCGCCATGCCTTCCCTTGAAGACATCCAGCGCGCCCTGCGTTGGGCAGGCCATTACGATGGCGCAATCGATGGCAAGGACGGTCCGATGACACAGGCCGCGATTGCCGAGGAAATCGTTCGCATGCGCGCCTCGCCCGATACGGCGACCGCCATGCATGAACTGATCCGCCGCCGCGAGGCATGGCGAAACGAAATGGGGCTGAGTGAGTTGCGCGATGCCCATACCGGGCTCGCGCTTCCGGCGCCGCTCGATCGGATTCAATTCGACAGGGCCGAACGCGCGCTCTCCATCTACGGACCCCGCGACGGTTCGGGCGCTGCTCTGATTCTCTTCTCGCAGCCCGGGGGCCAGCAGGAAATGCTTGACCTAGCCGGCCTCGTCACTGCGCTTGGCTGGGTTCCTGCACCGACCCGCGACGTGCGCAAGGGAAGCGTCACTCTGGATGGGCGCAATCAGACCCATATCGGTCATGCCGAGGGCAAGGTCGTCGATGGCAGGGTGCAGGGATTTGTTCTGATCTGGCCGATTCAGGACCCCGAGGAACAGCGCCGAATGGCCTCCGAAATTTCGGACAGCCTCACGCGCTACGCCCCGGGCGAAGGCGAGATCGCGCCCGAAACGGCCGTGATCGCACCCGCAGCGGCCCCCTAGCTTTGCACTCAGCTCCGCCAGAAGCGCGGCAGCAGCATCACCAGTACCGTCATCAATTCCAGACGGCCCAGATACATGCCGATCGACATCATCCATTTGGCGGCGGTGGGAAGCTGGTTGATCGCACCGTTCGGGCTGAGCTCTGGCCCCCAGATCATCCCGACATTCGCGATCGAGGTCCAGGCCCCGGTCAGCGCGGTCCTGGGATGCAGACCGGTCATCGCAAGACCGAGGATGAGCAGGCCAAAGGTCAGCATGAACAGCGTAAAGAAGGTCATGACCGAATCCACGACATCCTGCTCGAGCGGCCGCCTGTCGTAGCGCAACGGAAAGATCCTGTGCGGTGACTGCATGCGTCTGAGCTGCGCCCGAACGGCCTGGATCAAAACAAGGTAGCGAAAGACCTTGACCGAACAGGCGGTCGAGCCGGTGCAGCCTCCGATCAGGCCGATGACGATCAGGACGGCAAAGGGGAAATGACCCCATTGGGTCACATCGGTCGAAGTAAGCCCGGTTCCCGAGAAGGCCGAAACGACGTTGAAGATCGATTCCCGGATGATTTCCTCGGGATGCTTGGCCTCAAGCCAGAGCAGACGGTAGATGACGACGACGACCACGGCATAGAAGATCCAGCGCAGATAGGCGCGGATCTGGATATCCGCCCAAAGCGGCTGGACCGAACCACGCATCAGCTGAACCATGCGGATGAACGGGATCGACGACAGGATCATGAAGACTGCCGCGGCATATTCAAGCGGGCCGATATAGGGACCGAAGCTCGCATCGTAATTCGAGAACCCGCCCGTCGAACAGGTGGTCATCGCAAGCATAACCGCGTCGAAACCGGTCATCCCCATAAGAATATAGACGATGGCGCAAAGGGCGGTCAGACCGATATAGACCCAGGTCATCTCGCGCGCGATATCGAATGCGCGGGGAAGGATCTTGCCCAGCGTGTCGAAGCCTTCGGACTTGAAGAACTGCATGCCCCCGACCTTCATCACGGGCAGGAAGATCATGGCGACGACGATGATCCCGAGCCCCCCCGACCAGTTCAGGAAGCCTCGCCAGAAATTGGTTCCCTTCGGCAGGTTGTCGAGATCGGGAATGGCCGTTGCCCCCGTGGTTGTCAGGCCCGACATTCCCTCGAAATAGGCATCGGTAAAGCCGATATGCGGTGCGCCGATCATGAAGGGAATCGCGCCGGCCGCAGGCAGGACGGCCCAGATCGCCGCGGTCAGCAGGAAAGCCTGCTCTAGCGACAGGGACCTGTTCGTTCCGTGCGTCGCAAGAGTGATCAACCCGCCCCCGATCATCGTCAGGATCGAAGCTTCGAGAAAGGATTTCCAATGCGCGTCACCCGCCCAGAAATCGATGCACATTGGCAGCATCATCGCCGCACCCAGCGCGATGACCAGTTTGCCGACGGTATTGGCCACGGGACGGATGTCGATCATGCGACCTTGCTTGCCGCGCCTCATCCGATCCGTCAAGCTTCTGCGTCAATGCGACTTCTGACGCTTGCAAGCCTGTGGCGGCTTGCCTATAGAGAGCGTCGATGCGGGTGTAGCTCAATGGTAGAGCAGCAGCCTTCCAAGCTGAATACGTGGGTTCGATTCCCATCACCCGCTCCATCACCCCCTAGCGCGGCTCGAAGCGGCAAAGCAGCAATCCGCCAGATACAGCGGCTTTGCTATTGCCAGAGCAGGAATGCCGCAGCCGTCACGACAATGAATACCACCGCCGTCGCGCCGATCAGCACCGGCCATATATTGACCATGGGGTCCTGCAGGTCGGCTTGCGGACGTGCAGCCTCCGTTTCCTGAAGAGGCCGAGCATGTTCCTGCGGCGCGCCCGCAGGCGCGATAGTCGTTGTTTCCATGAATTCCCCCCTGCCCGGAAAATCCGGGACTACTCGAGTTTCCGGACGGAGCGGACAAGCTGTCAACCCAAAGCGCGCCGGAATAAACGAGATCGGCCGCAGAGTTGCGGGAACGCTACGTCGAGGGCCGGGTCGGACGGTCGGGCGTTCCGAGCCCGGCCTTTCTTTCGTCGCGCCCGGCAACTATATGCTGCGGGTAAGTCATTTGATCGCGAGGAAGCAGATGTCCCGGAAAGCGACGAGCCGCCTGTCCTTCTTCCTGTTGATGGGGTTGACGCTCTACGCCTCATTCATCGGCGCGGGCTAAGAGGATCGGACCATGGCAATTCGCTTCGGAGGCCGCTTTTCTCCCAAGGCCGGATCGGGGGCAGAGCGCGCAGGACAGCGCCCGCCTCTGCGCGCCATTCCCGGCCAGATCCACCACCGGCTGGAATCGCGCACACGCTGGGTGACGATCATGGCCGCCCCCTTTCTCATAAGTGCATTCTGGCAGGGGCCGGCCGGTCTTGTGATGCACCTTCTGGCCTTCGGCGGAATAGCTGCGGGCATGTTTCTCACGCGCGAAGGGTTGCAGGCCGAGGCCGCCTACGATGCCCGTCGCGTTGCCAGACGCCCCGCCATCCCGCGCAAGCTTTTCGGCGGCATCCTGACCGGCCTCGGGCTTGCTATCGGCGCCTATGCTCCGGGCGCGGAATTGGGCGCAGGCATCATCGGCGTGGCTGGCGCGGTGCTTCACTGGCTCAGCTTCGGGACGGATCCCATGCGCGACAAGGGCATGGAGGGCATTGACAGCTTTCAGCAGGATCGGGCGCATCGGATCATATCCGAGGGCGAAGAGCATCTCGCGGCCATGCATGACGCCATCCTGCGAACGGGCGACCGCCGGCTTGAGGCCCGCGTGGCCATGTTCGCCGCCACGGCCCGCCAGTTGTTCGACCGTATCGAACAGGATCCGGGCGATATCGCCGCGACACGGCGCTATCTTGGCGTCTACCTGCAGGGTGCGCGGGATGCGACGATCAAATTCTCGGATCTCTATGCCCAGTCCCATGACGACCGTGCCCGGCAGGACTACGAAACCCTGCTGAATGATCTTGAAGCCAGTTTCGCCGCCCAGACGCGCAAGCTGATCCAGGGCGGCAGGACCGATCTCGATATCGAGATCGGCGTGCTGCGGGACCGGCTCGCCCGGGAAGGCGTGCGCATGCCGCAGACCGAGCCCGCGAAACTTGAAACGCCAATGACGATGGATGATCTTCTCATCCCCCGCGAAAGCGAGAAGCAGCGTCGATAATGCCCCGTTACGCATTGCTGATCGAATATGACGGCACCCCCTTTGCCGGCTGGCAGGCGCAGGCGGACCAGCCGAGCGTGCAGGGCGCGATCGAAGCGGCATTGGCCCGCCTCGACCCCGGTTACGCACAGGGCGCGCGCATCGCGGCGGCAGGCCGCACCGACGCAGGTGTCCACGCCACCGGACAGGTGGCCCATGCCGAGCTGGCCAAGGAATGGGACCCGTTTCGCCTGTCCGAGGCGCTGAACTGGCACCTGAAGCCGGCGCCCGTCGCGATTCTTGCCGCGGCCCGTGTCGCCGATGATTTCCATGCACGGTTTTCCGCGGTCGAGCGGCGCTATCTATTCCGTCTCGTGGCGCGACGAGCCCCCGTCACGCACGATCGGGGACGGGTCTGGCAGGTACTGAACCCCTTGGATATCGGCGCGATGCGCGAGGGCGCCGCCCATCTCATCGGCCTGCATGATTTCACCACCTTCCGGTCGACCATGTGCCAGTCGAACAGCCCGGTGAAAACGCTGGATGAGATCCGAATCGACCAAGTTGCCATCCCCAAGGGCCACGAATACCGCTTTCATCTCAGGGCGCGGTCCTTCCTGCACAACCAGGTCCGCTCGATCGTCGGAACGCTCGAGCGCGTCGGGGCCGGTTCATGGGCGCCCGATCGGATTGCCGATGCTCTTGAAGCGCGGGACCGTGCCGCCTGCGGGCCGGTCTGCCCGCCGCAGGGACTTTATCTGTCCGGTGTAGGATACCCTATTGACCCGTTCGAGGCAGGTTCCGCCTGAAAAGGAATCACTCTGCGGGCACGCGATCGGGCGCCTGTGCCTTGGTCACGGGCTGCCCTTGCTTGCCCGAGGGAACCCGCCGCCGGCCCCGACCCTGCCATGCCGGGATCAGCACGGTCATCAGGGTATGCCAGATAATCCAGAGATCGACGCGAAGGTTGCGACGGCGCTGATAGATCAGGTCGAGCCGCAGCTTGGTCGGAAGGCAGCGCCTGTAATAGGCAGCCTCGGTCGCTTCGGCCGTCTTGCAGCGGGCCATGATCCGGTCTTCATGGGCATGATAGATCATGGTCGCAAGCCCGGTGACGCCTGGACGGTTCTTGAGGACCTGAGCATAAAGCGCGGGAAACCTCTCGACATATTCCTTGAGCGGGGGACGCGGGCCGACAAAGCTCATGTCTCCGCGCAAGATATTGAATAGCTGAGGAAGTTCGTCGATGCGCGTGCGCCGCAAAATGCGACCGACGCGGGTGATGCGCCAATGCTTGTGCGCACCTGTTGCGCCGAAATCCCCTTCTTCACGCAGCATGGTGCGGAATTTCAGAAGATTGAACTGCTCGCCCGGCGCACGCATCCGCGGCGCGACGTAAAGCAGCGGCCTTCCCTGGGTAAGCAGAAGCGCAATCGCGACAACGGCCATGACCACGGAAAGCGGAACGAGAAGGATAAGGGCGAAGGTGATGTCGAAGGCCCGCTTGCGAAACGACATCGCGATACGGCCATGCGCATCTTGACTGGCGATCCAGGACACCCCGAGGCCGCGGACCGATCCTTCACGCTGATCTACTCTGTCCCAATCGTGATGAATTGTCACAGTACGGTCCCGCGTGCTCGGCTATCTCGTTAACATTTGTGCCTTAACATACGGCATACGAATTGGAAACGAACGCAAGGGGGTATGCGCGACAGACTTGCGCCAGCGTGTCCTTTCGGCCAGTCTTCGCCAATTCCTCCTAAAGCAGGTCGATGGTCATGCGGAAATTCTTGGTGGTTCTGGACGATTCCCGCGAATGCCTGAACGCCATCCGGTTCGCGGCAATGCGAGCGGCCAAGACAGGCGGAGCGGTCCAGGTTCTGGCGGTAATTCCCACCTCGGAGATACAGCACGGTCTGGGCGTCGCGGATGTCATGCGCGCCGAAGCCTATGAGCGCATCCAGGCGCATTTCGAGGTCTTCGCGAAATGGATGCGTGACAGGCCCGGAGTCGAGCCGGAACTGGTCGTGCGCGAGGGTGAGCCGGGCAACGAACTTCTGGCCCAGGTCGGCGATGACCCGGAAATCGGGATCATCGTGCTGGCCGCGTCGGTCGAAAGCACGGGGCCTGGACCGCTGATCTCGCGGCTGATGCGCGAAGTGGCAACGCTGCCCTGCCCGGTTACCATCGTTCCGGGCGACATCTCGCGGGAGCGGCTCGAACAGATCACCTGATGGACCGCCGCCTCGGCCTCGTGGCGGGGATGACGATACCTTTCCTGGCGCTGCTGTTCTGGGTGCTGACAAGAAGTTTTTCGCCAGTAACCGGATATTTCCTTGGTCTGTGCATCTACTGGATGCTTCTGGCAGTGGGGATTCTGCTTCATCCGCGCTGGTCGATGAAACCGCGATGGCCGGCGCACTGGGCCGTGCTCGCCTTCGCATTGCTGATCGGCCTGGCTTTCTTTGCGACCAGCAGACACATGTCAGTCCTGTCGCCGCACGTGGCATTCCTGGTGCTGTGTTCGGCGCTTCTGAACGGCACCCTGGAAGAGGCATTCTGGCGAGGCGCCCTTGTTCCCGATCTGGGTGCAGGGGATTGGAGGCGTGCTCTCATGCCCCTTGGCTTGTTCACCCTTTGGCATATCGCGCCTGCTGCAGGGGTACGGGACTTGTCGTTGCCGGGCGGCTCCATGGGGATGCTCGTCGCCGCCGCCATCTTTGGTGTCGCGGCAATGGCTGCGCGTCTCAGTTCCGGGACAGCCGGAGCATCGGCAATCGGCCATGTGCTGGTGAACCTTTCCACTTTCTGGGCAATCGCGTCGCACCCCTGACGGGCTAGAACTGTCTTGCGAACGCTTTCCATGCGGCGCTGCGGCTTGACTTGCCCCCCCTTCCATCCCCATATCCCCGACCAAAGGAGCGCGCCCCATGTTCATCCAGACCGAAACCACGCCGAACCCCGCCACGCTGAAGTTTCTTCCCGGCGAGACCGTGCTGGGAACCGGAACTGCCGATTTCCCCGAAGCGGAGGCCGCAGCCAGCAGCCCGCTTGCCCGCCGCATCTTCGCGGTTCCCGGCGTCACCGGGGTTTTCCTGGGCTCGGATTTCGTGACAGTGACCAAGGCCGAAGGTGCGGTCTGGGATCATCTGAAGCCCTCGGTTCTGGGCGCCATCATGGAACACTACCAGTCAGGTGCGCCGGTGATCGAAGGCTCATCGACCAGTGGGCATAACGAACAGGACGGTCCCGACGCCGAGATCGTCAACCAGATCAAGGAACTGCTAGACACTCGCGTGCGCCCGGCAGTGGCTCAGGATGGCGGCGACATCACCTTCCACGGTTTCGACCGCGGCGTGGTCTATCTGCACATGCAAGGCGCCTGCGCTGGGTGCCCCTCTTCGACGCTGACGCTGAAGATGGGGATCGAAAATCTCTTGCGTCACTATATCCCCGAGGTGACAGAGGTTCGCCCCGTTGCCTGAGTTGCTCTCGCTTGGGTTTGACACATCGGCCGCGCATTGCGCGGCCGCTTTGCTGCAAGGCGAGCGGGTTCTCGCGCAGCGCCATGAAGAGATGGGCCGCGGCCAGGCAGAGCGGCTTTTCCCGCTGCTGACTGAGATCATGGCAGAAGGCGGGGTGGAATGGAGCGAGTTGGGGGCGATCGGTGTCGGCACCGGTCCGGGAAACTTCACCGGCATCCGCATCGCCGTTTCCGCCGCTCGCGGCCTTGCGCTTTCGCTTGGCATTCCGGCAATCGGGGTTGGCCTGACCGAGGCAGCAGCGCTGGACCTGCCGCGCCCTTGTCGGGTTGCCGTTCCGTCGCGCGCCGGCGAGGTGATCTGGCAGGATTTCGGCGAGGGCATCGATTCGCAGCCCGATCAGGGAGCCTTGCATGCCCTGCCACCGGGCCCGCCGCTTCTGGCGTCACGCTATCCGCTTGCCGTCGCCATTGCGATCATCGCGCGCCAGCGGCAGGGTCTCGCGGACCAGCCCCGCCCGGCTCCGATCTACCTGCGCCCTGCAGATGCCGCTCCTGCGCGTGATCGGGGGCCCGTCATCCTGCCATGAGATCCGATCTGCTGGCCGATCTCCATCTGCGGTGTTTTCGGACGCATCCCCGTCCCTGGTCTGCAGCTGAGATCGAGGATCTGCTGTCCAGTCAGCTCAATTTCCTGCTGCATCGCCCACAAGGCTTTCTGATCGGCCGCACCGTCGCGGACGAAGCCGAATTGCTGACCGTCGCCGTCTCGCCCGATGCTCGTCGGCGGGGCGTGGCACGCGCCTTGCTGGCCGAGTTCTCGACCACGTCCCGGGCCCGCGGGGCGACCGAAGCCTTTCTCGAGGTCGCCTCGGACAATACTGCGGCGCGGGCGCTTTACAGCTCTGAAGGTTGGACCGAAGTCGGATTGCGGCGGAATTATTACGCGCCGGGGATCGCGGCGGTTCTGATGCGACGCGGCCTCTAGCCAGCACAAGCCTGTTGACGCCCCCGGGGGCATGCGCCCTAATTCACCCATCCCCGGGCAGGGTTGCCCGCAACAGGTTGAGGTTCTGGAATGTCCCTGATGAAATCGCTGCTGGCCGGTGCCAGCTTGTCTTTGATGCCGTTGGTGGCGATGGCCGATCCGGCGCTGATCTTCGACCTTGGGGGCAAGTTCGACAAATCCTTCAACGAGGCAGCCTTCCAAGGGGCAGAGCGTTGGAAAGCCGAGACGGGCGGCAGCTACAAGGAATTGGAAATGCAGTCCGAGGCGCAGCGCGAACAGGCCCTGCGTCGTCTCGCGGAAACCGGCGCGAACCCGATCGTGATGACCGGCTTCGCCTTTGGTGAGGTGTTGAACAAGGTCGCGCCCGATTATCCCGATACGAAATTCGCCATCGTCGACATGGTCGTCGAACAGCCGAACGTCCAGTCCATCGTCTTTACCGAAGAACAGGGCTCGTACCTTGCCGGCGTGATGGCGGCCAAGGCCTCGAAATCGGGAACGGTCGGCTTCATCGGCGGCATGGACATCCCGCTGATCCACAAGTTCGAATGCGGCTATGCGCAAGGGGTCAAGGCCACCAATCCCGACGCCAAAGTCATCATCAACTACACTGGCACCACCCCGGCGGCGTGGAATGATCCGGTGAAGGGCGGCGAGTTGGTCAAGGCGCAGATCTCGCAGGGTGCGGATGTGGTCTACGCTGCGGCAGGCGGCACCGGAATTGGCGTCCTGCAGGCCGCGGCCGATGCGAACATCCTGTCGATCGGTGTGGACAGCAACCAGAACCACCTGCATCCGGGCCAGGTGTTGACCTCGATGGTCAAGGGCGTGGACAATTCGGTCTATGAGGCGTTCAAGGCCGGTGCGGATCTGGAACCCGGCGTCAAGGTCATGGACCTGGCTTCGGGCGGTGTGTCGGTTGCGCTTGACGATAACAACAAGCCGCTCGTGACCGAGGATATGACCGCCTCTGTTGACGCCGCCAAGAAGGGCATCGAGGCTGGCGAAATCGAGGTGCACGACTACATGACCGACAACACCTGCCCGGTGCAGTAATGACGGCGCGGCCCGAAGCCGTGAAAGGGGGCCCCGCAATTGAATTGCGGGGGATCTCCAAGGCCTTCGGGCCGGTGCAGGCAAACAAGGATATCGACCTGATCGTCCCCCGCGGGACGATCCATGGCATCATTGGCGAGAACGGAGCCGGAAAATCGACCCTGATGTCGATCCTCTACGGCTTCTACCGCCCCGATTCGGGCGAAATCCTGATCGGCGGGAAACCCATTGCGATCCAGGACAGCCAGACCGCGATCCGTGCAGGGATCGGCATGGTCTTCCAGCACTTCAAGCTGGTTCAGAACTTCTCGGTTCTTGAAAACATCATCCTTGGTGCCGAGGATGGCCGCCTGCTGCGTCCCTCGCTTTCGCGGGCGCGGAGCGAGCTGAAGCGATTGGCAAGTGAATACGAACTGCAGGTCGATCCCGACGCGTTGATCGAGGATCTTTCCGTCGGGCATCAGCAGCGGGTCGAGATCCTGAAGGCGCTTTACCGCCAGGCCGACATCCTGATCCTTGATGAGCCGACCGGCGTCCTGACCCCGGCCGAGGCGGATCACCTGTTCCGCATCCTGCGCGGCCTGCGCGATGAGGGCAAGACGATCATCCTGATCACCCACAAGCTGCGCGAGATCATGGAGATTACCGACAATGTCTCGGTCATGCGGCGCGGAGAAATGGTCGCCTCGGTCAAGACCGCGGAAACCAGCCCGACCGAACTCGCCGAGCTGATGGTCGGCCGCAAGGTCCTGCTAACGGTCGACAAGCCGCCCGCCCGGGCCGGCGCTCCGGTCCTCGAGGTGCGGGGCCTGCGCATGACCGATACCGATGGCATCGAAAGACTGCGCGGCATTGATCTGGATATCCGCGCTGGCGAGATCGTCGGGATTGCCGGCGTGGCAGGCAATGGCCAGACCCAGTTGCTGGAAATCCTGGGCGGCTACCCCGAGCCGGGGGCGAAGCTGGATGGCGAGATCCGTCTTAGGGGAGAGCCGCTGCCGTTGACAGGTTCAGACGCCCGCGCCCGTCGCCATGCCGGCATCGGCCATGTCCCCGAGGACCGGCAGGTCGAGGGGCTGATCATGGATTTCGCCGCCTGGGAAAACGTGGCTTTCGGATATCACGATGCACCAGAATTCGGCCAGGGCATGTTGATGGACCAATCGGCCATCCGCGCGGATGCGATCAGGAAAATGGAACGTTTCGATGTTCGCCCGCCGAATCCCGAGCTTGCGGCCAAAAGCTTCTCGGGTGGCAACCAGCAGAAGATCGTGGTGGCCCGCGAGGTCGAGCGCAACCCGGACCTCTTGCTGATCGGGCAGCCGACGCGCGGCGTTGATATCGGCGCGATCGAATTCATTCACAAGCGGATCGTCGAGCTGCGCGACGCCGGCAAGGCCGTCCTTCTGGTGTCGGTCGAACTGGACGAAATCCTCGCGCTGTCCGACCGGATCGCCGTGATGTTCGATGGCCGCATCATGGGCGAGCGACTGCCGGACGAGGCCACGACAGCCGACCTGGGCTGTCTCATGGCCGGGATAGATCCCGCGACGACCTCACCAGAAGACGCGCTTCCACCCGCCGATGCCCATCCCGGCAGTCATGCGAGAGGTGCGGAATGAACCGTCGCCGATCTGCACCCCCGCGGAAGCCGGGAATGACCCAAGACCCCACGAGGAACTGCTGATGGACCGAATGCCGAAATGGGCGGATGTGATCCTGACGCCGTTGATCTCGCTGTTGCTGGCCTTTGCGATCTCGGCGCTGGTGATCCTTGCGATCGGTGAAAGCCCGGCCGAGGCGTTGAAGGTCATGGTCGAAGGCGCCTTGGGGTCCAGCTATGGCTGGGGCTTTACACTTTACTACACGACCAACTTCATCTTCACCGGCCTTGCCGTCATGGTCGCCTATCACGGCGGCCTGTTCAATATCGGCGGCGAAGGTCAGGCCGCGATGGGCGGCCTTGGCGTCGCGCTGGTGCTCCTGTCAGTGCCTTGGCCACATTGGGCGATCGCCCTGCCCGCCGCCATGATCGGCGCGGCCCTGTTCGGCGCGCTCTGGGCCCTGATCCCGGCATGGCTGCAAGCCAAACGCGGCAGCCATATCGTCATCACGACGATCATGTTCAACTTCATCGCAGCGGCGCTCCTGAACTATGTTCTGGTCAACGTCCTGCGCCCCGTAGGCAGCATGGACCCTGCCTCGGCCCGCTTTCCAGACGCGACGCATCTGCCCAAACTTTCGGACATGGCGCTGAGTTTCGGCATCGAATGGGGCAAGAACACGCCCGCCAACGTGACCTTCTTCGTCGCCGTCGCCGCCTGCTTCCTGACCTGGCTGCTGATCTGGCGTTCGCGCCTGGGATACGAGATCCGCGCTTTCGGAAAATCCGAACGCGGCGCGATCTATGCCGGGATCTCTCCGGTCCGCGTCACCGTGATCGCCATGCTGATTTCGGGCGGGCTGGCGGGCCTGATGGCGATCAACAACGTCATGGGCGAGGCCGAACGCCTGGTCCTGAACGCGGTCGAGGGCGCGGGCTTCATCGGCATCGCCGTTGCGCTCATGGGGCGCAACCACCCGTTCGGCATCCTGCTCGCGGCCTTCCTCTTCGGCTTCCTTTACCAGGGCGGAGGCGAGCTCGCGCTATGGACGTCGATCCCGCGCGAGCTGATCGTGGTCATTCAGGCGCTGGTCATCCTGTTTACCGGCGCACTCGACAACATGGTTCGCATTCCTCTTGAGCGGCTGTTCTCGGCCTTCGGCCGGAAGGGGGCATGATGGACTTCCCGACGATCATCCAGATCCTCGATTCCGCGGTTCGCCTGATGACGCCACTGCTGCTGGCCTGTCTGGCAGGGCTTTATTCCGAGCGTGCGGGCGTCTTCGACATCGGGCTCGAAGGCAAGATGTTGATGGCGGCCTTTACCGCCGCATCTGTCGCCTATGCGACGGGCAACGCCTGGCTGGGGCTGGTGGCCGGCATCGCCGGAGCGCTGGCCATGTCGCTGATCCACGGGCTCGCATCGATTACATTCCGGGGCAACCAGCTGATTTCGGGAGTCGCGATCAACTTCCTGGCGTCCGGCCTGACGGTGCTCCTGGGTCAGAAGATCTTCGGGCTCGGCGGGCGGACACCGTCGTTGGGCGGCGCAGCGCGCTTTACCGAGATCACCTTGCCCTTCGCCGATGCCCTGCGTCCGGTTCCGGTGATCGGCCCGATCTATGCCGAGCTGATTTCGGGCCATACCATCCTCGTCTATGTCGCCTTCGCGATGGTGCCGTTGACATGGTGGGTGCTTTTTCGCACCCGCTTCGGCCTGCGACTGCGCGCGGTCGGCGAAAATCCGGCCTCGGTCGATACGGCCGGTGTTTCAGTCACCCGGCTGCGCTATGCAGCAGTGGCGATCTGCGGCCTGCTTTGCGGGATCGCTGGAGCCTATCTCGCCACGGGCATCTCGGCAGGTTTCGTCAAGGAAATGACGGCGGGCCGAGGCTTTATCGCGCTCGCCGCGCTGATCTTCGCGAAATGGCGCCCATGGAGCGCGTTGGGCGCGACCTTCCTTTTTGGCCTGCTCGAGGCACTCGCGAACCGTTTCCCGAATCTCGACCTGGGGATCATCACCATCCCTTCGATGTTCATGAGCGCGCTGCCCTATATCCTGACCGTCATCATCCTGGCCGGTTTCGTCGGCCGTGCCATCCCGCCCCGCGCGGGCGGAGAGCCCTATGTCAAAGAGCGCTGAACTTGCCCATCTGATCCGCGACTATGCTGGGTCAGAGCCGCCGGAATATGCTCTGATCCTTGGCTCCGGCCTCGGCCATCTGGCCGAAACCGTCCAGGGCGTCGCGATCCCCTATCTGGATTTGCCGGGCTTTCCTCATGCGGGGGTTTCGGGCCATGTCCCCCAACTTGTCATTGGTCAGCTTGAGGGGCGGCGGGTCGCGGTCTTGGGCGGACGCGCGCATTACTACGAATCCGGCCGAGCCGATGTCATGCGCCTGCCGCTTGAGGTGCTGCGGGATCTGGGCTGCGGCGGACTGATCCTGACAAATGCGGCCGGTTCTCTGCGCGCCGAGATGCAGCCCGGATCGCTGATGATGCTGTCGGATCATATTGCCTTTGCCGGCACCAACCCCCTGATCGGCGAACCTTCGGAGGCGCGCTTCGTCCCAATGACCGATGCGCATGACGTTGAGATCCGCGCCGGTCTCAGGGCTGCAGCCAAGGCCGAAGGCGTCGACCTGCCCGAAGGTGTCTATTGCTGGTTTTCGGGCCCCTCGTTCGAAACGCCGGCCGAAATCCGGGCGGCACGTGTCCTGGGCGCCGATGCGGTCGGAATGTCCACTGTCCCCGAGGTGATCCTGGGACGGTTCCTTGGCCTGCGCTGCGCCGCGGTTTCAGTCATCACCAATATGGGTGCCGGGATGTCGGATGAATCGATCAGCCATGAGCATACCAAGGCCATGGCGCCACTTGGTGCCGCGAAGCTTGAAAAGGTGCTAAGGCGCTTCCTGCGCGGCTAAGGCCGCCTCGACCGCCAACGCGGCCGCATCCAGGTCGCACAAGTCCTCAAGCCGCACGATCGCACCGCTTCCGTCATCGTGGCGCGCGCGGTGCTTTTCGTATCGCGGATCGTAATGAGCGCGCATCAGACCTTCCGCCAAGGCGGTCCAATCGGACTTGTCGACCATCCGCAACCAGTCGTCGATCAGCTCTGCCGAATGCAGGGGCCGCAACCCATCGACGATCCGCGCGAGCCTTCTCGGGTCGGCGCAGGCATCGGCATAGCTTGCGGCGGTATAGGCCGCGCGGGCCTCGACCGGAACCGAAAGCCGGATGCGCGGTGCCGAAATGATTGCCTTCCAGATGCCGCGCGGAAGGTTCAGATCGCCGATGCGCGAACTCTCGGCCTCGACCAGAACCGGACGACTGGGGTCCAACCCTTCGAGACCCAGCGCAAGCCGCCCTTCGAACAGCTTCTGCGCCGGTTGCCCGCCCGGCATCGCGCCGAAAAGGCTGCCCCGGTGGTTCGCCAAACCCTCGATGTCGATCACCTGATGCCCTCGTGCGGCGAGTCGATGCAGGATCTCGGTCTTGGCGCTACCGGTATTTCCGTCAAGCACGATGACAGGTGCACAGACCGGCCCGGCGACCCGTTCAATGACCAGCGCGCGCCAGGCCTTGTAACCGCCCTCGATCCGGCCGACCCGCCATCCGATCTGCGAAAGGATCGTCGCGAAGGCGCCCGAGCGCTGCCCGCCCCGCCAGCAATAGACCAGTGGCCGCCACCCGCCGCCAAAGCCGGACAGCGGACCGGAGATATGGCGCGCGGCATTCGCCGCGACCATCGCGCCGCCAAGCTTGCGGGCATCGAAAGGAGAAATTTGTTTATAGATCGTACCGACCTGCGCGCGCTCTTCGTCAGAAAGGACCGGCAGGTTGAGCGCGCCCGGCAGGTGATCTTCGGCGAATTCCGAGGGCGAGCGCGTGTCGATGATCGTGTCGAACCCGGACAGCGCCGGGTTCGACAGGGATGTCAGACGGATGTCCAATCAGTAGACATAGACGGGAGTGCCGACCGGAACCTGTTCGTAAAGGTCCATCACGGCCTCGTTGCGCATGCGCAGGCAGCCATTCGAAACCGCGCGACCGATCGAACCGGGCTCGGTCGTCCCATGGATGCGGATCGACGTGTCATTGCCATTGGCGTCGTAGAGATAGAGCGCCCGCGCGCCCAGCGGGTTGGTCGGGCCGCCCGGCATGCCATCGGCCCATTTGCCATATTGCTGCGGCTTGCGCTTGATCATGGCCGGGGTGGGTTTCCAGCTCGGCCATTCCGTCTTGCGCCCGACGGTGGCGCGCCCGCGCCAGATGAGTTCGTCCTTGCCAACGGCAACGCCGTAGCGGATCGCCCGACCCGGCGAGACGACGTGGTAAAGGAAAAAGTCCTTCGACACGACGACAATGCTGCCAACCTCAAAATCCGAGCGGATCGCGACTTCGGTAGGGGCATAGGGGTCTCGCTTGGCCGTGGGCTTCGCAGCCGGGGCGGCGGACGCACTGTTCTGGGCCAGCGCCAGAGAAGGCGCGGCCACCAGCGGCAGGGAAAGCATCAGCATCTGACGGCGGTTCATCATCCATTCCTGACTTCAAGCAATCGTTGCCTTTTGCGGTAACGTTTCAGTGGCGCGGGATCAACTCAAAGCGCCGTGACGCGCTTGAATGCGCGCAAGAACGTGCCTAGCTTGCACCTGATTGGAGCCCAATTCATGTGCTGCGCGACCAAAATCACGTTACGAACCCCGCGCCAGGCGCCCACCCGACCGCGACATGAATGCCGTGGCCGCGGTGGTCGGGGGTGCCGTTGCCACTTGGGCGCGCGGATCGCGGTTGCCCGATCAAGGCCCGTCCCGCCGATCCGTCTGAGAATGCCTCCGCTGATGGAGCCGCAGATCGCGCATCTTCGCCCACAGGCGCCTCCCCTACCTGTCTGAACCCTGCTTCATCGCAATTCAGTCAGGAGAAACATCATGAACAACAAAACCACGCTCCCCGGGTCGGATACAGATCTGGCCGTATCGGGCATGAGCTGCGCATCCTGCATGGGTCGGGTCGAAAAAGCCCTTGCCGCCGTCGCGGGGGTCAGCGACCCGCGGGTCAACCTCGCGACCGGTCGTGCCCGATTTCGCGTGGATCATCCCGAGACCGTTGCCAAGGCCATCGCCGCGCTGGAAAATGCCGGCTATCCCGCCATCCCGGAGGAGACGCGCCTGGCGATCGAGGGCATGAGCTGCGCGTCCTGCGTGGCCCGGATCGAAAAAACCTTGAACAGCATGCCCGGCGTTCAATCTGCAACCGTCAACCTGGCGACCGGGACCGGCACGATCACGCATTCCGCTGCAATCAGTCCAGATGCGCTGGCAGGGCATGTCAGCGCGATGGGTTACCCCGCAAAACCCCAGGACCAGACGGAAAAACCTCATCTTCACGACCACGGGGCCGATGGGGCAGGTATGAAGCGGCGCTTTCTCATTGCGCTGATGCTGACCCTGCCGATCTTTTTGGCCGAAATGGGCGGCCACCTTGTGCCCAGCTTCCATCACTGGCTTTACCAGGCGATCGGACGGCAAACGCTCTGGGTCGTGGAATTCATCCTCGCGACTGCCGTGCTGGCGGGTCCGGGTCGTGTCTTCTTTCGGATCGGCATCCCCGCCCTGATGCATGGCCGACCGGAAATGAACAGTCTGGTCGCACTGGGCGCGGCAGCTGCATGGTCCTATTCGACGGTCGCGACCTTCGCTTCGGGGATGCTGCCCGAGGATTCCCGGCATGTCTATTTCGAAGCCTCGGCCGTCATCGTCACCCTGATCCTGATGGGGCGCTGGCTCGAGGCGCGGGCAAAGGGACAGGCGGGCGAGGCGATCAGGCGTCTCATGGATCTGGCACCCGAAACCGCGCGGGTCGTCCGGAACGGAGAGGTCGTCGAAACGCCGATCGCGCAGCTTAGACCCGGCGACATCGTCCAGCTGAGACCCGGAGAGCGCGTCGCTGCGGATGGCGTCGTTTCCGAAGGGAATGGCTCGATCGACGAATCCATGCTGACGGGGGAACCGCTGCCGGTCGGTAAATCCGAAGGCGATCCGGTCACCGGGGGCACCATCAACGGTTCGTCCGCGCTCAGCTATGAAGTCACGGCAATCGGCGCCGATACGGTGCTGTCGCGGATCATCAAGCTGGTCGAGGATGCGCAGTCCTCGAAGCTGCCAGTTCAGGCGGTGGTGGACCGGGTGACCGGCATCTTCGTCCCCGTTGTGATCGGCCTTGCGATTGCAGCCTTTCTCATCTGGATCGGCGCCACCGGATCGCTGAGCCAGGCACTGGTCGCGGCGATTTCGGTCCTGATCATCGCCTGCCCCTGCGCCATGGGTCTGGCGGTGCCGGTCTCGATCATGGTGGGCACCGGCAGGGGCGCGGAACTGGGCGTCCTGTTCCGCCGTGGCGATGCGCTGCAAAACCTTGCGGAAGCCCGGGTCATCGGTTTCGACAAGACAGGAACACTCACCGAGGGACGACCCGCGCTGACAGCGATCGAATGCCGCGACATGACCCGGCAAGAAACTCTTCGCCTCGCAGCATCCGCGGAAGCCAGATCGGAGCATCCTCTTTCTGCCGCGATCGTCGCTGCGGCCGCAGCGGAAGGTCTGACGCTTGCCAATGCCTCCAGGGTGGCGGCGCAGGCCGGGCGCGGCCTTTCGGCAGAGGTCGACGGGCACCGGCTGCTCATCGGCAACGAGATCGCACTGCGTGAAGCAGACATCCCGACCGACGAAGAGCTGCTGCAACATGCGAAGGATTGGGCCGCAGACGGGGCAACGCCCGTTCATCTTGCCGTCGATGGACGTCACGTGGCGGCGATGGCCCTGAATGATCCGATCCGCCCGGGGGCCGCCGAAGCCCTGCGGGATTTACATGAACTGGGGCTTCGGACCGTGCTCATCTCTGGCGATGTCCGACCTACCGCCGAATCCGTGGGCAAGAAGCTAGGCATCGACAAGGTCATCGCAGGCGTCCTGCCCGAAGGCAAACTGGAGGCAATTCGCGAAATGGGCGAAGGCACGGTGTTTGTCGGCGACGGCATCAATGACGCACCGGCCCTTGCGGCTGCGGGAACCGGAATCGCAATCGGCAGTGGAACGGATATAGCCATCGAATCGGCCGAGGTCGTTCTGGTCGGCGGCGATCCACATGGCGTCGCTCGTGCGGTGCGCCTTTCGCGGGCGGTGATGCAGAATATCCGGCAGAACCTGTTCTGGGCGTTCTTCTACAACGCGGCACTGATCCCCGTGGCCATGGGCATATTGGTGCCCTTTGGGGGCCCCCGCCTTTCGCCCATGCTGGCGGCGGCTGCAATGGCCCTGTCATCGGTCTTCGTCGTGACCAATGCGCTGAGATTGAGGCGGTTTGAATGAGCCTTCGTGGCCTGACCCTTGTCCTTGCCCTTTGTGCTGCGCCCTTCTGGGCCGGCGCCCAGGAAATCAGATTGCTCGCCTTTGGCGACAGCCTCACGGCGGGGTTTGGGCTCGAGCCCGACCAGGGCCTCGTCAGCCAGTTACAGGAATGGTTGCGCAAGCGCGGGCACGACGTCACGATCATCAATGGCGGCGTGTCAGGCGACACGACAGCCGATGGCAAGGCACGGATCAGCCAATCCCTTGACCAGGCAAGGCCCGATGCGGTCATCGTCGCGCTTGGCGGCAACGACCTGATGAGCGGGGTCAGGCCCGCTCATGCCGAAGCCAACCTTGATGCCATCCTGGGCCATGCCGGAATTGGCGGCCGCCCGCTGCTTCTGGTCGGAATCGCTTCGCCATATCAAAGCTTCCTTCAGCGCCGTTCCTGGGCGGCTATCTGGCCAAGGCTTGCGCAAAGGCATCATGCCCTGGTCTTTGACAACCTCTATGCCCCTTTCTTCACGATGTCTCCGTTGCAACTGGCCCCGATGCTGCAGCCCGACCATGTCCATGCCTCGGCCGTCGGGATCGGCGTCATCGTCGGAGAGCTTGGACCGAAAGTCGAAGACCTGCTTTCCCAGGTCGAGGCGCATCGTGCAGATACGGGCGGCTGATGGGCCGCCGAGAAATCAGGGACAAGAAATGACAAAGACCCCGCCTGAAAGGACGGGGTCGTAGCTGTCTCACCACAGATCGCGAATCGATCGACCCGCGGGATGCAGCAGCTTGCGATCAGGCCTTGGCCAGCTCGCGCTTGATCTTGAGCGCGCGGTCCGAGAGCTCTTCGTCGCGAGCCTTCACGAGGAACGCGTCCAGACCACCACGGTGGTCAACCGAGCGCAGGGCAGCAGCCGAGATGCGCAGTTGGTAGCTCCGGCCGAGCTTTTCCGAGATCAGCGAGACCTCGTTCAGGTTCGGCAGAAAACGGCGGCGAGTCTTGTTGTTGGCGTGGGACACGTTGTTGCCGCTCATCGGGCCCTTGCCGGTCAGTTCGCAAACGCGCGACATGATCTTTTTCCTTCGATTCGATCCTGCACGGGCGGTTGCCCGCAATATGAAAGGGCGCCGCGTGGCAGCGCCCGGAAATCTGTCTGCGGGGAAATACGGGGTGCGGGGGCTTTCGTCAAGCCTTTTCGCCAGCGTTTCCTATATCCTGATGCGCAATATCGTGGCGTTCGCTCGGATTCCAGCGGAATCTCACATCACGGCCCACAGGATGCCGAGAGCAACCTCGCCCTAGCTGCAAGGCGATTCGCGGTCCTTGAGCCGGTTCAGAAGCTGCTCGGCCGCCAGTTCGGGCGCGATCTCGCCGCGCGCAACGGCGTCTCCGGCGCGCCGCATTTCGCCGCGGATCTCGGCCGTTTCGAGCCGCGCAAGCAATCCCGCCCTTAATTCGGCAAGAAACCAATGCCGGGCCTGTTCAGCACGACGGGTGAAAAAATGCCCCGAATCTCGCCGCCAATCCGCCAGCCGCTTCATCGCCCCCCAAGCGCGATCGAGCCCCTCTCCCGTATGGGCCGAAACCGGCAAGGCAAGCGGATATCCTTCCGGATCTTCGGGCCGCTTGCGCAAGAGCCTGAGTGCACCAGCGTAATCGGCAACGGTCCGCAATGCCGGTCCGCGCAGTTCTCCATCGGCCTTGTTCACGAAAATCAGGTCGGCGATCTCCATGATGCCGCGCTTGACCCCCTGCAATTCATCTCCTCCGGCAGGAGCCAGCAGCAAGACGAACAGATCGCACATCTCGGCAACGAGTGTCTCGGACTGCCCGACACCGACCGTCTCGATCAGGACGATGTCGAATCCGGCTGCCTCGCACAGCCTGACCGTCTCTCGTGTGCGCCGGGCCACCCCGCCCAGTTGGGCCTGCGACGGCGACGGCCTGATATAGGCCAACGGGTCTCGGGCGAGGGTTTCCATCCGGGTCTTGTCTCCCAGGATCGAGCCCCCCGAGCGGGCCGAACTGGGATCCACGGCAAGCACGGCGACGCTGAGCCCCTGCCCCGTCAGCATCTTTCCAAACGCTTCGATGAAGCTCGACTTGCCCACACCGGGCGTGCCCGACAGGCCGATCCGCAGCGCCTGCCGTTCGGGAAGCTCGGCAAGAAGTCGCATCGCGCGCGAGCGATGATCGGCCCGCGTGCTTTCGATCAGGGTGATGGCACGAGACAGCGCGCGACGATTTCCGTGCAGCAGTGGGTCGGCCAACTCATCCATCTGGGCCTCTCGTTCGGTTCCGCTTCATTTGGTGCGATGGCCTAAGGTCATCGCATTTCGTGGATATTGTCACTGCGGTGACATGTAAACGCCGAGCCTTGTTGGGAGGCACCGCGAAAGCTAGCCTGTGCGACATGAAGAACTCAGCATCTCTCGTTACCCGGCGACTGCTTCTTGCGATGGGTCTCAGCGCAAGCATTCACCGAGCCCAGGCCGGCCCGGCGCCCCAGCTGCGTCTGCTGATGGTGCGGCGAAAGGGCTGCACCTATTGCGCGCAATGGGACCGAGAGATTGCTCCGATTTACGCCGACCACCCGGAAGGGCGACTGGCCCCGCTGATCATGGTGGATGTTGACGGGCCCTATCCGGACGGCCTCGCGCTGGCGCGGATGCCCTGGCTGACGCCCGGCTTCATCCTGTTGCGCGACGGCCAGGAAATCGGGCGCTACGAGGGTTATCCTGGCGCTGATCGCTTCTTTCCAATGCTGCGTGGCCTTATCAACGAGGCAGATCGCTGGGGCTAAGGCTTTCACCCTGTGAAGCCTTGCGCTATCTGATGCCCCGTAACCATCTTGATGAACGGGTCAGCCATGCACGACATCCGCGCCATCCGCGAAAACCCTGCCGCTTTCGACGCAGCCCTCAGCCTGCGCAACCTGGCCCCGGTTTCGTCCGAGATCCTTTCGCTGGATGCCGATCGCCGCTCGCGGATCAGCGCCGCCGAAGCGGCTCAGGCCGAGCAAAACAAGGCCAGCAAAGAGGCCGGTGCCGCCAAGGGGCGGGGCGATGAGGACGAGTTCCAGCGTCTGCGCGCGCTCGTGACGGCCAAAAAGGAAGAGACTGCCATTCTTCAGGCCGAGGCCACCGCACTCGATGCCAAGCTGCGCGAATTGCTGTTGGGCATTCCGAACCTGCCGGTCGACAGCGTCCCGCCCGGCACGGACGAGGACGACAATGTCGAGATCCGCCGCTGGGGTGAGCCGCGCAGCTTCGAGTTCACCCCACGCGAGCATTTCGAGATCGAGAGCGTCAAGCCCGGCATGGATTTCGAAACTGCCGCGAAGCTCTCTGGGTCGCGCTTCGTCGTCCTGCAGAAGGGTGTGGCGCGCATTCACCGGGCGCTTGCGCAGTTCATGCTGGACCTGCATTGCGAAACACATGGCCTGACCGAGACATGGGCGCCGGTGCTGGTGCTGTCCGAGATGATGGAAGGCACTGGGCAGCTCCCGAAATTCGGCGAAGACAGTTATCAGACCCGCGAGGGATGGTGGCTGATCCCGACTTCGGAAGTCACGCTGACGAACACGGTTCACGGCGATCTGGTCGAACATGCGACCCTGCCCCGCCGGATGGTTGCGCATAGCCAGTGCTTCCGTTCCGAGGCCGGCAGCGCTGGTCGCGACACCGCAGGCATGCTGCGCCAGCACCAGTTCGAGAAGGTCGAGATGGTGTCGATCACCGATTCCGAGAACGGCCTGACCGAGCATGAGCGCATGACGCGTTGCGCCGAGGCGGTTCTTGAAAAGCTGGGCCTGCCCTATCGCACGATCGTGCTTTGCGGCGGCGACATGGGGTTTGGCGCGCGGATCACCCATGATCTCGAAGTCTGGCTGCCCGGACAGGATCGTTATCGCGAAATTTCCTCGGTCAGCTATTGCGGCGATTTCCAGGCGCGGCGGATGAACGCCCGCTACCGCCCAGATGGTGGCGGCAAACCGGAATTCGTCCACACGCTGAACGGCTCGGGCCTGGCCGTTGGCCGCACGCTGATTGCGGTGCTGGAAAACGGCCAACAGGCCGACGGCTCGGTCGTCCTGCCCGATGCGCTGCATCCTTATCTGGGCGGCAAGACACGCCTGGGGACAGACGGCCAGCTCGCCTGACGGCAGAATAGCGCGAGGCGACAAAGTCTCGCGCATGCCCTGAAACCAGTTCGACCCGGCTGGCGTTCCGCTGTCATGAGACGCGCCGGCGCTGCCCTGCTTATTTTTGCCACGCTGGCCTTCGTTGCCAGCACGCTGATCTATGCGTTGCGTCCGGCCGGTCTTTCCATGGACGAGTCGATTGGCCGGGCCATTCCCACCGAGCTGGGGGCCAGATTTGGCGAAGCCGATGCGAGCCTGCTCGACCTGTCCGCCCTTTTCATCCGGCCTCGGGTTCTTGCCATGAGCCTTCTCATTGTCATGACCTGGACCGCGCTTTCGGGCCATGCCCTGCGACGGCTTGTCGAACTGCGACGTCTGCGAGCCGCAGAACGCGTCGCCCGGCGCGAAGCACCACCCAGCTTGAATGACGACATCTTCGGCCCACCCACCCCCGACCAGATGCTCGAGCGCCACAAGATGGACGACACCTTGACAGAACACGGGCTGCTGAGCACGGGGCTCGCAGCCGGCGCGATCTGGCCATGGCTCATGGATAGCCGACCCACCGCCGCGCTGCTTTTCGCTGGGATCATGCTCACCGGTTTTCTGGGGGCAGCGCTGCGCGGCACGCGAGACGGGATGCAGGTCAGGCAAAGCGCCGCGCTGGGGTTCGCTGCAGGATGGGCCACGCTTGCAACTTGCGCCTTGTTCGCCACGATCTTGCAAAAGCAGCTTGGCGCTTCGCAGACCCTCGCCGCCGCCATAGGGATATTGATCGCGGCGCTTGCCTCGGTCAGCATCCAACTGCGCCTTGGCCCGAATATCAGCTACAGCGTTGCCGTCATCTGGGGCATGATCGGAATTGCCGCAGGTTCGGTGGCTGCGCAAGCGACCCTTGCCACGATGGCAGTTCTGGGCATTGCCGTCATCGCCGTCGCATTGGTGCGCGTCACCACCTGAACTCAGGTCCCTTTGGGCTTCTGGCGGTTCCTGTGCTTGGAGAGAGCGCCCGACTGGCTGATCTTGTTTGCCTTGCTCAGATAGGGATTCTTGGTCCCCTGGTCGCGGAAGGTCAGACGGATCGGAGTACCGGGCATGTCGAAATCTACCCGCAGCCCGTTGATCAGGTAGCGCTGATAGCTGTCGGGGATCTTGTCGGTATGCGTCGCCATGACGACAAAGGCCGGCGGCCGGGTCTTGACCTGGGTCATGTAGCGCAGGCGGATGCGGCGGCCACCGGGGGCCGGCGGCGGATGCGCTTCGGTCATCGCGCCCAGCCACTGGTTCAGGCGGGCGGTCGGCACGCGGCGGTTCCAGACCTCATGGGCCTTCAGGATCGCGTTATGCAGCCGGTCGAGCCCCTTGCCCGTGCGGGCCGAGACGGTGACCAGCGGCGCGCCCTTGAGCTGCGGCAGCAGCCGCTCGAAAGCCTCGCGCAGTTCATTGAGCTTCTGCGGCTTTTCTTCTTCCAAATCCCACTTATTCGCGGCGACGACGACGGCACGGCCCTCGGTCTCGGCGAAATCGGCGATGCGCAGGTCCTGCTGCTCGAAGGGGATGCCCACGTCCAGCAGAACGACGACCACCTCGGCGAAGCGCACGGCGCGCAGTCCATCGGCGACCGAGAGCTTTTCCACCTTGTCGGTCACGCGCGCCTTCTTGCGCATGCCGGCAGTGTCAAAGATCCGGACCGGCGTGCCCATGAATTCGGTTGTGACAGAGATCGAGTCGCGCGTGATCCCGGCTTCGGGGCCGGTCAGCAGGCGATCTTCGCCGATGATCTTGTTGATGAGCGTCGATTTCCCGGCATTCGGGCGACCGATCACCGCGACTTGCAGTGGCTTGTGGATGCTCGGCCGCCAGTCCTCGGCATTGCTCTCGTCGTCATCGGACACGGCAACATCGGTTTCCGGAGCTTGCTGGATGTTCTGCGCCTCGAACTCCTCGGCCAGCGGCACGAGGATGCGATAAAGGTCGTCCATCCCCTCGCCATGTTCGGCGGAAATTCGCAGCGGCTCGCCCAGGCCCAGCGACCAGGCCTCCATCGCACCCGCCTCGCCAGCGCGCCCCTCGGCCTTGTTGGCCGCAAGAATCACGTGTTTCGATCGCTTGCGCAGGATCTCGGCAAAATATTCGTCGGCAGCGGTCACGCCAACGCGGGCGTCGATGACGAACAGGCAAACATCGGCCTCATCCACGGCGCGCTCGGTCAGGCGGCGCATGCGGCCTTGCAGGCTGTCATCGTCAACCAGTTCCAGACCGGCCGAATCGACGACGATGAAGCGCAGGTCGCCAAGGCGTCCCTGTCCCTCGCGCAGGTCGCGCGTCACGCCCGGCTGGTCATCGACCAGCGCCAGCCTCTTTCCGACGAGGCGGTTGAACAGCGTGGACTTGCCGACATTCGGCCGCCCGACAATGGCGAGGGTGAAGCTCATCGGTATGCCATAAGTTGGCCGTCATGGGTGACGACGTAAAGGGTCTGGCCTGCGACGGCCGGGGCCGCCGCGGCGCCGCCCGGTATCTCGGCTTGACCGATAAGGGCGCCCGTGGCGGGATCGAAGACGCGCAGATAGCCGTCCGACGAGGCAAGGTAAAGCCGATTCCCTGCAAGCACCGGGCCGAAATGCGTCCAGACCTTGCCTTGCTTGCGGATGATGTTCTCGCTGAAATAGGGCAGCTTCTGCGCCCAGACACGCCCGCCATTCGCGATATCAAGACGCAGAAGCTGTGCCTGGTCGTTCACCAGGAAGACGGAATTTCCAGCGACAAGTACCGGGCTCGACGCCCCTTCGCGGGCTTCCCAATTCATCGCGCCGGTCGCAAGATCATAGGCACCGACCCGGCCCGAACTCGTTCCCGCATAGACCGTGCTGCCGACCACAACGGGGTCGCCGGTCATGTCGCGGAACAGGGTGATGGAACGTCCAAGGCGCGAACCGGCCACGTTGGCCGTCCAAAGCTGGCTTCCATCCGAGGTGTCGACCCCGGCGAGCTGACCGTTGGAATAGGCGAATACAGCCGTGCCACCAGAAACGGCCGGAGCGCCGCCCCCCATGACGCCCGCCATGCCATTATTGCCGAAGACCCGCCATAGCACCTTGCCATCGGCGGCCCGCACAGCCCAGCCCGTGGCATCACGGCCAAGGGCGTAAACAACCCCGTTCGCGACGGTCGGCGCGCCGCTGATCGGCGCATCGACGCGCTGGCGCCAGACAATGGCACCGCTGCGCGCGTCAAGCGCAATGACCTGACCATAGCCCGAGGTCACATAGACGCGCCCGCCCTCATAGGCGAGACCACCGCCGGAAACACTGCCCGAGGTTTCGGCCGGGGGACGCACATCGGTGCTCCAGACCCGACCGCCACCAGTCGTGGTCGCGGTAACCGAGCTTTGGCTGTCAAGCGTATAGACAATGCCGCCGGCGACAATCGGATCAGCAACGACGCGGTGGCGGCGGTCGGAGCCTGCTCCGATATTCGCGCTCCAGATGCGGCTGGTTCCGGCACCAAGTGCCATGTTGCCCGAGGCATGGCTCGCACTGCCAGCCCGCTGCGGCCAGTCGGCATTTCCGCGCACCGCAGGCAGGGACAGCGCCGTCGTCGTCGGTCCCGCGGCACCTTGGGTGACGGGTCCATCGGGGGAAATCACCGCCCGCGGATCCAGTCGTTCGCCTTGCAGGGTTTCGTCTTGCCGGTTGCAGGCAGTCAGGGCCACGAGGACCGCCATAGTGGCGATCAAAGGAAGCCTTGTCATCGCTGTCTCCTCGTTGCGGCGGGTTCGTCGCATTCTCGTTGTTCCTTGGCCGATGCTGGCGTCATTCCGACGGAGCCAGCGGCATCGTCTGCGGACCCGGACCGGCTGCCTCGTCGGGCGCGGCTCCTAGCGTGATCATCATCTCGGCGAGACGGCGACGCAAGGCTTCGGAAAGCCCATCTTTTTGCTGGATCTGACGGATCAGAACGATGGCGTCATCGGTCCGCCCCGCATTGATCAGCGCAACGGCCTTCTGTTCAAGTGCAAGCAGCTCGAACGGAGCGCCGGGCTTGGACAATTCGGCCAGGATGCCGTCGCGGCGCGCCGCATCCATGTTCGGCCCCGCCACCATCACCGCCTTGAGAAGCGCGAGATCGTGAAAAAGCCTGTTGTCGGCGACGCCTTCGGCTGCCGACTGCAGGCGTTCGGATGCTTTTTCCGTCAGACCGGATTCGGCTTCGACACCGGCAGCCAGCATTTCGGACAGAAGCTTCCGTCCGGCCACGCCCTCGGCATCGATGGCGCCGAGCGCGGCGATCCGGTCCGGCGCATCCTGGGCTGCCAGCACGGCATCACCCCAGGCTTGGGCAGACTGCTCGGCCTTGCGCGCGGAATATTCCCGCCAGGCCGAACCACCGACCAGCGCCAGTATGAGCAGGACCGCGATCCAGCCGTAGCGCCGAAAGGCGTTGAACAGCCTGTCGCGGCGCAGATCCTCGGTGACCTCGTCAATGAAGCTGTCGTTCTGATTGGCCATGTCGTCCCCGTTCGCTTTCGCGCTGTTCTATACGGGCTTGCAACATTTTGCCAATGCCGAGGCTGACTGGCGTTGATCACGTGCTTTGGCGCAGGCCAAAGGCGCCGCGGCGGATCGCAGGCGCAGAGTAGAGCGCAAGGGCCAGCCAGATCAGCGGAAAGGCGATCATGTGCCAGCCTGTAACCGTTTCTCCGAAAATCGCGACCGCACAGAAGAATTGCAGGGTCGGATTGATGTACTGCATGATGCCGATCGTCGCCATGCCCACGCGGCGCGTTGCATAGCTGAAAAGGATCAAGGGCAGCGCCGTCACCACCCCGGAGGAGATCAGCAGAAGCGTAAGGCGCAGGTCAGTTCCGAAAACCAGCCCTTGGGGAAAGGGGTCGGGCAAGGCGCCGAAACCCTGAAGCAGCAACCAGCCAAGGGCGATGGGGCCAAGAATCGCCACTTCGCAGGCGACCGAAACGACCGGACCCATCGGCAAGGTCTTCTTCACTACGCCATACAAGCCGAAGCTAATCGCCAGGACCAGGCTGATCCATGGCGCGGCGCCCAACCCCCAGCTGAGCAGGGCGACTGCAAAGGCCGCGAGCCCGATCGCGAAGCGTTGCAACGTGCTCAGCCGCTCACCGAATGCCAGAACCCCGGCCAGAACCGCAACCAGCGGGAAGATGTAATAGCCAAGCGAACTTTCGACGACATGCCCTGATTGAACGGCCCAGATGAAGATGCCCCAGTTGAGCGAGATAACCAGCGCCGCGAGGCAGATCTTCGGCAGATGAGGTCCGCTGAGCGCCTCTCGTAAAAGGGCAACACGACCCTGTGCCGCAAGCAGAAAGACAAAGAAGACAAGCGAGAACAGCGTTCGGAAGGCCAGCACTTCGAGGACCGGAACACCCACCATCAGGTGATAGAACAGCGGGCAGAAGCCCCAGACCACGCAGGCCAGGACCATCGCCCAGAAACCCTTGCTCCATTCCGTCATGATTTTCTCCGCCTGAGGCAAGCCGGCACATGCGCCCGTTTGCATGGAAGAGCAAGTGGTATGGTAGGTTTGCGCTACAATCGTGAACGACGCGCTAAAAAGAAAAGACCCGCCTTTCGGCGGGCCTTTGATCGCAAGCGGGTCGGGTTCAGAGGCGCGAGGCCACGTTTTCCCAGTTCACGAGCTTGTCGAGGAAGTTCTCGAGATATTTCGGACGGGCATTGCGGAAGTCGATGTAGTAGCTGTGCTCCCACACGTCGCAGCCCAGAAGCGCGGTCTGGCCGAAGCAGAGCGGGTTCACGCCGTTTTCGGTCTTGGTGACCTTGAGCGAACCATCCGCATCCTTGACGAGCCAAGCCCAGCCCGATCCAAACTGGCCGACGCCGGCAGCCGAGAAGTCCTGTTTGAACTTGTCGACCGAGCCGAAGGATTCAGTGATAGCCTTTTCCAGTTCGCCCGGCATTGCGCCCGGGTTCGGACCCATCATTTCCCAGAACTGGGCGTGGTTCCAATGCTGGCTCGCATTGTTGAAGATGCCGTTCTGAGCCACCGCACCCGATTGGTAGGTGCCCTTGACGATGTCCTCGAGGCTCTTGCCTTCCCACTCGGTGCCCGAAACCAGCTCGTTCAGCTTGTCGACATAGGCCTTGTGGTGTTTGTCGTGGTGGAATTCCAGCGTTTCTTTCGACATGCCGCCCGCAGCAAGTGCGTCATGGGCATAGGGAAGATCGGGAAGCGTGAAGGCCATTTTCGATTTCCTTTCCAAAGGTTTCGGAACAGGGTTCTGACACAGCTGGATAGCGGGGGAAAGCCCTGTATCGCGATGATCCGTCAGGCGTCAGAACGCGCGATGAATGTCTGGGTTCCTTGCCGCTACTCTGGCGGTGACAGGCAGAGGCCCTGCCCCCGCATCGTGTTTGCATATCCTTGCGCCTCGACGTTGAGAATCGCGGCACCATCCTTTTTGTTCACCGTCAGACGGTAATCAAGCCGTTCGGCGAATTGGCCGGAATGATTGGTCACCCTGCCCAATGCCCAGCCATAAGTGCGACTCGCGGCCGTGTCCGCAGTGATGACCGCCTTGATCGGCCGACCGACCAGATCCTGCAGGATCGGATCGAACACCTCGATCCGGCCATTATTCTGCCCTGAAGTCTGACGGGTGAGCATCAGGAACTCGGGAACCCAACCCGTCCCACTTTGATCTTCCAACTCGCACATCATGACGCGTGGACGGTTCGCGTCCTCCTGTCCAAGGGCCGAGACCGGAAGGCAAAGAGCAAGGCAAAGGAACGGAAGGCGTGGCATGGGGCGGCTCTTGCTGGATCTGCGGCCCAGCTTAAGCCGCCTTCGCCCCGCCACAAGATGCGAAGTGCCGCATCAGCGGGGCTCGAGCTGGGTTCCGCCCTGTGCCGCGCCCATCAGCAGGCCGCGCAGATAGTCTCCGACCGAGCGAAAACCGATCAGGGTGAAACCATCCGCCTGGCGCCAGATCCCGCACGCCACCTGAGCGGCCCTTGTACGACGCATACCGTTTTCGGGCATGGATGCGATATCGGTCGGGCAAAGCTTCATCAGGACCTGCTGCGCCTTGGCGCCCTCGATCGCGAAGGCAGCGCGCATGTCGCTCACGTCCAGGACCAGGGCATGCTGGGACGAAAGCGCCGCGTTCAGCGACTCGACCGTTGCCGCGACCTCGCTGCGGGGCAGTACAAGCAGCAACTCGTCCGGCGACATCCAGCACAGCCGTCGCGCACCATCGGCGCTGGTCGTGCCCGATGCGGGCACGGTGACGCCCGCCGCTGCGGCGATGGCTTCGCCCGCGCTTTCAAGATCGGCCCGGATCTGGATCATGCCCAGATCCGCAACTTCGGTTATTCGTGCCAGCGCCTCAGCCATTCGCCCGGCTCCCTTCCTTGTCGTAGAAGACGGGATCGACGATCCGCGCCTTGTAGCTTTGCTCGCCCGCAACCGGGAATTCGAGGACCTCGCCCATACGATCGGGCCCATGCAGGACCAGGCCCATGGCAATCGGCTTGTTGAGGGTCGGCGAAACATAGGTCGAGGTCACCCGACCCTGGGTATTGCGCTGGCCGTTGCCATTGACGCCATCGGCGACAGCGTAGACGCCATCGGGCAGCATGCGGCCGTCAAGGCTTTCCAGCCCCACCAGTTTCCAGCGTTCCGAAGAGGCCATGAAGCTGCGCTCCTGCGCGCGCTTGCCGATATAGTCGGCCTTCTTCTTCGAGATCGCCCAACTCATGCCCAGATCCTGCGGGATCACCGTTCCGTCGGTTTCGTCACCGATCATGATGAAACCCTTTTCGGCGCGCATGACGTGCATCGCCTCGGTGCCATAGGGCGTGATGTCCAGATCCTTGCCAGCTTCGTGCAGCCTTTCCCAAAGCTCCAGACCCCGCTTGGCGGGAACCGACACCTCGAAGCTCAGTTCCCCCGAGAAGCTGATACGGTAGACCCGTGCCGGGATGCCGGCAATCTCACCCTCGGCCCAACCCATGAAGGGCAGCGCCTCGGCAGAAAGGTCCATGCCCCCCAGCCGCTCGAGCAGGATGCGGGCCTTGGGTCCGACGACTGCGACCTGTGCCCATTGCTCGGTCACGTTCGCCGTATAGACCTTCCAGTCCCACCATTCGCACTGCAACCAGTCCTCCATATGGGCGTGGATGCGATCCGCGCCGCCGGTGGTTGTATGAACAAGCCAGGTATCCTCGGAAAGACGCGCGGCGACGCCATCATCGGTCAGGAAGCCGTTCTCGGTGCAGATCAGGCCATAGCGGCACTTGCCAACCGGCAGGGTCGACATCATGCCGGTATAGATCATGTCGAGGAAACGCCCCGCATCGGGACCCTTCACGATGATCTTGCCAAGGGTCGAGGCATCGAGCGTGCCGACCGAGGCGCGCACCGCCCTGACTTCGCGCGCGATCGCGTCGTGATGCGTTTCGCCCGCCTTCGGATAGCAATAGGGACGACGCCAATGGCCGACGGGCTCCCAATGCGCGCCCTTGGCTTCGTGCCAGCCATGCATCGGCGTCTTGCGCAGGGGCTGGAACAAGTCTCCCCGAGCCTCTGCCGCGATCGTGCCGAGCGTGAGCGGCGTGTAAGGCGGGCGGAAGGTCGTCGTCCCGGTCTGCGGGATCGCCTGCTTCAGCGCCTTGGACAGCACCGCGAGGCCGTTGATGTTGCTGACCTTGCCTTGGTCAGTCGCCATCCCGAGCGTAGTATAACGCTTGGTATGCTCGACGCTTTCATAGCCTTCCTGTGCGGCGAGTTCGACATCCGAGACCTTCACGTCGTTCTGGAAGTCGAGCCACATCTTGAACTTCATCTTGCGGGTCGCATTGATCGGCATGACCCAGACCGGCAGCAGGGGCTGCTCAGCCGCGGCGCCCGTCAAGGTGGCCACTGCCAGATCACCCGCGGCCGCGCCGACAGGCGTCGCCATCGCCTGGCCATCGGCGCCGGTCGGGGGACGGCCGGTATCGGGGGAGAACATCGCCTGTGCATCGGACCAGTTCAGCTTGCCGCCGCAATGACTCCACAGATGGACGACCGGGGACCAGCCACCCGACATCGCGACGCAATCAGCCTCGATTATTTCGGACACCTGACCCGCGCCGGTGTGCGAGCAAATCTTTACCGCCTCGACGGTCTGGCCGCCCTTGATCCCGGCAATCGCGCTGGCAGCAAGGATGCGGACACCGCGCGACCGGACGGCTTCGGGCAGCGCGCCCGTGACCTCGTGACGCGCATCGATTACCGCAGGCACTTCAAGCCCGGCATCCAGCGCGGTCAGCACTGTGCGATAGGCATCGTCGTTGTTGGTGACGATAACGATGCGACGCCCGGGTGCGACGCCGTAATCGGCAATGAAATCACGCACCGCCGAGGCAAGGATCACGCCCGGCACATCATTGCCCGCAAAGCTCAGCGGACGTTCGAGCGCCCCCGAGGCGATGATCACATGTCCGGCCCGGATGCGCCACAGACGCTGCCGCGGGATGCCCGCATTCGGATCGTGATCCGCAAGCGCCTCGCGCGCGATCAGATAACCGTGGTCATAAAGCCCGGTCGCCATCGTGTTGCGGCGCAGGGTTACGTTGGGCATGGCGCGAAGTTCGCCCAGCAGCGCGTCGACCAGTGCCTGACCGTTCGCATGATCGGTCGGGGTGCGACCGCCCCAATGCCCGGTCTGTTCCAGAACGGTGACCGTCTTGCCCTCGCGTGCCGCATCGCGCGCGGCCGACAGCCCGGCGATGCCGCCACCCACCACGACAAGATCGGCATGGCCGTAGGCCTGCTCGTAGGTATCAAGGTCGGCATCGGTCGGCGCTTTGCCGAGGCCTGCCGAGCGGCGGATGATCGGTTCGAAGACGTGCTTCCAGAACGGGCGGGGGTGGATGAAGGTCTTGTAATAGAAGCCCGCCGGGAAGAACCGATAGAGCCAGCTGTTCACAGCGCCCACATCGACGGACAGGCTGGGCCAACAGTTCTGGCTTTGCGTCACCATTCCGCCGACCAGAGGCGTGGTCGTGGCGCGCTGGTTCGGCTCGAACCGGCCGCCCTGGCCAAGGCCCAGCAGGGCGTTCGGCTCTTCGGCACCCGAAGCGATCGGGCCGCGGGGGCGGTGATACTTGAACGAACGCCCCATCATCAGCTGGCCGTTCGCCAGCAGGGCCGAGGCCAGCGTGTCGCCCTGCAAGCCGCGCATCTGCCTCCCGTCGAAACGGAATGGCAACGGGTAGGCGCGGTCGATCAGGCGACCGCCACGGGACAGGCGGAAGGGTCCGGAATCGCTCATTCTGTCAGGCTTTCGGCAGAGGTGTTCGAGTTGTCTTGGGGCCAGTCGGGCATCCAGTCCGGGCGTCTGGCCTGGATGGCGGCGACGATCTCGGGCGTGGGATGGGGGGTCTGGGCCGTATAGGTCCCAAAGACCTCAAGCGTGATCGTGCAGCGCGCCGCCATGAACCATTTCCCGCAGCCGTAGGCATGGCGCCAACGCTCGAAATGGACGCCCTTGGGGTTCTTGCGGGCGAAAAGATACGCCTCGAAATCTTCATCCGTGGAGCCGGGCCCGAACCGTTTCAGATGCGCCTCGCCACCTGGGTGCAGTTCGGTCTCTTCGGCGGCAACACCGCAATAGGGGCAGGTCAGGGTCAGCATCGTTCACTCCTTGGGCGGCAATGCGCGCACGGTCTTCATTGCCCAGCCGGTCAGCCGGGCACGTATCTTGTCATCGGAAAGGGAATCGCCAGAGAGCCAGATCCAGCCGGGATAGGCGTGACCGCCATGGACCATTCGTTCGGAACCGGGGATGTCAAGCGCGGCGGCCTCATGGGGCCTGCCAACGCGGTACATCCCGCGGCCTTCGCGGATGGCGCAGATCATGTTGCCGTGGGACAGAAAACAGAGGCCGCCGAACATCGGCTTTTCGCCAAGGCCGGGTATTGCCCCGAGGTCCTTGCGCATCACCTCTTCCATGCCGGGGTCGCGAACCATCACGCGGCACTCCCGACAGGGGCATGTTCCGCATGACACAGGGGCAGGCGGAACAGCAGAGCGGGGACGACCGAGGCCGCCCCCTCAATAAAATCAGTTGTTGGCCGGGGGCGTGGCGTCGGCGGGCGCGGGCTCGGTCGTGGCAGGCGCCGCTGGCTCGACACTGACGGCTCCGTCGGTCGGCGCGGGCTCGGGGGCCGGTGTCGTGACGGCGCCGGTCTCTGCAGGCACGGTCGGCTCGGGGGTGCCGGACGACATGTACCAGTAGATGACTGCCAGCACCACGACGACGGCGCCGATGATGAGCCAGAGATTGCCCTTGTTCTGTTCGGCCATGAAGGAAGCTCCTTGGTCAGGGGGACGTGTCCGACCAATGCACAACCATCAAAAGAGTTCCCCGCGCGATGCAGAGCCAGAGGCGCGAGTCCCGCATGGGCAAGAACCCGCGCGTCGCGGGTTCCAGCCGGCATGAGCTCGCGCAGGTTCTCCATCAGTGCGCGACCCCCGCCGCGACGCTTTCGTCGATGAATCGGCCTTCCTTGAAGCGGTTCAGGCCGAATTCGGCAGCCAGCGGACCCGGCTCGCCCTTCGCGACCAGCTCGGCCATGGCCCAGCCCGATCCCGGAATTGCCTTGAACCCGCCCGTGCCCCAGCCGCAGTTGACGAAGATATTCCCGACGGGAGTGGTCGAAAGGATCGGTGAGCGGTCGCCGGTCATGTCCACGATCCCGCCCCATTGCCGCAGCATCTTGAGCCGCGACAGCATCGGGAAGGTCTCGACCAGGGCTCGGACCGTTTCCTCGACATGCTGCCACGAGCCGCGCTGCGTGTAGTTGTTGAAACCATCGGTGCCGCCCCCGATCACCATTTCGCCCTTGTCCGATTGCGACAGGTAGCCGTGAACGGTGTTGGCCATGATGACCAGATCGCAGCAAGGTTTGATCGGCTCGCTGACCAGGGCCTGTAGCGCCAGCGATTCGATCGGCAGACGGAAACCCGCCTTTTCCGCCAGAACCGAGGAATGACCCGCGACGACCAGTGCAAGCTTGTCGCATTCGATCCGGCCCTTGCCGGTATTCACGGCCTTGACCTGCCCGCCTTCGGTCTCGATGCCCGAGACCTCGCAGTTCTGGATGATGTGCATGCCCATGGCCGAGCAGGCGCGGGCATAACCCCAGGCCACGGCGTCATGCCGTGCAGTGCCGCCCCGCTCTTGATAGAGCCCGCCCAGGACAGGATAGCGCGGCCCTTCGATGTTGATGATCGGCAGCATCTGCTTGATGCGCTCGGGCGTGACCCACTCGGTCGCCACGTTCTGCAACTGGTTGGCATAGACGGTGCGCTTGTAGCCACGCACCTCGTGCTCGGTCTGGGCCAGCATCAACAACCCGCGCGGGCTGAACATCACGTTGTAGTTCAGGTCCTGCGACAGGTTCTCGTAAAGCTTCAGCGCCTTGTCGTAGATCGCAGCCGAGGGGTCCTGCAGGTAGTTCGAGCGGATGATGGTCGTGTTCCGACCGGTATTGCCGCCCCCCAACCAACCTTTCTCGATGATCGCGACGTCAGTGATGCCGAAGTTCTTGCCCAGGTAATAGGCCGTTGCCAGCCCGTGGCCACCCGCCCCCACGATCACCACCTGGTACTTTTTCTTGGGTTCGGGACTGGCCCAGGCACGCTTCCATCCGGTGTGCAGGCGCATCGCCTCGCGCGCGATGGCAAAGACCGAGTAGCGGCCGGTGCTGTTTGAGGCGGGATTGGCGGACATGGGCGGACCTTTCGAGACTCTCGTGACGCAGAGTGGAATCTTCCTGCTCTTCGGGCAAGGCGGGCATGCGACGGGGAAACTGTCAAAATGCGTCACATATCTGCGCATATCTCCCGCATGGGGCGCGCAGCATGTCGCAGGTCTTTGACTTTTGCCCTCGCGACAAAACCGCTATGACGCGATCGGAGGCGGCAGGGAGTATGTGATGTTCTGGATTATCTGTGCGGCGTTGACGGCAATCGTGGCAATCGCCATTGCCGCGCCTCTGATCCGTCGCCGGACGACCGGCGAGGAACCGGCGGCTGCCTATGACCTGCGGATCTATCGCGACCAGCTTCGCGAGGTCGAGCGCGATCTCGAGCGTGGTCTTGTCGAGCCGTCCGAAGCCGAGCGGCTGCGCAACGAGATCGGTCGCAAGGTTCTGTCCGCCGACCGGGCCCTTGCGCGCGAGACGGCGGCGCGGCGTGCGCCGGGCGGACCGGCCGCGATCGCGATCCTCGTCCTGCTCATTGTGGGGACGGTCCTTCTGTACCAGCGGATAGGCTCGCCCGAGATGCCGGACGAACCGATCGCCGAGCGTGTAGCCCTGGCCCAGGCATTCTACGAGGATCGCCCGAGCCAGACCGAGGCGGAAAATGCCGCGCCCAAGCCCCAGCCAGCCCAGGTCGACCCCGAATACCAGGCGCTGATCGACCAGCTTCGTGCGACCGTCGCAAGAAAGCCTGACGATCCGCGCGGACAGGAGCTTTTGTCCCAGCACGAAGAACGACTGGGCAACCTGATCGCCGCGAAAGACGCCCAGGCCCGGCTGATCAAGTTGCAGGCGGAGAAGGCAACGGCGGCGGACCATGTTCGTCTTGCGGCGCTCAGCGCTCAGGCGGCAGGCGGGCTTATCACGCGCGAAGCCGAGGCGGAAATTGCCCGCGCGCTCGAGATCGAACCCGGCAACCCCCAGGCGCGCTACATGGTGGGCCTGGTCCATATCCAGAGCGGTCGGCCGGATCGTGCCTTCCCGATCTGGGCGGACCTTCTGTCCGAAGGTCATCACAATGCTGAATGGGTCCCGACGGTCCGGATGGCGATCAGCGATCTTGCCTGGTTCGCGGGGGAGCCCAGCTATGTCCCGCCCGAGGAAGGGGCGCGAAGGCTTCCGGGACCCGACGCGGCCACCATGGCCGCGGCCGAGGACATGACGCCCGATCAGCGTCAGGAAATGATCGAGGGCATGGTTCAGGGGCTGGAAACCCGTCTCGCGACGCAAGGAGGCAGCCCCGAGGAATGGGCGAGGCTCATTTCGGCCCTTGTGGTCGTTGGCAAAAAAGACCATGCGCAGGACATCCTGGGCGAGGCGCGGATGCGTTTTGCCTCCATTCCCGAGGCGCTCGAGATCGTCGAGACCGCGGGCAAGCAATCGGGGCTGCAATGATCTGCGAGACGATCGAGGAATTCGCCGCGACCCTGCCGCGGGCGGGGGCGATCGCCGGGCTGGATCTGGGCACCAAGACGATTGGCGTTGCCGTCAGCGACGGGTTGCGCGGCGTCGCTTCTCCGCTCACGGTCATCCGGCGCGTCAAGTTCACGGCCGATGCCGAGGCGCTGCTGAAGATCGCGGCGGAACGGGGGCTGGTCGGGCTGGTGCTGGGGCTGCCGCGCAACATGGACGGCTCCGAAGGTCCCCGCGCGCAATCGACCCGTGCATTTGCCCGGAACCTTGAACGGCTGACGCCCCTGCCGATCAGCTTCTGGGATGAACGCCTTTCGACCGTCGCGGCCGAACGCGCGCTGCTTGAAGGCGATACCTCGCGCAAGCGCCGCGCCGAGGTAATCGACCAGGTGGCAGCGGGGTACATTCTGCAAGGTGCGCTGGACCGGCTTCGTTTTCTGGAATGAAGCCTTCCAGCCCCTGCATCGACATCTGCCAGATCGATGCGAAGTCCCGCCTGTGCATTGGCTGCCTGCGGAGCATGGACGAGATCGCGGCCTGGGGCAGTCTTCCTGAAACCGAAAGGCTGGCCATCATGGCCAGCCTGCCTGCGCGCAAGACGGACCGGGACGCAGAGCCCCGGCCCTGATCCTTACATCTTGAACGACCAGAAGAAAGTTTCGCCCGAGGCATCGTCGACGCCATCATTGTCGGTCGCGACCCAGGCAGTGCCGTCGGGCGAAATGGCAAGGCTTTCGACCTTGTCCTGAACATAGCCGTTCCACTGCTTCAGGTCGGGGATCAGGTCGCGCACCACCTTCTTTTCGACCAGGGGCAATTCCCCGCCCAGCGGTGCCGGCTTCAGCCCCGACAGCGCAACCGAGGTGATCTGCTTCAGCTTGGCTGCCTGCCCGATCTGGTTGTCGCGCTCGATCAGGTAGAGATTGTCGCCGTGAATGGCTATCTCGGACAGGCCGACCCAGCCTTCGCCCGATTCCAGTGGATAATGGACGCCGGCCCAATCCCCGGTGGCGGGATCGAACTGCAGCAGCTTGGTCCGGCCTTCTGGATCATCCTTCCATTCGCGCTGGACAGCCATCCAGAGCTTTCCGTCCGAAGCCATCGCGATCCCTTCGAGCCCGAAGCGGGTCGATTGGGCCGTCAGTTCCGCCGGAAGCTCGATCGCCTGCGAAACCTCGCCATCGGCATCGACATGCAGGATCTGATGCGGGATTTCCTTTTCCGGATTTCCCTCGCTTGCCAGCCAGAAACCGCCCTGCCCGTCCGAGGCAATGCCTTCCAGATCGAGCTTGCCAACAGGTTCACCCTCTTTGCAGACGGCCATGACCGACGTGATGCGGGCCGGCATGGAGCCCGTCTCGATCCGGTAGATCGAGGGCGCCTTGCCATAGGCGCTGTCATTGACCGCATACAGAACCGAGGGGTCCTTGGCATCGACGGTCAGGCCCGAGATAGCGCCCCAGCCAATCAGGTCCTCGCCGTCCGAAATCAGCGTCGGATAAGCGGGCTCACCTTCGGCACGCTCGTAGATCATGACATGGGAACGGGCGGCGCCGTCCGCGCCCAGATCGGTTTCGTTGGCGCTGGCGAACAGGTTGCGCTGCGGGATCGCCACCAGTCCTTCCGGTCCGATGCCAGAAGGCAGGAACTGGCGAAGCTTCGGCTCGGCCGGATTTGCCACATCGAACACGCCGATCACGCTGCCGCGCTCGGAGCCGACGAAAAGCAGCTTCTCACCGTCAAACTCGGCATATTTCAAGGCTTCGGGCTCGACACCCTTCTTCCCCGAGCGGCCCTCGGGATAGTGGCCGATCCGGACGATTTCATGCTCGAAGCTCGCGCCTGCATCGTAAACGACCGAGCCATCGCGGTTCCAGATGGTGAAGCCGCGCGAGCCTCCCTTCCAGTCACCCTCGTTCGCAGTCGCGAAGTGGTCATTGTCGATCCATGCGACGGTGTCGGGCTCGCGCGCGACACCTTTCAGGCTGCCGGAGAAGTCGAGCTTTCCGTCCTTTTCGATGTCGATGCCGTCAAGGTCGACCGCGCCAGCACTGAAATGCGAAGCAACTTCGCCATCCGCGCCGATCACGACGATGTGGTTGTTTTCCTGCAGCGTGACGACCAGGTCGCCGTTGTCATTGAAGTCCACATATTCGGGTTCGGGATCCTCGGGCGCAACCTCGGCCAGGCCGGTCAACTCGACGACCTGCTTGCCGGCACAATCCACCTGGCCATCCATGATCGGAAGGCGAACGACGAAGCCCGCGGGCATCTGCGGCAGCGCGCCGTCATTGATCTCTTCGTCGCGTTCGTTTTCGATCGCGACGGCCAGCCAGTCACCCTTGGGCGAAAGGGCGACGGAATCGGGCTGCCCCCCCAGATCGCAGTTCGCTGTAACACTTTTGCTGGTCAGGTCCACCGAGCGCAGCACGCCCGATGGCTGCGTGAAGCTTTCCGAGGTATTCACCCCGACAAAGGCGGTCCCGCCCAGGACCACGGTCGTCGTCGGCTCGCCATCCATCGCGATATTGCCAAGCGGCTTCGGCGCATTCGGATCGCGGATGTCAATGAGGCCGATCGCGTTCAGCGGACTGTCCGAATAGATCAGCTCCATCCCGTCGGCGTTCGCGGTCATGATCTCGGCCGAAGTCTCGCGGCCGCGATCCTCTCCCGCAGCCATGTTCTCCGCCGTGGCAAAGCTGGAGATCCGGTTGAAGACAGGCTCAGCAATGGCCGGAGAAGCGGCCGCAAGGGCAATGAGTGAGCAGAATGTCAGGCGAAACTGCATGTTTACCTCGGGGGTTGGAGGGTCCCCGGGGGTGTCGCGCCACCATGTAACAGCGTCTTGTCGCCGCCGTGACGCTTTGATGACCTTTAATCGCGATCCACGATGCGGATCTCTCGGATCGCCGTCTTCAGCCGATTGCGCGTTTCGGCAGGCTCGCGCGCCACTGCGTCCAGAATGGCCCGCATGTCCCCGCGCAGCCCGTGCAACTGATCCACGAGCGAGAGGACAAGCGACAGGCCCTCTGCGTCCAGATGATATCCTTCGGCCAGATCCACGACGAGATGCAGCCGCGCGATGTCCAGTTCGCGAAACAGCGGCCCCGTCTCGGATTGGACGGGCAGCACGACGCCCCCTTCGATATAGCCCTCAAGCTGTTCGCGGGTGAGATCCGGCACCTCGATCAGGGTTTCGGTCAGGGTGTAATGCCTGCGCGTCATTTCCCCCTCCTCGGATCGTAGGCATGGTCCTCGCGCCAGGTTTCCATGAACCGCGCGAGTTCGTCATCCACGTGGGAAGGCATGACGACCTTGAGCACCACATGCTGATCGCCCCGCTTGCCGCCCGCGCCCTTGAGCCCCCTGCCCTTCAGCCGAAGCTTCTGGCCGGTATTGGCGCCGCGCGGAACCGTCAGCATCACCGGCCCGTCGATCGTCTGGGCCTCGACCTTGCCACCAAGGATCGCCTCGTCGATCGTGATGGGCAAGGTCGTCTCAAGATCGTCGCCATCACGCCGCCAGTCGGGATCTTCGGCCACGATCAGCGTCAGCAGCGCGTCGCCCGGACCGCCATCGCCATAGCCGGGACCGCCCTTGCCGCGCAGGCGGATGATCTGGCCGTCACGCGCGCCTTCCGGGATCTTGACGTCCAGCAGCGCACCGTCGGGCATCGTGATCCGCGTGTTTCCGCCACGAGCCGCCGTCATGAAGTCGATTTCCATGGTGAAGCGCTGATCCTGCCCCCGCATGTCGAAACTGCGCGCCCCAGCCCGGCGTCGCGAGGCGCCCTGCCCGAAGAGATCCGAGAAGACATCCGACAGATCCTCGAAGTCCTGAGCCCCCGCGCGATAGGGATTGTCGCCCGCTTGCGCGAAGTCCCGGTAATACTGCCGCTGCGGGCGTTCCTGCCCCGAGGCGTCTATTTCGCCCCGGTCGAAACGGGCGCGCTGGTCGGGGTCCTTCAGCAGATCATAGGCAGAGGAGGCGGCCTTGAAGCGCTCATGCGCCGCGGGATCGGGATTAAGGTCCGGATGGTCAGTCTTGGCGATCCTGCGATAGGCCTTCTTGATTTCGTCCTGACTCGCATTCTTGCTGAGACCCAACGCGCTGTAGGGATCATCGGCCATTGCCGCTCCGTCCTTTCCCGTGACATTGGCCTGCCCCGTACGGGTCGGCCGCCAAGGGCCATCGGACACGAGGCACGGGAATTTGTCCAGTTTTCCGCGCGAAGACTATGCCTTGGGACGAAAGGCAACGATGCGCCGAGGATCGGTCTCGATCCGGGCCGCACCGATCAGGTCAAGGCAGTAGGGCACCGCCGCAAACACCGCGTCGAGGCAGGTCGCGATCGCCGAGGGCTTGCCCGGGATGGTGATCATCAGCGTGGCACCCCGAATGCCCGCCGTCTGGCGCGAAAGAATGGCCGTCGGCACTTCGCGCAGGCTGGCACGGCGCATCTCCTCGCCAAAGCCCGGCAACTCCTTTTCCATGACATCGGCCATGGCTTCGGGGGTCAGGTCACGCGGCGATGGTCCAGTTCCACCGGTGATCAGGATCAGGTCGGCCGCCCGGTCGTCGGCCAGATCGCACAGCGTTTCAGCGACGATCTCGCGGCCATCGGGAATGATGATGCGGGTGATTTCGATCGGTGAGGTGATCGTGGCGCGCAGCCAGTCTTCAGCGCCCGGCCCGCCCTTGTCCTCATATTCACCACGACTTGCGCGGTCCGATACGGTGACGATGGCGATATGGGCGGTCTGGCTCTGTGAGGACATGATGGCGCTTTCGTCGACAAATCAGCATGGCGGAGGAATACGAATCCGCATCAAGGCTTTTTGGGCAAATCGTCGGCCACGTCGATCAGCCGTGAGGCATAGTGGAAATGGCTCATGGACCGCAGCGTGTCGGGCAAGGTATTTCCGTAGTTCTTGGCAATCAGATGCTGCGACACGACGCGCCAGTCCATTGCGTTCGTATTGTAGATCACCTCACCACAATTCGAACAGAAAACCTTCTTCATCGACAGCCGTGGATGCCGGAACTGGGACAGAAGGTCGTGGCCACGCGCAATTTCGACCTGATCGGGGTTCCATGCGGTAACAGAGTGGTATGGGATATCCAGCAGGGTGCGGCAATCCTGACAGTGGCAATGCCCGCGAACACGCGGCTCGCCAATCAGAACCATCTCGACGCTTCCACAATCGCAGGAGACGGAATAGCGGTCGGACATGAGGGCGGACTCCTCTTGATGCTTCCGGCCAGCCATAACGGCGCAGCGAGATCATTCGTTCCCGCTGCGCCGCCGCTTTATTTCACCCGCGCATTCCGCGTGGCGATCAGCTTCAGGCGCAACGCGTTCAGCTTGATGAAGCCCGCCGCGTCCTTCTGGTCATAGGCCCCGGCATCTTCCTCGAAGGTGACGTGCTTCTCGCTGTAAAGCGAATGGTCCGACCAGCGGCCGACGCAATTCGCCGAACCCTTGTAGAGCTTCAGCCGGACGGTGCCGGTGACATGCTCCTGCGACTTGTCGATCAGGGCCTGCAGCATCTCGCGCTCGGGCGAGAACCAGAAGCCGTTATAGATCAGCTCGGCATAGCGCGGCATGATCGAGTCCTTGAGGTGACCCGCGCCGGCATCCAGCGTGATCTGCTCGATCCCGCGATGGGCCTCCAGGAGGACCGTGCCGCCGGGGGTCTCGTAGATGCCGCGCGACTTCATGCCGACGAAGCGGTTCTCGACGAAGTCCAGGCGGCCGATGCCGTGCTTGCCACCCAGTTCGTTGAGCTTGGTCAGGATGGTCGCCGGCGACATCGCCTCGCCATTGATCGCGACGGCATCGCCCTTCTCGAAGGTGATCTCGACGAATTCCGGCTCGTTCGGCGCTTCCTCGGGGGAAACCGTGCGCTGATAGACATATTCCGGCGCGGCCTCGGCCGGGTTTTCCAGCGCCTTGCCCTCGGACGAGGTGTGCAGGAGGTTCGCGTCGACCGAGAACGGCGCCTCGCCGCGCTTGTCCTTGGCGATCGGGATCTGGTTCTGCTCGGCGAATTCGATCAGCTTGGTGCGCGAGGTCAGGTCCCATTCGCGCCAGGGTGCGATCACCTTGATCGAGGGGTCCAGCGCATAGGCCGAAAGCTCGAAACGGACCTGGTCGTTGCCCTTGCCGGTCGCGCCATGCGCCACGGCATCGGCGCCGTGCTTGTGCGCGATCTCGACGAGATGCTTCGAGATCAGCGGACGGGCGATCGAGGTGCCGAGCAGATACAGGCCTTCGTAAAGCGCGTTGGCGCGGAACATCGGGAAGACGAAGTCGCGCACGAATTCCTCGCGCACGTCGACGATATGGATGTTCTCGGGCTTGATGCCCAGAAGCTCGGCCTTGGCGCGCGCCGGCTCAAGTTCTTCGCCCTGGCCCAGGTCGGCGGTGAAGGTGATGACCTCGCAGCCGTATTCGGTCTGCAGCCATTTCAGGATGATCGAGGTGTCGAGCCCGCCCGAATAGGCAAGGACGACTTTCTTCGGCGCGTCGGACATGCAGGTATCCCTCTGTGGAATTTCGGCAGGGAATAGGCCCATTCGCCGCGTGTCACAAGGGGAAGGGGGAAAATAGGCGCTGCGAAAAACATGGGGAAATCCAGCAGGCAGGACCCATGGTTTTCCAGCCCCCCTAGCAGATTCTATCTGATGTTCGGCAAGCCGTGTCGCCATATGTCATACCAACCATCCTGACGGGGCCACCCGCTGACAAGCAAAGCTGCACGGGCCTCGCACCCCATCACGTTTGACCGCCGCCAGTTCGGTTCCTGGCGCAGTCCGGGATCGAGGTGCCGCCGCTTATCCGCATGCGGCAGGTTGATCACGACGCATGGCGCGACGGCGCTTGCCAAATCGTGCATTTCGGGCCATTGGCGGCCTATGGAAAACTTTGCCGCCTCTGTCCGCCAGGCAGAGCTCGCGCTGCGCGATCTCTTCGAGCCGACGCCCCTGCAAAAGAACGACCATCTCTCGGCGAAATACGGCGCCGAGATCTGGCTGAAACGCGAAGACCTGACCCCGGTGCGCAGCTACAAGCTGCGCGGGGCCTTCAACGCCATGCGCAAGATCGGCGCGGGTGCGCAGGGCCATTTCGTCTGCGCAAGCGCCGGAAACCACGCGCAGGGCATGGCCTTCGCCTGCCGCCATTTCGGGGCCAAGGGCACGATCTTCATGCCGGTCACCACCCCGAAACAGAAGATCGACAAGACCCGCATATTTGGTGGCGGCGCGGTCGAGATCGTTCTGACCGGCGACTATTTCGACCAGACGCTTGCCGCCGCGCAGGAATTCGCGCGGACCGAGGGCGCGGCCTTTCTTTCGCCCTTCGATGACCCGGACATCATCGAAGGACAGGCGACCGTCGGGCTGGAAATCCTGACCCAGTTGGGGGTCGCACCTGACCTGGTCGTCCTGCCGGTCGGTGGCGGCGGGTTGTCGGCCGGGGTGACGCGCCTGCTTGGCGAACTGTCCCCTGCGACGCAGATCGAATTCGCCGAGCCGGAAGGCGGCGCCAGCCTACGAGAGGCACTTGTGGCGGGCGCACCAGTCACCCTGCCCTCGGTCGACACATTCGTGGACGGCGCGGCAGTTGCCCGGATCGGTGCCCTGCCCTTCGACGCACTTCGGCGTTTTTCGGCTTGCCAGGTCCATGCCGCCCCCGAAGACAGGATCTGCGCCACGATGCTCGAGATGCTGAACATCGAAGGCATCGTTCTGGAACCCGCAGGCGCGCTTGCGGTCGATGTCCTGCGCGACATTCCCGATCTTGCCGGGAAGCGCATCGTCTGCGTCTGCTCGGGTGGCAATTTCGACTTCGAGCGCCTGCCAGAAGTGAAAGAGCGCGCCCAGAGGTTTTCGGGGCTAAAGCGCTATTTCATCCTGCGGATGCCACAACGCCCCGGTGCGCTGCGGGACTTCCTGCAGCTTCTCGGGCCGGAAGACGACATCGCGCGGTTCGAATATCTCAAGAAATCGGCCCGCAACTTCGGTTCGATCCTGATCGGGATCGAAACGACACGCCCCGAAAATCTGGATCTGCTGCGCGACCGACTTGACGAGGCCGGGATCAAGCATCGCGACATCACCCGCGATCCGGTACTGGCGGAATTCCTGATCTGAGAAACAGGGTCGGGCCGCTCAGGCCCGCCACCGCCCTTCGCCGAGCTGATCGGCCTGAAGCCCTTGGAACAATGCCCGCTTGGAAGAGGCATAGCAGGCGATCAGCTCATCAAGCCTGATTTCGTCTGCCCGATCATTGCAGGCCAGCCGCTCTGACCGGACGCAGATCCTGTCGAAGCTACGGAAGCCCAGGTTCCTGGCGCAGCCGACCAGGAAATGCAGATCGCTGGCGAGACGGGCAGGTTCGCGGCCCGCAAGACGCATCACGACGCCTTCGACCTCGTCCAGAAAGAGGTCGAGGATCAGCGAAAACTCATCCTCGCCCACTTCCTCGCGCAACTCGTGGATGCGGCCCCAATCCAGCATTTTTCAACCTCAGGAAGAATCATCGCCTTCTCGTAGCACAGGAACGCGTCGGGGCGCGCAGATGCCGACAATTCTTCCTATTAACAGAACCTTCAGCGCCCCTGTCATAGAGATCTTTTCATGACAGAACCCGCGAACCCTTCATCTCTCTCCAATCAGCCTTTCTGGCGGCTTATCCTGCTGGTGGATGACAGCCGGGCGCAGCGCCGCGCGCTGGCGGTCCAGCTAAGGCGCGCGGGCTATGACGTGCTGGAAGCCGCAAGCACGGCAGAGGCGATGCGGATCTGTTCGGAACGACGTCCCGATTTCGTCATCTCGGACTGGATGGCACCCGGCCGGTCGGGGCTGGAATTCTGCCAGAACTTTCGAAACATGCGACAGGATCGCTACGGCTATTTCATTCTCCTGACCTCAAGGGATGACAAGCGCGATGTGGCCGAGGGACTGCGCGCTGGTGCCGACGACTTCCTGACAAAGCCCGTCTCCGGGGCCGAATTGCTGGCCCGGCTTTCCGCAGGAGAACGGGTGCTGCGCATGGAGGACAGCCTGCGGTCAGCGAATGCGCAACTCAAGGAAACGCTGTCCCGCCTGCGCGAACGAGAAGCGGCGATCGACCGTGACCTGCGCGAGGCACAACGGCTTCAGCAGAGCCTGGTCAGCGAAAGGAACGGCCGTTTCGGGGATTTCGACATTTCGCTGCTGATGCGTCCGGCCGGTCATATCGGGGGGGACCTGGTTGGCTTTTTTCCGATCAACGCCCGGCGGGTCGGGCTTTTCGCGCTGGACGTTTCTGGGCATGGCGTGGCCGCGGCCCTTCTCAGCGCCCGGCTCGCCGCGCTGCTCTCGGGCACGGCCGAACACAATATCGCCGTTCGCGTGTCGAAACGGGGCCGGCACGAAGCGCGCTCGCCCGCCGAGATCATGCGCCATCTGAACCGGCTGATGATCGACGAGGTTCGGACGGATGCCTATTTCACCATGATCTATGCCGATCTCGACATCTCCAGCGGAGAGGTCCGTCTGGTCCAGGCCGGCCATCCTCATCCGGTCGTTCAACGGGCCGATGGGCGCATCGAGCTGATCGGCGACGGCGGCATGCCGGTCGGCGTCTTTGCCGAGGCCCATTTCGAAGAAATCGCGCTGAGCCTTGCCGAAGGCGACCGGATGTTCATTTCTTCCGATGGGTTGACCGATAGCGAAAACCCCCGCGGCGAACCGCTGGGGACCGAGGGTTTGCAGGCCATCCTGCGCACGAATGCCGTCTTGCGCGGCAATGCGCTGCTGGAATCGATCTGCTGGTCCGCAGCGAATTACGCCCTGGGCAAGCGCAATGACGACATCTCGGCCGTACTTGTCGAACGGGGCCATCCATGCCGCGCAAACCCGACCGACAACGTCACTGCCTTCCCAGCACTCGTCCAGCAAAGGCCCGGGAACCAGGATCGGCCAGAAGATCATTGAGTTCGGCGAGCGGGACCCAATGCGCCTCGTGCCCCGGCTCGGTCGGCGGCCCGAGACGGCGGATCGGGCGTGCAATCCAGACGGAACACAGCTTTTCGGCCCAGTAATCGTATTCCGGCATGAAGCAGAAACGCCGGTAGACCCCCAGCCGGCTGGGTGAACCGATGGTCCAGCCCGTTTCCTCATAGACTTCGCGATGCAGGGCGGCGATGGGCGATTCGCCGGCATCGATGCCGCCGCCGGGAAGTTGCCATTCTGGCTCTGGCGCATGCTGAAAGGTGACAAGCGCCGCTCCGTCCCGGATCAAGAGGGCATAGGCTCCGGGGCGCAGGCGGTAGCGGCGGGCACCCGGCGGCGTGCCGAATCTGGGAATCATCTGGCTGGACCTTTCCTGTGGCTGGGACAGCCTTAGCCGCTGCATTACGGGATCAGAAGCGGGTGATGGCCCTGACGACCGCGGCGCAAGTTCCATCTGGGCGCGAAGATCACTCCTCCCAGCGGCGATCTCCGAAAAAATGGGCAGTCCGCATTCGGATCAGATCGGGCTCAAGCGCTGGGTCATAGCCCCCCTCGCGCCTTTCGATGATTCCTTTCCAAGGGTATTTCTCGGAGCGCTCGCGCACCAGGGTCAGGTGTTCGTCGAGGGTTCGTATGAACCTGGCCGGGTTTCCGGCAACGACGGAGTTCGGCGGCACATCGCGGCTGACGACCGCGCCCGCGCCGACGATGGCGCAGGGGCCGATCGACACGCCCGGCAGGATCGTCGCCCCTCGCCCGATGAAGACATTGTCCTTGATGATCACCGGCCCTACCGCATCAAGCTTGGTGCCGTGAAGCCGGTTCAACATGTTGACGCTGCCGTCATGGCCCGAAATCCAGGCACCGGCGATCGAGACATTGTTTCCGATCATCGTATAGGCGGGGTCGGTGAAGATGGTTTCGGGCAGGATCGAGCAATCCGCGCCGATACTGTAAAGCCCGCCGAATTTCGCCAGCCAGATTGTCCAATCCGCGGCGGAGGGTTTGCAGATCCGTCGCCAGAGGCCGACAAACCGCCCCTTCTCAATCGCTTCAATCCTCAGAAACCGCTCGAACCAACGACGCAGCACGATGATGAGAACTCCGCCCGGACTTGGCCAGATGGCCCTATCGCTCGACGATATGCCAAGCCTCAGATCGCTGATATGTCAAGAATTTCATTGCGATGGAGCGCGAGATCACAGCACGTTTTCGTGCTCTGCCACATCCGTGACCTTCCGAATGCGGCGCGGCATGCAAAAACCCCCTTGAAACGCGAGGTTTCAAGGGGGTTTTTATTATGGTGCCCAGGAGAGGACTCGAACCTCCACGCCTTGCGGCACACGGACCTGAACCGTGCGCGTCTACCAATTCCGCCACCTGGGCAGGTGGTGTGAAGGCTCAGTAAAGCCAGTCGCGGCGGGTTTCAATGGGGGCCAAGCGAATAATCGCAGAATCTGATCACCTGCCGCGGCAGGATGGGAAGGGATCGCGAAGGGGTGAGGAAACGATCAGGACGAAATGAAAAAACCCTGCAACTTCAAATGAAGTTGCAGGGTTTTTCATGGTGCCCAGGAGAGGACTCGAACCTCCACGCCTTGCGGCACACGGACCTGAACCGTGCGCGTCTACCAATTCCGCCACCTGGGCAGGTGGTGTGGGCGGGTCTCTAAGGGCAGTCGCGAAGGCCGTCAATGGGATTCGACAAGAAAAATTCAGCTCGCGCATTTTTTCTGAAACGAGATCCCTCGGGGCCAGCAATCATTGGCTTGCGCGGGTCGACCCATGGGTTTGAACGGCTGACCCGGATAGAGGCAGCCAAAGCGCGATCGGTCTGCAATACGCCAGCGGATGTGCCCCGGAATGCGCCCACGACTTGCCGCCCGCACCGGCCTTGGGTAATGAGCAGGCTAGCACGCCATCCAAGGCACGCAAGAAGGAGCGAGAGCCATGTCCGCAGCCAAGCTTGTCACGATCTATGGTGGATCCGGATTCCTGGGTCGGCAGATCGCCAGGTTGATGGCCGCCCAGGGTTGGCGCGTCCGTGTCGCCGTCCGCCGCCCGAACGAGGCAGGAATCGTGCGCACTTACGGCGCGCCGGGTCAGATCGAACCGGTTCCGTGCAATGTGCGCGACGACCGTTCCGTTGCCGCCTGCATGGCCGATGCAGATGCCGTTGTGAACTGCGTGGGCATCCTGGTGAACGAGGGCAAGAACACCTTCGCTTCGGTCCATGAAGAGGCCGCAGGCCGCGTGGCCCGGATCTCGGCCGAAATGGGCGTGCAGCATGTCGTCCATGTTTCTGCACTGGGCGCCGATGCAAATTCCGACAGCCACTATGCCGCCTCGAAGGGGAAAGGCGAAGCCGCAGTCCTGCAGCATCGCCCCGACGCGATGATCCTGCGCCCCTCGATCATCTTCGGTTCGGACGACAATTTCTACAACCGCATCGCCTCGATGTCGCGCCTTGGCCCGGTCCTGGCGCTGCCCGGCGCGCGCTGCGAGATCCAGCCGGTCTATGTCATGGACGTGGCCGCCGCCGCCGCGAAAGGCGTGACCGGCGAGGCCGCTCCGGGCATCTACGAACTGGGCGGGCCGGAGGTGATCACCATGCGCGAGCTGGCCGGCCAGGTCCTGACCGCGATCGACCGGCGCAAGCTGGTCGTCGGCCTGCCGTCCTGGATCGCAGGGATCGGCGCGGCGGTGCTGGATGGCGTCCAGTTCGTCACCGGTGGCCTGCTGACGAACCGCGTGCTGACGCGTGACCAGTTGCGCACGCTGAAACACCCCAACAAGGTTGCAGATGGCGCACGCACATTCGCCGATTTGGGAATCACCCCGACCGCGCCTGAAGCCGTGATCGGCGAATATCTTTGGCGCTTCCGTCCTTCGGGACAATACGAGTCGATGACCGCCACCGCGAAGAACCTGCGCCGGAGCTGATGGAACATAACACGATCGTTGCCGCCTTTCTCGGTCTGCTGGAAGGGCTGACCGAGTTCATCCCCGTGTCCTCCACGGGCCATGTGCTTCTTGCAGGACATTTCCTGGGGTTCGATTCCCCCGGCAGGGCCTTCGAGGTGCTGATCCAGTTCGGCGCGATCCTGGCCATTCTCGGCGTATATGCCAGCCGGTTGTGGAACATCGTCACCAGTGCGCCGCATGATCCGCGCGCCCGGCGCTTCATCGCCGCAGTTCTGGTGGCCTTTCTGCCCGCAGCGGTCATCGGGGTGATGGCCCACAGGATCATCAAGGAAGTCCTGTTCGAAACGCCCATGCTGATCGCGTCGATGCTGATCCTGGGCGGTGTCGTGCTGTTGTTCGTCGACCGGATGGCGAAAGCGCCCCGCTATCATTCGGCCGAGGAGATCCCGATCAGCCGGGCGCTCGGCATCGGCTTTATCCAGTGCCTGGCGATGATTCCGGGCGTTTCGCGGTCCGGCGCGACGATCACGGGTGCCCTGCTTCTGGGCGCGGACAAGCGATCTGCCGCCGAGTTCAGCTTTTTCCTGTCGATGCCGACCATGCTGGGCGCTTTTGTCTATGATCTCTACAAGAATCGCGAGATCCTTGATGCTGCCTCGGCCGGAAACATCGTCATCGGCTTCATTTGCGCCTTTTTGTCTGCGCTGGTCGTCGTGCGGGTGTTGCTGAGCTACGTCTCGGCGCATGGTTACGCGATCTTTGCCTGGTGGCGAATCGCGCTTGGCGGGGTTGTCTTGTTGGCCCTTGCGGCAGGTTGGTAAGCTTTGCTGACCTATTTTTTGCGCGAGCGCGTCGGATTTTATCCTGTTCGGCGGGAAAATCGTTAAATAGGTCAGCATTACTGACTTTTAATCATTTCGCCCCTGATCTATCAGGCTGACAACAGCTTGTTTTGGGGGATGCGCAGCGATGGCCACGCAAAAAATGCTCAAGTTCGTCACGGTCGGTCGGGAGATGCCCGAGAAGCGTGACGCGGCATCCCGTGCCGAGGATTTCCACGAGATCTATCGCGAATTCGCGGACGCCAAGGCGAAAGAGCAGGCCAGCCGTTGCAGCCAATGCGGGGTCCCCTATTGCCAGTCGCATTGCCCCCTTCATAACAACATTCCCGACTGGTTGCGCCTGACGGCAGAAGGTCGCACGCAGGAAGCCTATCTGCGCAGCCAGGAAACCAATACCTTCCCGGAAATCTGCGGCCGCATCTGCCCGCAGGACCGGCTGTGCGAAGGCAATTGCGTCATCGAGCAATCGGGCCATGGCACCGTCACCATCGGCGCGATCGAGAAATACATCACCGACACGGCATGGGAGGAAGGCTGGGTCCAGCCCGTCGCCCCCGCCGCCGAACGCCCGGAATCCATCGGCATCATCGGCGCCGGACCGGGCGGGCTTGCCGCCGCCGACCGGCTGCGTCGCCTGGGCTACCAGGTCACCGTCTATGACCGCCACGACCGCGCCGGCGGGCTGCTGATCTATGGCATCCCGGGCTTCAAGCTGGAAAAGCATGTCGTCGAGCGCCGCAACAAGCTGCTGGCCGATGGCGGGGTCGAATTCGTCCTGAACGCCAATGTCGGCGAGGATATCAGCTTCGACGCGATCCGCGGCAAGCATGACGCGGTGCTCATCGCGACCGGCGTCTACAAGACCCGCGATCTGGATATCGACAATGGCGCGGCCAAGGGCGTGGTGCGCGCGCTGGATTACCTGACCGCTTCGAACCGGGTCGATCTGGGCGACGAGATCCCCGATTACGAGGATGGCGAGCTGAATGCCAGGGGCAAGCGCGTCGTCGTCATCGGTGGCGGCGACACCGCGATGGATTGCGTTCGCACCGCGATCCGCCAGGGCGCACAATCGGTGAAATGCCTTTACCGCCGCGACCGCGCGAACATGCCGGGCTCGCAGCGCGAGGTGCAGAATGCCGAGGAAGAAGGCGTCGAATTCGTCTGGCTTTCGGCCCCCGGCGCGTTCAGCGGCCATGTCACAGGCGAGGCCATGGAGCAGCAAGAGCGCGACATGGACGAGGTGGGCGACATCCCGACCATCAGCGCCGTCCGGGTGCAGAAGATGCGCCTTGGCCAGCCCGATGTTTCGGGCCGCCAGTCGCCCGAGCTGATCGAGGGCGCCGATTACGACGAGCCCGCCGATCTGGTCATCAAGGCGCTGGGTTTCGAGCCCGAGGAGCTGCCGAAGCTTTGGGGTGTGGACGGGCTGGAAGTGACCCGCTGGGGCACCATCAAGGCCGATTTCCAGACCCACCAGACCAGCCTGCCCGGCGTCTATGCCGTGGGCGACATCGTGCGCGGCGCCAGCCTTGTGGTCTGGGCCATCCGCGACGGCCGTGAAGCGGCGGACAGCATCGTCGGTTACCTGACCGGCGCTGCCCGCGTCGCCGCCGAATAGGGAAGTGACCATGGTGCACAAGCCGTACACAGGCTGTACACCGCGCGTACACCGGCAGCGAGCGTTGCATGTTGCGCGCGGCCTGGCCCTTCCGGCGGGAATGGCAGCGATGCTGACCATTTTCGCCCTGCCCGCTTCGGCCGCGAATTTCACGCCGCCACAGGGCTGCAAGCTGGAGGTGACGGTCCAGAACCGTGGCTGCACGGTGTCGCAGCATTATCGCTGCGGATCGGACACGCCCGGCGATCAATGGGTGACCTATTACACGCCCGACGGGCCGTCCTATCAGTCGCGGATCGACCGCGAGACGCGCTGGATGGAAAGCACCGACCTGACCACCGGCCTGGTCGACACGCTGGAACCCGATGCCAAGGATCACGCGTCGTTTTCGACGCTGCTGAAAACCGGATCGGACGATTTCGACTTCTGGACGAGCTCGAATACCGGCGAGCGGCTGCACCATGTCGGCCGCGACGAGCTGACCGGCGAGAAGGTCGATATCAACGGGGTCGAGCTGGAGATCACGCGTTTCCAGCTGACCACCTATAGCGAGGCGGGCGACGCGCTGATCCACCGCGAGGGGCAGCAATTCGTCAGCCGCGCGCAGGGGCGCTTCTACGGTGGGGTCGAGCAGTCGGAAGACTGGACCGGCGCCAGCGAGAAGACGAATGACAGTCCGGTAAGCTTCGCCTTTCCGGGACAGCCCGGATTTGGCTCGACCAAGCCGGAATATGATTGCGACCTGCAGATGGTCCGGGGGCAAAGGCCCGACCTGATGCGGCAGCTTAGGATCTTGAAGGAGGCACGGACGTGATGGACTGGGAACAGAAGGAACAGGCCCGCCGCGACTGGATGGCGGAGAATTCGCTTTACCGTGCCGAGGACGAGCATTCGTCCTGCGGCGTCGGTCTGGTCGTCAACCTGGACGGCAAGTCGAGCCGCAATGTCGTCGAGGCCGGCATCAACGCGCTGAAGGCGATCTGGCATCGCGGCGCGGTCGACGCCGATGGCAAGACCGGCGACGGCGCCGGCATCCATGTCCAGATCCCGGTTCCCTTCTTCTATGACCAGGTGCGCCGCACCGGGCACGAGCCGGATCAGTCGAAGCTGATCGCGGTCGGCCAGGTCTTCCTGCCGCGCACCAACTTCGCCCAGCAGGAAGCCTGCCGGACGATCGTCGAATCCGAAGTGCTGCGCATGGGCCACTATATCTATGGCTGGCGCCACGTTCCGGTGAACACGAGCGTCCTGGGCGAAAAGGCCAATGCCACCCGCCCCGAGATCGAACAGATCCTGATCCGCTGCGAAAAGGATATCGACCAGGAAGATTTCGAGCGCGAGCTTTACATCATCCGTCGTCGGATCGAGAAGGCCGCGATCGCGGCGCAGATCGCGGGGCTGTATTTCGCCTCGCTGTCGTGCCGGTCGATCATCTACAAGGGCATGATGCTGGCCGAGCAGGTCGCGGAATTCTATCCCGACCTCAAGGACGAGCGCTTCGAATCCGCCTTCGCGATCTATCACCAGCGCTATTCGACCAATACCTTCCCGCAATGGTGGCTGGCCCAGCCCTTCCGCATGCTCGCCCATAACGGCGAGATCAACACGCTGAAGGGCAACTCGAACTGGATGCGCAGCCACGAGATCCGCATGGCCAGCCGCACCTTTGGCGAGATGGCCGAGGACATCAAGCCGATCATCCCCGCGGGTTCGTCTGACTCGGCGGCGCTGGACGCGGTGTTCGAGGTGATGGTGCGCTCGGGCCGCTCGGCCCCGATGACCAAGACCATGCTGGTCCCGGAAGCCTGGTCCAAGGCCACGACCGACATGCCCAAGGCCTGGGCCGACATGTATGCCTATTGCAATGCCGTGATGGAGCCCTGGGACGGCCCCGCCGCCTTGGCGATGACCGATGGCCGCTGGGTCTGCGGCGGTCTGGACCGCAACGGGCTGCGTCCGCTGCGTTATGTGGTGACCGGTGACAACCTGCTGATCGCAGGCTCGGAAGCGGGCATGGTGCCGATCAATGAAACCACCGTGCGCGAAAAGGGCGCGTTGGGTCCGGGGCAGATGATCGCCGTCGACATGAAGGACGGCCGGCTCTACCACGACCGCGAAATCAAGAACCGTCTGGCCAACAGCCAGCCTTTCGGCGAATGGCTGGAAAAGGTCACGCAGCTTTCCGAAGTGATGAAGGACCTGCCCGAGCAGGTCGTCCATGCGGGCGAGGATCTGCGCCGCCGCCAGGTCGCGGCCGGCTACACGGTCGAAGAGATCGAGACCATGCTGACGCCCATGGCCGAGGACGGCAAGGAAGCCCTGGCCTCGATGGGCGACGACACGCCACCCGCGGTTCTGTCGGGCCAATATCGCCCGATGTCGCATTTCTTCCGCCAGAACTTCAGCCAGGTCACCAACCCGCCGATCGACAGCCTGCGCGAGACCCGCGTGATGTCGCTGAAGACCCGTTTCGGCAACCTCAAGAACGTGCTCGACGAATCCTCGTCGCAGACCGAGATTCTCGTGCTGGAGAGCCCCTTCGTCGCAAATGGCGAATTCGCCGAGATGTCGAAGATGTTCGGCGACACGGTGACGCAGATCGACTGCACCTTCATTGTCGATGCCGGACCCGAGGCGATGGGCGAGGCCCTGGCCCGCATCCGCGCCGAGGCCGAGGATGCCGTGCGGTCCGGTGCTGGCCATCTTGTCCTGTCGGATGAGCGGCTTGGCCCCGATCGCGTCGGCCTGCCGATGATCCTCGCGACCAGCGCGGTGCATAGCTGGCTGACCCGCAAGGGGCTCAGGACCTTCTGTTCGCTGAACGTGCGTTCGGCGGAATGCATCGACCCGCATTACTTCGCGGTTCTGATCGGCTGCGGCGCGACGACGGTGAACCCCTATCTCGCGCAGGACACCATCGCCGACCGGATCGAGCGCGGGTTGCTGGGTGGTTCGCTGATCGAGAACATGCGCAACTATCGCGACGCGATCGATGCGGGCCTTCTGAAGATCATGGCCAAGATGGGGATCTCGGTCCTGTCTTCCTATCGCGGCGGTCTGAACTTCGAGGCGGTGGGCCTCAGCCGTGCCATGGTCGCGGAATATTTCCCCGGCATGCAGTCGCGCATCTCGGGCATCGGCCTGCACGGGTTGCAGAACAAGGTCGAGGAAATCCACGCCAAGGGCTTCTTGGGCGCGACCACCGAACTGCTGCCGGTCGGCGGCTTCTACAAGGCGCGCCGCTCGGGCGAGAAGCACGCATGGGAAGCCAATACCATGCGCCTGCTGCAACTTGCTTGCGAGAAGGCATCCTATGACGTCTGGAAACAGTTCACCGCAACCATGCGGGCGAACCCGCCGATCCACCTGCGCGACCTTCTGGACATCAAGTCGCTGGGCAAACCCGTGCCGCTGGAGGAGGTCGAATCGATCACCTCGATCCGCAAGCGTTTCGTGACGCCGGGCATGTCGCTGGGGGCGCTTTCGCCCGAGGCGCACATGACCCTGAACATCGCCATGAACCGGATCGGCGCGAAGTCGGACAGCGGCGAAGGCGGCGAGGACCCGGCGCATAGCCACCCGCTGCCGAATGGCGACAACCCCTGCGCCAAGATCAAGCAGGTCGCCTCGGGCCGTTTCGGCGTCACCGCCGAATATCTGAACGCCTGCGAAGAGCTGGAAATCAAGGTGGCCCAGGGCGCGAAGCCCGGCGAGGGCGGCCAGCTTCCCGGCATGAAGGTCACCGACCTGATCGCCCGGCTGCGCCATTCGACCAAGGGCGTCACGCTGATCTCGCCGCCGCCGCATCACGACATCTATTCGATCGAGGATCTGGCGCAGCTGATCTATGACCTGAAGCAGATCAACCCGCGCGCCAAGATCACCGTGAAGCTGGTGGCATCCAGCGGCGTCGGCACGATCGCGGCGGGTGTGGCGAAGGCGAAAGCCGACATCATCCTGATCTCGGGCCATAACGGCGGCACCGGGGCCTCGCCCGCGACCTCGATCAAATATGCCGGCCTTCCGTGGGAGATGGGCCTGACCGAGGCGCATCAGGTCCTGGCCATGAACCGCCTGCGCGACCGCGTCACTTTGCGCACCGATGGTGGTCTGCGCACCGGCCGCGACATCGTCATGGCCGCGATGATGGGCGCCGAGGAATACGGCATCGGCACCGCCGCGCTGATCGCCATGGGCTGCATCATGGTCCGCCAGTGCCAGTCGAACACCTGTCCGGTGGGCGTCTGCACCCAGGACGAGAAGCTGCGCGCCATGTTCAACGGCTCGGCCGACAAGGTGGTGAACCTCATCACCTTCTACGCCACCGAAGTGCGCGAGATCCTTGCCAGCATCGGCGCGCGCTCGCTCGACGAGATCATCGGCCGCGCCGACCTGCTGACCCAGGTCAGCCGGGGCGACAAGTCGCTGGATGACCTCGACCTGAACCCGCTTCTGATCACCGTCGATGGCTCGGAAAAGATCGTCTACGACCGCTCGAAGCCGCGCAATGCGGTGCCGGACACGCTGGATGCCGAGATCATCCGCGACGCCAGCCGCTTCTTCTCGGATGGCGAAAAGATGCAGCTGAGCTACGCGGTCAGGAACACCCTGCGCACGGTCGGCACCCGGACCTCGTCGATGATCGTCCAGACCTTCGGGATGCGGAACAACCTGCAGCCCGACCACCTGACGGTGCGCCTGACCGGTTCGGCCGGCCAGTCGCTGGGGGCCTTCGCGGCTCCGGGCCTCAAGATCGAGGTTTCGGGCGATGCCAACGACTATGTCGGCAAGGGCCTGTCGGGCGGGACCATCGTGGTGCGCCCGCCGATGGCAAGCCCGCTGACCGCCGCCGACAACACCATCATCGGCAATACCGTGCTTTACGGCGCGACCGATGGTCACCTGTTCGCGGCGGGCCGCGCGGGCGAGCGTTTCGGGGTGCGCAACTCGGGCGCCAAGGTGGTGATCGAGGGCTGCGGCTCGAACGGCTGCGAATACATGACCGGCGGTGTCGCCGTGATCCTGGGCCGGATCGGCGCCAATTTCGGCGCAGGCATGACCGGGGGCATGGCCTATCTTTACGACCGCGAGGGTCTGGCGCGCGACTACATCAACGCCGAGACACTGATCCTTTGCCCCGTCACCCAGGACCATTGGGAAGGCGAGTTGAAGGGCCTGATCGAGCGGCATTTCAAGGAAACCGGCTCGCGCCGGGCGAGCGAGATCCTGCAGAACTGGGCCGAGGAAAAGGCCAATTTCCTGCAGGTCTGCCCGAAAGAGATGCTGCCGCATCTCAAGCATCCCATCGCGGATGTGGAGGACCTGGCAGCCGTTCCGGCGGAGTGAAGATAAAGGAGCGGGGGCCACTTGGCCCCCGTTTCTATTTTTGAAAAAGGCAGTATGTGCACTTTCCGACCCATCAAGTGTCACCCGTGTTTTGCTTGGATCAAACGGGCAGGCCACGGCCACGTGACGGGAGCGCCTTGGCACAGAGGTGAGGTGAGGGCGCGCCGAACAGGAACTGCGAGGGGGATTCCACGAGCCGCCTAAGCCCGTGAGCCCAGGCTACGTTTCGGACTTGCGCATGCCCTGTTTGGCTTCAAACCTCTCCCACACGTCCAACCGCCCCTTCTGCCGAGCGTCGGCAAGCCATAGTTTCTTCCGCGCATCTGCAGTTTCGAGGGTTCGATACTGCCCACCCGAAAACTTCGGCCAGTCTATAGCCAAGCCCAGCTTGACCATTTCAGCGGAGAGATCACGGCCATCCGGCAGGTAACATCTTGCAACAGTCCGCCCATGGGTATCTTGCTCGGTGACCTCGGCCCGGACGGAGTGGCCTTTGCAAAGCGAAGTCAAAGCCCACTTGGCCTTCTTTCCGTAAGGATGGTCCAATTCAGCGGCGTCGATGCCAAACAGACGAATCTGGGTCTTTTTAATAGTGATGGTGTCGCCGTCCACAACATAGGCTGACCCCTGAAGAACCTTCCGAGTTGGAACGGGCTCTACAGTCTTGGTGTCAGTCCTGACTGACGACTTTTCGCGTTTTTCTGGATATGCACGCGCCATCTCGTCTTCCAACTCTTGCCGCATACGCGATCGGCTGAGTCGCCAAAACATCAATACCGCAGCAAATGCGGCGAGCACTATGAGAGCTGTAATTTCCAAATTAGCTGCCCCTTCAACCTACTAAACCGTTCCACAGCTTCATCTAATCTGCGAGCAAAAACGGAAAAGCAATCCGGGCAAAAGCACATCGAGAATTTTGCGCAGGTCGTTACGACTGATCACCGGTATAGGTTCACCACGCCGTTGAACCTCCACGCAGCTCGAGGAGCAGCCAATCTTAACCTCTACAGTTGGCGATCCCGACAATCCCCGCTAAACCACCCCTTCGACAGATTCGAACAGGGAAGCGCGCATGCCTGCTACCGAAAGAATCGCAATCGGCAGCATTTTCGTCGGACTCCTCGTTCTTGGCCTCAAGACCCTGTCCTGGTGGCTGACCGGGTCGATCGCGCTGCTCTCGGATGCGATGGAAAGCACGGTGAACGTGGCGACGGCGATCGCCGCGCTGATCGCGATCCGGGTGGCCGCGCGACCGGCGGATCGCGAACATCCCTATGGGCATCACAAGGCCGAGTTCTTCAGCGCCGTGCTGGAGGGCGTGATGATCATCGTCGCGGCGCTGCTGATCCTGCGCGAATCCCTTGCCGCATTTCTGGAACCGCGCGTGCTGGACGCCCCGCTGGAAGGGCTGCTGATCAATATCGTCGCGAGCTGCATCAACGGCTGGTGGTGCTGGGTGCTGCTGACGCGCGGCAGGCGCCTGCGATCGCCGGCGCTGGTCGCGGATGGCCATCATCTTTTGTCGGATGTCGTGACCTCGGTCGGGGTGGTGATCGGCGTGGCGCTTGCCGTCGTCACCGGCTGGTCGATCCTCGACCCGGCGCTGGCGGCGCTGGTCGCGGTCAACATCCTGTGGTCGGGCTGGAAGGTCATGGCCGCGTCCCTGTCCGGGCTGATGGACGAGGCGGTCTCGGAGGAGATGCTCGAGAAGATCCGCAGCACGATCTCGGACCATGCGACCGGCGCGATCGAGGCGCATGACCTGCGCACCCGCCATGCCGGGCCCAAGACCTTCATCGATTTCCACCTGGTGGTGGACGGCCAGACCACCGTCGATCAGGCGCATGACATCTGCGACCGGGTCGAGCAGGCGCTGAAATCCCACCTGCCCGAGGCGCTGATCACCATCCATGTCGAGCCCGAGCACAAGGCCAAGCATTCGGGCGTGCTCGTCATCTGACGGAAAGATTGCGCGACGCGGGGCAAGCTGTCACATTTCGCCAGGGGATGTGAGGACAGCTGCATGATCGAAAGCCCGGCACGCGCGGCACGCCGCCCATGCGCCTAGCCCTGCCTGCGGGGCCGCGAGGGCGGCGGGCGATGATTTGGCCATCGGCCCTGATGGCGGTGCTTCTGGGGCTGGTGCTGTGGCTTGGATCGCAGGCAGCCTTTCAGCATTACCTTGCGACCGGCCAGAACCGCGCGGCGACGGCGCTGCGCCTGACGGTGAACGCGCTGCGCGCCGATCTCGCACGCTACGAGGTCGTGCCGCAGCTTGTCGGCGAACAGGACCTGATCAACCGGCTGGCGGCCGAACCGGAAAACGCGGCGCTGCGCCGGCAGGTGAACCTGTGGCTCGCCGAGCAGAACGAGGCGCTGGAAGCCTCGGATATCTACCTGATCCTGCCCGATGGCGAGACCATCGCCCATTCGACCCATCGCGGGCCGAACAGCTTCATCGGGCAGAATTTCAGCTATCGGCCCTATTTCATCGACGCGATGGCAGGCCGTCCGGCGCGGTTCTTCGGTGTCGGCACCACTTCGGGCGTCAGGGGCTATTATTTTTCCGCCCCGGTCAGGAACGAAACCGGGCGGATCATCGCGGTCGTCGCCGTCAAGATCGGGGTCGAACGGATCGAAAGCGCCTGGCGCGGCGGCGAGCACCGGGTTCTGGTCACCGATCCGGACGGCGCGGTCTTTCTGGCCTCAGAGCCGGACTGGCTTTACCACAGCCTGACGCCCCTGACCCCCGAGCGGCTGGCCCGCAGCCTTGCCGAACGGCGATATGCCGATACCCCGCTGACCGAATTTCCGCATCGGGTCGGGATCATGCACGGGGTGCCGGTCCTGCGCCTGTCGGACGCGGCGGGGCCCCAGGATTACATCATGGCCTCGCAAGAGATGCCCGATGCGGGCTGGCGGGTGCATGTTCTGCTGAACAGCGCGGAACTGCGTTCCGAGGCGCGGCTGGCGGTCGCGAGCCTGGTGCTTTTGCTTTCGGCGGCCGGTTTCGGGGCGCTGATGTGGCGCCAGCGCCGCGTCCAGGCGGCCGAGCGGCTTGCGATGGAGCGTTTCGCCCATGCCGAGCTGGAGCGGCGGGTGATCGAGCGGACCGCGGCACTTGCCCGCGCCAACAGCCAGCTTGAACAGGAGATCGCCGAGCGGCGCGCGACCGAGGCCGAGCTGCGCGCGGCGCAGGCCAGTCTCGTGCAGGTCGGCAAGCTGGCCGCGCTGGGGCAGATGTCGGCCTCGCTTTCGCATGAGATCAACCAGCCCCTGGCGGCGGCGCGCAACTATGCCGACAGCGCCATGATCCTGATCGAGCGCGGCGATCACGGCCGCGCTTGCGAGAATATCGGCCATATCCTGTCGCTGGTCGACCGCATGTCCGCCATCGGAAAGCATCTGCGACAGGCCGCGCGAAAGCCCGACGAAAAGCTGGGCGCGGTGGCGCTGGCCCCGCTGCTGGAGGAAACGCGCACCATCGTCGCCGCCCGGCTGGCGAGCAGCGGGGCCGTGCTGGAGCTGGACCTGCCCGAGACGCTGCCATTGCTGCGGGCGGGGCCCACGCGACTGCAACAGGTGCTGGTCAACCTGATCACCAATGCCGCCGATGCGGTCGAGAGCGCCGGGGACCGGCGCATCACCCTGTCTGCATGCGTCGAAAGCGGACGGGTCGTGATCCGGGTCAGGGATCGCGGCACCGGCATCCCCGAGTCCATCACGCCGCGGATCTTCGACCCATTCTTCACCACCAAGGGGATGGGTGCGGGGCTGGGGCTGGGGCTGTCGATCACGGCCAATATCGTGCGCGATTTCGGGGGCGACATCACCTGCCGCAACATGGAGCCCGGCGCCGAATTCTGCCTGCGCCTGCATGCGGCCCCCGCGACCGAGGCTGCGGCATGAGCACGGGCCGCGTTCTTCTGGTCGATGACGACGAACAGATGCGCTCATCCAGCGCGCAGGCGCTTGAGCTTGCGGGCTTTGCCGTCGAGCCTCTGGCCAGCGCGGACGAAGCGCTTGCCTTGGCCGCTCCGGGTTTCGCGGGGGTCGTCGTCAGCGACATCCGCATGCCCGGCATGGACGGGATGACCCTGCTGGGACGGCTGCACGAGGTGGACCCGGATATTCCGGTGATCCTCGTGACCGGCCATGCCGAGGTGCCGCTGGCCGTCGAGGCGATCCGTGGCGGCGCCTATGATTTCATCGAGAAGCCCTTTGTGGTGCAGGATCTCGCGACCGTCATCCGCCGCGCGCTGGAACATCGCGGGCTGGTGCTGGAAAACAGGAGGCTGCGCGCCGTCGCGGGCAAGCGCGATGACATCGAGGCCCGCCTGCCCGGCCGCACGCAGGTCATGGTGGACCTGCGCTACCGCTTGCGGGCGATCGGCGCATCGGATGCGGATACGCTGATCATCGGCCCCACTGGCGCCGGCAAGGAGGTCGTGGCCCGCGCGCTGCACGACATCTCGGCGCGGGCCGGGCGCCCTTTCATCGCGATCAATTGTGCCGCCTTGCCCGAAGCGCTGATCGAATCCGAGCTGTTCGGCCATGAGGCGGGCGCCTTTCCCGGCGCGCTGCGCCCGCGCTACGGCAAGTTCGAACATGCCCGCGGCGGCACCGTCCTGCTGGATGAGATCGGGTCGATGCCGCTGGAATTGCAGGCGAAGCTGCTGCGCGTGCTGCAGGAACGGGTGATCACCCGGCTGGGCTCGAACGATCCGGTTCCGCTGGACGTGCGCTTCATGGCGATCAGCAAGGTCGACCTGGCCGGGGCCGTCGCAAGGGGTGATTTCCGCGAGGACCTGTACTGGCGGCTGAATGTCGCCGTGCTGCATGTCCCGCCGCTATCGGCGCGGCGCGAGGATATCCCGCTGCTGTTCCTGCAATTGGTCCGCGAATCCGCGGCTCGCCACCACATTCCCGAACGCGCCGCCCCTGCCGCTTTCCTGTCGGGGCTCGCCGCCAAGGACTGGCCCGGCAATGTGCGCGAATTGCGCAATCTGGCCGAACGCTTCGTGCTGGGTCTGGAACATGCCGAGCTTGCCCCCGAGGCGGGCGCGCGCCTGTCGGACCGGGTCGCGGATTTCGAGCGCAGCCTGATCGCGGGGGCCATCGCCGCGCATGGCGGACGGCTGCGACCGGTCTATGAGACCTTGGGCATTTCGCGAAAGACGCTTTACGAGAAGATGCAGAAATACGCGCTGGACCGGCGCATGATTGTCGACACCGGCGAGGACGGCGCGGCCTGACGCCAGCGATGGGTGGCAATCCACACATTTTCGGCGGGCGATGTTACCCTTTCCACCCGTTCTCGCGATAAATCGCCGATATGGCTGTCCAAGCCGCATCTAGGCATTTTGCGCCGCACGGGCGATGGCCGCAATCTGGCACCAGAGGCGGCCAGGGAGACCGCCGGACATGCAGTCCTTGGGAGGGGAAAATGTCTATCTCGAAGCTTGTCGGCGCGCTTGTCGCCGCAACGATGCTGACCGCGCCGGCCTTCGCGCAGGATTACCCGTCGCGGCAGATGACCATGGTGGTGCCCTTCTCGGCGGGCGGGCCGACCGATACTGTCGCCCGCCTGGTCGCCGAGAAGATGTCGGCCGATCTGGGCCAGACGATCGTGATCGAGAATGTCGGCGGCGCGGGCGGCACGCTGGGCGCGGGCCAGGTCGCCAAGGCCGAGCCGGATGGCTACACGATGCTTCTTCATCATATCGGCATGGCCACCTCGGCCACGCTTTACCGCAACCTTGCCTATGATCCGCTGGCCGCCTTCGAATATGTGGGCCTTGTGACCGAGGTGCCGATGGTTCTGGTCGCGAGGAAGGATTTCGAGCCGGCCGACATCAATGGCTTCAAGGATTACGTCAAGGCCAATGCCGACAAGCTGACGCTGGCCAATGCGGGCATCGGCGCGGCCTCGCATCTGTGCGGCATGCTCTTGATGCAGGCGCTGGAAACGCCGATGGTGACTGTTCCCTACAAGGGCACCGGACCGGCGATGACCGACCTTCTGGGCGGGCAGGTCGATATCATGTGCGACCAGACGACCAACACGACACAGCAGATCCAGGGCGGCACCATCAAGCCCTATGCGGTGACCACGCCCGAACGCCTGCCGCTGTTCCCCGATCTGCCGACCGCCAAGGAATCCGGACTGGAAAGCCTGGAATTCGCGATCTGGCACGGCATCTACACGCCCAAGGGCACGCCCGCCGAAGCCAATGAGCGGCTGTCCAAGGCGCTGCAGGCGGCATTGGCCGATGAGGGCGTGATCAAGGCCATGGCCGATCTGGGAACCGCGCCTTCCTCGGCCGAGGACGCCACGCCCGCCGCGCTTCAGGCCCAGCTGGAATCCGAGATCGCCCGCTGGAAGCCGGTGATCGAGGCTGCCGGCGTCTATGCCGACTGATCCAATGCGGCCCCGCCTCGGCGGGGCCATCTTCATGGAGGGTTGGCGCATGTCCACCAAACCAAAGGACCGCACCGATATCGCGGCGGGTCTGTTGCTGATGGCGGCGGCAGCCTTCTTCGGCTGGCAGACACGCGGGCTGGAGCTTGGCACCTCGCTGCGCATGGGGCCGGGATATTTCCCGATGGTCCTGTCGGGGCTGCTGTTCCTGCTGGGGTTGCTGGTTTTCCTGAAGGCATTCGGCAGCGAAGACGAGCCTTTCGGCAGGATCGCGTGGCGCGGGATGCTGTTCATCCTGCCCGCGCCGATCTTCTTTGGCCTGACGGTTCGGGGGCTGGGCTTCGTGCCGGCGCTGTTCCTGGCCACGCTGATCGCGGCGCAGGCCTCGATGCGGATGAAACCCTTGCATTCGCTTCTGCTGGCGCTTGCAGTCACGCTGCTTTCGACGCTGATCTTCAGCTATGGGCTGGGTCTGCCGTTCCGCCGCTTTGGCCCCTGGCTGCCGTTCTGAGGGCGTGACATGGAACTTCTGAACAATCTCGCGCTGGGTTTTTCGGTCGCATCCTCGCTGGCGAATATCCTTTTCTGCCTCATAGGGGTGATCCTTGGCACGCTGATCGGGGTCTTGCCGGGCATCGGGGCCACCGCGACCATCGCCATGCTCTTGCCGATCACCTTCCAGCTTGAGCCGGTCAGCTCGCTCATCATGCTGGCGGGGATCTATTACGGCGCGCAATATGGCGGCTCGACCACGGCGATCCTGATCAACATGCCGGGCGAAAGCTCATCCGCCGTGACCGCGATCGATGGCTACCAGATGGCGCGCAAGGGCAAGGCCGGGACCGCGCTTGCGACCGCCGCGCTGGGGTCCTTCTTCGCGGGCACGGTCGCGACCTTCCTCGTCGCGATCTTTGCCCCGCCCTTGACGACGATCGCGCTTAAATTCGGCGCGGCCGAGTATTTCAGCCTGATGGTCATGGGGCTTGTCATGTCGGTCGCGCTGGCCCATGGCTCGGTTCTGAAGGCGCTGGCCATGGTGGTTCTGGGCCTGCTGCTGGGCATGGTCGGAACCGACATCTATACCGGCACGCCCCGTTTCACGATGGGCATCATTCAATATGCCGACGGGCTGAACTTCGTGGCGCTGGCCGTCGGCGTCTTCGGTATCGCCGAGATCCTGCGCAATCTCGAGGACGAGCATGACCGCGAGGTGATGACAAAGTCGATCAGCAGCCTCTTTCCCAGCCGCGCCGAATTCCGCGAGATGGCGGGGCCGGTGGTGCGTGGCACGGTCGTCGGCTCGGCCCTTGGCATTCTGCCGGGCGGCGGCGCGATCCTTGCGAGCTTTGCATCCTACACGGTCGAGAAGAAGCTTTCGGACCACCCCGAGGAATTCGGCAAGGGCGCCCTGGCGGGCGTCGCCGGACCGGAAAGCGCGAACAACGCGGGCGCGCAGACCAGCTTCATCCCGCTTTTGACACTCGGTATTCCGGCGAACCCGGTCATGGCGCTGATGATCGGTGCGATGATCATCCAAGGCATCGTGCCGGGGCCGAATGTCGTGACGCAGCAGCCCGCGCTGTTCTGGGGCATCATCGCCAGCATGTGGATCGGGAACCTGATGCTGGTGGTCCTGAACCTGCCGCTGATCGGGCTTTGGGTAAAGCTGCTGACCGTGCCCTATTACGTGCTTTTCCCCATCATCATGGCGATGTGTTCGATCGGGGTCTATTCGGTGAACTCGAACAGCTATGACCTGTTCGCGGTCGCGTTCTTCGGGCTCTTGGGCTATGTCATGTCCAAGCTGCGCTGCGAGCCCGCGCCGCTGCTTCTGGGCTTTGTTCTGGGTCCGCTGCTCGAGGAAAACCTGCGCCGGGCGATGATCCTGTCGCGGGGCGATCCGATGACCTTCTTCACCCGCCCGATCAGCGCGACGCTGCTTCTGGTGACGCTCGCCGTGCTCATCCTGATCTTCATGCCCCAGATCAGGAAGCGTCGGGACGAAGTCTTTACCGAAAGCGATGCCTGAACCCTTTCGCAGCGAGGGACGCCCCCTGCCGACAGCCGGAATAGGCATCGGCAGGGGGCATTGTTTCGCAATAGCCGCCATCGGGGATCGGGCCGCACGCCTTTCGTGATTTCAGGTCGGAAGTCTCGATAGGCAGATCGGGCCCAGCCATCCATGTTCCCGGTCGTCTGCGAGCTGCTTGGCCTGCATCTGGTGGTCCTGGGCAGCATCAGGATAGGCTGCCTTGGCGTGAGATCGACAGGGCGGCTTCGTGATAATTTCATCGGTCCCGCGCTATCTTTCGTATCCCGCTTCGGTCAACACTCCCCCACGGGCGCAGTTCACCTGGCCGGAACGCCGGCGCTTAAACTGCCGGATCGGCCAAGCGGCAGCTGGTCGCATCGCCTTGGATCGCCTGCAGGAGCCCGTCCAGAATCATGACCATCCGCCTCAAGATCCTGTCGTTCCAGTTTCTCGTGACGGCAATGCTGCTGAGTGTGGCCACGGTCACCTGGCTCTATGTCGGAAGGATCGATTATTATTTCGATCGCAACCGGCTTGCCGGGGCACAGCTCGACAGTGTCATCCGCATGTCCGCCGCGATGAACCGCTATTCCGAGAATGTCGCGGAACTGCTGTTGCTGGGGCGCACCGAGCTTTCGGATTTCAACGAGGCCCGCGACAGTCTTGAGACCAGCCTTGATCGGCTGGAGGATCTGATCCGTGACGAGCTTGCCATTCTGTCGCTGCCGGCGGGGAGCGCCAACGAAGAGCGCGAGCTGGAGCGCGTGGCCGAGATGCGCAAGCTTTACGAGGATATCGACCTGCGCACGCAAAGGCTGCTTCTGCTGCGCGACGAGGGGCGGCTGGACGAGGCGGTGCAAATCTTTCGCGACGAGATCGAGAACCGGCTGGATACGACGCTGGAGGTTCATATCAGCGCGGCCATCGCTGACGAGGAAGCCGAACTGCGCCAGTTCCAATCCCAGGCCAATCGCCTGGAACGCGAACTGGAATGGATCATCAGCCTTGTGACCGCAGCGGCCTTCCTGTTCTCGGCGATGGCGGCCTGGCTGCTCAGCCGGTCGCTGACCCGGCCGATCCAGGCGCTGGAGAACGCCACCCGGGCGATCGCCGAGGGTGATCTGGGCTATCGCATCGGATACCGCGGACGGGACGAATTCGCGAGCCTCGCCGGCCAGATCGACAATGCCGCCTCGCGGCTCGAGGTGCAGCGCACCGCATTGCTCGACGTGCAGGCCGGGCTGGAACACGAGGTCGGTCGCCGCTCGGGAGAGCTTGAGGAAGCCAATTCCAGGCTGCAAACGCTCAATCACAGCCGCATGCTGTTTCTGGCCGATATCGGTCACGAATTGCGCACCCCCCTGACGGTCATCCGGGGTGAGGCGGAGATTGCCTTGCGCGGGGCAAGCAGAACCGTCGGGGAATATCGCGAGACGTTGGAACGCGTGGTCACGCTGTGCCACCAGATGACGCGTCTGGTCGAGGACCTCTTGTTCCTTGCCCGGGCCGAAGTCGATGCGATCCGTTTCGACATGCAGGCGCTTGACCTGCGCGACATCCTTGAAATCGTGCATGCGGACGCGGAAATCCTTGCCGCAGCCCGCGAAATCCGGATCGAGATCCAGGGTCCCGCAGGGCCCTGCCGCGCGAGCGCAGATGCAGGCCGTCTTGCGCAGGCGTTGATGATCGTGCTCGACAATGCGATCAAATATGCCGATCCGGGCTCGACGGTGCGCTTCACCCTGGACTGCGACAAGGAGGGGGCCGAGTTCGCGATCCGAAACCGGGGCGCCGATATACCTGCCGCCGAACTGCCCCATGTCTTCAGCCGATTCTACCGCTCTCGCCAATCCGGGACGCCCGATCAGGGTGGTACGGGGCTGGGACTTGCCATCGCCAAATGGATCGTCGAGGGCCATGGCGGTCGGATCGAGATTGCCAGCGCCGAACGCTTGACGACGCTCCGCATCTGGGTCCCACTTCAGGCCGGAGGTGCAGATGGCAAAGATTCTGCTGGTTGAGGATGACCCCCGCATCGCGAGCTTCGTCTATCGCGGGTTGAAGGCAGAGGGGCATATGCTGGACATTGCCGGCGACGGGCAGAACGCCATGCGCATGATGCGCAAGGCGGACTATCCACTGGTCATCCTTGACCGCATGCTGCCCGACCATGACGGCGTGACCATCTGTCGGCAGATGCGCAGCGAAAACATCACCTCGAGCGTCCTGATGCTGACGGCGCGCGATGCGCTCGGCGAAAAGATCGAGGGGCTGAATTCCGGGGCGGATGACTATCTGACCAAGCCTTTCGCCTTTGACGAGCTGGTCGCCCGGGTCGAGGCGCTCTTGCGACGTGCCCCGGGGATGCGGCTCGATCCCGTTCTGCAGGTCGCCGACCTCGTGCTGGATCCGACGACCCGTCAGGTAACCCGCGCCGGTCGCGACATCACCCTGACGCCGAAGGAATTCAGTCTGCTGCGTTACATGATGGAACATAGCGGCGCAGTGCTGAGTCGCAGCCAGATCCTGAACAACAACTGGGGATATGGCTTCGACCCAGGATCGAAGGTGGTCGACGTCTATATCCGCTATCTGCGCAACAAGATCGACGGCGATGCAAAGCCGAGCCTCATTCACACGGTCCGTGGTGCGGGTTACCGGATTGGCTTGTGACCGCGCCGGAGAGGCACGGCGGGTCGTGGCATGCGGGTTCGGCCAAAGGCGTGACGCCGAAGGATCGCGCCATCGGCGTCAGTGCTCATGAGCCTTACCAGATGAAATCGTCGCTGCTGAGCTGGTTCAGTTGCAGGTCCTCGATCACCAGCCGATCCGTGCCCGCCTGGATCACGACGTCGTCGCCGCTCTGGACTGCCGCATCGCGAATATCGGCAAAGCTGTCGAAGCGCGCATAGGCCGAGACGTCTATCTCGTCATCGTCATCTTCGAAATCGGTGATGCGATCCTTGCCGCCATTCCAGATGAAGACGTCATCGCCTGCGCCGCCCGTCATCGTGTCATTGCCCCGCCCGCCGTCAAGCGTGTCGTTCCCCTCATGTGCGGAAATGCGATCATTGCCGTTCTGCCCATGGATATGGTCGTCGCCTTCACCCGCGTCGATATGGTCGCGCCCACCACCGGCCCAGACGGTGTCATTGCCGTCTCCCGCCGAAATCGTGTCCCGGCCCCCGCCAGAGACCGAGGAATCATTGCCCTCTCCCAGGGTGATGCGGTTGTCGCCCGATCCGGCGCGGACGATGTCGTTCCCCTCGCCGGCGTCGATGATGTCATTGCCGTCACCGGCATCGATCACGTCATTGCCGCTGCGGGCAAGAATCCTGTTCGCCCCTTCCCCGGCATCGATCCGGTCATTGCCTTCGCCGCCATCGATTGTGTCATCTCCTCCGGCGCCAAGGATGGTATCATCCCCGGACATGCCGAACAGGCGGTCGGCAGCATCGGTGCCATTGACGCGATTGTCATCGTCATTGCCGCGAATAGTCGCCATGATCTCTCTCCGTCACACAACAAGGCATGAGGCGATCAGCCTCGGCATCACTGTCGGGACCGGTCAGTCAGGCTGCAATCCGGGCAAGCCGGGAATGCGTCTTTCTTCGCGAAGTTTAATCCGGCTCTTCGCGAATTCTTACCTTTCGGTCAACGCGCCCCCGGTCGGGTGCGGACAGCGCAGAAGGTCTGGCGCAGAGCCGTCAAAGGCAAGGGATCAGGCCCGAGAGCTAGGCACGGTCACATTGTCGCAAAAATGTTGAAGCTATCCGGAAAGGACGAAACATCTGTCGTTTCGCGATTCGGGAAATGGTCGGAGCGAGAGGATTCGAACCTCCGACCCCCTGCTCCCGAAGCAGGTGCGCTACCAGGCTGCGCTACGCTCCGACCGTGGGCTGGCAGGTAGCCTGTAGGACAAAGGAATGCAAGGGGGGTCGTGCGGTTTTCTCAGTCGCGATCACTCGCGCCGCAGAAGCCGGCGCAGCAAGAGCGCGCGTGGCGCGGTGACGGTTTCGCTGCGAAGCCGCGCTTCGGTCACCGGCCGAAGACGCGATCCGCCCCGACGTTCCCGCATCAGGATGAAAAGTCCGGAACCGATGATGAGCCCCGCCCCCGCCAGTGTCGCCGCATCGGGATTCTCGTCGAAGACGAGCCAGCCATAGGCAACCGCCCAAAGCATCTGGGAATATTGCATCGGCGCGACATTCGCCGCCTCGCCGGCTTGATAGGCCTGGATCAGCAGGAAGCCCGCCGTCAGACCCAGCACCGCGATCAACCCGGTCAGGGCAAGGTCCAGCCCTTCCATCGGGCGGTAGGCAAAGCCAAGCGAAAGACCGGTCAGGATGAAGTTCCCGATGATCGGCCACAGGATCAGGATCACCGTCCGTTCGGTCCGGCCCAACCTGCGCACGGACACAGCCGCCATCGCGCTGGAGAATGCGGCCAGAAGCGCCGCGAAATGCCCCAGTTCCAGCGCCAGATAGCCTGGGCGCAGCACGACCAGCACGCCCGCGAGACCCACCGCCACGGCAAGCCCGCGCGCCAGCCCCACACGCTCGCCCAGGATCGGCACCGAAAGCAGGGTGATCAGCAAGGGCGAGGCGAACAGGATCGAATAGACCTGCGCCAGCGGCAGGACAGAAAAGGCGTAAAAGCCGCAAATCCCGGAATTCACCACGCAGATCGCCCGCAAAGTCACCCAGAAGGGCGAACGCGGCAGCAGCGTGCCATGCGTCGGGTCCCGAAGCAGCAGGATGGCGATGGGCGGAAAGGAAAACAGGGCCGAGAAGAACAGGATCTGCAGCGCCGGGTAACTTTCGCCCAGCAGCTTGATGATCACGTCATGGGTCGAATAGATCCCCATGGACAGCAGCGCCAGAAGCGCGCCCTTGAAATTTCCCGGCATCGCTCCCCCATCGCCAGAAAAAGCTGCGCCCGCCGATAAGGGCGGGCGCTTGGTTGGCTCAGAGGACCGAGAGGGCTTCGACGATCTTGTCGCCCATCTGCGAGGTGGTGACCGGCGTGCCGCCTTCGGGGCCCATCAGGTCTGCGGTGCGGACGCCATCGGCCAGCACCTTCTCGATGGCCTTTTCCAGCAGGTCGGCCTCGGCGCCCAGATCGTAGCTGTAGCGCAGCGCCATGGCGAAGCTGAGGATGCAGGCGATCGGATTGGCCTTGCCCTGCCCCGCGATATCGGGGGCGGAGCCGTGGACCGGCTCATACATCGCCTTGGGACGGCCATTCGCCATCGGCGCGCCGAGGCTCGCGGAGGGCAGCATTCCAAGCGAACCGGTCAGCATCGCTGCGGCGTCAGACAAAATGTCGCCGAACAGGTTGTCGGTCACGATGACGTCGAACTGGTTCGGGCGGCGCACCAGCTGCATCGCGCCGTTATCGGCATACATGTGCGACAGCTCGACTTCCGGATATTCGTTGTCATGGACCCATTGCACTTCCTCGCGCCACAGGATGCCCGATTCCATGACGTTGGCCTTTTCCATCGAGCAGACGCGGTTGCCGCGCTTCTTGGCCAACTCGAAGGCCGCACGCGCGACGCGACGGATCTCGCCCGAGGTGTAGCGCTGGGTGTTGATGCCGACGCGGCCACCTTCGTTCTGCGGGTTGTTGTCGTCGGAATGGATGCCGCGCGGCTCGCCGAAATACACGCCCGAGGTCAGTTCGCGCACGATCAGGATATCGAGTCCGGCAACGACTTCACGCTTCAGCGACGAGAAATCGGCCAGCGCATCAAAACATTGCGCCGGGCGCAGGTTCGCGAACAGGTCCATTTCCTTGCGCAGCCGCAAGAGCCCGCGCTCGGGCTTGACCGAAAAATCGAGGTTGTCATAGGCCGGGCCGCCGACCGCGCCCAGAAGGACGGCATCGACTTCCTGAGCCTTCTGCATGGTTTCGTCGGCCAGCGGCACGCCATGCTTGTCATAGGCGGCACCGCCCACAAGGTCTTCGCTGACCTCGAACTGGATGCCCTTGTTCGCCTGGAACCAGTCGATGACCTTGCGGACCTCGGTCATGACTTCGGGACCGATGCCGTCGCCGGGCAGAATCAGCAGGGAATGGGTGGTCATCGCAGGGCATCCTCTCGTGCTACGCGCGGTTCGTGAAACCGCCTAGCCCTGCAGCCCCGCAGCGTCAAGTTCACGGCGAATTGGGTTGCAGGTGATGACCGCTTCGGGCGGGATGGGCCGGCAATCGGAATAAAGGGGCAACCCATGCATGCACTCACGGCTGCGGCCGGCGCGCTCGTCATGATGACAAGCGCGGCGCTTGCCGACGGAGGCGTCACCGTCGAATTGCCGGACGTGTCCGGCCTGAGCACCGAAGAGGCCAAGTCGCTGATCACCGAACTCGCGAATGTGAATGTCATTACCTCGAACTGTTCGGGCTACGAGATCAGCAATGGCGAATGGACATTGATTACCGGAACCGGTGACCGTCTCGCGGCAAAGCTGGGATTGGATGCAAGGTCATATGACCGCGACTATTACGGCCCCGCCTTCAAGCTGCTCGACGATCCCGACGCCTGTGATCGCATCGGCCCGCAGGCCAGGCCGCTGATCCAGCGGCTTGTCGAGATGGGGGGCGGAACGACGCCGATCACCCAGTCGCAGTGACGATGCGCCCGCGCGGCAGGCGGCGGCTTGCCCGCGCGCCTCTCGGGCCTTAGCCTGCGCGCATGACGGCTGATCCGACCTATCGGGGATTCGCACTGGATGCGCAGACCGCGCTGGCTCTTCTGCAATGGCAGGCAGAGCTGGGCGCCGACGAACCATGCCTGGACGATCCGCTAGATCGCTACGACCTGCCCGACCGCATCGCCTCTGTCCCTGCAACCGCCGCACCTGCGCCGCCCCCTGCCCCGCGCGACGAGGCGCGCGATCTTGTCGCGCTGGCCGAACAATCGGCCTCCGCGGCCGGAACGCTTGCAGCGCTCGCCGCCGCGCAGGAAGCCTTCGAGCCGATCGAGCTGAAAAAGGGCGCGCGGAACTTCTGCTTCGCCGACGGACGGGCCGGGGCACGGGTCATGGTGATCGGCGAGGCGCCAGGCGAGGAAGAGGACCTGCAGGGTCGACCCTTCGTCGGTCGAGCCGGCCAGCTTCTGGATCGGATGTTCGGAGCAATCGGGCTTGCCCGCGACGCGGCCGATGCCGAAAAAGCGATTTACATCACCAATGTCCTGCCCTGGCGTCCGCCGGGAAACAGGCGGCCGGAAGCGGCTGAGATCGCGTTGATGCTGCCCTTCCTGCGGCGCCATGTCGAACTGGCGCAGCCAGAGATCATTGTCCTGATGGGCAACACGCCCTGCATCGCGGCGCTGAACCGGCAAGGCATCCTGAAGCTGCGCGGTGGCTGGACCGAGGCCTTCGGGCTCTCGGCACTGCCGATGACGCACCCGGCCTATCTGCTGCGAACGCCTCTGGCCAAGCGCGAGGCCTGGGCCGATCTGCTGTCGATCGCCGCGCGGCTGGATGCAGGGCCGCGCCCCTAGTCAAGCACCGGCCTGCAGCCCATGAACTCGGTCGCACTGTCGGGGCCGATCAGCGTCAGTCTCAGATGGGCCGCATCCAGCGGAAAGGGCCTTCCCGTTCCGTCGATGAAATCGGCCTTGGCCGTCAGGACATGGCCAGCTTGCGACAGCTCTGGCTGCGACACCCAGACATCGTCATCGTCGAGTTCCATCGCCACCTCGGGCGCCTCGTGATCCTTGAATTCAGCCGTGACGCGCAAGCCGTCGCTGATCTCGTCGATCCGGCAACTGGGTTTTTCGCTCGAAAGCTCGGGCGTCTCGGCAAGCGCGGCCTCGATCGCGGGATCGGGGGCGTGATGAGCAGGTGGCGCGGCCAGCGTCACCTGGACCGGAACGCAGATTTCCTCGCAGATCCCGAAATCGATCACGGCCCTGAGTTCGACCTGCTGATCCGGCTGGGCAGGCACGGCCTCGATCGGCAGGATCAGCCTGTCGTGATAACCCAAGGTCCGCTCGCCACCGGATTCGATCACCTCGGGGCGCGGCCAATGGATGGCGACGCTTGCCAGATTGCCAGAACCCTGCCAGTCGAATTGCGGCGGCACACCGGTATCGCCCGGGCTGCGCCAATAGGTCTTCCAGCCGGGCTCCAGCACGACCGACAAGGCGACCATCCGATGACCATCGGGCAGGGTCCAGCCGGGCAGCAATTCAACCGATACAAGCCCCGGCGGAAGTTCGGACGGCATCGTGCCGCCGTCCTGCGCCAGCGCCGGAATCGTTGAAATCAAAAGGAACGCAAACCACTTCATGACTGCATTCTTAGGTGGCAGCCGGGGGACGGGTGAAGTCACAATACCGGCAAAATGCCGCGATCCCTTGCGAAACCCTGCGTAAAACCCGATCTTTGAAATGAGAGAGAAGGGGAGTTCCGTTTGGACAATGTCATCAACCTGACGGGCAAGATGCTGATCGCCATGCCAGGCATGCGCGACCCGCGATTCGAGCATTCGGTAATTCTCGTCTGCGCCCATTCCGATGAGGGTGCGATGGGGCTTGTCGTCAACCGCCCGATGCCCGAGATCGGTTTCTCGGATCTGCTTGCGCAATTGGGCATCGACACCGGGACCGAGACGCTTGATATCCCGGTGCGGTTCGGTGGCCCGGTGGAACCGGGGCGGGGCTTCGTGCTGCATCGCCTTGCGACCGAAACCGATGACGAAGGTGAAGCGCATATGCGCATCGATGGCGATCTGGCCATGTCGACGACGCGCGACATTCTTGAAGACTTTGCCCATGGGCGCGGGCCGCAGCCTGCCATGCTGGCGCTGGGATATGCCGGCTGGGGGCCGGGTCAGCTAGATTCCGAAATCCTCGACAATGGCTGGCTTACCAGCGATCGGTTCGACGAACTCATCTTCGGCGCCGACAATTCTGGCAAGTGGAGCGCCGCCCTGCGCGGGCTCGGCATCGACCCCCTCGCCCTGTCGCCCAGCGCCGGCCGCGCCTAGCGGGGCGCCGCCGCGCGGCGAAGCCGATCGTTGATCGCCGCCCCAAGTCCGCGTTCGGGCACCGTTGCGACGGCAATCGGACGGCCCAACGCATCGGCCTGCCGCAAGAGATCGAAGAGACGCGCCGCGGCCTCGATCAGATTTCCCGAAGCGCTCAGCGTCATGTCGCCCTCGATATCGCCGAAACCGATCAGAACCTCGTCAGGGGCTCGATCCGTCGCGTTCAGTCGCAGGCTTTCGCGCGGGGCATAGTGGCTCGTCAACTGACCGGGTGCGTTCGGAGCATCGGGGTCAAGCTCGGGCCGTAGCAGCGGCTCGCCCAGAATCGCCTCGATATCCTCGGCCGAAACCCCGCCGGGCCGCAGCAGCGCGGGTCGGCCGTCCAGCCAGCCGACAATGGTCGATTCGACGCCGACGGGGCATGCTCCGGCATCGACCACCGCGGGAATGCGACCGCCGAGGCCAGTTTCGGGATCTGCCACATGGCCCGCCATGGTGGGGCTGATGCGTCCTGACGGATTCGCCGAAGGTGCGGCCAGCGCGCCGCCGAAACGTTCAAGCAGGGCATGGGCGACGGGATGCGCCGGAACCCGCAGCGCCACCGTGTCGAGCCCGGCCGTGACCAGCGAGGCGATCCCCGCATCGTCGCGCAGCGGCACGACAAGCGTCAGCGCACCGGGCCAGAAGGCTTCGGCCAACGCCTGCGCCTTCCCGTCGAAATGGCCCACCTTCTCGGCAGCGGCCCGGTCGGGCAGATGCACGATCAGGGGATTGAAGCTTGGTCGTCCCTTGGCCTCATAGATGCGCGCAACGGCGGCGGGGTTGCGGGCATCCCCCGCCAGACCGTAGACCGTTTCCGTCGGCATCGCGATGACATCGCCTTGCAAGAGCCAGTCGCACGCGATGGCAAGGCCTTGATCGTCAGGGGAAAGAAGGCGCGTGTGCATTTGTTACGTCGGGTAGTGGTTGATGGCTTCCGAGCCGCCCATATGATCGGCCCCAGTGGGATCAGTTAGGCGCCAAAAGAAGATTTGCCAAGGCGCGAAGGGAAGAGGACCATGCCATATACAGCTCCAGTCGAACAGATCACGTTCATCCTGAACGAGGTCGTCGGCCTTCCCGATGTATCCAGGACAGAAATTTTCGCCGAGGCCACGGCCGAAACCGTCAGCGCAGTGCTGACCGAAGCAGGCCGCATCGCAACCGATATCATCGCCCCGGTGAACCGGTCGGGCGATCTGACCCCCGCCCGGCTGGAAAACGGTGCGCTGCGCTCGAGCCCCGGCTTTGCCGAGGCCTTCCGCGCCCTTGCCGAGGGTGGCTGGATCGGCCTTGCAGCCAACCCGGAATATGGCGGCATGGGACTGCCCCAGGCGCTGAACATGGCCGTCAATGAAATGGTCGCCTCGGCCTGTCTGGCGCTGCAACTGAACCCGATGCTGACCCAAGGCCAGATCGAGGCGCTTGAGCATCACGGAAGCGACGAGCTGAAGGCGCTGTACCTGCCCCGCCTGACATCCGGCGAATGGTCGGGCACGATGAACCTGACCGAGCCGCAGGCCGGTTCGGATGTGGGTGCGCTGACGACCCGGGCCGAGCGCGCCGATGACGGAACCTATCGCATCACCGGCCAGAAGATCTTCATCACCTGGGGCGATAGCGATGTGACCCGGAACGTCTGCCACCTGGTGCTTGCCCGCCTTCCCGATGGCGGCAAGGGCACCAAGGGGATCAGCCTGTTCATGGTGCCGAAGCTCATACCCGACCAGGACGGAAATCCGGGCATTGCCAATGACCTGCGCGTCGTCAGCCTTGAACACAAGCTTGGCATCCATGGCTCGCCCACCTGCGTTATGAGCTTCGAGGGCGCAAGGGGCTGGCTTGTCGGCGAAGAGCACAAGGGCATGGCCGCGATGTTCACGATGATGAACTGTGCCCGACTCGGCGTCGGCGTGCAGGGCGTGGCGCAGGGCGAGGCGGCGCTTCAGCAAGCCACCAGCTATGCCGCCGATCGCGTCCAGTTCGGACCGATCATCCGCCATCCCGACGTGCGCAGGATGCTGGCCATTTCGCGGGCCGAGATTTTCGCGGCCCGCTCGATCTGCCTCGCCTGCGCGGTCGCGATCGACATGGCCCGCGCCACCGAAGACAAGGACTGGGCCGCCCGCGCCGCCTTCCTGACCCCGATCGCAAAGGCCTACGGCACCGACGCGGGGACCCGTGCCGCCGATACGGCCATCCAGGTGCATGGCGGCATGGGTTATATCGAGGAAACCGGCATTGCCCAGTATCTGCGAGATGTCCGCATCACCTCCATCTACGAGGGAACGAACGGCATTCAGGCCATGGACCTTGTCGGGCGCAAGTTCGCGGATGGCGGCGCTGCCGCAACCGCGCTGCTGGACGAAATCCTTGACGAAGCCAAGGCCGCGCAGACGGACCAGCCGGACCTGGCAAACCAGGTCTGGCAGGCGGCCGAGACCCTGCGCGAGACGACGCTTGACCTGATCGAACGCGATCTGCCCGAACGGTTCGCCGGGGCGGTTCCCTATCTGTCGGCGTTTGCCCGCGTCCTTGGCGCGCATTACCACCTGTTGGCGGCAACCCGCGGCGGCAGCGTGACGCTGGCACGCGTCCACATTACCCGTGTCCTGCCGCAATTCGCGGCCGACCTCGCCGCTGCCCGTGCCGGGCTGGAGGATCTGGAAGCGCTTGACGATGCTCTTCTCCTTGGTCAGATGGCGGTGTGATCCAAAGCGAGACACATATCCTGCCGGCCAGCGGCGAGGCGCATGAAATCGCGCCGGGCGTCCTTTGGATGCAGATGCCGCTGCCGTTCAAGCCGGATTTCGTCAACGTCTATGCCTTTCTGGACGACGGCGGCTGGACCGTCGTCGACACCGGCATAGACACGCCCCAAATCCGCGAGATCTGGCAAGCGCTTCTGGCCGGACCGATGGCGGGCGCGCCGGTCACCCGGCTGATCGTCACGCATCACCATTTGGACCATATGGGCCTTGCCGGATGGTTCCAGGCGCGCGGTGCCGAACTTTGGACATCCCGCACCGCCTGGCTGATGGCGCGCATGAGCATCCTAGACGTGCAGGAACGCCCGACACCCCAAGCGATCGCCTTCTGGCGCGCCTCCGGCATGTCGGCCGAGATGATCGCCGAACGTTCGGAAGAGCGGCCCTTCAATATGGCGGATGCCAGCGCGCCCCTGCCACCGGGTTTCCGGCGGCTGGCCGAGGGTGAAACGGTCGAATTCGGCAACCGCCGCTGGATCATCCGCATGGGCGAAGGCCATGCGCCCGAACATGTCACGCTGTGGTCGCTGGGCGACGATCTGGTGATCGGCGGGGATCAGATGCTGGCCTCGATCTCGCCCAATCTCGGCGTCTATCCGAATGAGCCGGATGCCGACACGGTCGGGGCCTGGCTTGCATCCTGCGAACGGCTTCTGTCCCATGCACGCCCCGAACAGCTTGTCCTGCCCGGTCATCGGATGCCCTATCGCGGGCTGCCGACCCGCCTGCGCCAACTGGTCGAGAATCAGAACGCCGCGATCGCGCGATTGCTGAACGGTCTTCGCGAAGAGCCGCGAACGACTGTGGGTTGTTTCGAACTGCTTTACCGCCGCATGATCTCAAAATCGGAATTCGGCCTCGCTCTGGCCGAGGCCGTGGGTCACATCAACCATCTCCGTGCCACCGGACAGGTGTGGCCCTGCGGCATGACGGATGACGGCGCGATCCTCTGGGGGGCGTGACAGCGCGCGGGGCTTCGGCTATCCCTGTCGCGACGCATCGTTGCAACCAGGGGGAAACATGGCCTCGCATCACGAGATCACCGAGCACAAGCATGGTGAAATGGATATCAGCGAGCATCAAAAGACCTTTGCCGGCTTCATCAAGGCGGCAACCTGGGTCAGCGGGCTCGCGATCGGCGTCCTCATCTTCATGGCGCTGACCAACGCCTGACCCCACCTTCGGAGAATGAAAATGCAAAGGCGTGCGTTCCTCGCGCTGGCGCTGCCGGCTGCGCTTGCGGCTTGCGGAGCCGATAATATCTGGGCCAGCGACGAGGCGGTGCGCAAGGCGCGCTACGTGTCGAACGAACCGCCGTCGATCACCCTTCTGACCGTGATCGGCATCCCGAAAGGCGAAGGCGGGCATTCCGCGCTGATGATCAACGGCACCCAGCGAGTGATCTACGATCCGGCCGGCAGCTGGAATCACCCTTCGATCCCGGAACGGCATGACGTGCTTTACGGGATCACGCCGAACTTCAAGAATTTCTACATCGACTACCACGCCCGGCAGACCTATTGGGTGGCCGAAGACACGATCCAGGTGCCGCTTGAGGTGGCCGAGGCAGCGATCCGTGCAGCCGAAAGCCAGGGCCCGGCCAACAAGAGCTTCTGTGCCGTCTCAACCGGTACCGTCCTGCGGCGCGTGCCCGGCTTCGAGGCCGCCCCTTCGGGCTTCTCGCCGCTGCGACTGCGCAACTGGTTCCTGACCCTGCCCGGCGTCACGTCCAAGAAGCACATGGATGGCGACCCGGCCAACAACCATGACGTGCTGCTGCGCCAGAAGAACGGCGTCATCACCGGATATGGTGTCGACGGCCAGCTTCACGCCCAGATGTAAAGCATCCCGAACAGCGTCACCATGCCCGCAACGATCGCCAGAAGCACGTTGCGGGTAGTGATCCCCACCGCCATGGTGGCCAGGGCAGCCGTCAGCCGAACCGGGTCCATCTGCCCATCCGTCGCAGCTGGCCAGACCACGAGCGGCGCGGCGATGGCAGGCAGCACGGCAACGGCGGTATATCGCAGCGCCCGCGATGCCCATTCCGGGATGGCCCGATTGCCGATCGCGCCAAGGAATGACCATCGGATCAGGTAGGTTCCCGCACCCAGAACCACGATCACGAACCAGATTTTCAGATCATAGCCGGTCATTGCCGCGCCCTCGCCTGTTCCATGCGCTTCTCGACGATGGCTCCGGTCGCCATGGCCAGCGGGGCTGCCAGAAGGATGCCCAGACCCGAAGGCAGGACCGTGAAGACCAGTGCCGCGACGATCGAAACCGCTGCCGCCGCCATATGGGCGAGGCTGCGCAGCATCGGGGCCACCATGGCAAGGAAGGTGATCGGAAGCGCGAAATCCAGCGCCCAGCTTTCGGGAATCGCGCGGCCCAGATGGAAACCGACAGCGCTGGCGATCAGCCACGGAATGCATGAGCAGATCGCGGTGCCGACGAAATAGGCCATGCGCTGGTCCAGACGAAGGTTGGGGTTGTCCTCGAATTTCTGGATCGACAGCGCATAGGTCTGGTCGATCAGCAGATATGCGACAAGGCCCCTTTGCCGCGGGCTCGCGTTGCCAAGCCATGGCACGAGTGATGCCGAATACATCGCCATCCGCAGGTTCACGGCCAAGGCCGAGATGATGACGATGATCGTCGGCGCATGATCGCTAAGCAGTTGCACGGCGGTGAATTGCGATGCACCGGCAAGAACAAGCGCAGAGAAGCCCAGAACCTGCGCGAGATTTAGCCCGGATTCAGCCGAGAGCACCCCGAACAGCAGTCCGAATGGGACAAGCACCAGCAGAAATGGCAAGGACTGGACAATGCCGTGCCAGATGCATTGCGCCGGGCTGCGCGCAAGCACGCGCCGCTGCTCGGGCGTCAGGACGGGTTCGGCCTCTGGCGTCACCGCCGGGGGGCTTTCGGGAAAAGTCATGCTGGAAACGGAATCGAGTTGCGCTCTAGGTTGGCGCCAGATTGTCCAAATGCTTTGTCAGGTGCAAGGGTCACCAGGTTTTGAACGCAGGCAGCAAAGATCCTTTCTTCGTCAGTCAGGGGGTGCCGGTGCATTTGGGCGGCGCGGCGGCACGGCTTTACTGGCGGAGCTTCGGACCCGCCTTGCAGCCCCTGCCAACAGCCACACGCGAAGGCGTCGCGCTGGTCGCGATGACGATGAACCGTGAACGCGCCCTGATCGCGCTGGACCGCAATGGCGCGCTGGTCGGGATTGCCGGGCTTCGCGGGGCGCGGGGCGGCATCCTGTCACCTTCGGCGGCGGATTTCCTGGCGACCTTCGGCCGATATCGGGGCAGGTTGCGCCATGCCGCAAGCTGGTTGCATCGCGCCGGCCCGGAAACCTACGACCTGATCCTGGATGGCGTCGCGGTGCGTCGGCATTGGCGGGGCCGCGGAGTTGCCCGGGCGCTTGTCGCAGCCGCGATGGAGGAGGCACGGCGCCTTGGACATCCCGCATTGCTCGTCGAGGTCGAGGCGCGCAATCTCGACGCCTTGGCCGCTTGGCAAGCGATGGGCTTTCAATCGGCCGGCCGTCAACGTCTTGGCTGGCCATGGCGCGCCCGGGCGCATGTCTTGCGAAAGCCGCTTCAGGGCTGATCCGGCGGGCTGTGCCCCAGAACTCCGCTGACCTGCGCCATCAAGAGAAAGGCGCGCCCCGAACGGGTTTCGGCGAGAGCGGACAGCACCGCAGGATCGTCGATTTCCGAGCGCCGCGACAGCAGCCGATCGAAATGGCGCATGAAATGATGCGCGACATCGCGAAACACCTCGTCCTGCCGCAGCATCTGTGCGGCGGCGTGCAGGGCCAGTTCGTCTTCGATCACAGCCAGACCGGCGATATCGGCGCCCCGCCGTCCCTCGGCAAAGGCGCGCCAAAGCACCGGGTCGGTTTCGGGGATCTGCAGATCGTCCATGTAGACGCCCTGCCCTGCCAGCAACGTCACCACGTCCTGGGCGGCCCGGATCAACCGGGCCAGGCCCGGATCAGCCAGCGCGAGATGCAGGCATCGGATCGCTTCTCGATCGTCCGGTCCGTCGGGGAAATTCAGCGCCAGGAACAGCTCACTCGCGGTCAGTTCGGGCGCGGGTCGTGTTCCCAGATCCAGCGGCGGCTGGTCGGCATCGCTCGCAGCTGGTGGAGATGGCGCAACGGCGACCCTGCGGCGCGGCGCGGCGCGCGGGGCATCTGGCCGTGCGACGGGCTCGGCGGGGTCCAATGGTTGCGTGGGCGGGTTGGGCTGCGACCCGACGCGCATCTCGCGAAGGGTCGCGCGAAGTTCCTCGGCCTCTTCGCGAAGCAGGGAAAGACTGCGTGCCGACCAGACCCCGAACCAGATCAGGGCCAGCGGCAAAACCACGCTGATCAGCCAGATCGCCCATCCGACAGGATCGCCCGCCTGATCATCGGGGGAAAGCCAGGCGAAAGCCGCGACCAGCGCCAGCCAGATCACACTGGCGACAATCCCCCAGGTCAGAAGCCGGTCGCGGCTCTGCTCTGCCGCGATCCGGCGAAGGGAGCCGAGCGCGCTCAAGCGCCCCGTCCCTTGTCAGATGAAGCGGATCGAGATGATCTCATAGGATTTCCCGCCGCCCGGGGTGACGACCTCGACACTGTCGCCTTCCTCCTTGCCGATCAGCGCCCGCGCAAGAGGAGAACGCATGTTCAGAAGTCCGCGTTCCAGATCCGCCTCGGCCTCGCCGACGATCTGGAAGGTGCGTTCCTCTTCGGTATCTTCGTCGAGCAGCGTGACCGTCGCGCCGAACTTGATGCTGCCAGAAAGCCGCGAAGGGTCGATCACCTCCGCGCGCGAGATGATCATTTCGAGTTCCTTGATTCGGCCTTCCACGAAGCTCTGCTTCTCGCGCGCGGCGTGATATTCGGCATTCTCGGACAAATCGCCATGCTCCCGCGCCTCGGCAATGGCGCGAATGACAGCCGGGCGCTCGACGGAGCGCAGTTCGCGCAGCTCCTCGTCCAGCTGGTCATAGCCCGCACGGGTCATCGGTATCTTTTCCATTCCGGTCCTTCCGGCCGCCCCACGGCGACCTACACGTCTACGCGAAAACAAGGTGTTGGAACGCCCCCGGCCTTGGGCCGAGGGCGTCTTCATTTCGCGGCATCGTGGCGCGATTGTCGTATTGTTGCAAGTCCCGCAGCCGATGATCCGCGATCATTTGCCCAAGGGCCGAATCTGCCCCCGGGTCAGGGCAATGAATTTCCACCTCGGCATTGCTCGTCACACGGTCACGCGCTACCTCTGCGCAAGTCAATGCGCCAGGGAATCTAGGGGGCCGAGCCATGAACGAGATTGAACGCGAGTCGATGGAATATGACATCGTGATCGTGGGCGGTGGGCCAAGCGGCTTGTCGGCGGCAATCAGGCTCAAGCAGATCAACCCGGAACTTTCGGTCGTCGTTCTCGAGAAGGGTTCGGAAATCGGCGCGCATATCCTGTCGGGCGCTGTCCTTGACACCAAGGGTCTCGACAAGCTGATCCCCGACTGGAAGGAAAAGGGCGCGCCGATCACGACCGAGGTCACCACCGACAACTTCTTCGTGCTGGGTGAAGCTGGCCAGTTCCGGGTCCCGAACTGGCCCATGCCGCCCTTGATGTCGAACCACGGCAAGTACATCGTCTCGATGGGCAATGTCTGCCGCTGGCTGGCGGAACAGGCCGAGGCGCTGGAGGTCGAGATCTTCCCAGGCATGGCCTGTTCGCAGCTTGTCTACGAAGGTGACCGGGTCGTCGGCGTCGTTGCGGGCGAGATGGGCCTGGAAGCCGACGGAACCCCCGGACCGCAATACGAGCCGGGCATGGAACTGCGCGGGAAATACGTCTTCATCTCGGAAGGCGTGCGCGGATCGCTCGCCAAGGAGCTGATCGGGAAATACGCCCTCTCTGATGGGCATGAACCGCAGAAGTTCGGCCTCGGCATGAAGGAGATCTGGGAAATCGACCCGGCCAAGGCCAAGCCCGGCACCGTGACCCACACGATGGGCTGGCCGCTGGGCAAGAATGCCGGTGGCGGCTCGTTCATCTATCACCTGGAAGGAAACCAGGTCCTGGTCGGCTTCGTCGTCCACCTGAACTACGCCAACCCGCACCTTTATCCCTACATGGAATTCCAGCGCTTCAAGCACCACCCGATGGTCGCCGAACTGCTGGAGGGCGGCAAGCGCGTGGCCTATGGTGCGCGAGCGATTTCCGAGGGCGGCTGGCAGTCCATCCCCAAGATGGTCGTGCCCGGGGCGGCCTTGCTTGGCTGCTCGGCGGGGCTCGTCAACGTGCCGCGGATCAAGGGCAACCATAATGCGATGCTGTCGGGCATCGCCGCAGCCGAGGCCGCGGCCGAGGCGATCGCGGCCGGCCGCGAGGGAGACGAACTGACCGCTTATGAGGCCGAAGTCCGCTCGGGCGACATCGCACGCGATCTCAAGCCCGTGCGCAACGTCAAGCCGATCTGGTCCAAGCTTGGCCTTTGGCCCAGCCTGGCGCTTGGCGGCTTCGACATGTGGGTCGCGAACCTGACCGGCTGGAACCCGATGGGGACCTGGAAGCACGGCAAGACCGACGCCGCAGCGACGGGAAAGGCAGCCGATTTCAAACCGATCGACTACCCGAAACCGGACGGCAAACTGTCCTTTGACCGGCTGACCAACGTGTCGTTCAGCTTCACGAACCACGAGGAATCCCAGCCCTGCCACCTGCGGCTGAAAGACCCCGCCATTCCAATCGCGGTCAACCTGCCCGAATATGCCGAACCGGCGCAGCGCTACTGCCCGGCCGGCGTCTACGAGGTGCTGGAAGGCGATGACGGGCCGCGTTTCCAGATCAACTTCCAGAACTGCGTCCACTGCAAGACCTGCGACATCAAGGACCCCAGCCAGAACATCAACTGGACAACGCCCCAGGGCGGAGACGGGCCGAACTACCCGAACATGTGATCGCTTGTCCCAACGCCGGCAGACCGCCGGCGTTGCCCATTGCGGCGGGGGCGGATAGGGTCGCACCGGTATTGCAAGGACTGGGCCGAAGCCGTGACGACAAGACTGATCCCGCTCGCGCTGATCGCGCTGACCGCCGTGCCGACCTTTTCCGGTACTGCACTTGCCGCCCCCATGCTGGCCCAGAACGCCGCCCCTTCCTCGGGTGAGACGAACGGGTCCACAACCAACGCCCCCGAAATACGCGGGCTTGCCGGCCCTTATCTTGCCGCACGCCAGGCGGCGATCGGCAATGATTACAGCAATGCCGCGAATTACTACCTGCAGGCCATGGCTCAGGACGACACCGACGCCTTCTTGCAGGATTCGGCACTGGTCGCGCTGATTTCCTCGGGCGAGATGGAGCGCGCGGGCGCGTTGGCCGTCACGATGTCCGACCAGGGCCGCGCAACCGAACTTGCCCGCCTGATGCAGCGCTCGGAACTCGCGCGAGCCGAGCGCTGGCAGGATCTGGTCAACGCCATCGACAAGACCCCCGATCCAAGCCCGAACGAGGGGATGGATGGGCAGGACTCGGGTGGTAACCAGCTTCTCGACAAGATGATCCGGGCCTGGGCCCTTCTCGGCGCAGGCAATGCGCGCCAGTCGCTTTCGGCCTTCGAGGAACTCGGGAAAATTCGCGGCGCCCGTCCGATGGTCAACTATCATCTCGCGCTCGCAAAGGCGGCCGTGGGTGATTACGAAGGCGCGGAACTGTTGCTGAGCGAACCGGCGACGGGCGCCCATATCCTGGGGGTCATCGCCCGGACGCAGGTTCTGTCGCAGCTCGAACGCAACAAGGATGCGATCGCGATGCTCGAGGCGACGCCTGGTTTCGACGAAGAGCCGCAACTGGTCACGTTGCGCGACCGGATGGAAAAGGGCGAGACCCTGCCCTTTGACAGCGTTCGCACCCCCGCCGATGGCATGGCGCAGGTCTTTCTGACCTTCGCGAGCGTGCTGGCCACCGCCGAGGAACCCGACCCTCTGGCCCTGATACATGCCCGCCTTGCCTCGTACCTCTCCCCCGACCTCGGCGAGGCCAGGCTGCTTTCGGCGCAGTTCCTGCAGGCGATGGGGCAATTCGACCTGGCCGAGAAGGAATTCGAGGCGCTGCGCGACCTGGGCGACATGCGCCCGATCGCCGAACTGTCGCGCATCGACGCGCTGTCGCGCGCAGAACGGCTGGATGATGCTGAAAAGGCCGCGCTGGCTCTGACCGCCGCGCATCCCGAATTGGCCCAGGGCTGGATCGCGCTTGGCGATTTGCTGCGTCAGCAGGACAAGTTCTCGCAGGCGATTCCCGCCTATGACAAGGCGCTGTCCCTGATCGGCGACAATGCCGGTGAGGCGCGCTGGTTCCCGCTTTATGCCCGAGGCATTGCACTTGAACGGTCAGGGCAGTTTCCGAAGGCCGAAGCGGATTTCCGCGCCGCGCTGGAGCTGCGCCCGGATTCGGCCCAGGTGCTGAACTATCTCGGCTACAGCCTCGTCGACCGGAACGAGAAGCTGGACGAGGCGCTGGAACTCATCCAGCGCGCCGTCGAACTGCGTCCTGAAGACGGGTACATCCTTGATTCGCTCGCATGGGCCTATTTCCGGATGGGCCGCTACGAAGAGGCCGTCGCGCCCATGGAAAAGGCCGTGGCGGCGATGGCAGGCGACTCGCTCGTGAATGACCACATGGGAGATATCTTCTGGATGGTCGGCCGCCACCGCGAAGCCGAGATCCAGTGGCAACGCGCACTTTCGCTGAAACCGGAAACCGAAGCCGATGCGCAGCGCATCCGCACCAAGCTGGATCGCGGCCTGGACGCGGTTCTGGACGAAGAAATGGCCAAGGGCGGTAAGCCCCCGGTCGTTCGCGCGCCGGAGAAACCGGCCGAGGCGCCCAAGAACTGAAATGACCCTGCCCCGGCGCGAGCCCGCGCCCGCCAAGCTGAATCTCACGCTGCATGTCACCGGCCAGCGCGCCGACGGATACCACCTGCTCGATTCGCTCGTCGTCTTCGTCGAGACGGGCGACGTCGTGACCGTCGAGGAAGGCCCGTTGTCGCTGGAACTGAGCGGGCCATTTGCGGCCGAACTCGGCATTGCCCCCGATAACCTTTGCCTGCGCGCTGCGCGGCTTGCCGGGCGCAACGTGAAGATCACGCTGGAAAAGAACCTGCCCGTCGCCTCGGGGATCGGCGGTGGTTCGGCGGATGCCGCGGCGGTGCTGCGCGCACTTTGCGCAACGCCGCGCGAACCCGAGACGCTTGGTGCCGATGTCCCGGTCTGCATGGCCAGCCGCCCGGCAAGAATGCAGGGCCTGGGCGAGATCCTGACCCCGCTGCCTGCCCTGCCCCCGCTGCATTTCGTGCTGCTGAACCCGCTTCTCGGGCTTTCTACCCCAGCGGTTTTCAAGGCGATGAGCTGTCGTGACAATCCCCCGATGCCGGAACAACTTCCCGCGTTCGATGATACCGCGGCCCTGATCGACTTCGTCGCGGCCTGTCGCAACGATCTTCAGCCCGCTGCCATCCGGCTCATGCCCGAGATCGCGGATTGCCTTGCCACGCTTGAGGCGGCCGGCGCCCGCCTGGCACGCATGTCGGGTTCAGGTGCGACCTGTTTCGGCCTTTTCGAAACGGCGGCAGCGGCGCAGGCTGCGCGCGCAACCATTGCCGCCGCGCATCCGGGATGGTGGGTCGCCGCTTCGGGACTCGCGCCCGGCGCAGCGAGCCTTTAGAACCGGCCGCGAGAACCGGGAGGGAATATCCATGCTTCGCCTTGGCGTGAACATCGACCATGTCGCAACCATCCGCAACGCGCGGGGCACGCCCTGGCCCGACCCAGTCCGCGCGGCCGAGCTGGCCGAGGCTGCCGGGGCCGACGGCATCACCGCGCATCTGCGCGAGGACCGCCGCCATATCTCGGACGCGGATATCGACAACCTGATGGCCAATCTCCGCCTGCCGCTGAACCTCGAGATGGCCGCGACGCCTGAAATGCAGGCCATCGCGCTGCGCCACCGCCCCCATGCCGTCTGCATCGTCCCGGAAAAACGCGAAGAGCGCACGACCGAAGGCGGGCTCGATGTCGCGGGCAACGAAGCCTTCCTCGCCGACTACATCGCGCCGCTGCGTGAAGCGGGCTGCCGGGTGTCGCTTTTCATCGGTCATGAGCGCGCGCAGATCGAGGCCTCGGCCAGGATCGGCGCCGCCGTGGTCGAGCTTCATACCGGCGCATATTGCGATTTCGATACCGAAGGACGCTTCGAAGACCGCGATGCCGAACTTGCCGCACTGGCCAGGGGTGCCGAGCTTGCCGACAGTCTGGGGCTAGAAGTTCATGCCGGTCACGGTCTGACCTTCGAAACGGTCGGGCCGATCGCGGCGATTTCGCAATTCAAGGAACTGAACATCGGTCATTTCCTCATCGCCGAGTCGGTCTTTGTGGGACTCGACGGGGCGATCCGGGAAATGCGCCGGCGCATGGACTGCGCACGCGACTGATGGGCAGAGCGGTCCGCCTGATCCTGCGGACGGTCGGGGGGCTATGGTCGCTCGTGATGATCCTGCTCATGGTGACCTCGCTTGCTCTGTCGGTGGCGATGACGCTTGTGCCGCAAGTGCTCGGCGCTGTGGCATCCGTCGTCGAAGCCGTGACGGGCCGGCGCTCGGTCGTGACCGAGACCCATGCGCGAGAAGCTCGGCTGAATGAGCGGATCGCCCGGCAAGGTGCGGATCTGGATGCCGAGCGCGCAGCGAGGCGCGCCGAGACGCGCGCCCTGCGCGCCCAGCTTGCGGACAATACGGTGCAATATCGCGGCCGGCGCATCGCCATGCGCGAGGCTGTGCATGACACGGCCGAACGCGTCTCGCGCAGGACGGGCGCCGCCGCCGCGAGAAATGTCGGATCGACTTTCGGCGAGGCGCTGCCGGTGATCGGTGTCGGTGTCATTGCCGCCGCAACGGCATGGGAGCTTCACGATGCCTGCGCATTGATGCAGGAAATGCGCGAGCTTGATGCCGCCTTCAACCCGGATGAACCTGTCACCGAGGACGAGGTCTGTGGCATTTCTCCGCCCAGTCGCGACGAGGTCTGGCAGGCCGTGAAGACGAGCCCAGCCGCGGCCTGGCACGGGGCACAGGGGCTTTATGACGACCTGCCGGAGGTCTCGATTTCGGCAAGCTATGACTGGACGCTCGGCAAACTCTCGGGCATCTGGCATTGGTTCGAGGATGATGCCGCAGCGTACCTGCCCGCATCCGTGGAATAAGGGGCAGCCATGATCCTTGGCATCGGTTCGGATCTCGCCAATATCGACCGCATAGCGGGCGTGCTCGAGCGTCACGGCGACCGGTTTCGCCGGCGCGTCTTCACAGAGGTCGAATTGGCCCTGGCCGCGCGGCGCAAGCTCGAGGCGGCGACGCTGGCGAAACGCTGGGCCGCCAAGGAGGCCTGCTCGAAGGCGCTTGGCACCGGCCTTGCCATGGGAATCAGTTGGAAGGACATGGCCGTCCGGAACCTGCGCAGCGGTCAGCCCACGATGGAGCTGACCGGTTGGGCTGCCGAAAGGCTTCGGGACATGACGCCCCCGGGTCATCGCGCCCATGTCCATGTCACCCTGACCGACGATCACCCTTGGGCTCAGGCATTCGTGATCATCGAGGCTCTTCCCGAAGCCGCGAGCGCCCCACCCCTGCCCGGTGCTTCTGCTTGACTTTGCCATGTCGCGCGGCCCATGAACGCGCGACTTCCGCATGAGGGGACAGCATAAATGGCGAAAAGCGAAGCCCGCAAGGATGGCGGCATCTGGGAAACCGTCAAGACGATCTTCTGGGCGCTGCTGATCGCAGGCGTCTTCCGCACGCTGTTCTTCCAGCCCTTCTGGATTCCGTCGGGCAGCATGAAGGACACGCTTCTGATCGGCGATTTCCTTTTCGTCAACAAGATGGCCTATGGCTATTCCAGCCATTCCTGCCCCTTCTCGATGTGCCCGATCTCGGGGCGCATTCTGGGTTCGGACCCCGAACGCGGTGATGTCGTGGTCTTCCGCCACCCGACGCGCGGCGATGACTTCATCAAGCGCCTGGTCGGCCTGCCGGGCGACCGCATCCAGATGCGCAATGGCGTCCTATACATCAACGGCGAGGCGGCGCCGCAGGTCGCCGCGGGCGATTTCGTCGAAACGCAAGCGCCGCAAGGACCTCAGGGCAGCCTGCCCTGCCCCAGCCAGATCCGCGCCGCCGATAATGGCCAATGTGTTGCCGAACGTCTGACCGAGACCCTGCCCAATGGCGTGAGCCATGACGTTCTGAACCTGGCGGACAACGGTCCGGGCGACAATACGCCGGAATTCACCGTCCCCGAGGGCAATTATTTCTTCATGGGTGACAACCGCGACAATTCGGGCGACTCGCGTTGGCCCGCCTCGGCCGGCGGCGTCGGCATGGTTCCGGCCGAATACCTCATCGGGCGCGCCGACCGGATCATGTTCTCTTCGGCCGGCAAGTCGCTGCTGTATTTCTGGACCTGGCGTGCGGACCGCTTCTTCAAGGCTGTCGATTAAGGAAGAATTGCCGCGGAAGGGGGGCCGTGGCAGGATCGGGACATGAAGATTTCTGCCGAACTGCGTGCTTTCTCTGAACGGCTGGGCCATGAGTTTGCCCGGCCCGAACTGCTTGTGCGGGCCCTGACCCATGGGTCGATTGCCAGCGCGACCCGTCCCGACAACCAGCGGCTCGAATTCCTGGGCGACCGCGTCCTTGGGCTCAGCATGGCCGAGGCCTTGTTTGCCGCAGACAGGGCCGCCACCGAAGGCCAGCTTGCGCCCCGCTACAACGCATTGGTCAGGGGCGAGACCTGCGCCGCCGTCGCGCGCGAGATCGGTCTGGGCGAGGTGCTGAAGCTTGGCCGGTCCGAGATGATGTCGGGCGGTCGCCGCAAGGAGGCACTGCTGGCCGATGCCATGGAGGCCGTGATTGCCGCCATCTATCTGGATGCCGGATTCGAGACAGCGCGCAACGTCGTCCTTGCGCTTTGGGCCGAAAGGCTTGACAGCGTCGACCAGGACAGCCGCGACGCCAAGACGGCGTTGCAGGAATGGGCGCAGGCCAATGGCATGAGCCCGCCCCGCTATGTGCAGACGGCGCGCTCGGGTCCCGATCACGCCCCCGAATTTGAAATTACCGTCCGGCTGGACGATGGCCGAGAAGCCGTCGCCAGTGGCAAGGGCACCAAACGCAGCATCGAGCAGGCGGCCGCACAGGTCCTGCTGGGTCAGATCGAAGGAACCACATGACCGACACGCGCGCGGGCTTCGTAGCCCTGATCGGCGAACCAAATGCCGGGAAATCCACGCTTCTGAACCAGATGGTCGGGGCGAAGGTCTCGATCGTCACCCACAAGGTGCAGACGACCCGCGCCCGCATCCGCGGGATCGCCATGCATGAGAACGCGCAGATCGTCTTCGTGGACACCCCCGGCATCTTTCGCCCGCGGCGCCGGCTCGACCGTTCAATGGTCAAGGCGGCCTGGGGCGGCGCGGCCGATGCCGATGTCATCCTGTTCCTGATCGAGGCCCATCGGGGGTTGACCGATGGCGCGCTGGCGATCATCGAAAGCCTTCGCGAACATGCAGGCAAGACGCCCGTCGCGCTTGTCATCAACAAGATCGACCGGGTAAAGGCCGAGGTCTTGCTGGCGCTGTCGCAAGAGGCAAACAGCAAGTTCGACTTCGCCCAGACCTTCATGATCTCGGCCGAGAAGGGCTATGGCTGCAACGGCCTGATCGACTGGCTGGCCAAGGAGGTTCCCGAAAGCCCCTGGCTTTACCCCGAGGACCAGGTGGCCGATCTGCCCATGCGCATGATTGCCGCCGAAATCACCCGCGAGAAACTGACGCTGCGGTTGCACGAGGAAATCCCCTACCAGCTCACGGTCGAGACCGAGAAATGGGAAGAGAAAAAGGACGGATCGGCCCGCGTCGACCAGATCGTCTATGTCGCCCGTCCCGGCCACAAGGGCATCGTCCTTGGCAAGGGGGGCGAAACGATCAAGGCCGTGGGCCAGGCCGCCCGCGCCGAACTGGCCGAGTTCATGGGCCGCCCGGTGCACCTCTTCCTGCAGGTGAAGGTGCGCGAGAACTGGCTCGACGAGGCCGAGCGCTACAACGAGATGGGCCTCGACTTCAAGGACGGCGATGCCTGAGCCGAGGCTCGCGGCCGGGATCTGGGTCTCGGCCTACCTGAAACGTCTGCAATTGGCCGATATCCCCGCCTATGTCATGCGCCATGGCGATGACACGGCAGGTACCGTCATGGTGAAATGCGCGACCCTCGACGGTCGCGCGAGCCTTTGGATGCGGGAATGGAATTTCGAGACCGACCAGCGCCCCTGGACGCGAATTTCCGAAGCCGGGGAAAGTGAAATCGACGCCGAGATCGCCCGCAACTGCAGCCGCGATCCGGATCTATGGGTGATCGAGATCGAAAGCCGAAACGGGGCCACCTTGCTGGATCAGCCGGGCTTGGTCTGAAGACGCCTGAAAAGCCCTAAATCTTGTGGCTTTCCCGTGACATTCCGGCCGTGGCCCCCTATAAGATGGGAGCCCAAGGCAGGATAAGATGACAATGACCGAACCCGCCCCCCAGCCCTCCGAATACGGTGCCGATTCCATCAAGGTTCTCAAGGGCCTGGAGGCCGTGCGCAAGCGCCCGGGCATGTATATCGGCGATACCGACGATGGCTCGGGTCTGCATCACATGGTCTACGAGGTGGTGGACAACGGCATCGACGAGGCGCTGGCCGGTCATGCCGATTTCGTGCGCGTCAAGATCCATGCCGACAGCAGCGTTTCGGTCCGCGACAACGGGCGCGGAATCCCGGTCGACTTGCACCCGACCGAAGGGGTTTCGGCGGCCGAGGTCATCATGACCCAACTGCATGCCGGCGGAAAGTTCGACCAGAACAGCTACAAGGTCTCGGGCGGCCTTCACGGCGTGGGCGTGTCGGTCGTGAACGCGCTGTCCGACTGGCTGGAATTGCGCATCTGGCGCAATGGCAAGGAACATTACGCGCGCTTCGAGCATGGCGATACGGCCGAGCATCTGCGCGTCGTGGGCGATGCCGCGCCGGGCGAAAAGGGGACAGAGGTGCGCTTCCTCGCCTCGTCCAAGGCAGACGGAGGTGAAGGCACCTTCTCGAACCTCGATTATGTTTACAAGACGCTGGAAAACCGGCTGCGGGAACTCGCCTTCCTCAATTCCGGCGTGCGCATCATCCTGGAAGATGAGCGCCCGGCCGAGCCGCTCCGGACCGAGCTTTACTACGAAGGCGGCGTGCGCGAATTCGTGAAGTTCATCGACCGCTCGAAGACCCCGGTCATGTCTGACCCGATCTTCATTCAGGGCGACAAGAACGGCATCGGCATCGAGGTTGCGATGTGGTGGAACGACAGCTATCACGAAACCGTCCTGCCATTTACCAACAACATCCCGCAACGCGATGGCGGAACGCATATTGCCGGCTTCCGGGGTGCGCTGACCCGCGTCATCAACAGCTATGCCCAGACCAGCGGTGTCGCCAAGCGCGAGAAGGTCGATTTCACCGGCGACGACGCGCGCGAAGGCCTGACCTGCGTCCTGTCGGTCAAGGTTCCAGATCCGAAATTCTCGAGCCAGACCAAGGACAAGCTGGTTTCCTCGGAGGTTCGCCCGGCTGTCGAAAGCCTCGTGAACGAAAAGTTGACCGAGTGGTTCGAGGAAAACCCCGCCGAAGCAAAGCAGATCGTCGGCAAGATCATCGAGGCCGCGCTGGCGCGCGAGGCCGCCCGCAAGGCCCGTGAGCTGACCCGGCGCAAGACCGCGATGGACGTGGCCTCACTGCCCGGCAAGCTGGCCGATTGCCAGGAAAAGGACCCTGCCCTTTCCGAACTGTTCATCGTCGAGGGTGACTCGGCAGGTGGTTCTGCCAAACAGGGCCGCTCGCGCCAGAACCAGGCCGTGCTGCCCCTGCGCGGCAAGATCCTGAATGTCGAACGGGCGCGTTTCGACCGCATGCTCTCCTCGGATCAGGTCGGCACGCTGATCACAGCGCTTGGCACCGGGATCGGCCGCGACGAATTCAACCTCGGCAAGCTGCGCTACCACAAGATCGTCATCATGACCGATGCCGACGTGGACGGCGCGCATATCCGCACGCTTCTGCTGACCTTCTTCTTCCGCCAGATGCCCGAACTGATCGAGGCGGGGCATCTCTATATCGCGCAACCCCCGCTTTACAAAGTCAGCCGGGGTCGCTCGGAGGTCTATCTGAAGGACGAGGCCGCGCTTGAAGACTACCTGATCGAGCAGGGCATCGACGGCGCCTCGCTACGCCTCGGCAATGGCGAGAACATCTCGGGCGCCGACCTTGCCCGCGTGGTGGATGAAGCCCGCACCGCGCGCCGGATCCTGCGCGCCTATCCGACCCATTACCCGTCCCATATCACCGAGCAGGCCGCGATTGCAGGCGCGCTCGTCCAGGGCCGTGTCGACGCGGATGCGCAGGGCGTGGCGCAGGCTGTCGCCGCGCGGCTCGACATGATCGCCGAGGAATATGAGCGCGGCTGGTCCGGCCGCCCGACGCAGGATGCCGGCATTCGCCTGACCCGCCAACTGCGCGGCGTCGAGGAATCACGGACGCTGGACGGCCCGATGCTGCGCAGTGGGGAAAGTCGTCGCCTGGGTGCGATGACCGAAAGCCTGCAGGAGATCTACGGACAGACCGCTCACCTGATCCGCAAGGATCGCGACATTCCGATCCACGGGCCGCTCAACCTGCTGCAGGCGATCTTCCTCGAGGGGGAAAAGGGGCTGTCTCTGCAGCGCTACAAGGGATTGGGAGAGATGAACCCGGAACAGCTATGGGAAACCACGCTGGACCCGGCGGCGCGCACGATGCTGCAGGTCCGCGTCGAGGATCTGAGCGAGGCCGACGATATCTTCACCAAGCTGATGGGTGACGTGGTCGAGCCGCGCCGCGACTTTATTCAGCAGAATGCCCTAAGCGTAGAAAACCTTGATATATGACGGATTGTAGGGACGCGCATAAATTTGCGCGTAGCGCATAAGTTGCGCGTCCCGAAAACTCGCCTCCAAAAATTATATCATAAATTCAAGTCACTACAAAAATTCTGACTTTTCTGCCGACCCGCCCCATCTCGAGGAAGAACGTCAGATGGGCGGACCCTTCGTGAACTCCGCTTGATAATAGAATCTTAAAATGCTCGCCGTCGCCCATCAACATCAGTTATCGCTTTGAAGCGGCCCCAGTTGATGGCCCGTCGATGCCTTGGGCAAGACCGCGCGAACTTTGACGGCCTACCGCAGTCGCCATGTGCCTGCTTTGATCGCCCAGCTTTGCCCGCCCGAAGGCAGAACTTTCCGAACTCGCTATTGATTTCCGACATCGCGTTGACAGCGTGAAACCTCCGCTTGCAAATTCCTGAAACCGCGCAACACTGAAACCTATCGTTCGATGTTCGACTGCTGATTTCTTCATGATTTTCGGAGTTTGCGAATGGCGACAAAGATCCAGACCTTTGCCTTGGAAAGCGGCGGCACGGTGGCCGTCGAGGTTGCCGCCAGCGGCGGTGAAGAGGAACGCATCTCTTCATCCAAGGCCGAAATCGTCGAGGACACGGGCCGCAAGTTCACCGATGCCCTGAAGGGCGTCGAGGAGGCGACAAGGGAGATCCTGGAGGGTTTTGCCACGGCCTTGAAACCGGAGCAGCTCGAACTGACCTTCGGCCTCAAGTTCAGCGCCAAGGCCGGCATCGTCCTGGCCTCGACCGATGCCGAGGCGACCTTGTCGTTGAAGGCGACCTGGAAGCCGATATCTGGCAGCTGAGCGGGACATGGCCGCGCATTCCGCCTCGCTCGCGAAAATTCTGCGTCAAGGTTCCCAAGATGCTGCCGGGACCGGGGTGGTCATCGGCCCGAGGCAGGTCCTGACCTGCGCGCATGTCGTCTATGACGCGCTTGGCCGGGACGGGCTGGACCCATCCGTGCCGGAAGGCGAAATCCGGATCACCCTGCCGCTGCGACTCGGGGGCGGTGCGGACTTCGAGATGAAGCTCCGCGCGGACGGCTGGGTGCCGCCCATGGCCGAGCCGGAATTCGGCATCGCCGAGGATCTGGCGCTGCTCGAACTTGTCGGCACGGCAGATTTTCCTGCCGGAGTTCTCCCCCCACGCTTCACGGACATGGATCTCGGCAATGCCCTCGACCGGCCCGTGGCGATGAGCGGCTTCCCCGGCGGAAACAGCTTCGACACGGTACTTGGCGCGACGCGTGGGCTGGACGACCGCAGTCGGCTGCAAATCGATCCTGCCAACAGCGAGCGCGTCGTGGCGGGCGGCTTCAGCGGGGCAGCTGTTCTCGATCTGAAGACCGGCTGCCTGATCGGTCTGCTGGTCTCGAAGAAGACGCGGGACAACGTGACGATCGCCTATGCGATCCCGGTCGGCACGATCGCCAAGGCGGTCGATCTCTCGGCTGTGATGGTGCCCACCCCCGGCGAGGCCCGGCTTCCGCCCTTGCCGCGCAACTTCGTGTCGCGCGAGGCATTCCTGGCCCCGCTACGGGAAAAGGTGCTTTCGGGCATTACTGCCGGGGTGCGGCAAGCAAGGTTGCTGGGCTGAAGGGTGGGCTCGGCAAGACGGTCCTCGCCAAGGCGCTACTGCGCGACTCGGAGATCGCCGCGGCCTATGGCGGCGAGCGCTACTGGTGCGTCCTGGGCCGCACGACCGATCCCAGGGAGGTTCAGCGGCAATTGTTGCGCGACCTCACCGGTCAACCGGCGGTGATCGAAACGATATCGGATGGTCAGGCGCAATTGCGGCAGGCGCTGGCGGGACGCCGTTGCCTGATCGTGCTCGACGATATCTGGACGACCGAGCAGGCGAGTGCCTTTGCGGAACTCGGCGACAGCGCGGTCTTCGTCGTCACGACACGCTTTCAAACGGTTCTGGCCAAACTGGGCGCCGAGGCCCAGGCGCTTGATCAGCTTGATGCGGCCCAAGGGCGAGAACTGCTGGCAGCCTGGGCCAAGGCCTCCCCCGGACAGCTGCCCGATATTGCAGATGCCATCGTGGAGGAATGCGGCTTCCTGCCGCTTGCGATCAGCTGCTTCGGGGCCGCCATCGCCAGCGACCGCATCAACTGGCAAGACGGGCTGGAAGCGCTTCTGGTACACGATCTCGGCGACCTCGAGGCCGAGATAGAAGGCTACGATGGCAATGCCGGCATGTTCGGGGCGATCGACCTGAGCTTCCGGACCCTCGATCAGGAGGATGCGATTGCCCTCGCCCGCTGCGCTATCATCCCGGAGGATGCTGAGATCCCGATCGAGGCGCTCAGCGCGCTCTGGCACGATCTGCCAGTGCTCGGCCAGGATCCACGGCAGGTCCGGCGGCTTTGCAACCGGCTGGTGGATACCTCGCTGCTCATCCGGGATGTGGCGGCAGGTGGCGAAGCCAGATGGAAGCTGCACGATCTCGTCTGCGACTATCTGCGTGGCCGCCTGAAGGAGCCCCGCCCGATCCATGGGGCCATCGTCAGCGGCTACCGGGCGACCTCCGGTGCGGACTGGCTGCCGCAAGAAGATGACGGCTATTTCCACGACTGGTTCGCTTTCCATCTCGCGCAGGCCGGGCGAGGGAGCGAGTTGCGCGAGATGGTTTTCGACCTCTTCTGGATGCAGGCGAAGCTGAGGCATCGCGATGTTCAGGCGCTGATCGCAGATCTTCGGCTTCTCGACGCGGACGAGGCAACCGGTCTACTGGTTCGCGTCCTGCGCATGTCGGCACATGTCCTGAACGAATTCCCGGAACAGCCTCCCGCTTCCAGAGGCGGCATTCGGCCCCGGTCTGCCACGAATGCCTTGCCAGCGGGAATCCCCGCCACCAGGCATGGCAGCATTGCTTCGTCACAGCCTGTCCAGAGCACGAAATTGTCCTCGTGGATTTCTGCCCGATCTGCGCCGAGACGATGCAGCCCGGTCATGGCGGCCACGCAACCTGCCGCTGCGGGCACAATCTGACCCAGTGCGGGCGCGAAGCGGCAGGTGATTGGGAGGTTGCCGTTTCCGCATTGATCGCAGGGGAGATGCATCCGAGCCGCGGCAACCTGCCGCCCTCGCTCACCTTTCAAACGCCGTCCGATATCAGTTCCTTCCTGCTCTTCCTCATCGCGAGCCAGACCGCACCCATCACCGGAAAACATGGCAAGATCGTCCTGCCGAAGACTGTCGAGGAAGCCCGCAATCAACTGCGCAGCATCGAACCTCTGCTAAGCAGCTGGCCTGAGGCATTTGAGCGGGATGTCTCCTTGCGCCTGCGACAGGGTGATCAGGAAAGGGCCTCGGCCCCTGCACGGCTGGGCAAGTGGTATCAGCGTTTCATGCGCTTCCGGCATCCAGCCTACCGGGTGTTCCACCAAGCCTTTGAACACGTCGTTCGCCAGGAGTTTGACGGCAGCTATGTTGGCGCTGCCCAAGCCTCGCGTTCCCTGGACAGGCGCTGGATCAGCGCCGCCGAGGCCGGGCGGCGGATCGGTATCAGGGCGGGACGCATCGTCGAGGCGGTCGCGGATGGGGCCATCGCAGGCAGAACCTTCACGAGTGGCTTTGGACACCGCCACACGACCATCGATCTGGAAACCGTCGAGTCCACCATCACCAACCGCCAGCGCTACATCGACAAGACGCGCGCACGTGAATTCCTTGGCGTTTCGCGCAAACAATACGATCTGCTTACCGAGGCCGGCATATTTGCCGCGAGCCTGCCGAAGGAACTGCCGCCGCTGGTCGAAGGGCCACATCACCTCGATGCGCTCGAGGCCATGGTGGCAGGCATCGCGAAAAAACGTGACGCCCGTCCCCGGAAAGACGATCGCGCTGCAAGAGCTCAACCTGCGCTACACGACCGATCGGTCGGGTCTAATCTCCGTCTTTCAGGCCATCAATGAGGGCGCCTTGCCCCCGTGCCATCACAGCACCTCCGGCGCATTCAGCAAGTTCCGGTTCCCGCTCGCGGAAGTTCAGCTGCTGTTGGGTAAGGCCAGGCGCGGCACCGGCCTGACAGTTCAAGAAATTGCACGGCAGACCGGCTGGAAGGAGCAATGTATTTCGGGCTGGTGCCAGCAGGGTCTTATCGCGCATGAGACCACAGAACATGCAGGTGGACTGAAGCGCGTGATCAGCACCGCCGCGCTCACCCGCTTCCAGATGGCCTATGTCCCGGTATCCGTCCTCGCGCAGCAGGCCGGCACATCATCGCGCAGTATGCTGAAGAAGCTCGCGGGAAAGGAGATCCAGACGACTGGCGCAACTTCAGAAGGAACCGTTTGGCGCGGCCATCTGGTCGCGATGTCAGATCTGGCGAAAATCATCTAAAAGCATTGGAATTAGATAGTTAGACGTCGTCGTCCGCACCGCTCGTTCTCATGAACTCCTTCAGCATCTCGCGACGGTGACGATCTTCCCGAGACAAGCCGACAAGAAGACGCGCGAGCGGCCAACAGCGCCTTGGGTGGACGAACATTGCTCGAAGCAATTCAAGAGGGCGATGAGCGGGCCATTGCCCGGCATATCGCCCAAGCGAAGGGCGACGGGTTCGCTTAAGCAGCCCGGGAACGCCACGCAAAATCGGGATTTTGGGCGGCATGCACTCCCGCCGACCGAGGCTTTCCCGAGGATCCGGATCCTGCAGATTTCGACCCGGCTAGTCCGATCCACTTACGCCCCAACGTCAGCGGCAGAGGGCAAAGCGGGTAGTCGACAGGTTGCGAGGACCAACGCTTCACCGGCGGCTACCTGATCATCAAAGGCTATATGCGGGAGCGAGAACGGCGCGGCCAGAAGTGCGTACAGCGTGGCGACTCCCCTTGCCCTGTGCCACTATGGCACATGACCCAGTCAAAAGCCGCTGATAGCTCCATCACACATCGCCGCGAGCTCATAGCAAAGCTTGGCGAGATGCTTCCGGGCCTCGACCCTGTCTTGATGGCGCATGACGACGACGACCCGTGGGTGATCCTGGATATCCTGCTCACCCCCGACGATGCGCTGGGTGGGCGTTCATTATTCCTAGCGATCCACGAGGGCGATGCCGGAGCCATTGCCCGCCATGTTGCCGAAGCGAAAGGCGACGGGCCCGAGACCAAACCGAAAACTGCACGGGTCAAGTTCGGAATTCTGGCCGGAATCGTGTCGCCGCCGCCCGCCGAGTTTTTCGAGGATCTTGATCCCGCAGACTTCGCCCAGCCAAGCCCTGATTGCTGACCCCCGACGCCACCTCATAAAATGCTGCACAAGCAAAGTCGTCAGTTCGACAGCGCGCGTCTAAATCACAAAAATAGGTACAACTAGTTGATATTTATCAATAAAAATAAAAGTCTTAGACGCGAAATTTTATGCGCTAAGTCGGCGCAACTTTATCCGCAATGTTGGCAGGCTAACTCATTGATTTTACGTAAACTGCGCGCATCTTTACGCGCTTCCCTTCAACGGATTGACAGCTCGTTTACGCGAGTTCGTTCTCGACAAGTTTACCACAGGCGGAAAAGATTAACGGGTCTCACCAAGTATTAACGCTTGGAATTCGGACGCGACGGATGTTTTCTGCGTTGCAGCTAACGCGCGTCACGCGCGGACGCATCCCTCGCGGTCTGTTATCCATGCGGATCAACGCATTTAGCCTCTGGAGACTATAAATGAGTATCAAGAAGATCACTGTAATGGCGGCCTCGCTTACTCTCGGGGCAGGCATCGCGGCGAATGCAGGCGGCTATACTCCGCCGGTCGTCGAGCCGATCATTGCCCCGATCGAAGAACCGGTCCTGGACTGGGCCGGTGGCTATGCCGGTGCGACCCTGGGCTACGGCTTCGGCGGCAAGGATCGGATCGGCATCAGCGATTCGACCGACACTCTCCTCGGCGATATCGGCGAACTGGAAATGGACGGTGCCAATGCCGGCATCCGCGCCGGTTACCGCTGGCAGCGCGACAAATGGGTTTTCGGCCCGGAACTCGGCTGGGAAATCACCGACATCAAGGGTGACACCAGCGGCATGATCGGCGGCACCGAATACGGCGCCGAATCGAAGGTCAAGAACGTCCTGGCCCTGCGCTTCAAGACCGGCTACGCGGTTCGCCCCGACATGCTGGTTTACGGGATCGCCGGCTGGGCCCGCGCCGATGTCGACTATGATATCGCGGGCGAAGACGTTGGCTACGACACCGACGGCTACATCCTGGGCCTGGGCGTCGAAAAGAAAATCAACGAACGCACCTCGATCACCGGCGAATATGAATATGCCAATTTCGGCAAGGAAACCTTGGAGTTCGGCGAATACAGCACCAAGGCGACGGTCGATTACAACAACCTGAAAGTCGGTGTGAACTTCAGCTTCTGATCCAGAGCTGACATGCAGACATCGGGGCCGCGATTGCGGCCCCATTTCATTTCAGCGCCTGCGATGACGGCCTGGCAAAGCGACGGCTCCAATAGGCAGAGGCAAAGCACGGCGGCCGCAGCAGATCGCGATTCCCTCGGGCACAAGGTTCCGCAGGGCCGGGTCATTGGCGCAGAGCCCCCCGGTATAGGCGCCGAAAGCGGGGAGAATGAGGTGTTGCTTCCCAAGCAGGAAGGATTTGCGCCGCTCTCCTGCAAGGCGGATCACAGGATGGAAATGACCCGAAATATCCGGCCCCGCTCCGGGACAAGCGACATGACGCAGCGCCACCTGCCCCAGCCGGCTCTCGGGTCCCGCGGCACCAAACAGGGAACAGGCACTTGCGGGATCGTGATTTCCGGCAACCCAGAACCAGTCCCGCCCTTCGGCAAGCTGGCCAAGACCACGCGTCATCTGCTCGTCCAGTGAATGTGCAACCAGATCATCGTCGAACGCGTCGCCAAGACTGACGATCCGGGCCGGTTCGAGCGTTTCGACCTCGGCCGTCAGCCGATCAAGCGTCACCATGCCCTCATATGGTGGCAAAAGCGGGCCGCCGCGCCGCGCCAGCCTTTCGGATTTTCCAAGATGAAGGTCGGCGACGATCAGGCAGCGACCTTCTGCCCACCAAAGCGCGCCGGAGGCGCGGGCTTCAAGGTGCAATCCATGGAAGGCGAATTGATAGCTGCTCATCCCTGCATCTCCAGCCCTGCTTCGCGCATCAAGGCCTCGGCTTCGATCTGGGCCATCCTTTCGCGGCCCTCGCCACGGATCGGAACTTTGCCGATCTCCAGCAGCAACGGGGCGGCAAGGGGAGAGACACGCTCGAGGTTGCGATGCTCGCGCCGAGGCGAACGGGCCAGCATCTCTTCGATCCGGCCGAAATCCACGAGCCCGCGTCCTGCCTCATCACCCGTGATCCTGAGCAGCAGATGATCGGGGTCGTATTTTCGCAGCGTGTCATAAAGGATATCGCTCGTGAAGGTGGCCTGCCGCCCGGTCTTGCGCAGGCCGGGCATATTGCGCTGGATTAGTCCCGCAACCGTTGCGACATTCCGAAATGTCCGTTTCATTACGGCGTTTTCGCCCAGCCAATCGCCCAAGCCCGCACGCAGGCGCGTCGCATCAAGCAGCGAGCTTGGCCCGCGCACCGGGTCCAGCGTCCAGATCAGCAGCGCGTAATCGGTGGACAGAAAACCCAGCGGTCCCAGCCCCTCTTCCTCCATCTCGCGCGCCAGAAGCAGACCGAGGGTCTGTAGCGCGTTCCGCCCAGCAAAACCGTAAAGCGCGAAATGCCAAAGCCCGGCATGTGGAAAGCTCTCGGAAAGCAGCAGGCCCGGCTCAGGCAGGCGCGAAACCTCGGCCTGCAGCGCAAGCCAGTCCCGCGTATCGCCCGGCAGGGCAGCATGGCGATCCGGCGCACCGATCAGGGCAAGGACGCGGTGGGCAAGCTGCGTCGACATCGCGAGCTTCACCCCAGAATAGACGGCAATCTTGGGTTCGCGCCTGGGCTCGGGGGTGACCTCGATCACCATCTCGCGCATTGCGTCCATGCGCACGACGCGGCCGCCGATCAGGAAGCTGTCGCCGGGAACAAGACTGGCTGCGAACGCCTCTTCGACCTCGCCCAAGGGCGTGCCGCCCCGCCCGCGCAGGCGAACGCGGACCATTTCGGCTTCGACGATGGTGCCGACATTCATTCGCAGCAACTTGGCGGCGCGCGGATCGCGCAGCTGCCATGATCCATCCCGCAGCATCAGCCTTTGCCAGCGATCATAGGCTCGCAGCGCATATCCTCCGGTCGCCGCGAAATCGAGGCAGGCATCGAATGCCACGCGGTCTAGAGCGCGATAGGGACCGGCTGTTCGCACCTCGGAAAAAAGCGCATCTGCGTCGAATGGCCCGGCGCAGGCCGTCAGCAAGATATGCTGGCACAGGACATCCAACGGCCCCGCGCCACGCGGATCTCCGTCAAGGTCACGGGCTCGGACGGCCTCGAGCGCTGCGACGCATTCGATCTGTTCGAAGCGGTTTGCCGGGACGATCCGCGCCTTCGAGGGGGCGTTGTAGCGATGGTTGGCGCGCCCGATCCGTTGCACCAGCCGCTTGACGTTCTTGGGGGCGCCGATCTGGATCACCAGATCGACTGCTCCCCAATCTATGCCAAGGTCAAGGCTGCCGGTCGCCACCACGGCGCGCAACTCGCCCGCCGCCATCGCGGCCTCGACCTTCGAACGCTGCTCGCGCGCAAGGCTGCCATGATGCAATCCGATCGGCAGGTTCTCGTCATTGGCGGCCCAAAGCGCCTGGAAGAACAGTTCCGCCTGCGCCCGCGTGTTGATGAAGATGATGGTCGTGCGGGCCCGTCTGACGGCGTCAAGCACCTCGGGGATGGCATAGTGCCCCCCACCCCCTGCCCAGGGCGCGGGTCGGGCGGTGGGCAGCATGTCGATATCGGGATCAGGGCCGGGATCGGCTTCGATCACAGTCACTGGCTCTGATCCTGCCATGAAGCCGGCCAGCGCCTTCGGGTCCTCGACCGTTGCCGAAAGTCCTGTCACCCGCAATCCGGGGGCGAGCCGTCGCAGCCGCGATAGCCCGAGCATGAGCTGGTCGCCGCGCTTCGATTCCGCAAGCGCATGCAGTTCGTCCAGAACAACCCGACGCAACCCGCCAAAGATCGCAGGCGCTTCGGGATAGCTCAGCATCAGCGCAAGGCTTTCGGGCGTGGTCAGCAGGATCTCGGGCGGATCCACCCGCTGGCGCCGACGCTGGCTTGCGCCGGTATCGCCGGTCCGGTCCTCGACGCGAACCTGAAGCCCGAGTTCGGCGACCGGTCGCGCGAGGTTGCGACCGATATCGGCGGTCAGCGCCTTCAGGGGCGAGACGTATAGCGTGTGAACCGACCCCTTGCACGCGCCCTTGCGCAGTTCGACCAGCGAAGGCAGGAAACCCGCCAGCGTCTTGCCGCCGCCTGTCGGAGCGACCAGCAGACTGTCATGCCGTGACGCGAGCAGGGCGATCTGATGCGGATGGGGCTGCCAGCCCTGTCCTGCGAACCAGTCCTGGAATTCGGGCGGCAGGATCACAGCATGGCCTCGAGCGTCGAAAGGTGATCGGCCTCGGCGGCGGGCTTGTCCCAACGGATGCGACTGATCCGGGGAAAGCGCATCGCCACGCCCGAGCGATGCCGACCAGAGCGGTTCAGGCCTTCGAAGGCGACTTCGACCACCAGCTTCGGAGCAAGCGCGCGAACCGGGCCGTAGCGCTCGGTCGTGTTGGCCCGAACGAACTTGTCGAGTTCGCGCAACTCGGCATCGGTGAAGCCGAAATAGGCCTTGCCGACCGGAACCAGCTCTGCCCCGTTCCACAGGCCGAAAGTGAAGTCGGAATGGAAACCCGAGCGTTTGCCATGTCCACGCTGCGCATAGATCAGCACGGCATCGACGACCATCGGATCTCGCTTCCACTTGAACCACGGGCCGCGCGGTCGTCCGGAAAGGTAACTGCTGTCCCGACGCTTGATCATGACGCCTTCGATCACCGTCGCCGGAGGACTGGCCCGCAGACCCGCCAGATCGTCCCATGTGGCGAATTCAAGCAGCGGCGAAATGTCGATGCGGGGGCCTCCGAAATCGGCAGCTTCCAGCAGGGAACGCCGCGCCTCAAGCGGTTCGCCGCGCAGGTCGCGCCCTTCCCAGATCAACAGGTCATAAAGCCGCAGGCCCGCAGGGTGACTGCCAAGCAACCCCTTGCCGACCGTCTTGCGGTTCAGCCGCTTTTGCAGATCGCCGAAGGGCGCGATTTCATCTTCGCGCCGGACGAGCAGTTCGCCATCGGCGGTGCCGTCGAACTCCATCGCTTCGATAACGTCCGGAAAGGCCTGCGAGATGTCTTCGCCAGTACGCGAATAAAGCCGCCGCACGCCCGCGTCGCTGACCGCCTGCACCCTGATCCCATCCCATTTCCACTCGGCGAAAAATGCCGCCGGGTCCATCGCCCGCAACTCCGCGAGATCGGTCGGGGTCGACAGCATCACTGGGCGGAATGGCGCGCGCGCCACGCTTTCGGGGCGCTCGCCCCCCGCCAGCCAGCCGAAAAGCGGCGCGTAAGGGGGCGAAAGGCCGTGCCAGATCTCTTCCATCTCGGCGACGCCGGGGCCGCCCATCCCCGCCAGCGCCATGCGCGCCATCCGGGCGGAAAATCCGACCCTCAGATTGCCGGTCGCAAGCTTGAGAAAGGCCAGCCGTTCCGACGACCCCAACCTGTCGAGCATGCCCGTGATCGCGCTTGGCAGCGCTGCCTTGCCGGTGCCCTGCAGCAGTTCGACCGCCTGGGACAAAGGCGGATCATCCTGCGCGCCATCCGGCCAGATCAACGCGATCGTCTCGGCCAGGTCGCCCACGAAATCATAGCTCATCGCCAGAAGCTGATCGTCCAGACGCTCGGCCGCGAGCCCGCGCAGCAGCGAGGGCGTCACCGTCCGCAATTGCAGATCCCCGGTCAGCGCCGCAAGCGCCCAGCCCCGGTCGGGATCGGGCGTGCGCTCCATGTAGTGGCGGACGAGCTGAAGCTTGGCGTTGCGGCCCGGCGTAAATGCAAGCCGTTCGAGAAGGGCGGCAAAGGCTTTCATTCCGCCTCGTCCTCGTACCCCACCAGCCGCAACGGGCGCGCGGGGATCTGCGCCAGTTCGCACCAGCGGATCACCCCGTCCTCGGTGCCATGGGTGACCCAAACCTCGGACGGGCCAAGCTCGGTCAGGGTCCGCGTGAGCGATGGCCAGTCGACATGGTCACTGACGATCAGCGGCAGCTCGACTCCGCGCTGGCGAGCCCGCGCGCGCACCGCCATCCAGCCCGAGGCGAAGCCGATTACCGGGTCGGCGAAACGCTGAACCCAGGGGCTTGCGAAAGCAGATGGCGGGGCGATCACCAGTTGGGCCGGCACGTCATCAGCCGTGGCCGGAATCAGATCCCCCAGGTCCACCCCCTGTTCGACATGGTAATCGCAAAGGGTCTTCAATGCGCCGTGGATGGCGATCGGCGCGTCATACCCCGCCTCGCGCACCAGGGCGATGACGTGCTGCGCCTTTCCCAGCGCGTAAGCCCCGATCAGGTGCGGGCGCTCGGGAAATTCGGACAAGCTTGCGAAAAGCTTCTCGACTTGCGTCGACGGGTCGGGGAAGCGAAAGACCGGCAATCCAAAGGTCGCCTCGGTCACGAACACATCGCAGGGCACCGGCTCGAAGGGCCGGCAGGTCGGGTTCGCCATGCGCGAATAGTCGCCCGATACCACGATCTTCGGACCGCGATCATGGCTTACCGCGATCTGGGACGATCCCAGGACGTGGCCTGCGGGATGAAAGCTGACCGTCACATTGCCGATCCGCGTCGGGCCATCGGCAGGCTGGGTGGAAGCGGCGAAATCCGGCCCCATACGCAACCGCATGATGTCCAGCGTCTCTTGCGTGGCCATGACGGCACCGTGGCCCGCCCGAGCATGATCGCTATGACCGTGGGTGATCAGCGCGCGCGAGACCGGGCGCAGAGGATCAATATGGAATCCGCCCTCGGGACAGAAAAGGCCGGCCTCGGTGGGATGGAGGATGAATTCCGCGCGCATGACCCGAAGATGTAGAACATTTCGTGAAAATCAACCCGAAGAGACCAGAGGGCGCCCTTCGAATATCGTCTCCATCGAGAAAACGCCCGTCACGCGTTCCAGATCCATGCCTTCGATAAGACGCTTGTAAAGCGCATCATAGCCAACCATCCCAGTCGTCACCGCCTTGGCGAGATAGTCCCATTCGCCGCCGATGCGATGAAACTCGGTGATCTCGGGCTGGGCCTCGATGCGGGCACGAAATCGCCGGGCCCAGGCATCGTCGTGATGGCGCGTTCGGATCATGATGAAAACGGATAGCTGCAACCCCAGCGCACCCGGATCGACAATCGCACGACTGCCTCGCAGAACCCCCGCTTCACCCAGCCGGTTCAAGCGCCGCCAGCACGCATTCTGCGATAGGCCCACCCTATCGGCCAGTTCGCGCTGCGACAGGCTGGCATCGCGTTGCAGCAGGGTCAAAAGCTTGTTGTCAATATCGTCGAAAATTTGGCCTTTGTCGTTCATTTGACAACCCATTACAGAAAAAACCGGGTGAATACGAAATGAACTTTCATCCATGTGAGGTCAAGATGCCGGCGAGCTACGAGGATACCATGCAATTCGACACCTACCTTGCCCAATTTGGTGAAAATCCGCTGGCGACCCTGCATCGGGACGTGATCGGACGGGACGCCGTGATCAAGGGGCCGTTCGGCCCGCGACAGATGATCTATGCCGACTACATCGCCTCGGGCCGCGCGCTGCGCCCTCTGGAGCATTGGGTGATGGAAAACGTGCTGCCTTGGTATGCCAACAGCCACACTGAGGCCAGCCATTGCGGGGCCACGATGACCCGGATGCGCCGCGCGGCCCGGCAAGCGATCGCAGATTGCATGGGCGCCGATCCATCTCATGCGGTCATCTTCACCGGCTCGGGCGCGACCCAAGGGATCAACCGGCTCGTGCATCTGCTGGACTGCGGGCCCGGCACGACGGTGATCATCGGGCCTTACGAACACCATTCGAACATCCTGCCCTGGCGCGAAAGCGGGGCCAAGGTTGTCGAACTTCCCGAAGCGGCGACCGGTGGGCCGGATCTCGACGCCCTTGGGGATGAGCTCGCTCGGGCTCATGGCCCGGTCATCGGCAGTTTCTCGGCCGCATCGAACGTAACGGGTACGCTGACGGATGTGCGTGCAGTGACCGGCATTCTGAAGCAAGCGGGTGCCAGGGTCGTGTGGGATTATGCAGGCGGCGGGCCCTATCTGCCGATCGACATGGGGCTTGGCATGGACGCCGTGGTCCTGTCGCCCCACAAATTCATCGGCGGGCCGGGCGCCTCCGGCATCCTCGCCATTCGCCGCGACGCTGTTCTGGCAAATCGCCCCACCCTGCCCGGAGGAGGTACGGTGCGCTTTGTTTCCCCGGACGGGCATGACTATTCGACTTCGATCGAGGCCCGCGAGGAAGGCGGCACGCCGAATGTCGTGGGCGACATCCGCGCGGCCCTGGTTCTGCTGACCAAGGCGGCAGCGGGGCAGGACGCAATTACTGCGCGCAACGCCAAGTGGCTGGCGGCGGGCATGGCGCGACTGGCCGATCATCCGGGGATCGAATTGCTGGGCAATCATCGCGCCGCGCGGCTTCCCTTCTTCAGTTTCCGCATCCGCGACCCGGCAGGCGGCTTCATCCACCAGCAGCTGGCGACCCGCATGCTGTCGGACCTTTACGGGGTCCAGGCAAGGGGTGGCTGCGCCTGCGCCGGGCCCTATGTTCACCGCTTGCTGGGTCTGTCCCAAGGGGAATCGGAGCGCCTGCGCGCCGCGATCCTTGCCGGGGTCGAGGTCGAGAAGCCGGGCTTCGTGCGGCTGAACCTGTGCTGGGCGGCACCCCATGAAGAAGTGGATGCCATTCTCGATGCGGTCTGCAACCTGGCCGATCATGCCCCGGACTACCTGCGGCACTATCGCTGCGACCCGGCGACTGCGATCTTTACCCCGATTGCGGCCCAGTAGCCCGCCGGCCCGACACATATTCGCGCAAAAGAGCCACGCGCCGCGGACGGAAGCTTACCTCTCCTCGGCTCATGCCCTGGATGCGCGGGATGTGGAACACGCGGAAATCCTGGCGCAGGCGGCAATGCGCCAGCAGCATCATGCTGCTGTCGCTGTAGCTCAGGCCAAGCGGCCAGATCTCGCGCTGGCTGCGACGTTCCTCAAGGTCGAGGTAGTCGATCAGCAGGCTGTGTTCGTCCCACAGTGCCCGGCGGATCAGGTCCATGTCGATCTGCGGTGCAGGCCGTTCGGTGCTGGACCGGAACAGCCGCATGGTGGCATGCATGGCGTGACGACCCTGCGATTCCGGCAGGGTGGCGATGATCCGTGCCAGCGCATCTTCGCCCGCACGCGACAGCGTCTCGTCCCCCAGCGCGTGCAGCCCGGAAATCGCAAGCAGCAGCGCTTCGATTTCGAGGCGTGAGAAGCTTTGTGGTGGCAAGGCAGGATCTTCGGTCAGCGCGTAGCCCAGCCCCGCCTCGCCGTCGATCAGCGCACCGCCCGCGCGCAGGGTCGCAATGTCGCGATAAAGCTGCCGGTTCGAAACACCGGTTTCCCGTGCAAGACGTGAGGCCGTGACCGGCGCCGGCAAGCGACGCAGGGCATCCATCAGTCGCATCAAGCGATCGGCACGGGACATGCTGCCTCATTCTGTCAGCAGGTTCGGTGCATCCTGCCCGCATCATCTCAGGAGGCCAAGATGCTTACGCTTTATCATGCTCCCCGAAGCCGTTCGAACAGCGTTGTCGCGCTGCTCGCTGAACTCTCCGTATTGGACAAGGTCGAGATCCGCCAGGTCGAGATCCCTCGCATGGATGGATCGGGCATGCGAGATCCGCAAAACCCCCACCCGGAAGGAAAGGTGCCCTATCTCGTCAACGGGGCGGACCATGTGCGCGAACGGGGGGCGATCATGCTTTACCTGACCGACCTTTTCCCCGAAGCCGGGCTGGGACCTTTGCCCGGTGACCCGAAGCGCGGCGCGTATCTCAGTTGGCTCTTCTGGTATCAGGGTGTGGCCGAACCGGTCGCCATTCTGGAATTCACCGGCCTGCATCACGCGGCCTTTCAGGCCACATTCCGGGATTACGACACGATGCTGGCGCGTCTGGACGAAACCTTGACCAAACAACCCTGGCTGCTGGGAGACAGCTTCTCTGCGGCAGATCTGCTTGTGGCGGGCCCATTCATCCATTTCGGGGATGAGATAAAATGCACGCCCGCCATCCGAGAGTGGGCCGACCGGATTCAGCTACGCCCTTCGCTGGCCCGCGCGGCAGAACTCGACGGCTGAGCCGCTTCCGCGGCGGGGATCTTGGCCATCTGCACCATCAGGATGCCCGCCGCGACGATGCTTGCCCCGATGATGTCCGATGCGCCGAAGCGTTCGCCCAAGAGCGCGGCGGCGATCGCCACCCCGAAGATCGGCGAAAGGAAATGGAAGGTCGCGGCCCGGACGGCACCCACGCGGTTGACAAGCAGGAACCACAGCCAGGTCGCCCCGATCCCCGGCGCCACAACGGTGTAGAGGAAAGCAAGGATCAGGCGCCCGCTCCATTCCACCGGTTGGCCCCATTCCATCACCAGCGCGGGCACTAGCAGTGCCACGGCACCGACGGCCATCTGCAACCCCACGATCGCCATCATGTTTCGGCTGCCGCCCGCGCCACGCGCGGCAAGTGTAGCAAAGGTCAGGGCGATGACGGCAATCAGGCACATCACCAGTCCCGGAATGTCGAGCCCGTGCTGCAACCTGACGCCCATGATGACGCAGACGCCGATGACCCCCGAAATCAGCCCCAGCAACGCGATCGGGCGCAGTTTCTCGGAATAGATGAGCCAGCCCAGGAAGGCGACGACGAGCGGCATCATCGAGGCGATGATCGACGCGGCCGAGGCCTCGACACGCTGCATCGCGATCCAGTTGAGCCCGAGGTAAAGCGCGTTCTGACAGATGCCGAAGACGATCACGGTGCGCCATTCGCCCCGGCTGAGCCGCAGGCTTTGCCCCATTGCCATGGCAAGCGGGATAGCGACCAATGCTGACAGGGCGAAGCGGATCACGAGCGCGGTCAAGGGCGGAGCCGCGGTCACGATGATGCGTGTCGTGGTAAAGGCCGAGGACCACATCAAGGCGAATCCCAGTCCCATCATGACGGCTTTGAAATCCACGCGCGCGCCCCTGTGCCGTAACGTCATCGTCGGAGCTAGCAGATGGCACGCGTTGTGCAAGGCAAAACGGCCTGATCGTGACCGACCCGCGTGGAGGGCGCAACCACACTGCGCAAATGAACAAGACCGCGCAATTCTGCGCGGTCCCTCAAGCATGTCGCCAAGAAATCAGGCGTTGACGCTGTCTTTCAGCGCTTTCGCGATGGTGACTTTGACAACCTTGTCGGCCGGCTTCGTCATCATTTCCTGGGTCTGCGGGTTGCGGACCTGACGCTCGGGGCGCGCGCGGCAAGCGACTTTGCCGATGCCCGGCAGAGTCACGGCACCACCATCGGCCACAGCTTTCGAAACGACAGCCGAGAGCGCGTCCAGCGCGGCGGCAGCGGTCTTCTTGTCGCTGCCCATCTCTTCGGCCAGCGTGGCTACCAGCTGGGTCTTGGTCATCGGTTTGGAAGCGGCCTGAGCCATATTCTGTCTCCTCGTTGTTTCCCGTTCGGGAAATTTTCGGACGCCACCTTGGCGTTACAAAATCCGCTACACAAGCTTTTTGCGTCCATTTCAACCCAAATCCGTTCATTTTCCCGGCAAACGCTGCGAAACGCAGTGACCGCTCAGAGGAAGGCGGTTTCGTTGAACGAGCGCAACTTGCGCGAATGTATCCGCTCGAGCGGCGTGGCGCGAAGCTTCTCCATTGCCCTGATGCCGATCAGCAAGTGGTTGGCGACCTGCGTGCGATAGAAATCGGTTGCCATGCCGGGCAGCTTCAGCTCGCCGTGAAGGGGTTTGTCGCTGACGCAGAGCAGCGTGCCGTAGGGCACCCGGAAGCGGAAACCGTTCGCGGCAATGGTGGCGCTTTCCATGTCGAGTGCGACGGCACGTGACTGCGAAAGCCGCTGCACCGGCCCCGATTGATCGCGCAACTCCCAGTTGCGGTTGTCGATCGTGGCGACCGTGCCGGTCCGCATGATCCGCTTCAGCTCGTACCCGTCCAGTTGCGTGACTTCGGCAACGGCATCCTGCAGGGCCACCTGCACCTCGGCCAATGCCGGGATGGGAACCCAGATCGGCAAGTCGTCATCAAGGACATGGTCCTCGCGCAGATATGCATGTGCCAGAACGAAATCGCCCAGCGACTGGCTGTTCCTCAGCCCTGCACAGTGACCGACCATCAGCCAGGCATGTGGACGAAGCACGGAGATATGGTCGGTCGCGGTCTTGGCGTTCGAAGGCCCCACGCCGATATTGACCAGAGTGATCCCGTCGCCGTCCGGCCGCTTGAGGTGATAGGCAGGCATCTGCGGCGTCTTGGCCCCCGTCACCAGCAGATCCTCGGGGCGCTCAAGGATCTGGTTCCCCGGTCCTACGAATTCGGTATAGCCGGAGGCAGGATCGCCAAGGGCGCGCCGCGCGAATGCCTCGAACTCGTCGACGTAGAACTGATAGTTCGTGAACAGGACAAAGTTCTGGAAATGCTCGGGCAAGGTCGCGGTGTAATGCGACAGCCGCGCAAGCGAATAGTCCACCCGCTGAGCGGTGAAGGGCGCAAGCGGCTGACTGCCATCCGGGTTCGGCCCGGCGGTGCCGTTGACGATGTCGTCGTTCATCGTGTTCAGGTCCGGCACGTCGAAGACGTCGCGCAGCGAAAAGGCCAGCACCCCTTCCTGCGGCACGTTCAGATCGCTTTGCGTGGCAACGGCAAAATGCACTGGCATCGCGGTTTCACTGTCGCCGATAGACACGGTGACATCATGGTTCTTCATCAGCAGCGCGATCTGCTCGGTCAGGTAGCCCCTGAACAGGTCGGGCCGGGTGACGCTGGTCGCATAGGTGCCAGGCGTCGCCACATGCCCAAAGGACAGGCGCGAATCCGTCTTGGTATGGCTGGGCACAATCATCCGGATTTCCGGGTAGAAGGCGCGGAAACGTGCTTTCGGATGCTCCCCTTCAAGCGTCCTCACGAACCGGTCGAGCAGGAATTTCGACGAACGCCGATAAAGCTCGATCAGCCGATACACTGCTGCGGCAGGTTCGTCGAATTGGACACGCTCGGCGGGTTCCGGGGTTTCTACGGGCAACTGCCGGCTGTCAGTGATCATCGTGCCTCTCCTGTTTGCGCGAACTGTGCCAGCGCCTGCCCGGACTGGCAAGCTGCCAGCCGCGCGCCTATCTGTTGCGGAAAGGAGTCGTCCGAATGCAATTTTCGATACTAGATCTAGCCGTGGTTGCCGAAGGATCGGATGCCCGCCAGGCAATCGCCAATTCCGTCACTCTGGCACAGGCGGCCGAGGGCTGGGGCTATCACCGTTTCTGGTTGGCCGAGCATCACAACATGGCAGGCATCGCAAGCGCCGCGACGTCGGTCCTGATCAACCATATCGCCGGCCACACCCAGTCGATACGGGTCGGAGCGGGCGGCGTCATGCTGCCAAATCACGCGCCTTTGGCCATCGCAGAACAGTTCGGCACCCTCGCGACGATTCATGGCGACCGGATCGACCTTGGGCTGGGACGCGCGCCGGGCGGCGACGGGGCGGTCATGCACGCATTGCGTCGGGGCATGTCGCGCAATGACGACTTCCCGAACGACGTCGTCGAACTGCTGCGCTATCTCGGACCGGCCCAGCCGGGCGTTGCGGTCGCGGCGCATCCCGGACAGGACACCAACGTTCCTGTCTGGATTCTGGGCTCGTCGCTATACGGCGCAAGCCTTGCCGCAGCGCTTGGGCTGCCCTATGCCTTTGCCAGCCATTTCGCGCCAGGCGACCTGGATGAGGCCGTCAGGCTATACCGCGAGCGTTTCCAGGAGACACCTTTCGGCGAAAAACCCCGGTTCATGCTGGCAGTGAATGTCATCGTGGCCGAGACGGATGCCGAGGCGCAGCGCCTGCGCACCAGCCAGATGATCAGCTTTGCCCGACTTCGAATGGGCAGGCCCGGCCTCTTGCCAGCGCCCGTGGATGACATTCACCAAGCCGTCCCTGCTGCCGTGCTGCCATCCGTCGAACAAGCGCTTTCGGTAAGCGCGGTAGGCTCGGCTGCAACCGTCGAGCAAAGATTGGGCGAACTCATCTCCCGCTACCGCCCGGACGAGCTGATCCTCGTGGGCAATATCTTCGATCAGGAGGCCAGACGGCGGTCCTTTGCAATGGCCGCAGAGATCCTGCGAGGCCGGGCATGAAGATGCTTGTTCTGGGTCACGGCTATACTGCCGGTTTCCTGACACCCCTGCTGCGCGCGGAAGGTTGGCAGGTGACCGGCACGACACGGGGCGCGCGGCAGCGGGTGGCCGAGGCGGGCGCGGCGCCGCTTTTATGGCCCGGAGACGAAACCGCGATCCGGGATGCGATTGCCGAATCCGATGCGATTCTTGTCTCGGCCGGACCCGCTGAAGGGCATGATCCGGCGCTCAAGGCCTTCGGGGCCCGGATTGCCGCGTCCCGCCCGCGCTGGCTTGGATATCTTTCGACGACCGGGGTCTATGGAGATCACGCGGGGGGCTGGGTGGACGAAACGACCCCGCTTGCCCCGTCCACAAGGCGCGGGCATGAGCGGGTCGCGGCCGAAAGGGAATGGCAGGCGCTCGCCCAAAGCCATGACCTGCCCCTCCACATCTTCCGGCTCGCCGGGATCTATGGGCCAGGAAGGGGGCCCTTTGCCAAGGTCCGGGCTGGCACCGCACGACGCATCGTCAAGCCCGGACAGGTATTTTCCCGGATCCATGTCGAGGACATTGCCCGCATCCTGATGGCCTCGCTCAACCAGCCGCGATCCGGCGCCATCTACAATCTCTGTGACGACGACCCGGCCCCGCCCGAGGATGTCATTGCCCATGCTGCCCGCCTGCTCGACCTTCCCTTGCCACCGGCCGAAGACTTCGCGACGGCACAGATGACGCCGATGGCGCGCTCGTTCTATGCTGAAAGCAAGCGCGTTTCGAACGAACTGACCAAGCGCGAACTGGGCGTGAGCCTGCTTTATCCGGATTACCGCAGCGGTCTGGCGGCGCTGTTGGCGCTCGAGCCTTAGCGCGCGATCGAACAGCAGCCGGTCAGCATCCGCGACGCCACGTCCTGACCGTCAAGAATGACCGATACCGCAAGGGCGTAACCCCGGTCCGACATGCCGTCGCTGCACTGATCAGGCCGCAGGAATGCCGTGACGCGACCCTTGTCATCACCCGCGATCAGGCCGCGTGTCGGCTCGCCTTCGATCCCGCGATCCATGACCTTGCGCAGGTCCAGCTGTCGGTCCTGGGCATCCGGCTCCGAAAAGATCAGCCCGGACTTCGTGGCCTTGAGCGACCAGAAAGGTTCGGTGCCGCTGCAACTGAGGCTCTGAGGCAGCGATGCCGCCTGCCAGACGCCCGGCTCGGCCTTGAGAAAGCGCAATGCGACCCAGCCAGAACGCTCGCCCGCATTTACCTTGCCCCATTTGCCCGAGGCATCCCGACCGAGCAGTTCTACCCCCTTGGCCGTCGCCGGCAGTTTCGCGATGACCTTGGCCTGACCATCCGGATTCTCGCGCACATTCAACGTATCCCATGTCTCGATCACGGTGACGTCGTAGAGATTGGGCAGATAACCCGCTGGAACGGGCTCGGCCGGCGATGGTTCTGGTTTTGCCGCCGGCTCTTCGGGGGCGACCTTCGCCGCAGCCGGTTCGACAGGCGCCTGTTCCACGGGGGCTTTCGGCTCGGACGCATCCTGAGCCGTGGCAACCAGAGGTATTGAAAGCGCAAGGCCCGTCAGAAGGGAACGCAGCATCTTTGGGTCTTCCTCTCAGTCGGTCCGCGAAACCTGCGGCACATGAACTGGCATCACGCGCACAGCAGGCAGTCAGCTCAATCCTATACCAGAAGCCGGGCGGGCGGAAACTCCGCCCAATCAGGCCCTGCGTTCAAGCCGGGAAACGCCCAGCACCTCAAGCACCTTGGCCTCGATATCCGGAGCGGACATGCGGGCCTCACGATACATCGCCTCGGGGCTGGCATGGTCGATGAAGGTATCGGGCAGCACCATCTGGCGGAAGCGCAGGCCGTCATCAAACACGCCCTCATCCGAAAGAAGCTGTGCGACGAGGCTGCCGAAACCACCGACGGAACCTTCCTCGATGGTGATCAGCGCGTCGTGGTTGCGCGCAAGGCGCAGGATCAGGTCCCGGTCCAGGGGCTTCGCGAAGCGCGCATCGACCACTGTCGGCTGGATCCCGCGCGCAATCAAGGCCTCGCGGGCGCGCATGACCTCACCCAGCCGCGTTCCGAATGACAGGATCGCGACGCCCTTCCCTTCGGCGATGACGCGGCCCTTGCCGATTTCCAAGGGCTCGCCGCGTTCGGGCATCTCGACGCCCATGCCCTCGCCGCGCGGATAGCGGAAAGCGATCGGCCCGTCACTGTAGGCGGCGGCGGTCGCGACCATATGGGCAAGCTCGGCCTCATCGGCAGCGGCCATGACGACCATACCCGGCAGGTTGGCCATGAACGCAATGTCATACGCGCCGGCATGTGTCGCGCCATCCGCACCCACGAGCCCTGCCCGGTCGATGGCGAAACGCACCGGCAGGCGCTGGATCGCCACGTCATGCACGACCTGATCGTAACCGCGCTGCAGGAATGTCGAATAGAGCGCGCAAAAGGGTTTCATCCCCCCCGCCGCGAGGCCCGCCGAATAGGTCACGGCATGCTGCTCGGCGATGCCCACGTCGAAGCAGCGGCGCGGGAAGCGCTCTGCAAAGAGGTTCAGGCCGGTGCCGTCAGGCATGGCGGCGGTCACGGCAACGATCTTGTCGTCGCGGCTGGCCTGATCGACCAGCGCGCGGGCAAAGACCGAGGTATAGCTGGGTGCGTTCGATTTGGCCTTGGCCTGCGCACCCGTAGCCACATCGAATTTCGCGGTCGCATGGCCCCTGTCGGCGGCGCGCTCGGCGGGGGCATAGCCCTTGCCTTTCTTCGTCACGGCATGGATCAGAACCGGACCCGTCGCCCGCGCCTTCAAGGTACGCAAAAGCGGCAAAAGCTGCTCGAGATCGTGGCCATCGACTGGCCCGACATAGGAAAAGCCCAATTCCTCGAACAAGGTGCCCCCGACGGCCATGCCCTTGAGCATTTCCTTCGCGCGGCGCGCGCCTTCCTGCAGGGTAGGCGGCAGGAACCCGACGGCACCCTTGGCCACGGCCTTGAGGTCTTGGAACGGATTTTCCGCATAGAGGCGGGTCAGGTAGCGCGACAGCGCCCCGGTCGGCGGCGCGATCGACATCTCGTTGTCGTTCAGCACGACGAAGAGCCGCTTGCCCAGATCGCCTGCATTGTTCAGCGCCTCGAAGGCCATGCCGGCGGTCATCGCGCCGTCGCCGATCACCGCGATCGCATCGCCCGGATCGCCGCCGAGCTCGCGCGCCATGGCGAAGCCCAGGGCCGCGCTGATCGAGGTCGAGCTGTGCCCCGCCCCGAACGGGTCATAGGGGCTTTCCGAACGCTTGGTGAAGCCCGAAAGCCCCCCTTCGGTGCGCAAGGTGCGGATACGGTCGCGCCGTCCGGTCAGGATCTTGTGCGGATAGCACTGATGGCCGACGTCCCAGATGATCTTGTCACGGGGCGTGTCGAAGACCGCATGCAGCGCGACTGTCAGTTCGACCACGCCGAGACCGGCGCCAAGATGCCCGCCTGTGACGGAAACTGCGCTGATCGTCTCGGCGCGCAATTCGTCCGCAAGCTGGAGAAGCTCGCGATCGGTCAGCGCCTTCAAGTCTGATGGCAGGCCGACACGGTCCAGCACCGGCGTCGCGGGAAGGTCAGGGCTATCGGTCTGGCTCATGGCTGACCCTTTCGTCGGATTTAGTCAGGCGTCTCGTTCGATGATAAACCGCGCAAGCGCGCGCAGGTTTCCGGCTTCTTCGCCATAGGCTTCAAGCGCCGCCTCGGCATGGCGCACAAGTTTGCGCGCCTTTTCCCGGGCTCCGTCCAGCCCCAGAAGCGAGACGAAGGTGGCCTTGTTCGCCTCTCCGTCCTTGTTCAGGCGTTTGCCGGTTTCGGCCTCATCGCCGACCACATCGAGAATGTCATCCTGAATCTGAAAGGCCAGCCCGATATTGCGAGCATAGTCGGAAAGTGGGGCCAGATCCGCCCCCGCAAGGATTGCCCCCGAAGTCGCCGAAAAGACGATCAGCGCGCCGGTCTTGGCACTTTGAAGCCGCTTGATCGCGACAAGGTCGAGGGGCTCGGCCGCAGTTTCGGCGGCGATGTCCTGCGCCTGCCCCCAAACCATGCCGCGCGCTCCGACCGCGTCGGCGAAAGCCTTGATCAGGGTCAGGCGCACCTCGGGCGAACCCGACCGCGAATCCGCGAGCAGACCGAAAGCAAGGCTCTGGAGCGCGTCACCCGCCAGGATCGCCGTCGCCTCGGACCATTGGATATGGCAGGTCGGAAGACCGCGCCGCAGGTCGTCATCATCCATGGCAGGCAGATCGTCATGGACCAGGCTATATGCGTGCAGTGCCTCGACCGCAGCGGCAACGGGCAGTGCCTCGTGATCACGAATGCCAAACAGCCGAGCCGATTCCATCACCAGAAACGCCCGCAGCCGCTTGCCGCCGATGCAGGCATATCGCATCGCATCGGTCAGTTCGCCCGGCGGCAGCTTCGCCATGGCCTCGTCCAGCGCGGCCTGAACCTGCGCCTTCACATCCTCAAGTCTGTCTTGCATCATAGCCCCTCGGCAGGGACCGTTCCGGTCGGCTGGCCGTTGGCGGCAAGGGTGATCTTTTCAACCCGCTCCTCGGCACGACGCAACACCTCGTCGCAATGCTTGCGCAGCGCGGCGCCACGCTCATAAAGCGCGATCGATTCCTCGAGCGTGGCCTCGCCATGTTCGAGCTTGCCGACGGTCGCCTCAAGCTCGCGCATTGCCTCCTCGAAGGACATGTTTTCGATCTCGGTCATGCCACCGTCTCCCTCAGAACTTCGACATGGGCGCGCGCGGTGCGGCCCAAAACGCCGAGATCATAACCCCCTTCGAGGACCGATACCACCGGGGCCGAGCAGGTGGCGGCAGTGTCGCAAATCATCCGCGTGATTTCGGTGAAATCGTCGTCTTGCCAAAGCAACGAGGCAAGCGGATCGACGGCATGAGCATCGAAGCCGGCCGAAACCAGAACAAGTTGGGGCTGCCATTGCCGAACCTTGCCGCAGATCTCTTGCCATGCCCCGAGCGCCGGCGCGCCATCCGTGCCCGCATGGAGCGGCATGTTCATGATCTGGCCAAACTCGCCACGTTCATTTGCCGCACCCGTTCCAGGATAAAGCGGGAACTGATGTGTCGAGGCAAAGAAGCCTCGCGGTTCGTTCCACAGCATTTCCTGCGTGCCATTGCCATGATGGACATCGAAATCAAGCACGGCGACACGATCGACACCGTGCATATCCAGCGCCCGCTGCGCCCCGATCGCGATCGAGTTGAAGATGCAGAACCCCATCGCCCTTGCTCGCTCGGCATGGTGGCCCGGCGGTCGCATCGCGACAAAGGCGCTTTTCGCTTCGCCTGCCAGAACCGCGTCCACCGCCGCACAAACGCCCCCGACGGCATGGCGCGCGGCAGTCAGGCTTCCCGGCGACAGGTAAGTGTCCGGATCGAGCATGGTCCAGCCTTCGGCGGGTGTCTTGCGACGCACCGTCGATAGATATGCTGGCAAGTGACAGCGCAGGATTTCTTCGTCCTCGGCCTCGGGTGCCTCGCGACGATCAAGTTCCAGATCGGCAAGCGCATTGATGACGGCGTCAAGCCTCGTCACCTGTTCAGGATGACTAGGCGGGGTAACATGCCGAAATCCCGACGGATGTGTGTAAAGAAGCGTCATTCCCAAACGATTATGCGGCACACTTGCACCGGGCAAGTGATAGTTCTTTGACCTGACGAAATGGACGATTCTCGCTGCCCGTGCTGCCTATCCCGGCTGCATCGGCGGCTGTGCCGCCCCATCAGGACCCGGCCACCTTCAGGGGACAGTCCCTTGAGCAGGTCCAAGTGCCGCGATTGTCAAACGGTCAGCCGCTGACCGTCCTGTCCGGAAATCATGACCTGCATCAGCGATCCTTCGGGCATGTCGCGATCAAAGGTGACTTCGGTGAAATGCTCGGTTCTTGCCAGACGCGGACCTTCGGTCAGAACCATCCGGGTGTGACCGACCTCAGCCAGAAGGTGACTGCGCAGGGCCATATCCCCTTTGGCACGCAACCGGGCTGCGCGGTCCTTGATCGCGGGGCCAGCGACGCGCGGCATCCGCGCGGCGGGCGTGCCCTTGCGGGCCGAATAGGGGAAGACGTGCAGGAAGGTCAGGCCGCAATCATCGACCAGCTTCAGGCTGTTTTCGAACATGTCTTCGGTTTCGGTCGGGAAACCGGCGATGATATCCGCGCCAAAGACGATGCCGGGGCGCAGCTTGCGGGCATCCTCGCAGAAGCGGATCGCGTCGTCGCGCAGGTGCCGGCGCTTCATCCGTTTCAGGATCATGTCGTCTCCGGCCTGCAAGGACAGGTGAAGATGCGGCATCAGTCGCGGCTCGGAGGCGATGGCGAGCATCAGATTCTCGTCGGCCTCGATCGAATCGATCGAGCTGATCCGCAGGCGCGGCAGGTCGGGCACCAGCCGCAGGATGCGCATGACCAGATCGCCCAGCTTCGGCTGGCCCGGCAGGTCCGCCCCCCATGAGGTCAGGTCGACCCCGGTCAAGACGACCTCGTGGAAGCCGCGATCGCGCAGCCGCTTGATCTGGTCCACGACAACGCCTGCGGGAACCGAGCGCGAATTGCCCCGACCGTAAGGGATGATGCAGAAGGTGCAGCGATGGTCGCAGCCGTTCTGGACCTGCACATAGGCGCGGTGGCGGCCGAAACCGTCGATCAGGTGGCCGGCGGTTTCCTTGACCGACATGATGTCGTCGACCTGCACCTTTTCGGTTTCACCGATCAGGTCGGGCGCCTGGATGCTGGCCCAAGTCTGGGGCTGCATCTTTTCATGGTTGCCGATGACTCGGGTGACCTCGGCCATGGCGGCAAAGGTCTCGGGCTCGGTCTGAGCGGCGCAGCCGGTGACGATGACCGGCGCACCGGGGTTTTCACGGGACAGGCGGCGAATCTCCTGCCGGGCCTTGCGCACGGCTTCGGCGGTCACGGCGCAGGTGTTCACGATTACCGCGCCCTTCAGGCCCGCCGTTTCCGCCATTTCACGCATCGCCTCGGTTTCATAGGCATTGAGCCGACAGCCCAGAGTCGCGAAGACCGGAGGATTCGCCTGATCCGTCATCCCCGCCACACCCCGTCAAAGACATGCGCAGTCGGTCCGGTCATCCAGACCCCATCGTCACGCCAGTCGATTTCCAGAACGCCGCCGGGCACGTTCACCTTGACCTTGCGGTTGGTGAGCCCGCGCCGCGCCGCCGCAACGACGGAAGCGCAGGAACAGGACCCCGAGGCCAGCGTGATGCCGGTTCCCCGTTCCCAGATGCGCAGCACGATCTCGTCGGGCGAGACGATCTGCACGACCTCGACATTGGCACGTTCGGGATAAAGCGGGTGATGCTCGTGAATCGGGCCGAAATTCTCGAGATGGATCGCCGCGACATCCTCGACGAAGAAGGTCATGTGCGGATTGCCCATGCCGGTGGCGACCGGGTCGCCCTCGATCGGCAGGTGCAGCATGTCGATATCCTCGGCCAGCGGAACCCGGGCCCAGTCCAGCACCGGATGGCCCATGTTCACGCGCGTCAGGCCATTGCCCGCATCCTCGGCCATCAGCACGGCATGATCGGTCGCCAGCCGAAGTTCGCGCGCCCCCGATTCGGCCAGCAGGTAGCGCGCGACGCAGCGCGTCGCATTTCCGCAGGCCGCCGAGACCGAGCCGTCGCTATTGTAGAAGACGAGCCGCGCATCGGCATTCTCGCCGGGCAGGATCACGGCCAACTGGTCAAAACCAATGCCGAAATGGCGGTCCGCCATGGCCGAGATGACGGCACGGTCGGGCTCACCTCCGGTCTTGCGACCGTCGATGACGACGAAATCATTGCCGAGCCCATGCATTTTCATGAAGGGCAGCGCGGCGCCTGGGGCGAGGTTTTGCTGCTGGTCCATGCCGGTCACATACGCTCGCTGAATACTTTTTTCCAGAGGTCGTGATTTTTCCGCTTGACCCCCCATGCCGTCGCCAATAGTTAGCGCCCCGTGATGTGGGCCCGTAGCTCAGTTGGTAGAGCAACTGACTTTTAATCAGTGGGTCACAGGTTCGAATCCTGTCGGGCTCACCACTGAAAAGCCAAAGGCTTGGGTTTCCGCCCGAGCCTTTTGTCGCTGATGTGGGCCCGTAGCTCAGTTGGTAGAGCAACTGACTTTTAATCAGTGGGTCACAGGTTCGAATCCTGTCGGGCTCACCATCGCTTTCCGGACATGTCCAAATGGGCTGGAAAACGCATGGAACTCCGCTGATGATCACTCGATCGCAATGCCCCGCCACGGGTCATCCCGATCATCACTCGAAGAGATCCAGCGTGCCTGCCAGATCGCTCCAGTCGAGCGAAAAGGCCGAGCCCTCGCCCTCAGCCACCACTAGCCCGAAGCGCTGATCAAGACGATCACTGAGCTGCTTCAAGGTGGCAGCGACCCGATCAGGCGGCTGGATCGGGATGATCCCGGCCCCCGCCGGCGCGGCCGCAACCCCGTGAACCATCTGGCTGCCTTCGACGCCCACGATCATGCGCGCGGCGCCGCATGCATCCACGATCTCGTCGACGCTGGCAATCAGCGGGTCAATGACCCTGAAGCCGCGTTCCGTTGCCAGTCGATCGGCCAAGTCCCTCTCGTTGCTCAGCACCCTGGGATCGCCTGAATTGCCCCGCAAGAGGAACACGCCCGGCAGGGGTTGCAGCTCGCGCCCCTTGACCAACCGCGCGCGCAACTCGCGCTGACGGCGCGCCTTGTCGGCATTGTTCGCCAGATCTCCGAACAGGATGAGTTCGTCGAAATGCACGTCCCCCGACACATGTCCCGGAGTGGCGCCGGCAAGCTCCAGATAGCGCGCAGCATGGCTTCCGGGCTTGGGCGGTTGCCCTGTTCTCAGCGGCCGGCCTGTTCCTTCGGCGAGGGGCCAGGTGACAAGTTCATCCATCAGCCAACTGCCGAACCAGCGATTTGTCACCCAGGTTTCGTAGAGCGCTCCGCTGATCGTCCGGTTCGGACGCCCTGCCAGCCCGAACCGGCGACGACGTGGGCGCAGGTGAAGTTCGGCACCATTGCTGAAAAGAACACCGTCAATCAGATCGACATGGCGGAACCGCCATGCGACCGTCGGTCCTTCGGTTTTCTCACCGTCGCGGGTCAACGCTTCGATCGTGTCGGGCAGTGATGCGAAGACACTCTGCCGGATGCGGTCGATCTGGCCTGGCAGTGCGAGAGCCGGGTAGAAGCGCAGCGTCGCTGCGGGCGCCTCTTGCCAGCTTTCGACCGCCCTGGCAAAGAAATCCGGCTGGGGTCGGCCGAGCAACCTGCGCAAGCCTGCGCTGTAGGGGCGAAACATGCTCAGCATTCCGGGCGACGTCACTTTCGATCTGCCGCGCGGCCTTCGACGAGGACCGGCGAAAAGAACCGCTTGCTACGCCGGCCCAGGGTAAGCGGATCAATCAGGCGGATGCATTCGCGATAGTGATCGGTGCCGCGATGCGCGTCCAGCGCTGCCTCGTTCTCGAAGATTTCGTAGACCGAGAACCGGTTCTCATTTTCCGGGTCGCAAAGCAGATCGAAGCGGATATTGCCGGCCTCGTTTCTTGCACCGTCCCAGTTGATGCGAAAGGCCTCGATGAAGGCATCGCGACTGCCGGGCCTGACCTCGATCTCAACAAGCTGGATCCGCATGTGCAACTTTCCGTAGAAACAATCTGAAGCTGATCCATTTGTCATCCTGACCAGAGCGGCTGGCAAGTCCCGATACCGCGGAACAGGATGAAATTGTGGCCGTTCAGGAACGCGAGCCTGTCAAATTGCGTTCCCCCCGGAACGCAGGACAGAAATCCGTATCGTTAGAAAGGTTCCTCTCATGTCCGATCTGCTGGTCATTGCATTCGACGACGAAACCACCGCGTTCGAGCTGCGCAGCGAGCTTGTGAAGATGCAAAAGGAATATCTCATCCAGCTTGAAGACGCCGTGGTCGTGACCCGCCCAACGGCCGAGGACATCCAGCTGCACCAGGCCATGAACCTGACGGCGGCAGGGGCCCTGGGGGGCGGTTTCTGGGGCACGCTGGTCGGTCTTGTCTTCCTGAACCCGCTGATCGGCGCTGCGGTCGGCGCGGCTTCGGGCGCGATCGCAGGGCGGCTGACCGATATCGGCATCAACGATGACTTCATGCGTGAAGCCGGCCATTCGATCGTTCCGGGCGGTTCCGCGGTCTTCATCCTCATCCGCAAGATGACCGCAGACAAGGTTCTGGCGCGGCTCGAAAGCTTCCACCTTCGCGGTCGGGTGATGCAAACCTCGCTTCCCGACGATCAGGAAGAAAAGCTGCGCGCGGCCTTTGCCGGTGGCAAGCTGGGCACGGCCCTGGGCCTGCCTCATGTCGACACAGCCGCTCCGGCGCCGTCCGTGACAGATCCCGCCGACGAGCCCACATCGTAATCCTGAAACAGCTGCACACGCTTGACGCAACGGGCATTGGCGTGACAGGACGCGCCCATGCCCCGGCGCCGCGCAAGCACTCCTGTTCAGCACATCGATGATGGCCGCCCGGCGCGCCGTCGCATCAGGCATAAGCGCCCGGTTCGTGCCGCGGCCCTCTGGCTTTGGGGATGGCTGCGCTGGTTCGGGCTCAGATTGCTCGCGCTGATGTTCGTTCTGGTCTTTGCCTTCTCGCTGATCAATCCTCCGACAAGCTGGACGATCTGGCAAGGCACCCACGAATATCCGGGCACGCCAAGGGAATGGACAAGGCTCGCGAATGTCGCGCCGGTTATGATCCGTTCGGTCGTCGCCGCCGAGGACGCGAATTTCTGCAACCATTGGGGTTTCGACATGATCGAGATCCGCCGGGTCATCGAATCGGGCTCGAACCGTGGGGCTTCGACCATCTCGCAGCAGACCGCCAAGAACGTATTCCTCTGGCAGGGGCGGAGCTGGCCGCGCAAGGTTCTGGAAACCATCTATACACCGATGATCGAGGCGCTCTGGTCCAAGCGTCGCATCGTCGAGGTCTATCTGAACCTTGCCGAGTTCGGTCCCGGGGTCTTTGGCATCCACGCGGCTGCGAAACATCACTTCGGCACCACGCCCGACAAGCTTAACGCACGTCAGGCGGCCGCCCTTGCTGCCATCCTGCCAGCTCCGAAGACCCGGAAGCCCCAGACCAATTCAGCGCGCGCGCGGGCAATTGCCGATGGGGCAGCCACAATCCGGCGGGACGGGCGCGATTCCTGCCTGCTGCTGACCCGCTGACCGCAACTCGGTTGAATCCAAGGTGCGGCAAGCGTATCACACCTTCAGTCCGCGAATGATCTCCGGTGTTTTCCCCAGATGAATACTTCTTCACCCAATTCCACGATCAGGCTTTATCACATCGCCCTCTCGCCCTTCTGTCGCAAGGTCCGCCTCGTGCTGGCCGAGAAGCGCATAGAGGTCGAACTGGTCGAGGATCGCTATTGGGAACCCGGCTCGGAACTGCTGCGCCGCAATCCTGCCGGAAAGTTGCCGGTACTGCGCATGGACGGTCGGCTGCTGGCCGAAAGTCAGGCAATCTGCGAATATCTGGACGAAAGATATCCGAACCCCGCGCTCATGCCTTCTTCTTCGATCGACCGGTACGAGGTTCGGCGGCTGTGCTCGTGGTTCGACGACAAGTTCAATGCCGAATGCACCAGGCCCGTGATGTCCGAACGGGTCTGGAAGAAGGTGATGCGGCAGGGCTATCCCGATTCCCGGACAGTCAAGGCCGGGCTATCCGCAATCCGCTACCACATGGACTACATGAAGAGCCTGCTTGAACATCGTCGCTGGCTTGCGGGCGATGTCATGACCCTGGCTGATTTCACCGCTGCGGCGCATATTTCATGCCTTGATTACATCTCGGATGTCGACTGGACCCATTCGGCCGAGGTTCAGGAATGGTATGCGAAGATCAAGTCGCGCCCGGCCTTCCGCAGCCTTCTGGCCGACCACCTGCCGGGCGTTCACCCGGCGCCACATTATGCGCTCCTGGATTTCTGACCCGGTCGAGATCCGCTCGCGTCTGGATGAGCAAGCTCGGGCCGAGGGTTTCTCGGCCCTTGGCATTTGCGCGCCCGACGCCCTGCCCGAACTGCCCGAACGACTAAGCGAGTTCCTGGCCAAGGAACGTCACGGACAGATGGAGTGGATGGCGGAGCGCGCGCATTGGCGCGCGGCGCCGAACGCCCTTTGGCCAGCCGCGCGATCGGTCATCATGCTGGCCGAACTGTACACTCCCGAGATTGACCCGACTGCGGTGCTGGCCCATCGCGACCGTGGCGCGGTCAGCGTCTATGCCCAGGGCAAGGATTACCATGATCTGGTCAAGAAGCGGCTGAAGCGACTGGGCGGCTGGCTAGTGCAGCAAACCGGTTGTGAAATCAAGGTCTTCGTGGACACCGCCCCGGTGATGGAAAAGCCTCTTGCCCAGGCGGCGGGCCTTGGATGGCAGGGCAAGCATACCAACCTGCTGTCACGGGAACTGGGAAGCTGGTTTTTTCTCGGCTCGATCTTCACCACGCTGGATCTGGCCAAGGACGAGCGTGAACGGTCGCATTGCGGCTCTTGCCGGGCCTGCCTCGACGCCTGCCCGACCGACGCGTTTCCGGCGCCCTACCAGATCGACGCCAGGCGCTGCATCTCGTATCTGACCATCGAGCACAAGGGCCCGGTCGATCCGGAACTGCGGCCCCTGATGGGCAATCGCATCTATGGCTGCGACGATTGCCTTGCGGCCTGCCCTTGGAACAAGTTTGCCCAGTCGGCGACCGAGCTGCGATATCACGGGCCGCATGGCGCCCCCGCGCTGGCCGAATTGGCGGCACTCGACGATGCGGCGTTTCGCGCGCGATTTTCAGGCAGCCCGATCAAGCGGATCGGGCGCGACAGGATGGTCAGGAACGTACTTTACGCGATCGGCAATTCCGGGCTTGCGCATCTTCGTCCGGTGGCAGAAGCCTTGCTGCATGATCCCGATCCCGCCGTGGCCGATGCCGCGAAATGGGCCTGCCAAAGATTGACATGATTCATACACCTCAGAGCCCGCTTCGCGGCATCGTGTTCAAATGCCTCAGCGTCATGATCTTCACCATCATGGCCTCGATCGTGAAGGCCACCTCGCAGGATGGCTTGGGCATCCCACCCGGTCAGCAAGTGTTCTTTCGTTCCTTTTTCGCCATCCCGGTGATTCTGGTCTGGCTTGCCTGGCGGCACGAGCTTCGCACCGGACTGAAGACATTTCGACCGATGGGGCATTTCTATCGAGGCATCATCGGCACGGCCGCGATGGGCTTCGGCTTCTGGGGGCTGGCACTGCTGCCCTTTCCCGAAGTGACGGCGATCGGCTATGCCGCCCCGCTGCTTGTGGTGATCTTCGCGGCCATGTTCCTGGGCGAAAACGTGCGATTGTTCCGTCTTTCAATGGTGGCGCTTGGCCTGATCGGGGTGATCATCGTGCTGTCGCCGCGCATCACCACAGGCGCGGATCTGGGCTACAAGGAAAGCCTTGGCGCAATGGTGACGCTGGCCGGGGCGACCTGCGCGGCACTTGCCCAGATCTTCGTGCGCAAGCTGGTGCAGGAAGAGCGCACCTCGGCCATCGTCTTCTGGTTCTCGGTCACCTCGACCATCCTGGGCCTGCTGACGCTGCCTTTCGGCTGGGTCATGCCTGACCTGAAAACCGGGCTGCTGCTGGTCCTGACCGGGCTTCTGGGCGGGCTTGGGCAGATCATGCTGACCTCGGCCTATCGCTATGCGGATGCCTCGCTGGTTGCGCCCTTCGAATATGTTTCGATGCTGCTCGCACTTGCAATCGGATGGTTCATCTTTGGCGAGGCCCCCACCCTGGTGATGCTGCTGGGCGCCTCGCTGGTCATCATCGCGGGCATTCTCATCATCTGGCGCGAACGCCAGCTGGGGCTCGAACGGAACCGCCAGCGCAAGGCGATGACGCCGCAAGGCTGATGCCGTCAGGCTTGGCCGCCGAAACCGAAGGCGATGTAATCGCGCAGATAGGCCTTTTTCGCAGCACTCCGCAGCTTATGGTCGTTCAGGAAATCCGGGAACGGTTCCGCTAAAGGTGCCGGCGCCGGACCCTTGATCCCGGCGCTTGCCGCAAGCCATTCCAGATCTCGGGCCAGATCGCCTTCCCTCAGCACCATGTCAGGACCGCTGAAGCGGGCAAAGCCCGCCAGGACCTCGGACTGGCTCGCCCAGCCGGGATGCACAGGCAGCGAGGTCTGGCCGTTCAGGTTTCGCCGCAGGAATTCCAGAAATGCCTCGAAAAGCTCGGCCTTGCGGTCATCCGTCAGGCCGAACAGTTCTTCGTCGGGCGGCAGCTCGACGCGATAGACCTCGCGCATCAATTGCCGCAAGTCTGGATTGCCCCGCGCCAGCATGGTCTCGAACGCGGTCCAGGCTCGGCGCAAGGGGTGACGCAACACGGTGAAGCTGCGATGGCCGGCATGGTCGCGTTTCCATTGCCGAAGGATGTTCTGGTTCAGATCGCTCGTCACATCCCCCATGAGACGAAGCCAATCGGTGATGCTTTCAACCGGCCCGCCCTTGATGGGCATGAAGATCAGCCCCTTGCCGGCCTCGGCTGCGGCAAAGGAAGGGACCGAAGGACCACGACGCGGCTCGAAATTCGGGATCCGACGCAACATGAAAGGATCGAAGCGCGATAGCTCGGCCTCCATCTCGGCAAAGTTCGAAACCTTCTCGGACAGTTCGCGCGGGTTCTGGGGCACCTGGTCGTCGGCCGGTGCGACCCGGTCGATATCGGTCCGTCCCAGCCAATGGATCAGGCCGGTCATCACATCCGCGTCCAGCAGATCCTCATAGCCCAGCCAGAACGCGCTTTGGCCCGTCGATTGCAGGCGGTGCTGAACTTTCAGCTGAAACTCGAGGATCTCGCTTGTGACTTCGCGGAACTCGGCCGCGTCGAAATGCGCGGCAGCGGGTATCGGGGTTTCGGTATGGTTCAGCTTCCACTGGTTCGTCGCGCGCGCGAGGGCGGTCGAGACATAGCTGTCCGCCGGGTTGCGCGTCAGGACGATCTTGGCACAGGACCGGTCATCCATGATCGCATCGAAGACGCGCGGATCATGATCGTGAAAATAACGAAACCCGGCCAGGTGGTTCGGCTTGTCGAAGATCGCCTTAAGCAGCCGCAGCGGATCTTCCTCGCGTTGGGCGCGGGTGATCCCCTTGAGTTCATCCTTGTCGGGCCAGCCCATCATGTAGGGGTTGAACGCCTCGCCAAAGCAGGTGACACGCTTGATCGCGTTCAGCGTGGCTTCGAGCAGATTGGACCCAGTGCGCATTTCGGCAAAGATCACAAAGCGCTGGTAGGGTTGGGTCATCTGATCGTGCTTTCCTTTGCCGGCACAGGGTCAACCACGGGAAATTCGCCCATGAGTTGGGGGCGCAGCCCCGCGTTTCGCAGCCTTTGCAGGAACCGTCCCATGCCGGCCATCTGGCGCATGGGCGGAAGGTTGGCGGCCACCTGAGGATCACCGCCCAGATCGCGGATCACGCTGCGCAGCGCATCTGCGGGCCTGGCGCAGAAATCTCCGAGATCCCAGATTTTCGTCCGCGCCTTGAGCCAGACCGAGTTCAGTGTTGCAATCTGTTCAAGCTCTGTTCGCTGCAGGATGGCGGCGATGCGGCGGATATCATCGAAAGGCATGCCTGAATGCAGCAAGGGCACGGCCCATGCGCCCGTGATGACGAAGATCCGCGCATTGGGGTCGGTAGCCATAAACCAGTTCAGATCTTGCTGATCACGAGGACTGTATTGGATGATCTGCATCCGGTGCGAGATCCGGATCAAATTGGCGATGAAGCCGCGCGCGTCAAGATCTCTCAGAGCCGCGCTGTCACTCAACCCGCCCGGTCCGATCTGGCTGCGCCCCGAGAATTCGACGCCATATCGGGCCATGACATGCCCGTGCACATCCGCATCCACCCGCTCGGCAAGCCATTGCTCGAAATCGGGGAAAAGGTCCGAAAAGCCTTGCAGGACGGCATATGGCCCGGCGGTCTTCCCGTTTTCGCGGTCGAGCTGCGGAAAGCGGCTCTGCATGTAAAGCCCCGGTCGCCCCAGCCTGCGTCGCGCGACGGCCTGTGCGATGATCCGGTCCAGCCGTTCCGGCTGCGGCTCGGCGAACGAGGGTTCGCCCTGCAATGGGCGTGGAAAATGGGTGTAGAGCGCGGTGGCATTTGGCCAGATCTTGCGTGCGACGAAGCAGCGTGATTCTTCGAGAATCTGGCGGTGGTCATTGTAGAAGATATAGGGCTTGCCCTGTTCATCGAATTTCGCAAGCGTAAGCGAACGGCTTTCGATGCCCGTCGAATGCCTGCGGGCGAGTGTCTGGAAATAGCTTTCGTCGGGGATCCAGACGCGGCTGAAATAGGCGTCGAACTCGGCCCGGCGCGGATCGGCCAGGATCGCGCGCAGCGTGGTGCGCGTCAGGCACCACCATTGCGAACCCAGATGGGGAACGAGGCCATCGGGAATGCGGCGCTTGAGCTTCAGCTTGCGTTGCAGATCGACATAGCGGTCGAACAGCTTCCGATGACGGCGGTACGAAAAGGGAAAGCGCAGCGTGAAGCGTTCCTCGTTGAGCCCTCCGACGGTCCAGCCCACATCCCCTGCCGTCACGCTTTCAATGAAGTCGCGCCGGGGATGGCAGGCCAGGAAGGCTTCGAGATCGGCGACTGGCCGCAGCGGAAGGCATGAGCCCGAAACGACCATGACATGGGTCACATCCTCGAAGCGGTCGAGCAACAGCGATGCAGCATCCTGCGTCGCGCGCACCAGGCTGAAGGTTCCCCATTCGCAAGGATGGCGGGGCGTGAAGATGATCTCATCGCGACGGGCGAGATCGATCTTCATCGTCGCGAGGGCGTCGGAGGACGCCTTTGCATCCACGTGGATCGCCACCGGCACTCCGCCATTGGCCCAGACTTGCGCCATGCGCGTGGCGATCGGCAGTTCGTTGTGACAGAGCATCACGATGCCCAGCTTGACCGGCTCGCGGCTTCTGGACAGCAACGCCGAGCTCTGTTGCGCGTTCATGCCCAGTTCCCTTTCGAGATCAGCCCGAGATCTTCGAGTTGCCGCCAATCCTCGTAACGCCGAGATTCCTCGCACCAGAAGTCCTGCTGGTCCTGCAATCCGGAATGGTATGCCATGTATTCCTGACTGTCAGCATAGTGCTGGCGGCGCTTCAGTTCCTCTGCGGATTTCTCGGCGAATGTGGACAGAAACTTGGCATGCAGCAGGCAACCCGAGGCTTTTTCGCCACCATGCTCGTCATAAACGACATTCAGCGACCGCGGGAGAAGCATATGGGTCGAGCTGACATAGGCATAGGGACGTTCCCAGCGCACCAGCGGGATCTTGTTCAGCGCCGGCCCCTTTTCGGGATTGCCGTGGAAAAAGGCCCGGCTGCGCGGCCCGCCCTGGATCCACAGGTTGCCGTATTCGCCGTTCTTGCGGATCGTGTAATTCGCCGGATCGAACCAGCTTGCAATCTCGAACGGATCGGTACCCTCGTCATAGGTCTGCTGGCAAAGCGCGCCTTTGGGATACATGTCGAGCAGCATCGCCGAAAATGACTTGATGGTGGAGGCATCCAGCCAATCGGTCAGCGCCTTGAGTGGTCGCGAATCGTGGTGCGGATAGATCAGGAACTCGTCCGGATCGACGGTCAGGCACCAATGCCCCGTTCCGTAGCGGAACAGCAGCCAGTTGATCCAATCCATTCCAAAGCGGGAATCCTTGTAGCTGGCTTTCGTGGTCCAGACCGAAACATCGTTCTGTTCGGCCAGATATTCCGCGCCCCCGTCATCCGAACCATTGTCGACCACCAGGAAATGCTGGATTCCAAGGCGGCGATAATAGTCTAGAAAATACGGCAGTCTTATCTTTTCGTTCCGCATCGACATGAAAAGCAGAATGTCGTTCGGACGTATCCGGCGCGTGCGCACGGACAAGGGGCGAAGCCTTCGCCGGCGCCGGATCGCGCGCCCCAGCAGCCACTGCCGGCGCACTCTCAGACGCATTTTTCTTCGAAAGGTCCTGAACAGGCGTTTCACGGAACTTCTTCACTTTTTACCGGGGCATATCTGCCGACAGGTGAACTGGCAATCTTTCCTGCATGGCCTTACGCACAAGGGCAAAATGTGCGTTCCATTCGGGCACCACTTGCGGCGACAAACGGATGGCCGGTGCGGCGGCGATATCGGCCAGACAATCCGCCCAAGACTGGCAATCATCGGGCGAATGATAACGCGCATAGCTGCCCAGAAGCTCCCTTGCCACAGGCAGTGGCGCACAAATGACAGGCACTCCGCGCGCCGCAGCCTCGGTGTAGGGCAGACCGAAACCCTCTGCCCTGCTGGGCATCAGCATGCCATGGCTATGTTCCAGAAGTGCCGCGACCTGACCGTCGTCCAGGCCCGACAACTCGCGTATGACGCCATCCGCCGGAAGTCTGTCCAGCCGGGCAAAGGTTTCCCGGTTTTCCCAGCCCCGACGACCGATGATGAAAAGTCGCGGCAAGGCGTCGGCGGGAAGGCGCCGCGACAACTCGTCCCAGACATCCAGCAGCAGCGCGTGATTCTTGCGCGGCTCGATCGTACCCAGCGTGACGAAATACGGGCGATCCAATGCGAGCCGATCTGGAAGCCTGCCGGGCTCTGCCTTGGTCAGACGCGTCCCGATCGGGGCCGTCACAACCGGGGCATTTGCAGGAAGGTTCAGACGGTCTCGCCAGGCGATGACCGCATTGCGGGTCGCCTGGGAAATCGTCAGGACAAGATCCGCCTCACCAACTGCGGCAATGAAACGGTCGCGAAACTTCTCGGATTGTCCTGCTCGGGTGAACTCGGGATGATCCAGCGGGATCGTGTCGTGGATCAGTGCCACCCTGCAAAGCGGATGCAAAGCCCGCCAAAGCCCCTGGGTCAGGTTGCTGTGACCGACATTCAGGTAAACGGCCCGCCCGCCCAGCAAATCAATTACCCTATTGGCGATACCGCCCCCCGTCGCGGGACTGCGCAGGATTGCCATCTGGCGCAAATGCCGTTCCGCACGAAGGTGAGCGCCGCTGCGACCACGCAACCTGTCGACCAGCGCTATAGGCGGCAGGTCATCCAGCTCACCGCGCGACCAGCGCAGGATCGCCGGACCGGCCTCGGCAGGCAGCAGAAGCTGGCAACGCCGACCGCGTGCCAAAAGCAGATGAGGGGTCCGGCTCGCGGAGAGTTCGGCCAGCCACTCGGCTTCGACACGGTCGATCCCGGTGGCTGGGCCCTTGTTCAGGCGCGATAAAAGCCGCGACACATCCAGCAGGACTGCCGGATCAGCCGTCATATCCGCCGTTTTGATGCCAGCGCCACGCATCACCGATCATCTGTGGCAAGGTCGAGCGATCAGGCGTCCATCCCAGAACGGAAATCGCCTTTTCGCTGCCGGAAACGAGCTTCACCGCGTCACCGCCTCGGCGAGGCCCCTCGCTCAACGGCACAGGCCGGTTCGTCACATGGCGCGAATGGTCGATCACCTCGCGCACCGAAAAACCGTTCCCCGTGCCGAGGCAGAAGACCTCTTGCGTTCCATTGGCGACCTGCTCGTCCAGCAGATGCTTCAGGCCAAGCACATGCGCGTCCACCAGATCCATCACATGGACATAGTCGCGAATGCAGGTGCCGTCCGGCGTGGGATAATCCGTGCCGTGAATCGTCAGCGCGGCCCGCTTGCCGTCGATTGCATCGAGTATCAGCGGAATGAGATGGGTTTCGGGCTGGTGGAATTCGCCCACCTCGCCATCGGGATCGGCCCCGGCCACATTGAAATAGCGGAAGATCACCGAACGCAGCCCGTCCGAGGCGCCGAAATCCTTCAGCATGTCCTCGATCGCGCGCTTGCTCGCGCCATAGGCGTTGAGCGGCATCTGCGCGGTCGTCTCGTCCAGCACCACCCCATCATGATCGCCATAGGTGGCGCAGGTCGATGAAAAGACGAAATTGCGCACGCCAGCGGCCAAGGTCGCTTCAATGAGGTTGAGCGAGGCCGAGACATTTCCGCGCCAGTACTTGCCGGGTTCGCGCATCGCCTCACCGACCTGGCTCAGCGCGGCGAAATGCATCACCGCAACAGGCTTGTGCTTGGCGAAAACCTCGTCCAGCCGGGCACGATCCATCAGATCACCTTGCTCGAAGGGGCCGAATTTGACCGCCTCGCGCCAGCCTGTGCAGAGGTTGTCGAATGTCACGGGCTCAAAACCCGCATCCCGCAGAGCCTTGCAGGCATGCGAACCGATATAGCCCGCACCGCCAGTCACCAGAACCTTTGACGTCATCTTATTCGGCGGCCTTGCGCATGGAGAGCACATCGGAAAGGTAATCGCCGAATTCGTCCTTCAGCTCGTCGCGCGCCAGCCCGAACGCAACCGTTGCCTGAAGGAAACCGGCTTTCGAGCCGCAGTCGAAACGCTGGCCGCGGAAGCGCAGGCCAAAGACGTCGCGGCCTTCTTCGATCTCGTCGGCAATCGCGTCGGTCAACTGGATCTCGCCGCCCGCACCTTGCTTGAGCTTGTTCAGGTTTTCCATCACCGAAGGGGCAAGGATGTAGCGCCCGATCACCGCGAGGTTCGAGGGCGGGTTTTCCTTGGGCTTCTCGACCATACCTTTGGCGCGGACGATCGCGCCCATGTCTTCGGCCACGTCGAGGACACCGTAGGACTTGGTTTTTTCCATCGCGACTTCCATTGTCGCGACCATGGTGCCACCGGTTTCCTGATAGGCTTCGATCATCTGCTGCAGGCAGGGCGGCTCACCCATGATGACGTCATCGGTCAGGATGACCGCGACCGGCTCGTCGCCGACCAGGCGGCGGGCGCACCAGACGGCATGGCCGAGGCCAAGCGCCTTGTGCTGGCGGATATAGGCGATGGCGCCGGAATCCATATTGGTGCCGCGCAGGATATCCAGAAGATCGTTCTTGCCGGCCTTCTTCAGATTCGATTCCAGCTCATGGGCATGGTCGAAGTAATCCTCGAGAGCACCCTTCCCGCGTGAGGTCACAAAGATGAACTCTTCGATACCGGCCGCCCGAGCCTCGTCGATTGCGTACTGGATCAACGGTCGGTCGACCAGCGTCATGATCTCTTTGGGGATACTCTTCGTGGCCGGCAGAAAACGCGTTCCAAGTCCCGCGACAGGGAAAATGGCCTTCGTTACTTTGCGACTCATGGATCTGGTCTCCTGATCATTTACGCCGGGCGGCGCGCCCTAGCCTTGTAGCCGGTGATGGCTGCTCAACCACCGAATACACGGAACAGTTCAGCATAATTATGGAAATGTCTGTAAACACAAGATGAACTGGCAACTATTCGCCCAGTCAACGCCGCAGTGCGGCATAATACCTCCATTCGCGTGAAATCCTAGCACTGCGCCCTTGGAAAATCACCGGCGAATCGTCAGGTCTGGACGCACCCCATACACCCCCTAGTTGTTCCCACCAACCGCCTTCGGTCAGCTTCACTCGATGCGGCAACATCGTCGGTGTGAGCAACAGGATCGTGACATGACGACCCTCGGAAACGGACAAAGCCGCCTTTCTTCGCAGATGACGCGCCTGCCAGTGCCAGCCCGACAGAAAGATCCAGTCACTCGGGCTGTTCCCAAGCGCCCGGAAATCTGGCGGCGACGGACGATCCCAGGCAGGTGGCGCGGGCGGATCGGTTGGTGCCTCTGCAATACCGGCTTCCAGAGTGGCCATAACGGGCTCGACCGCCATCGGATCGATTCGACCGGCGACCATGTGGCGCAGCAGCCGGGCACGCTGGCTGCGCCGCAGCCAGTCGATCTGCCCACCGTGGCGCGCGGCAAATATTGCCGTCGAACGCCCGATCGCCGTGAGGTCGTGGGGAACGCCGACATTTGCCCGAGACGCCCCCGGCGCAAGCCCGTGGATCACCTCGGCCTCAGGGACCACGGCCGTCAGAGCACCTGGAAAACGTCGCGCCATCCGCATGTTCACGTCGCTTTCATCAAGGTGAAAGCTGAACAGGGGATCGAACCCCCCCACCGCCAGAAGGGCAGTTCGCCTAAAGGCACAATTCGTGCCAAGCGTGCTGACCGGAGCGCCATTTTCGGTGTCCAGAAGACAGGCACGGGCCACGTCTATCTGATAGCTGGAGCCTGAAGGCGTGATCCGTTCCGCCTTCACCTGCCAGTTCAGGCCGTCAGGCCCCCGGGTAAAGCCGGTCGCCGCCACGACCCGGTCGTCCTCAAAGGACGCGACAAGGCGCTCGACCCAGCGGGGCTCAGCGATCGCGTCGTCATCGACATAAAGAACGACATCCCCGCCAGCCTGGGCCAAGCCTTCGTTTCTGGCCGCCGAAATGTTCGGGATGTCGAAACTGACCCGTTTCATGGGCAGATCCGGCCTTGTCTGCACCGAGGCGGGATCCGCGACCAGAACCAGTTCGATCTCGGGATGGCTCTGGCGCGTCAGCGCGTCCAGGCAGCGGAGCAGATGGGCAGGGCGGTGGCGGGAAACGACAATGACCGTCGCCCTGATCGCCGCCGCCCCTGCCGCTGGCTGCATCAGGCAAGCCCCATCCGCTGCATCATTGCTTCGAGCTTGGGCACATCCGATGGATTGTTCAGTTCCCAGAACTCGCGACCCCGCGCCTCGACCTCGACGCAAAGGATGCGGCGGCCCCGTTCAAGGAAGCGCAACTGCTCAAGACCTTCCAGGGCCTCAAGGCGCCCTTCGCCCCAGCCGGGATATTCGGCAAGCGCTTCTGGGCGATATGCATAGACACCGACATGGTGGAAAACCGGCGTCGGATCGCTAGGACCGAAATCGGCTGAGGCGAAGGGGATCACCTCCTTCGAGAAATAAAGCCCCCGGCGGTCATGCCCGAAAACGGCGGTGGTCCCCCCGACACGGCCCGCGACGCGATCGGCGATCAGCTCCGAGCGCATCGCCCCCGAACATCGCAGCACCGGTGTCGCCACATCCGCACCGGGATCACCGCGCAGACCCTCGACCAGCTCCTCGATGAACCAGGACGGGGTCAGCGGGGCATCGCCCTGAAGGTTCACCACGAACTCCGGGTCAAGCTTCAGGTTGGCGATCGCTTCTGCGCAGCGCTCGGTACCATTCCGAGCCGAGGTCGAGGTCATCGCGACCTCGGCCCCGAATGCCTCGGCATGGTCGCGAATACGCTCGTCATCTGTCGCGACGATCACCCGGTCGATGCCCTGGACCGCCTGCGCTGCTTCCCAACTGCGCCGGATCAGACTGAGGCTTTCCCCCGTCGCACCGCGAAGTTCGACCAGGGGTTTGCCGGGATAGCGGGTCGAGGCATGACGCGCCGGGATGACGATGACGACCGGCATTTCCCTAGTCCTTGACCAGCAGAACGCCGGGCGCGAAGGCGATGAAGAACGGGTTTTCGAAGCCCGGCTTACCATAGGTAAGCTTGCTATGGTCATCGAAGCGGACAACCTCGCCGCCCGCACCGCGCAGGACCGCGTCGCCCGCCGCGGTATCCCATTCCATCGTCCGGCCGAGGCGCGGGTAAAGATCGGCTTCGCCGGTCGCGACCAGGCAGAATTTCAGCGACGAACCCGCCGAGGTCATGTCGCGCACACCGTAGCGACCGATATAGGCATCGGTTGCCGCGTCGCGGTGCGATTTCGAGGCAACGACCATCAGCGCACGGTTGTCCGGCGTCGAATTCACCCCGATCGGAGTCACCTGGCCCACGGCTTCACCGAAGGGTCCCTTTTCCTCGACCGAACCGCCATCGGCGGCAGTGTAGAAAAGCCGCCCCTTGGCAGGCGCATAGACCACGCCCAATTTCGGCACGCCGTCGACGACATAGGCGATATTCACCGTGAAATCACCGCGGCGCTGAACGAACTCCTTCGTCCCATCAAGCGGGTCTACGATGAGGAAGGTCGACAGGCTCTGGCTATGCGTTGCTGCCTGTTCTTCGGTCACCAGGGGAATGTCGGGAAATGCGGCACGCAGACCGGCGGAAATCAGCGCATCGGCAGCCTCGTCCGCTTCGGTCACGGGCGACGCATCGGACTTGGCGCGGACATCGAAGTCTTCGGAGTTGTAAATGCGCATGATTTCGTCGCCTGCCCGAAGGGCGAGCCGACGCATTTCGGCAATCATTCCATCAAATTGCATGGGTTTTCCTTTTCCGTCGTGACCCGCGGGAGGAGTGGCGGCGATTGAATACGGGCCTGCGCTTTCTTATGATGCCACAGATTGCGCAGGGCAAGCTTCAGCAGTCCAGGCGCCTGAAACTGAGGCAATGATGTTCGTACAGCGCCGCAATCGCAACATGATCGAAGCAGCGTTCACCACGCTGGCACTGATCTACCACGTGACAGTGAACAATCTGAGGAAAAGCGACCGGAACGCCATCATCGGCCTGATGATGACGGTCGTGAAGTCTCTGACCATGATCGTCGGCTTCTATATGCTCTATGCGCTCATCGGGATCAGGGGCTCGCCGATCAGGGGAAACTTCATCCTCTACATCATGTCCGGCATCTTCATGTTCCTGACGCATACGCAAGCGATCGGCGCCGTTGCCGGCGCGGGCAATCCCACCAATCAGATGATGAAGCACGGGCCCCTCAACACGGCAGTGATGATCGCGGCCGCGGCGCTCGCCACGCTCTACAAGCAGACCTTTTCCGCGCTGGTCATTCTGGTCGCCTACAACTTCCTCATTGAGCCGATCCACATCGACAAGCCTCTGGCCTGCTACGCGATGTTGCTTCTGGCCTGGCTCTCGGGCTGCTGCATCGGACTGATCTTTCTGGCCTTCCGTCCGTGGTGGCCGCAAGGCACGCAGGTTCTCAGCACTTTCTATCAGCGCATGAACATGGTTTTCTCGGGCAAGATGTTCGTGGCAAATACGCTTTCCACCTCGATGCTGCACATCTTCACCTGGAACCCGCTGTTCCACATCATCGACCAGACGCGCGGCTTTGCCTTCATAAACTACTCGCCGCGCAACTCGTCGCTCGATTACGCGCTCTACAGCCTCGTGGCCCTTCTGATGATCGGGCTCATGGCGGAATTCGTGACGCGCAAGTCGGTTTCGATCAGCACGATGGCCGGCCGCTGAGCACAGACCTCTGCTGGATAAAATCCTTTGGATCTTGCTTGGACGCGGACCAAATTCCCGGTGACGGTCTGCTTGCAGGCCGTTTCTGCCCTTCCTATATAGCGCCATGAGTTCGGGGGCTTCTCCTCCGGTCAATCCAGGGATCGGGCTCTGGGGGCCTCTCGGGGACCCAAGGCCCAGAATATCGCCGCAAGAAAGGTTATTGCATGTCTAAAGTCATCGGCATCGACCTCGGGACCACCAACAGCTGCGTCGCCATCATGGATGGCAGCCAGCCCAAGGTCATCGAAAACTCGGAAGGCGCGCGCACGACCCCCTCGATCGTCGGGTTCACCGACAGCGAGCGTCTGGTCGGCCAGCCTGCCAAACGTCAGGCCGTCACGAACCCTTCGAATACCGTTTTCGCCGTCAAGCGACTGATCGGCCGCCGCACCACCGATGCGGAAGTTGAAAAGGACAAGAAGCTTGTCCCCTACGCCATCGTCGATGGCGGCAATGGTGACGCCTGGGTCGAAGTCCGCGGCGAGAAATATTCGCCGAGCCAGGTTTCCGCCTTCATCCTGCAAAAGATGAAGGAAACCGCCGAATCCTACCTGGGCGAGACGGTGACGCAGGCCGTCATCACGGTTCCGGCCTATTTCAACGACGCCCAGCGTCAGGCGACGAAAGACGCCGGCAAGATCGCGGGCCTCGAGGTTCTGCGCATCATCAACGAGCCGACCGCCGCCGCGCTGGCCTATGGCCTCGACAAGAAAGATTCGAAAACCATCGCCGTCTATGACCTTGGCGGCGGCACCTTCGACATCACCATTCTGGAAATCGACGACGGCCTCTTCGAGGTGAAATCGACCAACGGGGACACGTTCCTTGGCGGCGAAGACTTCGACATGCGCATCGTTAACTACCTGGCCGACGAGTTCAAGAAAGAGCACGGCGTCGACCTGACCAAGGACAAGATGGCCCTCCAGCGCCTGAAAGAGGCCGCCGAGAAAGCCAAGATCGAACTGTCCAGCTCGTCGCAGACCGAGATCAACCAGCCGTTCATCTCGATGGACAAGGACTCGGGCACGCCGCTGCACATGGTCATGAAACTGACCCGCGCCAAGCTGGAAAGCCTCGTCGCCGACCTGATCAAGCGCACCATCAAGCCGGTCCAGGACGCGCTGAAGGATGCCGGCCTGTCGAAAGGCGACATCGACGAGATCGTTCTCGTCGGCGGCATGACCCGGATGCCGAAGGTCATCGAGGCGGTCAGCGAGTTCTTCGGCAAGGAACCCCACAAGGGCGTGAACCCCGATGAGGTCGTGGCGCTTGGCGCGGCCATTCAGGCCGGCGTCCTGCAAGGCGACGTCAAGGACGTGGTCCTGCTCGACGTGACCCCGTTGTCCCTGGGCATCGAGACGCTGGGCGGTGTCTTCACCCGGCTGATCGACCGCAACACCACGATCCCGACCAAGAAGTCGCAGATCTTCTCGACCGCCGAGGACAACCAGAACGCCGTCACCATCCGCGTCTTCCAGGGTGAGCGCGAGATGGCCGCAGACAACAAGCTGCTCGGCCAGTTCAACCTCGAGGACATCCCGCCGGCCCCGCGCGGCATGCCGCAGATCGAGGTGACCTTCGACATCGACGCCAACGGCATCGTGTCAGTGTCTGCCAAGGACAAGGGCACCGGCAAGGAACAGAACATCACGATCCAGGCTTCGGGCGGTCTGTCCGACGAGGATATCGAGAAGATGGTCCGCGATGCCGAAGCCAATGCCGAGGCCGACAAGCAGCGCAAGGAACTGGTCGAGGCCCGTAACCAGGCCGAAAGCCTGATCCACTCGACCAAGAAATCGCTGGAAGAGCATGGCGACAAGGTTGACGGCTCGACGGTCGAGGTGATCGAGCTCGCCGTTGGTGCGCTGGAAGACGCGCTGAAGACCGAGGACGCCGGGAAGATCAAAGGCGGTATCCAGAACCTGATGGACGCCTCGATGAAGCTCGGCGAAGCGATTTACAAGGCCAGCCAGGCCGAAGGTGGCGACGCCGGCGAGGCCGATGAGCCCCGCTCGCGCGCAGATGACGACATTGTCGACGCCGATTTCGAAGACCTCGGCGAAGACAAGCGCAAGTAAGCGGATGTGAACGAACCAGCCGGCCCGCAGCGCCCAATGCGCGGGCCGGTTTTCTCTTGAAGGACCCCGGACGCGAACATGGCGAAACGTGACTATTACGAAGTGCTGGGTGTGGCTCGGGGCGCCTCGGCCGACGAGATCAAGAAAGCTTATCGGACCAAGGCAAAGCAGCTCCACCCGGACCGCAACAAGGATTGCAAGGTGTCGGAATCCGCGTTCAAGGAAGTGAACGAGGCTTACGACTGCCTGAAGGATGACCAGAAAAAGGCCGCCTATGACCGATTTGGTCACGCTGCCTTCGAAAATGGCGGCGGCTTCGGCGGCGGTTTCCGCGGCGCGAATGGCCAAGGCGATTTTGGATCGGCATTCGCCGATGTCTTCGAAGACCTGTTCGGCGACATGATGGGACGCCGAGCCGGCGGTGCGGGCGGACGCTCGCGCGCAACCCGCGGCCAGGACCTGCGATACAATCTGCGCGTCACGCTGGAAGAGGCCTTCACCGGCTCGCAGAAGACGATCAGCGTGCCCGGCTCGGTCGCCTGCGGCGCCTGCAACGGCACGGGTGCCGAAGGTGCTGTCGAGCCCACCACCTGTCCAACCTGTTCTGGAATGGGCCAGGTGCGCGCAAGCCAGGGCTTCTTCACCGTCGAACGCACCTGCCCGACCTGCAATGGCCAGGGCCAGATCGTCAAGAACCCGTGCAAGGAATGCCGCGGCGCCGGCCGGACCGAGCGAGAGCGCTCGCTTTCCGTCAACATTCCCGCTGGCGTCGAAACCGGTACTCGCATCCGGCTTGCCGGCGAGGGAGAGGCCGGGATGCGTGGCGGTCCCGCTGGCGATCTCTACATCTTCATCGACGTTCGCGAGCACCCGATCTTTATTCGCGACGGCCGGATGCTGGCCTGCCAGGTTCCCGTCAGCATGGTCACCGCCTCGCTTGGCGGGGAGATCGAGGTGCCGACAATCGACGGCGGCCGTTCACGCGTCAAGGTCCCGCCGGGCACCCAGTCCGGAAAGCAGTTGCGCCTTCGCGGCAAGGGCATGCCCCCGCTGCGCCACGGCCCCGGGCTGAACGGCGAGGCTGGCGACATGCTGATCGAACTTTCGGTCGAGACGCCGGTCAACCTGACCGCAAGGCAGCGCGAACTGCTGCGCGAATTCGAGGCCATCCAGGCTGACAACAGCCCTCAGACCCAAGGCTTCTTTCAGAAGATCAAGGGCTTCTGGGACGAGATGAAGGGCTGAGAAAGGGACGGGCCGCATTAACGGCCCGTTTACCGCCTTCATGGCAATCTTCGGGCCATGGGTCCGAATCGCTCCTTCGACGAAGCACATCTTCCGCTTTTCCCGGAATCAGCATCGGGAATGGGGGGCGACGAAGTGCCGCAGGCTGCCACTCTGCCGGCAGCTGGGCGGCTTCCAAGCTATATCTCGGATCATCGCGCCCGGTTGCGCGAGCGCTTCATGCAGGGCGGCGCGGCCGCGATGCCGGATTACGAACTTCTGGAACTGGTTCTTTTCCGCGCCATTCCACGACAGGACGTGAAGCCGCTGGCCCGGCTGTTGATTGATCGTTTCGGGGATTTCAACCGCGTTCTCTCAGCCCCGCCGGCCCGACTTGGCGAGGTCCAGGGTATTGGCCCGGCAGTCATACAGGAACTCAAGATCGTCGAGGCCGCGGCGCAGCGCCTTGCAAGATCACGGGTGATGCATCGCCCGGTGCTGACAAGCTGGGACGCTCTGCTTGACTATTGCCACACCGCCATGGCGCATCGCGAAATCGAGGAATTCCGCGTCCTTTACCTTGATCGCAAGAACGTGCTTGTCGCGGATGAGGAACAATCGCGCGGCACGGTCGACCATGTCCCCGTCTACCCGCGCGAGATCCTGCGACGAGCGATCGAACTTTCCGCAAGCGCGTTGATTCTCGTCCACAACCACCCATCTGGGGACCCGACCCCATCACAGGCCGATATTTCCATGACCAGCCGCATTTCGACTGCGGCCGAGATCATGGGAATCACCGTGCATGACCATCTCATCATCGGCAAGTCGCGTGAGCTGAGCTTTCGCGCCGAGGGGCTGCTATGAACGCCGGCAACCGCGACACGGGCCGTGCAGGAGGACGCAAGGCCGCAACCAAAATCCCACACTTGATCGAAGTTGCGACGCTTTGCCTTCCCCACCGCGCTAGACTGACAAAAATTTGACCGCTACAAACTCGCGAGGGAGGGGGACGTGAGGATCACGGCCCGCTCTGTCGTATCGCTCTTCCCGAGAGCAACAATGGAGATCAGACCCGTGTCCCACGCAGACGACCACGCAGGAGACAGCGGCGCCACCCGGAGGGATTTCCTCTATTTCGCGACGGCCGGAGCAGGCACGGTCGCGGTCGGCGCTGCAGCCTGGACCCTTGTGAACCAGATGAACCCTTCGGCCGATGTCCAGGCACTCGCCTCGATCCAGGTCGATGTGAGCGGTGTCGAAACCGGCACGCAACTCACGGTCAAATGGCTTGGCAAGCCCGTGTTCATCCGCCGCCGGACCGAGCAGGAGATCCAGCAGGGCCGCGAGGTCGATCTCAATGAGCTGATCGACCCAAGTGCAGAGAACGAGAACAAGCCGAACGAACCCGCCCTTGATGAAAACCGGACACTCGACGAGGCCGGGGAATGGCTAGTGATGCTCGGGGTGTGCACGCATCTCGGCTGCGTGCCGATCGGCGATGGGGCGGGCGATTTCGGCGGCTGGTTCTGTCCATGCCACGGCAGCCACTACGATACGGCAGGCCGCATTCGCAAGGGCCCGGCGCCGCAGAACCTGCACATTCCGGTTGCTTCTTTCGTCAACGATACCACCATCCAGTTGGGCTGAGGAGGCGCATATGGCCGGAATTCCCCACGACCATTACGAGCCGAAATCGGCACCCGAAAAATGGCTGCACCGTCGCCTGCCGATCATCAGCCTGCTTTACGACACGATCCTGATCCCCACCCCCAAGAACCTGAACTGGTGGTGGATCTGGGGCATCGTGCTGGCTTTCTGCCTTGTCATGCAGATCGCGACCGGCGTCGTCCTGGTGATGCATTACACGCCGCATGTCGATCAGGCCTTCGCCTCGGTAGAACACATCATGCGTGACGTGAATGGCGGCTACATGCTGCGCTACCTGCATGCGAACGGCGCCTCGCTCTTCTTCCTCGCCGTTTACATCCACATCTTCCGCGGTCTTTATTACGGCAGCTACAAGGCCCCGCGCGAGGTCACCTGGATCGTGGGCATGCTCATTTACCTGATGATGATGGGCACGGCCTTCATGGGCTATGTTCTGCCCTGGGGGCAGATGTCCTTCTGGGGTGCGACGGTGATCACCGGCCTTTTCGGCGCGATTCCGGGCATTGGCCAGTCGATCCAGACCTGGCTTCTGGGCGGGCCTGCGGTCGACAATGCAACGCTGAACCGCTTCTTCTCACTGCATTACCTGCTGCCCTTCGTGATCGCGGCGCTGGTCATCGTCCATATCTGGGCCTTCCACACCACCGGCAACAACAACCCGACGGGCGTCGAGGTCCGCCGTGGATCGAAGGAAGAAGCGAAAAAGGACACCCTGCCTTTCTGGCCCTATTTCGTCATCAAGGATTTCGTGGGTCTTGCGATCGTGCTCGTGATCTTCTTCGCGGTCGTGGGCTTCATGCCGAATTATCTGGGCCACCCGGACAACTATATCGAGGCAAACCCACTGGCCACGCCTGCACATATCGTGCCCGAGTGGTACTTCCTTCCCTTCTACGCCATCCTGCGCGCCTTCACCGCCGATGTCTGGATCGTGCAGCTTGTGAATTGGCTGTCCTTCCGCATCATCGACGCCAAGTTTTTCGGCGTGCTGGCCATGTTCGGTGCAATCCTCGTCATGGCGCTGGTGCCTTGGCTGGACACCTCGCGCGTCCGCTCGGGCCGGTTCCGTCCGCTGTTCAAGTGGTGGTTCTGGATTCTGGCCGTGGATTTCGTCGTTCTGATGTGGGTGGGCGCGATGCCGGCCGAAGGGATCTATCCCTATATCGCGCTGGCTGGGGCGGCCTATTGGTTCGCCTATTTCCTCGTGATTCTTCCCTTGCTCGGCATCATCGAAAAACCTGATCCGATGCCCTCGACCATCGAGGAAGACTTCAACGCCCACTATGGCGCCAAATCTCATCCGGCCGAGTAAGGAGACGCAACGATGACCCTGAGAAATGCATCGCTCACGGCTGTTGCAGCTCTGACGGTTGCCCTGGCCGGTGGCGCTGTGGCGCAAGACAGCTCCACCGCGCCGGGCACCACTGCGCCGGCTGGTTCGAGCTATCATACCGGCACGGCACCCGCACCCGCACCCGCACCCGCACCCGCACCGGAAGCAGAAGCACCGGCAGAGGCAAGCAGCGCAGCCGCGGGGGAGCCCGCGACGGAAACAGCGGCGGAGCCCGCTACGGTTGCAGAGCCGGAGGCCCAGCCGGAAACGCAAGCGGCCGCCGCGCAAGCGCCTGCCGAAGCTCCGGTGGAAGCCGCGCCTGCCGAAGCCGAACCTGCGGAAACCGCTCCGGCCCAGGCAAATCCGACCGAGGCAGAGCCTGCCGAAACTGCTTCCGACAACCCTGCCCCCGCAGCAGATGAACCTGCGGAGGAAGCAGCAGCTCCTGAAACGCCGGAAGCGGCTGATCCGGCAGCGGTCGAGACCGCAGAGGCCCCGGTTGCGGCAGAAGATGAACATGCCGTTGGCGAAGGCGAGCATGAAGAAGAGACCGGCTCACACGCTGCCGCGCATATCGAGGACATCTCGTTCAGCTTCGAGGGCCCGTTCGGCAGCTACGACCAGTTCCAACTGCAGCGTGGTCTGCAGGTCTACACCGAGGTTTGCGCAGCATGCCACGGGCTGCGCTATGTTCCGTTGCGCACGCTTGGCGACAGCGGCGGCCCGGGCCTGCCCGAAGATCAGGTGCGCGCCTATGCCGCCAACCTCGACATCACCGACGCAGAGACCGGAGAAGATCGCCCGCGCGTTCCGACCGACCATTTCCCGACCATCCTGGACGAAGGCATGGGCCCGGACCTGTCGCTGATGGCCAAGGCGCGCTCTGGCTTCCATGGCCCTTACGGCACGGGCATCACCCAGTTCTTCCGTGGCATCGGGGGGCCGGAATATATCCATGCCGTCCTGACCGGCTATGATGGGGAAAGCAAGGACGAGGCAGGCAGCACCTTCTATCACAACTCGGCCTTTCCGTCCGGCTGGATCAAGATGCCGCCTCCGCTGTCCGACGATCTGGTCACCTACGAGGATGGCACGGAAGCCAGCGTCGACCAGATGGCACGCGATGTCTCCGCCTTCCTGATGTGGACAGCCGAACCCAAGATGATGGCGCGCAAGCAGGTCGGGATGGCATCGGTGATCTTCCTCATCTTGCTGGCCTCGCTCCTCTACCTGACCAACAAGAAGCTTTGGTGGCCGATCAAGCACGGTCGCAAGCCCGAGTAAGACATACCCGGAACGCGGGGAAAGGACGCGCCCTCCGGGGCGCGTTTCACATTTCACCGACTGGACAATCCAGGGGCATAGGGGCCAGATAACCCTCCAGCGCATTGGAGACCCGGCGATGACGATCTACAATCTCGGCTCGATCAATATCGACCATGTCTATCGGCTGGCGAACCTGCCCCGATCGGGCGAGACGATCCATTCGCTTGATTTGTCGCACGGGCTTGGCGGCAAGGGCGCGAACCAGTCGGTTGCTGCGGCCCGTGCAGGCGCGCAGGTGATCCATCTTGGTGCGATGGGCACGGGCGATGGCTGGGTGCTTGACAGGCTCGGCAATGCCGGCGTGGAAACGGATCGCATTGCCCGGCTGGCCGATCACGCAACCGGACATGCGATCATCCTGGTCGACCGGTCTGCCGAGAATTCGATTATCCTTCATGGCGGCGCCAATCGCGCCTTACCCGAAGATTCGGTCCGCCGCGATCTCTCTGCCATCGGGCCGGGTGACATCCTGCTGATGCAGAACGAAACGAACCTGCAGGTGGAAGCGGCGAGCCAGGCACGGGCGGCAGGCGCGACCGTGATCTATTCCGCAGCCCCCTTCGAGCTCGCCGCCCTGCGCGAAGTCCTGCCGCATGTCTCGATCCTTGCCGTCAACGAAGGCGAGGCCGCAGAGACCTTCGCAGCGTTTGGCGAGCACCTGCCCGTTGAGGGCGTGCTGATCACGCGCGGGGCGGCAGGCGCCGAATTTCGCGATCTGATAAACGCAAAGACCCATCACCAGTCGGCCTATCGCGTCTCGGCCATCGACACGACCGGAGCCGGCGACTGTTTTGCCGGCTGGTTTGCAGCGGGGCTTTCCCGTGGAGAGGACATTCCGACCGCGCTCCGCCATGCTGCGGCCGCAGCGGCCGTCCAGGTCACCAGGCCGGGCGCGGGCGATGCCATGCCTGACCGCGCCGACGTCCTGGCCTTCCTTGAATCAACCGTCTAGCGCTTGCCGACTCCGCCTTCCGTTCCTATCTGGAAACGCATGCAAATTCCCTTTCTCAATCGCCCCGCCACAGTTGCAGTCATCCGCCTTCAGGGCGTCATTGGTGCATCGGGGCGGACCACCGGTGCCGGGATGTCGGATGCAGCCCTGGCGCCGCTGCTCGAACGAGCCTTCAAGCGCCGCAAGCCGGTCGCCGTCGCCCTCGCGCTCAATTCTCCTGGCGGTTCTCCGGTTCAGTCGAGCCTGATCGGCGCCCGTATTCGCCGCCTGTCCGAAGAACACGAGGTGCCCGTCCATGCCTTCGTCGAGGATGTCGCGGCATCTGGCGGCTACTGGCTTGCGTCGGCCGCGGATTATATCTGGGCGGATGAGAGTTCGGTGCTCGGCTCGATCGGCGTCATATCGGCGGGTTTCGGATTTTCAGACCTGATCCAGCGCTATGGCATCGAACGCCGGGTCCACACCGCCGGGCAGTCGAAATCCCTGCTCGACCCCTTCCGCCCCGAGAAACCCGAAGATGTAGAACGGCTGAACCGCATTCTTCTTCCGATCCATGAGGCGTTCAAGGACCAGATCAGGTCACGACGCGGCGGCCGGCTGCCGCAGGATCTGGACCTGTTCACCGGCGATATATGGACGGGACGAGAGGCCGTATCCCTTGGCCTGGCCGACGGGATTGCGCATCTGGTCCCAAAGATGCGAGAGCTCTATGGCAAGAAGGTGCGGTTCCAGACCTATGGTCAGCGCAGTTCGCTGCTGCGCCGGTTGGGGCTTTCGGCCGGCGATGTCATGGAGACGATCGAAGAGCGGGTCGAATTCGCCCGCTTTGATGCGAGGGGCTGATGATCAAGACCGTAATCCTTTGCCTGCTCGTAATCTGCATCCTCGCGCTCATGGCCGGGCCAGGCGTGCGGCGCATCATCGCGCGCATTCTCGGCATTCCCCACAAGTGACGTGTCTGTCGCGCGAAACCGCGCGATAGCTGCTTTCCTCGCGGCTGAACGACAGCGCGAACGGGTCCGATTGCGCCAATTCTGGATCTGCCCGGATCGAAGTTCAGCCAACCGATCATGTGGATCGAGGAGTTCCTACCCGACAGCACATGCAATCGCACGGATAATCCGGGTTGACGGACTTGTCGTGACGTCGAGCCTACCATTCTAGGATTGGTGTCTGCGGGGCTTGCAAGCGCGACAAGTTGTCCACCTCGCCGTTAACCTTCGCAATAAGTTCACGATTCTGACAGTGTTTTCATACGATTGTTGCGGGCATAAAAAATAATGAGCAAAATCAATATGATGCAAAACTGCGTATTTTTTCGGCAAGTCAATGAATCCCCAATAAACGCTTGGCGAAGCTATGATGCCCCCAAGGACACCCACAGACTTATCCACAGATTCCGTGGACAGGATTCATCTTGATCTTCGGTTCGCAAACTTGCAGCCGGATTCGGGAATCATTTTATTGACAGGCCATGACTGATTCTTCTCATACGGCGCCGCCGCCCAAAACGGGGCAGTCGCTGATCCATGGATATCTGAAAACGCTCGACGCTTCGCCGGGCGTGTATCGCATGCTCGATGCCCAGGGCGCAGTGCTCTATGTCGGCAAGGCGCGCAACCTCAAGGCACGCGTTTCGAACTATGCCCGCGGCACGGGACATTCGGCGCGCATCGCGCGGATGATCCGTGAAACCTGTTCGATGATGTTCCTGACCACGCGCACCGAGACCGAGGCGCTGCTGCTGGAACAGAACCTGATCAAGCAACTGAAGCCGCGCTACAACGTGCTTCTGCGCGACGACAAATCCTTTCCGAACATTCTGGTCGCCAAGTCCCATCCCTTTGCCCAGATCAAGAAACATCGGGGCGCGAAATCGGAAAAGGGCGACTATTACGGCCCCTTCGCCAGCGCTGGCGCGGTCAACCGGACCCTGAACCAGTTGCAGCGGGTCTTCCTGCTGCGCTCCTGCACGGATGCGACATTTTCCAGCCGGACCCGGCCATGCCTTCTTTACCAGATCAAGCGCTGCGCCGCGCCCTGTGTCGGGCGGATCGAACTTGAAGACTACAATTCCCTCGTTTCCGATGCCGAGCTTTTCCTGCGCGGCAAGACGACCCGTATCCAGGCCGATCTTGCGCGCGAGATGACCGAGGCCAGCGAGGCCATGGAATACGAACGCGCAGCCGCCTTGCGTGACCGGATCAAGGCGCTGACCGCTGTCCAGTCGGTACAGGCGATCAACCCTCGCGGCGTGCCCGAAGCCGATGTCATCGCGCTGCATATCGAGGGCGGGCAGGCCTGCGTCCAGGTCTTCTTCATCCGTGCCAACCAAAGCTGGGGGAACCGCGACTTCTATCCCAAGCTCAACGGAGTCGAATCCTCAGATGAGGTGATGCAGGCGTTCCTTGCCCAGTTCTATGACGGCAAGGTGCCGCCGCGCATGATCCTGTTGTCGCACGGAATCGAGGACCCCGACCTCATGGCCGAGGTTCTGACCGAGCGTGCCGGTCGAAAGGTCGTTCTGGGCGTGCCTCAGCGCGGCGAGAAGGCCGAGTTGGTCGAGAACGCCCTGCGCAATGCGCGTGAAAGCCTTGCGCGCCGCATGTCGGAAAGCGCGGCGCAGCAGCGCCTGCTGGAAGGCCTGGCCGAGGCATTCGATCTGCCTGCGCCGCCGCAACGCATCGAGATCTATGACAACAGCCACATCCAGGGGACGAATGCGGTCGGCGGCATGGTCGTTTCGGGCCCCGAAGGCTGGATCAAGAGCCAGTATCGCAAGTTCAACATCAAGGGCACCGAAATCACGCCGGGCGACGATTTCGGCATGATGAAGGAAGTGCTTACCCGCCGCTTTTCCCGCCTTCTGAAAGAGGACCCCGATCGCGAAACAGAGGCATGGCCCGATCTGCTGCTGATCGACGGCGGCGCGGGTCAGGTTTCGGCAGTGCATGAGATCATGGCCGAGATGGGGGTTGAGGACATCCCCATGGTCGGCGTCGCCAAGGGCGAGGATCGCGACCACGGCAAGGAAGAGTTCCACCGCCCCGGCCAGCGCCCGTTTGCCCTGCGCATGAACGACCCGGTGCTGTATTTCGTTCAGCGCATGCGGGACGAGGCCCATCGCTGGGCCATCGGCACGCATCGTGCGAAACGGGCCAAGGCGGCGATGGCGAACCCGCTGGACGAGATCGCCGGGGTTGGCGCGGCCCGCAAGCGCGCGCTGCTTGCGCATTTCGGCAGCGCAAAGGCCGTGTCGCGTGCGGGTCTTGCCGATCTCGTCGCGGTCGAGGGAATCAGCGAGGCTCTGGCCCAGAAGATCGTCGATCATTTCCAGCAGGGTTGAGAGCCGCAGGAACTTCGCGATCGGTCGTTGAAGAACGGCCGCGCTGCCGCGCCCGAGATCAGCTCTCAGGGGGGAACTCGGAAAGCAGAGTCGACCGGGTCGGCCGCCTTTTGCCCCGTTCAAACGCCTGGGGTTTTTCGGGGCTCGGTTGGAAGGCGGCTCGATGGCAAGATCGTTGCCGCCGTCCGCGAAATGCGTAACGTACAGGTCATGTCCGCGATCGCGAAGCCAGACCCGGCCCGATTGCATTTCTTTGCGAGCAGGGCGCCTCGACCCTTCCCCCGGCGCACAGGACAGCCTAGATTGCCGCCCATGCGCTGGACATTGCCCAATATACTGACACTTCTGCGGCTGGTCGCCGCGCCCCTCGTGCCGCTGATGTTCTTTTTCCTCAGCCGGCCGCTTGCAGATTTCGCGGCCCTGGCCCTGTTCCTGATCGCCGCGATCACCGACTGGTTCGATGGCTACCTGGCCCGTGCCTGGGGTCAGGAAAGCCGGTTTGGCGCGGCCATGGACCCTATTGCGGACAAGGCGATGGTGATCATCGCCGTCGTGGTGATTACCGGCTATTCCGGAATGAACCCCTGGCTTATCCTGCCGGCGACCGTCATCCTGTTCCGCGAGGTCTTCGTATCGGGTCTGCGCGAGTATCTCGGCGACAAGTCGCGGATGCTGAAGGTAACCAAGCTCGCGAAATGGAAGACCACTGCGCAGATGACCGCCATCGCCGTGCTCTTCCTCGGCACCGGCCTGAATTATTACGAAGTCGGCCACCCTCCGCAGGTCGGCGAAACGCGCCTGCCCTGGTCGGACAACTGGTCGGATCTGGCGACGCAGGCCGGGCTCTTGCTGTTCTGGATCGCCGCGTTGCTGACGGCGATCACCGGGTGGGACTATTTCGACAAGACCCGGCCATTCCTGAGGGATGGCAATGGTTATTGACGTGCTCTACTTCGCATGGCTGCGCGAACGCGTCGGCCACCCACGCGAGCGGATCGAGACCAGGGCCGGCAACATCCGCGAACTGGTCGCTGAGCTTGCCGCCATGGACGAATGGCACGCAGCCGCGCTGGCCGATCTTTCGGCGGTGCGCGTGGCGGTCGACCAGGAATTGGCCGATCTGGACACGGAACTTTCCGGTGCGCGGGAAGTCGCCTTCTTTCCGCCCATGACAGGCGGCTGAGATGTCGGCACGCGTCCAGACCGAAGCTTTCGAAATCGGCACCGAACTTGCGGGCTTCGGGCATGGCGCAGGGGCAATCGTGACCTTTTCGGGGCTTGTGCGCGACGAAGGCGGCCGTCTGGTAGCGCTGGAGATCGAACATTACCCCGGCATGACCGAAAAATCGCTCGAGGCGCATGGCAAGGCGGCGGCCGAGCGCTTCGGCCTCATCGACTGGATCATCATCCATCGCCATGGCAGGCTGGAGGTCGGCGAGCCGATCATGATGGTGGCGACCGCTGCCCGCCATCGCGCCGCAGCCTTCGAAGGGGCCGAGTTCCTAATGGACTGGCTCAAGTCACGCGCGCCCTTCTGGAAGCGCGAAATCACCCTCGAAGGGCCGGGCGACTGGGTCGAGGCCAGCGTGTCCGACGAAGACGCCCTGACCCGGTGGTGAGCCACAAGTTGCAATCCTGCAGCTTGACGATCATATAGACGCCGAACCCGACCGGATGACGACGCGGAGCAGTGAATGACCTATCTCGAGTTCGAAAAGCCTCTTGCCGATCTTGAAGGCAAGGCGGAAGAGCTGCGCGTGCTTGCCCGCAAGGGCGAAGGCGTGGACCTGGAAAAAGAGGCCGCCGCGCTCGACAAGAAGGCCGAGGAGATGCTGCGCGACCTTTACAAGCAGCTCGATCCCTGGCGCAAGACGCAGGTGGCCCGCCACCCCGAGCGTCCGCATTGCCGCGATTACATCGCGGCGCTGTTCAGCGAATATACCCCGCTTGCCGGCGACCGCGCCTTTGGCGAGGATCATGCCGTCATGGGCGGGCTTGCCCGGTTCCGCGATCAGGCCTGCGTGGTGATCGGCCATGAAAAGGGCAATGACACAAAGTCCCGGCTGACCCACAATTTCGGCATGGCGCGTCCCGAGGGTTACCGCAAGGCGATCCGCCTGATGGATCTGGCCGACCGGTTCCGTCTTCCGGTAATCTCGCTCGTCGACACCCCCGGCGCCTATCCCGGCAAGGGCGCGGAAGAGCGCGGCCAGTCCGAGGCCATCGCGCGTTCGACCGAGAAATGCCTGCAGATCGGCGTCCCGCTGGTCTCGGTGGTGATCGGTGAAGGTGGTTCGGGCGGCGCCGTCGCCTTTGCAACCGCCAACCGCATCGCCATGCTCGAGCATTCGATCTATTCGGTGATCTCGCCCGAAGGCTGCGCCTCGATCCTGTGGAAGGATGCCGAGAAAATGCGCGAGGCGGCCCATGCACTGAAGCTGACCGCGCAGGATCTGAAGAAGCTGGAAGTGGTCGACCGCATCATCCCCGAACCGATGGGTGGAGCGCAACGCGCCCCAATGGAAGCCATCACGGCCGTCGGCGACGCCATTGCCGAGATGCTGGCCGAGTTCGAAGGCAAGAAGCCGTCCGAGATCATCAAGGACCGGCGCCAGAAGTTCCTGCAGATGGGCTCGAAGGCCCTGGCGTGATCGGGAACAGCCGGATCGACGGTTTCGCGATCCGACGGGCATGCCCCGAGGACGAAGCCGCCATCCGGCACTGCGCCGAAACCGCCTTTGCGCGCTATGTGCCAAGGATGGGACGGCGCCCCGCACCGATGGACGTGGATTTCGAGCGTCACATCGGGGCCGGAGAGGTCCATGCCGCGCTCGACCTGGAACAGGCGCTTCTGGGCTATGTCATCCTGATCGCGCGACCCGATCACCTTCTGCTCGACAGCCTTGCCGTCCTGCCCGAGGCAAAGGGCATGGGACTGGGCAAGGCCCTACTTGCCTTTTGCGAAGACGAAACCCGGCGCCAGGGCTTCGACGAGATCCGGCTTTATACGAATGCCCGGATGACCGAGAACCTGACGCTGTACCCTCATTTCGGATATGTCGAAACCGATCGGCGCCGAGACGAGGGCTTCGACCGCGTCTTCTTCCGCAAAAAGCTGGGCTGAAGGGCAAGACGCCCTTCTGCCCGATGCTGCGTCAGGCGCGGGCCGCGCGGATCGAAACTTCGAGAAGATCCAGCGCCTCGTCGAATACCCCGTCAGGGATCGTCAGCGGGGCAAGGAAACGGATCACATTTCCATAGACCCCGCAAGTCAGCAGGATCAGGTTGCGCGACAAGGCTTCTTCCCGCACGCGGTTCGCCATTTCGGGATTGGGCTTGTCACTGCCCGCGACATTGAATTCGACGGCATTCATGAAGCCGGGGCCGCGAATATCGACAATCTCGGGAACGTCGTCGCGCAGACCGGCAAGACGCTGCTTCAGCCGCTGGCCAAGCCGGGTGGCCCGGTCGCACAGCGCCTCGTCCTCGATCACGTCCAGCACCGCATGTGCTGCGGCAACCGCAAGCGGGTTCCCGGCATAGGTGCCGCCAAGACCGCCCGGTGCGGGGCTGTCCATGACCTCGACCCGGCCCGTGACCGCGCTGATCGGCAAACCGCCCCCCAGCCCCTTGGCCATGGTGGTGATGTCGGCCGCGACACCATGATGTTCCATCGCAAACAGCCTGCCAGTCCGGGCGAACCCGGTCTGGACCTCGTCGGCGATCAGAAGGATCGAATACTGGTCGCAGATTTCCCGAAGGCGCTGCATGAAGCCCGACGGCGCTTCATAGAAACCACCCTCCCCCTGCACCGGCTCGACGATGATCGCGGCAACGCGCGACGGGTCGATATCGGCCTTGAACAGTCGGTCGAGCGAGGCCAGCGCCTCATCCTGCGAGACGCCGTGCAGATCGTTGGGGAAAGGCAGGTGCCAGACATCGTTCATCATCGGCCCGAAACCGGCCTTGTAGGGCTGCACCTTGCCGGTCAGCGACATGCCCATGAAGGTCCGGCCATGAAACCCGCCCGCAAAGGCCACGATACCGGCGCGCCCGGTATAGTGGCGCGCGATCTTGATCGCATTCTCGACCGCCTCGGCCCCGGTCGTGTAAAACGCCGTCTTCTTGGGCCAGTCACCTGGCACGGCTGCGTTCAGACGCTCGGCCAGCGCGACGTAATTTTCATAAGGCACGACCTGGTGGCACGTATGCGTGAAGCGGTCGAGCTGCGCCTTGACCGCCTCGATCACCCGCGGATGGCGGTGGCCGGTATTGACGACAGCGATCCCCGCCGCGAAGTCGATATAGCGGTTCCCGTCCTTGTCCCAGATCTCGGCGTTTTCGGCACGGTCGGCATAGATCTGCGTCGTCATGCCGACGCCGCGCGAGATGGCGGCATTCTTGCGGTCGGTCAGGCTGGTCATGGGCCTCTCCTCGGATCGATTCGCGCCGATGCTATATGCCGCCCGCGGCGGGGAACAGGGCCGCTTGCACGCGGCCCCGCCATGGGCCACCCTTGGGAACAGGCTGCAAGGACCCGAGCGCATGTTCCCGATCCGAGACCACAACCCGTCCGAGCGAACGCCCTATGTTCGCAACGGGCTGATCTTCCTGAACGTGCTGCTTTACCTGCTCACCGATCCGCGTCTGGGCGGAATGACCGAGCTTTGGGACCGGCTTGCGCTATATCCGCTGGCAATCATGCATGGCGACTGGCTCTGGGGACTGTTCACCCACATGTTCCTGCATGCAGGCCTGCTGCACATCGCGGGAAACATGCTTTTCCTTTGGGTGTTTGGCGACAATCTTGAAGACCAGATGGGCCATCTCGGCTTTGCGTTGTTCTATCTGGCCTGTGGCTTGACAGCCGCGGCCGGGCAGATCCTTGCCGATCCGTCGAGCACGATCCCCATGGTCGGCGCATCGGGCGCGATCGCCGGGGTCATGGGGGGATATCTTCTGCTATTCCCCAAAGCCAAGGTCGATGTCATTGCGATCATCATCATCATTTTCAAGCGGTTCACGATCCCGGCATGGGTGCTGCTGCTTGCCTGGTTCGGCATCCAGCTCGTGTCCAGCGCAAGCATGCAGGACGACGGCGTCGCCTATATCGCACATGCTGCGGGCTTCATCGGTGGGATCATCCTTGCGGTGCCGGTCTTCCTTCGATTGGGCGGGACCGCCTTCTGGAGCCGGACCCGTGGTCGCCCGCCGCATCTGCCCCTGATCTATACGCCCTCACGCATCCCTGAGGTCCGCAGGTAGCTGTCCGCGGCTCATGTGACGCTTGCCGGCAAAGCCGGGGCTGCGCATCACCTCGAAGCCCGCCGAGGACAATGCGCGGCGAACATGCCCGGCCGCGGTATAGGTCGCGAAGGTTCCGCCCGGCGCAGTGTGCCTGCCGACCTCGGCCATCAGATCTTCGCCCCAAAGCTCGGGGTTCTTGGCCGGAGAGAAGCCGTCCAGGAACCAGGCATCCGCCTTGCCCGCCCAATCGGGCAGGGCCAGGCGTGCATCTGCCTCGTTGATTTCGGCCTCAACCATGCCGACGTTGAAACGTCGCCGGGGCCAGCCCGCGCGAAGCTGTGCGGCCAGCTCGGCCAGTTCCGGGAACGCCTCATGCGCGCGGGCCAGCTCGTCGATGTTCATCGGATAGGCTTCGAAACTGGTGAAGCGGACAGGAACCATCGCGATCTGGGCAAGAGCCAGCAAATTCAGCCCGGTGCCGAAGCCCAGTTCCGCGACATGGAACCCTGGGCGCAGGCGTGCCGGCAGATCATTCCCGGCCAGGAAGACATGCCGTGTTTCGTCCAGCCCTCCATTCAGGCTGAAATAAGGGTCGTCGAACCGGCGGGACACCGGGATCTGGCCATCGCGCCAATCAAGATCGGCGCTGCTCTGGTCGTCATCGCCCATAAGCGCTAACTCCTTTTTGCAGGCAGATGCGACATGGGGTGCCGGGATGGCAAGTGCAAAACTCAACGTGGCGGGGGCAGGTATATTCGGCCTTTCCTGCGCGTGGGAGCTGGTTCGCCGCGGCCGACCCGTGCGCGTCTACGACTCGATCCGTATTGGCGCAGGCTCGTCCGGCGGCCATGTGGGTGCCTTGGCTCCGCACGCGCCGGAAAACTGGAACCCCAAGAAGCAGATCCAGCTGGATGCACTGATCGCCGCCAGCGACTGGTGGGCCGAAGTGGCGCGGGTCGGCGGGACCGATCCAGGTTATGCCCGCAGCGGCCGCATCCAGCCCGTCCCGGAGGGGGCCGAGGATCGCATGCGGGAAAGGATCGAGGCCGCAAGGATCAACTGGCCCGAATGGGGCGGGATGGAGTTGACTGATGCGCCACGAGGCCCGTTGACACCGGTATCGCCCTCGGGGCTCTGGCTGGTGGACCGACTGACAGCAAGGATAAGCCCGCGTCGGGCAGCTGCGGCGCTTGCCGCCGCCATCCGGGCCCGGGGCGGAGAAATCATCGAAGGCACGCACGCACCCGACGAACCCGCGATTTGGGCCACCGGCGTCGCCGGGCTCGCACCCTTTGGCGGCAACGGCGTCAAAGGTCAGTCGGCATTGCTCGAATTCGATGCTCGCGACCAGCCCCAGGTCTTTGCCGACGCCGTCCATATCGTGCCCCATGCCGATGGAACGGTGGCGATCGGCTCGACCTCGGAGCGCGACGCGGCGGATCTCGGGACCGACCACCAGCTTGACGCGTTGATCGCCAAGGCCCGCGCGCTTTGCCCGGTGCTGGCAAACGCACCGGTCGTGGATCGCTGGGCCGGCATTCGCCCAAGGGCGAAGTCCCGCGCGCCCATCGTCGGCCCCTGGCCCGGCCGTCCGGGCCACTTCGTCGCGAATGGCGGGTTCAAGATCGGCCTTGCCATGGCCCCGGCCGCCGCCGGGATGCTGGCCGACCTCATCCTGGACGGTCAGGACCGGATCCCGGAAGGCTTCCGCCCACCTATGGCAGCGGATTGACCCCGATGACCAGCGGATGCAGAGACAGCGCGGCAGCCCAGATCAGGGCGGCGGCCACGCATCGGGGCCATCGGGCCGCGACGCGCAGCGGTCGGCGCAGGGCCACGGACAATCCGAACAGCGCATAGGCCAGCAACAGACCAAACAGGCTGGCATGGGCCAGATCGCCATTGGCCATGAGATGCGTTCCCGCCCACAGCGCGAAGGCCCCCATCACCCCGGCCATTCCTGCCGTCATCGCCACCATGAATGCGATGGGCATCGCAAGATTGACCAGCCAGCGCATCCATATCGCCTGCGGCCATAATTCGACAAAAGGCGCCCTGCCCGCCGCGACGACCAGCCAGCAAAGCAGCAGCAGCGACAGCAGGCTGTAGCCCATGACATAACCGCCCCGTCCGATCCGCGCGATCAGCGGCGCACGGCATCGGGCCGGGATGACATGCGAGGCCAGAAAAGCACCCAGTGCCAAGGAAAACTCTGCCCATTCCATGGTTCGGAAGCTAGCGGTGGGGCGATTGGCGGGCAATGCGCGTTGACGCCGCGGCCGGCTGCGGCAAGATGGCAGCAAAAGAGGATGACCATGACCCGCCTTCAGACCGCATTCGACGCCATCGACAAGGCCAATTCCGCCGATCCAACGCTTACGGGCGATCAGCCCGAGGCCTTGCTTTACGGCCAGCGCATGACCGCTGAACAGGAAACCCTTTATCCTGACGCATCCGAGCCTCTGCGCATCTCCTGCCGCGGGCAGCATGTCGAGCGCTGGAAGCTGCCGCGCAGCGAATTTCCGATGGACCGGCCCGGCTATCTGGCATGGCGCACCGAGCAGGGCCGCCGCCATGCCGCTCGGGTCGCTGGCATCATGCGCGAGGCGGGATATTCGGATGACGAAATCGCGCAGGCGGAAAAGATGCTGACCAAACAGGGCATCAAGCGCGATGCGGACGTGCAGGCGATGGAGGACGTGGCCTGCTTTACCTTCATCCGCTGGTATCTCGGGCCTTTCGCCGATGGCCGCGATCCCGACGAGTTGCAGCGCATCGTCGAGAAAACAGCGCGGAAAATGTCCGAATCCGCCCGCGCCAAGGCGCTCACGGAATTCGCCATCCCCGAGCCATTCGCGGCAGCCTTCCGTGCCTGAGGCGCTGCCGCCAAACGCCCTGATCGTCGCGCATGGCCAGCCCGGCGATCCGGGCCCGCAGCAGAAGGCGGTCGAGGCGCTGGCCGCCGAGGTCGCGCGGCATCTACCCGACGCACGGGTGCGGGGCGCGACCCTCGCCATGCCGGGCGCACTGGACGTGGCGCGCGGGGCCGCGCTGATCTATCCGATGTTCATGGCCACAGGCTGGTTCACCCGCAGCGAATTGCCGCGCCGCCTCGCGCTGGTCGGTGCGGATCAGGCCCGTATCCTGCCGCCCTTCGGCAGCGATCCCGGTCTGCCGGGCCTTTGCCAGGACCTGCTGGAGCAGGCGGCCCAGGCACAAGGCTGGGCGCTTCAGGACACGCATGTCCTGATTGCCGCGCATGGCTCGGGCCGCTCGCGTGCGCCCTTTGAAGCGGCGCAGAAAATGGCCCGCGACCTCGCGCCGCTGAACGTCACCTGCGGCTTCGTCGAGGAAGCCCCCTTCCTTGCAGATGCCGCCCGCGGCCTGCCTGATCGCGCGATTTGCCTGCCGCTTTTCGCCACCCGCGCCGAGCATGTCACCGACGACCTGCCCGAGGCGCTGGCCGAGGCCGGGTTCAGGGGCATCACCCTGCCCCCGGTCGGCATGGCAGCGGAAGTTCCGCGCATGATCGCCGAAACGATAAGGGCCGCGCTGTAACGCGCGGCCCCCGTCAAATCCGGCTCCGAAGCAGCCTCACATCGCCGCAAGCTGCGCGAGCGCCGCGCGGATGCGGGCCACGTCATCCTCGAGAGCCGCGAGCTTCTCGCGGGTTTCGTCGATCACCTCGGGCTCCGCATTCTCGACGAATTTCGGATTGCCCAGGCGGTTGCGCAGGCCTGCGGCGTCCTTCTCGGTCTTGGCGACCGATTTTTCCAGACGCGCTGTCTCGGCCTTGACGTCGATCATCTCGCCGACCGGCAGGCCGAAGCTCGCCCCCAGCGCCGCGACCGAGATCATCCCCGGCCCCATCGCGCCTTCGGCGGGCGGGTTGACGCGGGCCAGACGCTCGATCAGCGGGGCATTGGCAGCGAGCGCCGCGCGGGCGGCCTCGTCGGCCTCGGTCACGATCAGGTCGGGACGCGCGCCGGCCGGGACGCCGATCTGGGCGCGGGCCGAACGGATGTTCTCGATGAGCTGGATCACCCAGTTCATCTGGCGGTCAGCTTCGGCGTCGATCAGCTCGGCACCGAATTCCGGCCATTCGCCATGGACCAGCATCTTCGAACGATCACCGGTCAGCGCCCAGAGCTCTTCGGTGACGAAGGGCATGATCGGGTGCAGCATGGTGTAGCACTGATCCAGCACCCAGCCCATCGTCGCCTGCGTTTCCGCGCGGAGCTCGCCGTCGAAGAGCGGCTTCGAGAACTCGACATACCAATCGCAGACCTTGCCCCAGACGAAGGCATAGAGCCCGGTCGCGGCATCGTTGAAGCGATAGGTTTCCAGCGCCTCGTCCGTCGCCATGCGGATGCGGGCGACCTCGCCGATGATCCAGCGGTTCACGACATGGCTGGGCTCGGGGCGGGCCACGCCGCCCTTCACGCCATTCATCTCGGCGAAGCGGGTCGCGTTCCAGATCTTGGTGACGAAGTTGCGGTTCGCCTCGACATGCTTCGGCCCCAGCTTCGGGTCGCGCCCCATCGCCGCCATCGCGGTCAGGGTGAAGCGCAGCGCATCGGCGCCGAACTCGTCGATCAGCGTCAGCGGGTCGATGACATTGCCTTTCGACTTCGACATCTTCGCGCCTTTTTCATCGCGCACGAGGCCGTGGACATAGACGGTGCGGAAGGGCACGTCGCCGACGACGGCGAGCTGCATCATCATCATCCGGGCGACCCAGAAGAAGATGATGTCGAAGCCGGTGACCAGCGTCGAGGTCGGGAAGTATTTCGCCAGTTCCGGGGTCTGCTCGGGCCAGCCCAGCGTGCCGATCGGCCAGAGGCCGGACGAGAACCAGGTGTCGAGCACGTCGGGATCGCGCCAGACCGGATAGACCAGCCTGGTCGGGTCCTGGGTCAGGTTGTAATCGGCCAGCCCCTGGGCAAACGCGTCCACCGCCGCAGCGCGGTCGGCGACCTCGACGATGCGGCTGATTTCCAAGGGCTGCGGCAGGCCCGCGATGCTGTCGCGGAACTGATCGACCACATCGGCGAAATGCGGCGCGGCGTGGTGAATCTCGTCGCGGTGAACAAGACCCTCTTCGAGCAGGGCGAAGATCTCGACATCGTCCAGCGCGCCGTCATGGTCGTCATCGACCTGGCCTTCCAGCGACAGGTTCAACCCGTACCAGACCGGGATCTGGTGACCCCACCAAAGCTGGCGGCTGATCGTCCAGGGCTCGATGTTCTCGAGCCAGTGGAAATAGACCTTCTCATGCTGCTCAGGCAGGATGCGGGTCTTGCCGCTGCGCACGGCGTCCAGCGCCGGGCCGACGATGCGCGCGGTATCGACGAACCACTGGTCGGTCAGCATCGGCTCGATCACCACGCCGGACCGGTCGCCGAAGGGCTGCATGATCGGCTTGGCTTCGACCACCGGGCGGCGCTCGAGATGCTCGGCCCCGGTTTCCTTGTCCAGTTCCTTGTGCAGGTAGGTGACGGCAAGGCCCTCGGCATTGATCTCTTCGATCACCCGCTTGCGGGCCTCGGAGCGGTCGAGGCCGCGCAGCTCGTCGGGCACGAGGTTCACGTTCGAGACATCGCCGACATCCTCGCCGCGGGCGGCGCGCGAGGCGATCTCGGCGCTTTCCTCGTAGGACAGGCCGTCCTGCCGCATCGCGCCCTTGCCGTCCATCAGCGCGTAAAGCGGGATGCCGTTGCGCATCGCGACGCCATAGTCGTTGAAGTCATGCGCGCCGGTGATCTTGACCGCGCCCGAGCCGAAATGCGGGTCGGGATATTCGTCGGTGATGATCGGGATCATGCGGCGATGCGCCTTGGGACCGACCGGGATCTCGACCAGCTTGCCGACGATCGGGGCATAGCGCGCATCGTCGGGATGGACCGCGACCGCGCCGTCGCCGAGCATGGTCTCGGGGCGGGTGGTGGCGATCGAGATGTAGTTGCGGGTCTCGCGCAGGGTGACGTTGCCGTCCTCGTCGCGCTCGACATATTCATAGGTCTCGCCGCCGGCCAGCGGGTATTTGAAATGCCACATATGGCCGGGAACCTCGCGGTTCTCGACTTCCAGATCCGAGATCGCGGTTTCGAAATGGGGGTCCCAGTTGACCAGCCGCTTGCCGCGATAGATCAGGCCCTTGTTGTACATCTCCACGAAGACCTTGATGACGGCATCGTGGAAATTGCCCTCCTCGCCCGCTGGCGCGCCCGGAGCGCCCGACATGGTGAAGGCATTGCGCGACCAGTCGCAGGAGGCGCCAAGGCGCTTCAACTGCCCGATGATCGTGTCACCGGATTCCTGCTTCCAGCGCCAGATCTCATTGGTGAAATCCTTGCGGTCCCAGTCGCGGCGCGGCGGCTTGCCCTCGGCGGCGAGCTTGCGCTCGACGACCATCTGGGTCGCGATGCCGGCATGGTCCTGGCCGGGCTGCCAGAGCGTGTCGAAGCCGCGCATCCGGTGCCAGCGGACAAGGATGTCCTGCAGCGTGTTGTTCAGCGCGTGGCCGATATGCAGGCTGCCGGTCACGTTGGGGGGCGGGATCACGACCGAGAAGCTCTCGGCCCCCGGTTTCGCGTTGGCACCCGCGGCAAAGGCATTCGCCTCTGCCCATTCCCCCGCGATCCGCGCTTCGGCAGACTTCGCGTCGAAGTTCTTTTCCATGGCCATCTGGTCACCCCTTTGATCGCGAAGGGGATAGCGAAACACGGACAAAAGGCCAAGAGGCGCTAGGTCAGGAACCGTGCCGGAATAAGCTCGGGAAAGGGGAAATACTTGAGGCATGGCAAGGCTTCGGTCCTCGCGCGGTGAAAGGACGGTCGTGCCAGCAGGCGTTCGAAATAGGCCGACAAGGCCGGATAACCGTGGAACGGGTTCAGGATTCCGGCGTAAAAAAGCGATGGCGCAGCGGCACAATCTGCCAGTCCGAACTGCTCTGCCACCCATTCCCTATCCCGAAGATGGTGATCCAGCGCCGCATAGGCCCGCTCGAGCCTTTCGCGAGCGAAGATCGCAATCGGTTCCTCGGTCGCCTTCTCCATGAACAGGCGTGCATCGACCAACCGCTGCGTGACCTGCATGATCTGGAAGTCGAAGAACCGGTCCCATTGCCGAACAAAAAGCGTCAGGTCGGGTTCTTCCGGCAAAAGGCGCAACTCGCCCGGATAATGCAGGTCCACATATTCGATGATCACCGAGGATTGGGACAGGATCACGCCCCGCGCCGTGTCCTTCAGACCCGGCATCAAGCCCATGGGCTCGATCGAGGCCATCACTTCGCGATCGGCCTCGTCGCCAAGGTCGACCTGGCGGAAGGTGAACGGGACCCCGATCTCATAAAGCGCGATCAGCACCTTCTGAGAGTAAGAGGACAGCGGATGTCCGTAAATGGTCAGCATCACGCGGGCTCGGCGAAATGCTCAAGCTGCGCGGCATGGGCTCGGCGGAAAGCGGGTCGTGCAAGGATGGGCTCGGCATAGGCGCGCAAGGCGGGATAGTCGCCAAGTTCGCCGAAACTCTCGACGCCCCGGATGATATCCGTCATCAGGATATCCGCGATCGTGAACCGATCCGCCGCGATGAAGTCACGCCCCTCGATAACCGGAACAAGCTGCTTCAGCCGGTCGTGCAGGCGCGGACGCGCGAGATTGGCGGCGTTTTCATCCTTGTCGAAGAGCTTGGCGACGACATAGCTCATCACCACGGGCTCAAGGCTGTTCAGCGCGGCGATCAGCCATTGCTGCGTCTGGGTCCGCGCCTTGCGTTCGCGCGGCATGAGGATGTCGTGATCCTCGCCCAGATAAAGCAGGATCGCGCCGCTTTCGAACAGTTCGATCTCGCCATCGCGAAGGATGGGGATCTGGCCGAAGGGCTGGCGCGCGAAGTGCTGGGGTGACTTTTCCCGAACCGGCGTGGTTTCGATCTGATAGGGCAGACCGGCCTCTTCGCAGGCCCAGCGGATCCGAAGGTCACGCACGAAGCCGCGTGCGAAATCGGGAACCCAGTCATAGGTCGTGATGACAAGCGTCATGACTTATTCCTTTCGAGCGAATTCCGCGTCGATCTCGATGAAGATCGGCTCGGTGAAAAATGCGTTGAGACCGTAAGCCTGCGGGTCGATCCGGGTCTGGGCATGCAGTCCGATCAGATCGCGGATCACGGGATTTCCGTTCTCGTCCCCGGTATAGCCTTTGCCAGCGCCGACCAGTTCGACGTCGAACGTCGCCGGTTCGGTTCGGCCCATGATGGTCAGGTTTCCAATTACCAGCCCTTTCGTGGGACCGTCGGGCTTGAAGCTTTCCGAAACGAAGCGCGCGGTCGGGTTGGTGGCCGTATCAAGATAGTCCTTGCCCGTCAGGACATCCGCGAACCCCTTGATCGGCGTGGAGATCGAACCGACCTCGACCTCGGCCTCAAGCCTGTTGGCAGCGGGGTTTTCCGCATCCCAGTGAAGCTGCCCCCGGATCATGTCGAAACGGAAGACGCTATAGGAAAATCCCATATGCAGAACACGAGCAATGACGGCTGTGTGGTAAGGATCCAGAACATAGGCCCCGGCCCCTGCCGCATGGTAATCCTTTTGTCCTTGGGGAACGTCGGACGGCTGAATGTCCTGCGCCACCGACGGGGCGGCGCAAAGCAGGAATGCGAGGCAAGTCGCACGGATCACGTCGCCTCCTTCGGGCCCACGACGGCGAAATGGGCACCTTGCGGATCGCGGGCAACCGCGATGAACGCGCCGCCCGGAACCTCCATCGGCCCGTGCAGCACCGCTCCGCCATTCTGCTCGATCCGCTTGATCGCGGCGTCGACACCGTTCACGCCGAAATAGGAAAGCCAGAAGGGAACGGGTGAATTTCCCAGGCCCATCATTCCGCCGATATCAGCGCCGTGCCAGGCGAAAAGCTGATAGGTTCCCATCTCGCCCATGTCGACCGGCGTGGATTTCGTCCAGCCAAACAATTCGGCATAGAAATCGAACCCCGCCTCCGGGTCAGTGGACATCAACTCGACCCAGTTGCCGTGACCTTCTTTCTTCTGGTTCCACGCGCCGGCTTCGACCGCTGGCCGCGGCTCCATTTCCTTGGGCTGCAGGATTCCGAACGCCGCGCCCTGCGGGTCGGCCAGCACCGCGAAGCGTCCGGTGCCGGGAATGTCCGAGGGTTCGACATGGACCTTGCCACCCATCGACTGCACCTTCGCGGCGGCGGCATCGGCATCGTCGACGTCGTAATAGACCATCCAGAACGGGGGCATCCCCGGATTTTCGTCGGTCAGCTCCATCATTCCCGCCACCATCTCATCGCCCTGGCTTGCAAGACGATAGGTGAATCCGGGCATGCCTGCGTCCTTCACCGACCAGCCGAACAGTTTGCCGTAGAAGTCTTCGGCATCAGCCAGGGCACCCTGCGCCGTAGAGAGTTCGAACCAGCATGGTTTGCCGTGATACATCGCGCCCTCCGTCAGCTTACGTCGAGAACGGGTTCGAACCCGCCCCAGATCATCCGCATCCCGTCAAAGGGCAACTCGGACATCTTTTCCATTTCGGGGTCGGACATCATCTTTTCATAGGCGGCATCGGCGGTTTCCTTGTCCGCCCATTCGACCCAGGAAAACAGGATCGATTCGTCTTCTTTCGCCTTGGTCGCCATGTAGAAGTCGGTAACCTTGCCTCGCGGCACGTCGACGCCCCAGTTTTCGACCATGCGCAGCGCCCCCAGCTTCTTGAACAAGGGCCATGCGATGCGCGCATGCTCGACGTATTTTTCCTTGTTCTCTGTCGGTACAGCCAGAAGAAAACCCGAATAGTAAGTCATCTGTTGTCCTCCTCACACGGCGCAGGAAGCGCCGCCGAGTCGAAGGCTGACAGTTGAAGTTGTAAAAAGCAACTGTTAATATGAAAACATGAAAGACGCCGGGCCGACTCCGAGAATTCGATATGACGAAGGGTGCCTTGGCGCCCATGCACTCAATGCCATGGGCGATCGCTGGGCGCTGCTTGTCGTGCGGGAATTGATGTTCGCGCCCAAACGCTTCCAGATGATCCGCGCGGGCATCCCCGGCGTGACCGCGAGCGTGCTGACCCAAAGACTTGGCCAGCTCGGGCAGGCGGGCATCGTTCAGCATGACGAGGTGCTTGGGATCTACGCGCTGACGGAACTGGGGCGGGCGCTGCACCCGATGCTGACCGAGCTTTGTCGCTGGGCGATGATGCTGCCGGGACATGATCCGTCCCGCTTCATCAGCATATCGGCGCTGATGATCTCGATCTCGGCCACGGTCGATTGCGACCGCGCAGCAGGTTCGAAACTGCGGGGCGGCTTCCTGTCGGGTTCTGAAGGCTTCGAAGTGACGCTTTCAGCCGCGGGACGGCCGGTCGTCCGTGCGGTCCGGTCACCGCAGGCGGATTTCGTCCTGGAGGGCAGCGGAAACAACCTGGCCGCCGCGGTCTACGGCCCGCCGCCAGCGGCGCTGGCCGCTGCGGGACGCATTGCCCTGCACGGCAGCGTCGCCGCCGCACAGGAATTCACGAGCTATTTCAGCCTGAAGCCTCAGACCAGATCCAGCAGCGAGTCGCCCGACGACACCGAGCAGGTGCCGGGGGCCTCTTCGACCTGAAGTTCGCTTACCACGCCATCCTCGACCAGCATGGCGTAGCGCTTCGAACGTCCGTTGACCCAGCCTGCGCCTTCGATGTTCAGGCCAAGCGCCTTGGTGTAGCTGCCGTCGGCATCGGCCAGAACCTCGATCCCGGCCTCGCCCGCGCCGGTGGCCTTGGACCACGCACCCGCGACGAAGGGGTCATTGACCGTCACGCAGACCACGCGTGCAAAACCCTTTTCGCGGAACTTGTCGGCATTCTTCACAAAGCTCGGCATGTGGCTGTTCGAGCAGGTGGGGGTGAAGGCGCCGGGAACGGCAAAGATCGCCACGCGGCCTTGCGACAGCTCGGCGATATCGACCTCGGCCGGGCCGGCCTCGCCAAGTTTAACCAGCTTGCCGGCGGGCAGCTTGTCGCCTTTCGAAATGGACATGCGCGTTCTCCATGAATTGCATCAATGCGGGGGGGACTATAGGCTGCGCGCCTTGGGCAGACCAGTAAGGGCGAAGAATGAACATCGTGATCCTTGGCGCGGGGCAGGCGGCTGCTTCGATGGCGGCGAAACTGCGGGCGCTGGGACATCAGGGTCCGATCACGGTGATCGGCGACGAGCCCGCGCCGCCCTATCAGCGACCGCCTTTGTCCAAGGCCTACCTGCTGGGCGAGATGGGGTTGGACCGCCTGACCCTGCGCGGCACCGAATGGTGGAGCGAGCAGGGCATCACCCTGCGCCTGGGCGAGCGCGCGACGGCCATCGATCGGTCATCGAAGACCGTGACGACCGACAAGGGCAAATATGCCTATGACGCCCTGGCGTTGACGTTGGGCGCGGTTCCGCGGCGCCTGCCACAGGCCATGGGCGGCCATCTGCCGGGCGTCCATGTCGTGCGCAACCTTGCCGACATCGCCGGCGTCAAACCCGAACTGACCTCCGGTCGCAGGCTTGTTGTGATCGGTGGCGGCTATATCGGACTTGAAGCCGCCGCGGTTGCCCGCAAGCTGGGGTTGGACGTGACCCTTGTCGAGGCTGCGCCGCGCATCCTGGGCCGCGTCGCCGCAGCCGAGACCGCCGCGATGATCCGCGCGCTGCACAGCGCGCACGGCGTCCAGATCATCGAAGGCGTGGGAATCGAGCGCATCACCGGCGAAAGCATGGCCGACGGCGTCACGCTTGCCGACGGCCGCCACCTTCCTGCCGAGCTGGTGATCTGCGGGATCGGCGTCGCCCCGGAAACCGCACTGGCCGAAGCTGCCGGGCTTCTGGTCGAGAACGGCATCGCCACCGACGCGCAGGGCCGCAGCTCGGACGGCGCAATCTGGGCCGCAGGCGATTGCGCCAGCTTCCCCAGCCCTGACGGGCGGATGCGGCTGGAAAGCGTCGGCAACGCGATCGACATGGCCGAGGCCGTCGCCGCGAACATGCTGGAAGCGAACATGGACTACAGGCCCAAACCCTGGTTCTGGTCGGATCAGTTCGACGCGAAGCTGCAGATCGCCGGACTGAACGCAGGCTATGACCGGGTCGTCACCCGGCCCGGCACAGGAACGCATGGGGGATCGGTCTGGTATTACCGCAACGGTCGTCTGATCGCGGTCGACGCGCTGAACGACGCCCGCGCCTACATGATCGGCAAGCGTCTGATCGAGGGCGGCAAGTCTCCCTCGCCCGAAGCGGTGGCCGAGGCCGCCGACCTGAAGGCGTTGATGTGATGCGGATCATCGGCGGCAACCTGCGCGGGCTCAAGTTGGCCGAGGTTGGCGAAGGCGACCGGGCGGCGCATCTGCGCCCGACGACCGACCGCGTTCGGGAATCGATCTTCAACCTGCTGGTCAACGGCACGCATGGAAATCCGATCCCCGATGCGCGGGTGCTGGATCTGTTCGCAGGCACCGGGGCGCTGGGGCTGGAGGCCCTGTCGCGCGGGGCCGCCCGCGTGGCCTTCGTCGACGACGGCGTGACGGCGCGCGCGCTGCTGCGCCAGAATATCGAAAAGGCCCGCGCCATGGGCACGACCGATGTCTGGCGCCGCGACGCCACGAAGCTTGGCGAAAATCGCGGGCCGGCCTACAATCTGGTGTTTCTCGACCCGCCCTATGGCAAGGGCCTGGGAGAAATCGCCCTTGCCTCGGCGCTGTCCGGCGGCTGGATCGCCCCCGGCGCCATGATCGTCTGGGAAGAATCCGCCCCGCCCCCGCAAGTCGCGGGTTTCGACAGAATAGATCAGCGCAAATACGGCGACACGGTCATCACCCTGCTTCGGCCGGAACTGGACTAGGTCGCGCGATCGAGCTTGGTCGACAGGTGGATCAGGCTTTCGCTGGACCTGACCCCGGTCAGACTGCCGATCTGATCCAGCACATCGTCCAGCTGACTGGTTGATGTGGCTGCCAATTGCAGCAAAAGATCGACCCTGCCACTCGTGGTGTGGATCCGCTCGACTTCAGGCATGCTGCGCAGCCGTGTCAGGATGGCCGGTTGCGAGCGCGGTTCGATCGTCAGCAGGCAAGTTGCGCGAATCCGGCTTTCCCGCGCCACATCCCCCAGACGCAGTGTATATCCTGCGATTGCCCCCGAAGTTTCCAGCCGCTCCAACCGCGCCTGCACTGTCGAGCGCGCGACTTTCAGCCGTCGGGCAAGCACCGCCACCGATTGGCGCGCATCCTGCGCGAGATGGGCAAGAATGCCCCGATCAAGCTCGTCCACGTCTCCACCTGTCATATCGACATCATCTTCGTTGATTTACCCGATTTTTTCGTCAGATCCATCCTTTTCATCGATCCAAACGACGAGCGTCGGGAGCAGACTGATTGAAAGAGCTTCATCCGCCGTCAGGAACAAGGGGAGCCGTCGATGGGACTGACCGAGGGCCGAGGCCCGAAGACACTGTGGGATAATCCGGCCGCGATCATCCGGCAACTCGCCCCGGACAACCCGGTCATGGCATTCGCTCCGCAGATCCTGCGCGACAATGCCGAACGTTTCCTGCGCGGCTTTCCCGGGCTGGTAACCTATGCCGTGAAGGCCAATCCCGACCCCCGCGTCATCCGGACGCTGTCACGCGCAGGGATTGGCGGCTTCGACGTCGCCTCGCCATTCGAAATCGACCTGATCGGCCGCATCGCCCCCAAGGCGGCGCGCCATTACCACAATCCTGTCCGTTCCCGCATGGAAATCGTCCATGCCGTCGAGGCCGGGATCAAAGCCTGGTCCGTTGACAGTTTTTCCGAGCTTGAAAAACTGTTTGACCGCGCCCCTGCCGAAGATTGCGAAATCTCGCCCCGATTCAAGCTGCCGGTGCTGGGCGCGGCTTATGATTTCGGATCGAAGTTCGGCGCATCACCTGAACTTGCCGCGGAACTTCTGCGCGCAGTGGCCGCACGAGGCTACATTCCGTCGCTGACATTCCATCCCGGGACGCAATGTAGCGACCCCATGGCTTGGGAAAGCTACATCTTCATGGCCGCCCGCATCTGCGATCTGGCCGGCGTCGTCGCGAGGCGGCTGAATGTCGGCGGCGGCTTCCCGGCCCATCGCGCATCGGGCCCCGCGCCAGACCTCGAAGCCATTTTCCAGATGATCGACCGCACGGCTAGCGCCGCATTCGGCGCGCAACGGCCCCAGCTGGTCTGCGAGCCCGGTCGCGGTCTTTGCGCGGATGCCTTTTCGCTGATTACACGCGTCAAGGCGCTCCGCGGCGGCTCAGATATCTTTCTGAACGACGGTGTCTATGGCGGCCTGACCGAACTGCCACAGATCGGAAACCTGGGTCGGCTTGAGGTGCTGACGCCGGAAGGAACGCCCCGGAGCGGTGCGCCCCTGCCCCGCGTCGTCTTCGGGCCGACATGCGACTCACTTGACCGCCTGCCCGGCCAGTTGGCCCTGCCCGAGGACCTGCAGGAAGGCGATTTCGTGATCTTCCATGGCGCAGGTGCATATTCCACCGTCACGAATACACGGTTCAACGGCTTCGGGCAGATGGCGCACCTGTCTGTTAGGACAGTTTCATAGTCCCGCCATCTCGCCGTCGCCAATCCGTGCTAGCCTTGAAGCCATGGATAGCTGTGACGCATCAATTTGCCAGGTGGTGCTTATGGACGGCACCTTCGCCTCTCTCACCGAGGGAAAGCGGTCTTCCATCGCGCGAATTCACGCCATGCTGTCGGGCGAAATGGGCCCCACGACAAGCAAGGTCCAGTTGCATTACGCGCCGGGACAGCAATGGGCGGCATGGCAGACGCTGCCGCAGCTTATTTCGGGCCTTACGCTCGACCACAACATCCAAGCCGCATATGCATGGCTTGCACAGCATTGGCAACCCGGAAACCCACTGTATTTCTTCGGTTATTCTCGCGGTGGCATAGGCGTTTGCGCGCTTGCCGAGATGGTCGATCGCGTCGGCCTGCTGCGTCCCGAAGCGGCGAGCCCCGAGAATATCCAGCGCGCCTGGCTTGCCTACCGCCATCAGTCGGGCGAGGAACTGCCCCTTCGCCTGCGTCACGCGCATGTGCCCATCCGGATGGTCGGCATTCTCGACACCGTCATGTCGCTGGGGATCCGGCTTCCCTTCCTTTGGGCAATGTCCGAACCGGGCTTCGATTACTCCAAGGGCAGGCTGGCACGGAACGTATACCAAGGCGTCCATGCCCTTGCGCTTGATGAAACCCGGACCGCGTTCGAGCCGATCCTGTGGGAGAGCCATCATTCCCACCAGCGCGTCGAACAGATCTGGTTCCGCGGTTGTCATGCCGATATTGGCGGCCAGCTTGGCGGGCATGAATTCGCTCGCCCCCTGGCGAACCTGCCGCTGGTCTGGCTGATGACCCAGGCGGCCGAGGCGGGCTTGCCGCTGCCGCATGGCTGGCACCGTCACCACCCCTGCGACCAGGATGCGCCTCGGCTGGGATCATGGCATAGCTGGGGAAAAGCTTTTCTGATGCGCGGTCCGCGCCAAGCGGGCGCGCTCCCATCGGAGGCCCTGCACCCTTCCGTGGCCTGCCCCTACGAGGGCCCGGCCCTTCTGTCGGGACATCTCGCCCCGGCCGCCAAGGCCCGGCGGCCACGGCTGATCAAGATCCGCCTGCCCAAGGGGGACGGGGCCGACCCGACCGCAGCCTGAACCGTCAGGCCGCGTTCGGGATCTCGCCCTTCGGCGTCACGCCAAGCGCGCCGCAGACCTTCAGAACCAGTTCGGGCTTGTTCAGCGTGTAGAAATGCAGCTTGTCGACGCCGCCCGCGACCAGCTGTTCGCACAGCTTGACGCAAACGTCCAAGGCAAGGCGCGCCTCGCCTTCCTTGCCGGCATTGGCAAAGGCTTCCTCGGCCCAGGCCGGAACCGAGGTCCCGCAGCGTTCGGCAAAGCGGCGCGCGCCCGCCCAGCTTTGGATCGGCAGGATGCCCGGAATGATTTCGGCCGTGACCCCGGCCTTGTGGCACTGATCGCGGAAGCGGAAGAATGTGTCCGCGTCAAAGAAGAATTGCGTGATGGCGCTTGTCGCGCCCGCATCCGACTTGCGCTTGAGCCAGGCCACATCGGCGGAGGTATCGGGGCTTTCCGGGTGCGGCTCGGGATAGGCGCCGCAGCGAACGGTCATGTCACCGCGCGCAGCAATCGCCTCGATCAGATCAACGGAGTTCGCGAAGCCATCGGGATGGGCGGTGAAGCGATCCTGTCCCTGGGGCGCGTCACCGCGCAGGGCGACGATCTCGTGCACACCGGCTGCCGCGTAATCCGCGACGATCTGCATGGTATCTTCGCGCGTGGCGTCGACACAGGTCAGGTGCGCGGCGACATTCAGACCGTAATGGCTGGCCAGGGCCGTCACCGCCTCATGGGTAAGCTGGCGGGTCGTGCCACCCGCGCCATAGGTCACCGAGACGAAATCCGGCCCCAAGGGCGCAAGCGCGCGGGCGGTATCCCACAGGCGGAACGACTGGTCCAGGTTCCGGGGCGGGAAGAATTCGAAGCTGACGGCGGGCGTGATCATGGTGGGGTCCTTTCCTGGCGGGACTTGTGACATGCAGCGCGACGTGAGACAAATTCATAATCTTCAAGATCGTGATGAGATCCATTCAAGATGCACCTCGAACTCCGACACTTGCGCAGCCTGCGCGCCATTCATGAACAAGGCGGGCTTGCCCGTGCGGCAGAGGTTCTCAATCTGACTCAATCAGCACTTTCCCACCAGATCAAGGCGCTGGAGGACCAGGCGGGGGTCGAGCTTTTCCTGCGCAAGACAAAGCCGTTGAGGCTTTCCGCCGCAGGAATGCGCCTTTTGAGAACCGCCGAACAGGTTCTGCCGCTGATCGACTCGGCCGAGGCCGAATTCCGCGCGGTCGAACTGGGCCGGGCGGGCCGCCTGCACGTCGCGATGGAATGCCATCATTGCTTCGACTGGTTGTTGCCGGTGCTGGACCTTTTCCGCCGCGCCTGGCCCGAGGTGGATCTGGACATCCGGTCCAGCCTGGCACTCAAGGCCCTGCCGGCCCTTGTGCGCGGCCAGGTCGATCTTGTCATTTCGTCCGACCCCGAAACGATGGCCGGCGTGGTGTATCAGCCGCTCTTCGACTACGCTCCCACGATGGTCGTGCCGGCGAACCATCCGCTGGTCGCCAAGGGCTATGCCGAACCGGCGGATCTGTCCGGCGAGACGCTGATCACCTACCCGATGGATCGCGCCCGGCTCGATGTCTATTCGCAATTTCTCGATCCGGCAGGGATCGAGCCGGCCCATCACCGCCAGGTCGAGCAGACGGCCGTCGCGTTGATGCTCATTGCTTCGGGACGGGGCGTTGCCGTCATGCCGGACTGGGTGTTGCGGGCGCATGCGGGCGATCCCGAACTTGCGCTTCTGCCGCTGGGACAGCAAGGCATGCTGCGCAGGCTCTATGCCGCCGTGCGCGAGGATGACCTTGGGCAGCCCTATATGGCCCATGTCCTTCGGCTTGCCAGGACCGAGCCGGTGCGCATGATGCGTGGCTTGTCGCAGGGCCGCACCGGCTAGCTTCCATGGCACAGTTGTTTGACAATACCGAACAATCGCCCAATGAATTGGCGCTTGGACCGTCGCGGCGGGTATGGTGATGAACGATCACTCCAGTGAGCATGTGCTGACCGTCGCAAGCGGCGACGAAGGGTTGCGGCTGAGCGGAGAGTTCACTGTCTGGACCCTGCCCTACCTGCCCGCCGAAGCCGCAAGCGCGACGCGTATCGAACTGTCCGGACTGACCCGGCTTGATACTGCAGCGGCGCTCTTCCTGGCTGGGCGCCGCGACGGTGGTGCGCAGATCCTGGGCCTGTCCGACAGTCAGACCAAGCTGGTCGAGACTGTTGCCGCAAGCATTCCGCAGCGGGAAAACACGGGGCGGGGCGCGGAAGGGTTCAGGGCGCTTCTGGAATCCCTTGGCCGCACTGTCATTCGCGCGCTGGTCTTCCTGCGCGAGATTGCCGAGTATCTGGGCCGGTTCCTCGCAGCACTTGGCCGCGCGATCCGGCACCCATCCGATTTCCGTCTGACCTCCTTCGTGCATCACTGTCAGGAAACCGGGCTCAGGGCCGTACCCATCGTGGCCCTGATGTCCTTTCTGATCGGTGTCGTGCTGGCCTTTCAGGGCGCGGCCCAGCTCAGCCAGTTCGGTGCCGAAATCTATGTCATCGACCTGATCGCGATCTCGATCCTGCGCGAACTTGGCATCCTGCTGACCGCGATCATCGTGGCCGGGCGAACCGCATCTGCCCTGACCGCCTCGATAGGCTCGATGAAGATGCGCGAAGAAATCGACGCCATGCGCACTCTGGGCCTTGATCCTGACATGGTGCTGATCCTGCCCCGTGTGCTGGCGCTGATCGTCACGCTGCCGATCCTCGGCCTGATCGCCAACCTGTCCGGCCTGATCGGCGGGGCCGTCATGTCCTGGATCGAACTGGGTATATCGCCCTCGATGTTCCGCTACCGGCTGCTTTTGGATACCAGCGTCGAGCACGTCTTTGTCGGCCTGACCAAGGCGCCGGTCTTCGCGCTGATCATCGGCGTCATCGGCTGCCATGCCGGCATGAAAGTCGGCAAGGACGCGGAATCCCTTGGCGCGCAGACTTCGACCGCAGTGGTGAACGCGATCTTTGCCGTGATCGTGATCGATGCGCTCTTTTCGGTCTTCTTCGCCGAGGTGGGATTGTGACCGAGAACGTCATTGAAGTCCGCGGTTTGCGCACCCAGTTTGGCAGCCATGTCGTCCATGACGGACTGGACATCGACCTGCGCCGAGGCGAGATCCTGGGTGTTGTCGGGGGATCGGGCACGGGGAAATCCGTCCTGCTTCGCACGATCGTGGGGCTGAACAGCCCAGCCGCCGGGACGGTTCGGGTGCTGGGACAGGATGTCAGCCAACTCGCACCCCTCGCACGTGAGGCGCTGGAACGACGCTGGGGCGTGATGTTCCAGGACGGGGCGCTGTTTTCGGCCCTGACCGTACGCGAGAATGTCGAAGTTCCCTTGCGCTCGGTGCCCGGCCTCACCCCGGCGCAACGCCAGAGCCTGGCCGAACTGAAAGTGTCGATGGCGGGCTTGCCATGGAGCGCCAACGGGAAATACCCTTCCGACCTGTCGGGGGGCATGAAGAAGCGCGCCGGGCTTGCAAGGGCCCTGGCGCTCGACCCGGAAATCGTGTTCCTTGACGAGCCGACGGCGGGATTGGACCCGATCGGAGCTTCGGCCTTCGACCGCCTGATCGTCGGACTGCGCGATGCGCTGAATCTTTCGGTCTTCCTGGTCACGCATGACCTCGACACGCTGCACGCCTGTTGCGACAGGGTCGCGGTTCTGGCCCGCGGCAGGGTCCTGACCACGGGAACGATGGCCCAGATGCTGGATGTCGACGACCCTTGGGTCCATGAATATTTCCACGGGCCCCGCGCGCGGGCCGCAACAGCCCTGAAAGAGTGAGAGGATGGAGACCAAGGCAAATTTCGTCCTGATCGGCGCCTTCACCCTTGCCGGGTTTCTCGGACTTCTGGCCTTCCTGATGTGGTTCGCCAAGATCGAGCTGGACCGGCAATTCGCATATTACGACGTCTTCTTTCCCGAGGTGTCCGGCCTTGGCGTGACCTCGCAGGTGACCTATGCCGGTCTGATCGTGGGCACGGTCGTCGACATGGAATTGTCAGACGGGCCGAACGGGGCCGTCCGGGTTCGCATAGAAGTCGACGAGAACACGCCCATTCGCACGGATTCCCGCGCCTCGATCGAGATCCAGGGCGTCACCGGCGTCTACAACCTTGCAATCACCTCGGGCAGCACGGTCGCGCCCTTGCTGCGCAGCGTGAACACCGAGGGCATCCCCGTGATCGCCGCCAACCGATCGGCGCTGCAGACGCTTAGCGATCAGGGGCCCGAGATGATTTCGCGGCTGAACCAGGTCGCCGAGCAGATGAGCCGACTTCTGGGCGAAGAAAACCAGCAGCGCGTGGTCCGTATCCTCGACAATGTCGAACGCTCAAGCGCCAATCTCGACAAGGCGATTTCCGACGTGACCCGCGCGACCGAGGCCATTTCGTCCGCCGCGACCGATATCTCGACTTTCGGCAGCGACCTTCAGGGCATCGGCACGGCGGCCGAGGCGACGCTCGCCAATGCGGACAGGGCCCTGACCAAGTTCGCCGAAACGGCCACTCAAGCCGACGCGGCCCTGCAGGCAGGCACTTCTGCCCTGGACGAGGTCCGTGAATATGTCTCGGGCGATCTTCGTGGCCTGACGCAAAGCCTCGACCAGACGGCCAGGCAGGTCCAGTCGGACCTGAGCCAGCTGACAGAGCGCGCCGGCAGCAGCATGGACAGGCTCGACACCGCACTGGATGTCGGAGGCCGCACGCTCGCCTCGGCCGAGCGGGCCTTTGACGGTGCTGACAAGATGATCAACAGCGAAGTAGGCCCGGTTGCCGCCGATCTGCGCGCTACCCTGGCAAGGTTCAACGAAGCGATCGGCAGCGTGACCGAGGATGTTCCCCAGATCACGGCGCGGATGCGCGACGCGGCCGAAAGCGCCGACAGCGCCTTTGAAAGCATGCGCGCCATGCTGGACAGCGCGCGCGCGCCGGTGCAGGCTTTCACTCGTGACGGCCTGCCGCAATTCACGATGATGGCGCGCGACCTGCGGACGCTTGTGCAAAGCGTGAACCAGCTCGTCGACGCGCTGCGCCGCAACCCGTCACAGATCATCACCGGGCCGCGCACGCCCGAATTCCGCCGCTGAGGGTGCCATGACTCGATTGCTTTCCGCGACCATCCTGGCCCTGACGACGGCGCTGCCGGGATGCGCGGCGATCACCAACCTTTCCGGCGGGCCGTCACTCGAAGTCTTCGAAATCAGGCCTCTGGCGGGGGGCCCGAAAACATGCGGGCGCGGCCGGACGACCGAACTCGTCATAGAGGAACCCAAGGCCCGCGGCACGCTGAATACCGAACGGATCATGATCCGGCCTTCGACCTTGCAGACCCAGTACCTGCCCGACGCGCAATGGGGCGACACCGTGCCGATCACGCTGCAGAATCTTCTGGTGCGCGGCTTTGGCAGCTATGACGTCTTTACGCATGTCGGGCGCGCGCCCCTGGGATTGGGCGGTGATTACGCCCTGATCAGCGAAATCAATGATTTCAATGCCGAGGTATCCGGCAAGGGCGCGATCATCCGGCTGTCGGTCGATGCACAGCTCGTCCGCGAATCCGATGCAAGCGTCATTGCGCGTGGCAAATTCAGCACGACCGCTACATCGCCCACGACGCGGACCTCTGACCTCATCCCGGCCTTCGATGCCGCGGGCCAGCAATTGCTGGTCCAGATCACCGATTGGGGGCTGCAGGGCATTGGCGTCAACCCTGCCACTTGCCGCTGAGAATACAAAAGCCAAAGGGCCGGCAATCCGGCCCCTTCGCATTCCCCACTGCTGCGCTCAGGCCTCGCTGGCAGTCATCTCGTAAGTGAAGGATTTCGCGTCCAGTTCATCGATCAGCCGCTCACCGATGGTCGCCTGCGGATACATCAGGAAGGGGAGGCTTTCGGCGCGGCCAGAGAGATGCAGGTCCTCGGCAGTATTGTAGCCGACCCAGTTCCCCTCCCAATTGCCAAACAAAGCAGCATTGACCTGGACAACCAGCGGGTCCGAGGGGTCCTTGATCCAGCTCTCGGATTCGGCGCGCATGACCTTCAGGACATCGGCCGGGTCCATCGCGACCCAGCCAAAGCCGGACAGCCAGACTTCGGCCCGGCAGTGCTGGGCGCCCGTAATGGTGGGGCTGTTGGCCCCAAGCTGCTTGTAGCCGAAAGCCGAAGGCGCGACGCGGACACCGAACACGTCTCGCGCCGGAACGCCCGAGGCTCGTGCAAGCCCGACAAAGAGCCCGTTCAGATCGGCGCATTTCCCGCCCAGCCCAGCCGTCGTCAGCGTGGCCACATTGTCGCCCGGGCCGCAGCCCGGCGTGTCCATGTTGCGGTAGCAATGCGAGACGATCCAGGCATAGATCGCCCGGACCTTGTCGACATCGCTGTCGGCCCCGGCAGTGATCTTCTGCGCCGTCTCCGCGACAATGCCGTCGAGCGGCTTGTAGCTCGAAGGTTTCAGCGCCGCCTGAAGCACCGCGGGGTCCTCATGCATCTCGGTTGGGCTGGACCAGTCGATGGTCCGATTTCGGGTCTCGAAGCTGCTGATAAGTTCAAGTCGGGGCGCGCCGCCGCCCTCGAAAGTCGCATGGAGGTATCTGGCCCCGCTGGCCGGATCGGTGACGAGTTCGGCCGAGGTGGCATTTCCCGACCACTGGTCTTCAAGGCTGCGCTGGTAATCGGTCGTCAGCGAAGGCACGGGCAGCCAGACCTGGGCCGGGCTGTCGCCCTGCGGCAGGCTGATCACGGTGCGGGTTTCGAACCTGCGCCAAGCGGTCTCCGCCGGAGCATAGGGGCGGTCGCCCGCAAAGGCGAGACGCGCCATGCCGCCCACCAGGGGAGCAACCCCGGCAATGGCCGCCAATTTCAGAATACTGCGACGAGAGCTTGCAATCATCGGCTACCCTTTCATCGATCGCCCCGGAACCGGCCGGGCAAAATCAGCGTAATCGCGAGACCTGATTGCCTCAACAGCTTTATCAAGAAAGAGCGATCCTTGGCCAGGGCGCCCCGCCACTGAGCCGGGGCTGCCGCGCGGATGCGACCGGCAGGTTTTTTTCCGCTTGCGCCCGGCCCACCTCGCCAATATACGACGCCCGCAAGGATGGCGCGCGCCGCCGTCCCGACCTCCGGTGGGGCCATAGCTCAGTTGGTAGAGCGCTTGAATGGCATTCAAGAGGTCAGGGGTTCGACTCCCCTTGGCTCCACCAAATCATCCCTGAAAAGCCCCAGATAGGTCTGCTTTTCTCGTCAGAGTTTTTGCCTCTGACGCGTGTCCCCTGCTAGGTGTCTGATCCCACGGTTTGATGGCGCGATCCATTCTTTGAGATGGAGGAATGCCCTATGGGACAAGTTCGTCACGGAAGCGCCACGACCACGCACGCCATCCGAGCAGCAAGACAGCGATCGGAACCTCATGTCTTCTTCCATGTCGATCTCGCCGAGGTGCAGACTGCCGAAGGGAAGCACCATCTCTTCGTCGCCAATGACAGAAGCAGCAAGTTTGCCTTCGTTCGCCTTGTTCGAGAGACCGGCAAGCTGGCTTCGGCCCAGTTCCTGCGCGATCTGATCGCGGCAGTGCCCTATCCGATCCACACGGTGCCGACAGACAATGACATGCAATTCGCAAATCGAAGAGTCGATCCCAGCGCCTACGGCACATCTTCGGGCGCGCATGCCGTGAACACGGCACAGATTTCCGGCTGACAAAGGCGACCCCGCCCCGGAGCAGCGAAGATCAGAAAACAATCCGCGGGACGGCTTCACTGAGTGGCAGGCAGGTCGAGCGGATGAACCGCACGATCAGAAAGCCAACCCTCCAGCGCTTCCACGACGAATGCCATGCGCAGCCATACGACTACGTCTGCAAGGTCTCGCCCTCAGAGCCAGGTCGGTTCGCCCTGAATCCGAGCCACCATGTGCAGCGACTGGACCCGCAAGGCGCTTTTCGAGATTCTACAAAAAAAAAAAATGCTGAGTCCGCGCCAAGTGGGAAACACCAGCGCGACAGGCGCCCCATAAAACACTGAATTTCGGAAGACAGGTGCCTGGTGGAGCCGAGGGGAATCGAACCCCTGGCCTCATCATTGCGAACGATGCGCTCTACCAACTGAGCTACGGCCCCACTGCCGGGTTAATTGAACTGCGGCTTCAGGATTGTCAAGATGCTCGCAAGCGGGCGCCGGCTTCGGCAAATCGGACCAGCTCGGCGGCGGGGCGGGCACCGGCCTCGCGCGCGATCTCGCGGCCGCCACAGAACAGGATGAAGGCCGGAATGCCTCGGATGTTCCAGCGCTGGCTCGCCTGCGGATGGCTCTGCGTGTCGATCTTGGCCAGCCGCACGCGACCCCGAAGCTGCTGCGCGGCCTTCTCGAATTCCAGCGCCATCGCCCGGCAGGGCCCGCACCAGGGCGCCCAGAAATCGACGAGCAGAGGCACCTCGTCATTGCGGGCGGCCTTCTGCAGGGTCTCGAAATCGACGGGCTGGGACTTCGCGGCCATCAGCCCCGCGCCGCAGATGCCGCATTTCGGCGATTCGGCGAGGCGCTCGGCGGGCAGGCGGTTCACCTGTCCGCAGGACAGGCAGGTCAGTTTGAGGGCGGGCATCGCGGGTCTCCGGGGCGTTTCCCCAAAGATGATCCCGCGATGCCCGATTTCAATGGGCGCGCTTATTCAGCGGCTTCGGCATAATCCTCGACCGGCGGGCAGGTGCAGACCAGGTTGCGGTCGCCATAGGCGTTGTCGACGCGGCCGACCGGCGGCCAGTACTTGTCGACGCGGAACGCGCCCGGCGGGAAGCAGCCCTGCTCGCGCGAATATTCGCGGTCCCAGTCGGCCACCAGGTCCTCGACCGTATGGGGCGCATGGCGCAGCGGGCTGGCCTCGGCGCTGATGCGGCCTTCGGCGATCTCGGTGATCTCGGCGCGGATCGCGAGGAAGGCGGTGATCAGGCGGTCGATCTCGGCCTTGGTTTCCGACTCAGTCGGCTCGACCATCAGCGTGCCAGCGACCGGCCAGCTCATGGTCGGTGCGTGGAAGCCGTTGTCGATCAGGCGCTTGGCGATGTCATCCACGGTCACGCCATGGGCCTGGAACGGCCGCATGTCGAGAATGCATTCATGCGCCACGCGGCCGCGATTGCCCATGAACAGCACCGGGAAGGCCCCGGCGAGGCGGCTCGCGATGTAATTCGCGTTCAGGATCGCGACGCGCGTCGCCTGCGTCAGCCCCTCGCCGCCCATCATCAGGCAATAGGCCCAGGAGATCAGCAGGATCGAGGCCGAACCCCAGGGCGCCGCCGAGACCGCCCCCAGATCGCCGGTGCGCGGGTCCGAGGGCAGGAAGGGCGCGAGATGCGACTTCACGCCGATCGGGCCCATGCCGGGACCGCCGCCGCCATGCGGAATCGCAAAGGTCTTGTGCAGGTTCAGGTGGCTCACGTCGCCGCCGATCTCGCCCGGTTTGACCAGTCCGACCAGCGCGTTCATGTTCGCGCCGTCGATATAGACCTGGCCGCCATGGTCATGGGTGATCTGGCAGACCTCGCGCACGGTGTCCTCGAAGACGCCATGGGTCGAGGGATAGGTGATCATCACCGCCGCCAGCTTGTCGCCCGCCTTGGCCGCCTTGTCGGCGAAATCCTCGAGGTCGATATCACCGTTCGGCGCCGATTTCACGACGACGACCTTCATGCCGCACATCTGCGCCGAGGCCGGGTTCGTGCCATGGGCCGAGACCGGGATCAGGCAGATGTCACGATCCTCGCCGCGCGAGCGGTGATAGGCCGCGATGGTCAGCAGGCCTGCATATTCGCCCTGCGCACCCGAGTTCGGCTGCAGAGAGAAGGCCTCATAGCCGGTGATCTCGCAAAGCTTCGCGGTCAGGTCGGCAAAGACCTCGTGATAGCCGGCGGCCTGGTCCTCGGGGGCAAACGGGTGCAGCGCGCCGAATTCCGGCCAGGTGATCGGCATCATCTCGGCGGCGGCGTTCAGCTTCATCGTGCAGGACCCCAGCGGGATCATCGCACGGTCCAGCGCCAGGTCGCGATCCGACAGGCGGCGCATGTAGCGCATCATTTCCGACTCGGCCCGGTTCATGTGGAACACGGGATGGGTCAGGTAGTCGCTTTCGCGGATCAAGGCTTCCGGGATCGCCGGAGCGCTCGCGGCCTCGGCAGCATCGGTGACGCCGAAAGCGTCCAGAACCCGCGCGATGACGCCCGCATCCGTGGTCTCGTCGACCGAGATGCCGACCCGGTCACGACCGACCTTGCGCAGGTTGATACCTCGATGGCGGGCGGCGGCCATGATGCCCTGCTGGCCGACGCCGACGCGCACGGTGACGGTGTCGAAGAAGGCCTCGGGCTCGACCTCGGCCCCGGCGGCGCGCAGCGCATTGGCAAGCGTCACCGCGTTCAGATGGACGCGCTGCGCGATCGCCTTCAGCCCGACCGGGCCGTGGAAGACGGCATAGAAGCTGGCCATGACCGCCAGCAGCGCCTGGGCGGTGCAGACGTTCGAGGTCGCTTTCTCGCGGCGGATATGCTGCTCGCGGGTCTGCAGCGACAGGCGATAGGCCTTGTTGCCCTTGGCGTCGATCGAGACGCCGACAATGCGGCCCGGCATGGCGCGCTTCATTTCGTCGCGGCAGGACATGAAGCCTGCATGCGGACCGCCATAGCCCATCGGCACGCCGAAACGCTGGGCCGAGCCCACGGCGATGTCAGCGCCCATCGCGCCCGGCTCTTTCAGGACGCAAAGGGCCAGCAGATCGGTCGCGACGATGGCAACGGCACCAGCGGCATGCAGCGCCGCGCATTCCTCGGTCAGGTCGCGAATATGGCCGAAAGTGCCGGGATACTGGAAGATCGCGCCGAAGACGGTTGTCGGGTCCAGTTCCTCGGGCGCACCGCGGACAATCTCGATGCCCAGTGGTTCGGCGCGGGTCTCGATCACCGAGATGGTCTGCGGATGCAGGTTCTCGCTGACGAAGAAAACTTTCGACTTCGACCTGGCGACGCGTTGCGCCATGGCCATTGCCTCGGCGGCGGCGGTCGCCTCGTCCAGAAGCGAGGCGTTGGCAACCGGCAGGCCCGTGAGGTCCGAAACCATGGTCTGGTAATTCAGCAACGCCTCGAGCCGGCCCTGCGCGATCTCGGGCTGGTAAGGGGTGTAGGCCGTGTACCATGCCGGGTTTTCAAGGATATTGCGCTGGATGGCCGGGGGGGTGACGGTGCCGTAATAGCCCTGCCCGATCAGGCTGGTCATGACGCGGTTGCGTTCGGCCACCTCTCGCATGCGCTGCAGCAGAGCGGCCTCGGACAAAGCCGGCCAATCCAGCGGCTTTTCCTGGCGGATGCTGGCGGGCACGGTCTGTTCGATCAGGGTTTCGAGCGTGTTTGCGCCAACGACCTTCAGCATGGCCTCCATCTCGGCCGGAGACGGGCCGATATGACGCCGGTTGGCGAAATCGTCGGGGTTATAGGTGGTCGGGGTCCAGGGGGCCATGTGCGCCTTCCAGTCAGATCGCTTGATGCCGCACGCGCGGCGTCACTCGTGAAAGATTGTGCTTTGGGAAACGGGGGCAGGTTGCCCCCGCGTGGCCGGGCCGGTCGGCCCGGCGCAACCGGCTCAGCCGATCATCTCGTTATAGGCGGCCTCGTCCATGAAGCCGTCGAGGTCCATGGATGCGGGCTTGATGCGGAAGAACCAGGTGCCCAGGGCATCCTCGTTCACCGCGCCGGGCGTGTCGGGCAGCGCCTCGTTCACGGCGGTGATGGTGCCGGCGACCGGGGCCACGATGTCCGAGGCGGCCTTGACCGATTCGATCACGACGATTTCTTCGCCGGCATCGACCTCGCGGCCGACTTCCGGCAGTTCGATGAAGACGACGTCGCCCAGTTGCTCGGTCGCATAGGCGGTGATGCCGACGATGATCTCGTCGCCATCCTGTTTCAGCCACTCGTGGTCTTCGGTGTATTTCAGCATGCCTGGCCTCTCAGCGCTTGTAGCTCGGTTTGTGGAAGGGAATGGGGGTCAGCAGGACGGGCAGACGCTTGCCGCGAAGCTCTGCGTAAACGGTCGCGCCCTCCGCCAGTTCCAAAGGCAGGATCGCCATGGCGATGGGCCCGCCGACCGAGGGGCCGAAGCCACCCGAGCAGACCTTGCCGACGGCCTCGCCGCCCTCGGTTCCTGCGAAGATCTCGACGCCCTCGCGGATCGGGGCGCGGCCCTCGGGGCGCAGCCCGCGACGGGTTTTCGCGGCACCGGCGGCCAGTTCGGAAAGGATCGCATCGGCGCCGGGGAAACCGCCCTCACGCGCGCCGCCCAGGCGGCGAACCTTGGGGATCGACCAACCAAGGGCCGCGGCGGCGGGGCTGGTTTCCGTGTCCATGTCATGGCCGTAAAGCGGCATCCCGGCTTCCAGCCGCAGGCTGTCGCGGGCGCCAAGACCGATCGGGGCTACCTCATCCTGCGCAAGAAGCGCGGTGGCGAACTCCTCGGTAACGCCCTCGGGGATCGAGATTTCGAACCCGTCTTCGCCGGTATAGCCCGAGCGGCTGATCCAGAGCGTCGTGCCCTGCCAGTCGAATTCCGCCACATCCATGAATTTCATCGCCTCGACGCCGGGCACCAGGGCCGAGAGCACGGTTTCGGCCTCGGGGCCTTGCAGCGCGACCAGCGCGCGACCAGCGACCGGCTCGACCGAGATCCCCTGCGCTTCCAGCTGGCGCAGATGCGCGATGTCCTGATCGACGCAGGCGGCGTTCACCACAAGGAACAGGTGGTCGCCCTTGTTTGCGATCATCAGGTCGTCAAGGATGCCGCCCGCCGCGTTGGTGAAAAGGCCATAGCGCTGACGGCCCTGCCCCAGCCCGACGACATCCGCGGGCACAAGCGTTTCCAGCGCCTTGGCGACATTCTCGCCGCGCAGGATCACCTGGCCCATGTGACTGACATCGAACAGACCGGCCTTGGTGCGGGTGTGCAAGTGCTCACCCATCACGCCCATCGGATATTGGACCGGCATTTCCCAGCCGGCAAAGGGCACCATCTTCGCCCCTTGGGCGATGTGCAGATCGTAAAGCTTCGTGCGCCGCAATTCGGCCATGGGCATCCCTCATCTGGCGGACAGGCCTATCCCGTCCGTTTCGATGCCCCCTCTGTCCCTACCCCGTGGGGGCGCCTGAGATCGTTATCCCTTCGGCGTGCGGCCTGACGGCCGCCTCTCTCCAGAGTCTTCTGTGGAAAACGGTTCGTTTTGCCTGAGAGTTTACCGGGGCGGTTGCTCCTTCGGCCCTGGCATCCGCCAGTGTCTCCCGATTTCCGACTTTCGTCGTAGCCGGGCGGCAGGATTCTGGCAAGAGCCTACCTGCCGCCCGCCCCCTCAGATCGAGATGTTGGACGCGCCGCCATCCAGCAGAATGTTCTGCCCCACGATGAATCGCGCATGTTGGCTGCAAAGGAAGGCGCATGTCGCCCCGAAATCCTCGGCCGTGCCGTAGCTGTGGGTCGGAATGGTCTGTTCGCGGCGGTGGCGGGCTTCTTCGATGCTGATCCCCTCGGCCTTGGCGACGCCGCCATCAAGGCTCTCGGCGCGGTCGGTGGCATGGATGCCCGGCAGCAGGTTGTTCACCACGACGCCCTTGGGCGCGACCTGCCGCGACATGCCCGCGACAAAGCCCGTCAGGCCCGAGCGGGCGGCGTTCGACAGGCCTAGGATCGCGATCGGCGTCCTGACCGATTGCGAGGTGATGTTCACGACGCGGCCCCAGCCACGTTCCATCATGCCCGGAACCAGCGCCTGCATGAGCGCGACCGCGCTCAGCATGTTGGCATCCAACGCCTTGATGAAATCGTCGCGGTTCCAATCGGTCCACTTCCCGGGCGGAGGGCCGCCGGCATTGTTCACCAGAATGTCAGCCTGACCGCCCAGCGCCTCAAGCACGGCGGCGCGGCCTTCATCGGTGGTGATATCGGCAGCCACCGGCGTCACATTCACACCGTATTTCGCGGCAATCTCGCTGGCGGTCTTTTCCAGCGCCTCGGCGCCACGAGCGTTGATGACCAGATCGACGCCGGCCTCGGCCAGCGCCTCGGCGCAACCGCGGCCCAGCCCTTTCGACGCGGCGCAGACCAGTCCGCGCTTGCCCTTGATCCCCAGATCCATGCGTTTCCCTCCTGATTAGGTTGCCGCCAAGGAAACGCGGAGCAACGCGATTGTCCAGTTCAGAAGCAGAGTATCTCGGCCTCTGCCTCCGCTCGCCGGTATGTCGCAACCATGTCATTGACCTGCAGGCCCTGCCGGAACACGCCGGCGCGCTCGCCCGAGGTCTGGCGCATCCGCAAGACGGTTTCGGCCCGGACATAGTCGTCATAGGAAAGGATAGACGCGATCTGGTCGATGGCACAGGAACATTTGTCGAGCATGTCGCGTGTTTGACCGTTCGTCGCCATGCAGACGAAGACATAATCCGCCCGTGCATTCGTCGGGTAGTCATTGACGGCCTGCGCATCGACCGAGCCGGCCCATGATACGAATGCCGCACATAAAAGCGCCGTTCGGGTCATTGCAGCACCATCTCGCTGACATAGGCGGGCCTGTCGCCTGCAAGCGGCCCTGTCTTTGCCGCCATGCGCCGGATCGGCAGCTTCGGATCGCCGAGAGTGAAGCGCAGCTCGAGCGTTTCGAACCCGAACATGCGCGCCTTGTTCTTGTCCTCGGTGAAGGGGGCGAAGATCGCGACCCTCTGTCCGTCATCCTCGACCACTTTCCCGCCACGGAAAAGCGCGTCCTTCAGGCGGTTGCGAATGTAGAAGGGACTGCCTCCGGTCAGTGCCGCCATGTCGCGCGCCGTCGTCTCGAGGAAGAAGGTCAGCGCCGGGTCGCCACCCGAAATCGGAAACGGCCCGATCCTGCGCTTGGTGCGGGCGGTGTCTTCGGCCAGTTGCAGCGCGGGCTTTCCGTCCGAGGCATCGATGATCCGGTCGAGCGTGATCCTGCCCTGTCCCAGGGGCTGAAACCCCTCGACCGCGGGTCCCTTCTGATCCAGCACCCAGACAAGCGGGCCGTCGGGCATGTTCCAGGGTCCCCGATCCGCAAAGACGAGATCCCCCGCCTCGCCGGCCCGAGCCGCTGAAGCGGCAAGCAGACCCAGCAGGGCCAATGAACACAAGAGTCGCATTTTCGTCCTTTCCTCCCCTTAGCCGAAACTGCCTCGGTGACCTTACTGGCGGAAGTCCGGGCGCCCCGCTCTGCGGCTTTGGTCTTAGGCAAGCATCCGCTGCAGGACGACCTGCAGATCCTCGGGCCGGACCGGTTTCTCCAGCACCGGAACGCCCATCGCGACACTTGCCCGGACCATCTCGGGATCGCGCCGCGCCGAGACGATGATCGCCGGTATCGCCTGGCCTGCCGCGCTGCGCAGGGCACGGATGGCATCGAGCCCGGTATCGGTGTGGTCCAGATTGTAATCTGCAATCACGACATCGGGCGGTTCGTCCCCCATCATTGCCAGCGCCTCGGATGTACCGCCGCTGACCCGCGCGACCATCCCCAGCCTGTCCCGCAGGATCAACTGATACGCGCGGCGCATCGCATGATCGTTCTCGACCACCAGCGCGACGCGGCCTCGCAGGGAGGGGCCGTCCGGCGCAGCCACCGCGCCATGCGACTGGCTTTCGGAGCCGACCAGCGGCAGGCTGACCCGAAAGACCGTTCCCCGCCCCGGTTCGCTGTCCATCGCGATGGGATGCCCCAGCTTGGCGCAGGCCCGGCGCACGATCGAAAGCCCCAGCCCCATCCCCGGTGCGCCACCTTCCCGGCTGATGCGGTGGAATTCGTCGAAGATCCGGGCCCTGTCAGGTGCGGCGATCCCGATCCCGGTATCCATGATTTCAAGCCAGGCCCGCCCTCCCCGCTTGCGGACGCCGACAAGCACTCCGCCAGCATCGGTATACTTGATGGCGTTGGATACGAGATTCTGTGCGATGCGGCGCAGGAATGTCGGATCGCTTTCGACCACCGCCGAAGTTGGCGCAAATCGCAGTGCAAGCCCCTTGGCCTCGGCCATCGGGGTATATTCGGCGGCCAGCCGGCGAAACAGCTCGCCCAGATCGACCGGCTTGCGCTGAAACTCGATCCGCTGGCTGTCGAGGCGCGAGATGTCCAAGACGGCATGCATCAGTTCCTCGACCGACTCGAAGGCCCCCGATAGGCGTTGGGCCAATTCGGCCTGCAAATCGTCCATCTGCGTGTCCTGCAACGCCGAAAGAAACAGCTTTGCGGCCGAAAGCGGCTGCAAGAGATCATGGCTCGCCGCGCGCAGGAAACGTGTCTTCGAGCGGTTCGCCTCTTCGGCAAGAGCGCGGGCGACGGCCAGTTCGCGATTGCGTTCCGACAGATCCGCCATCGCCTGTTCCAGTTCGCGTGTCCGCACCTGAACCTCCCGCTCCAGCGCGACGGCAGCCTGGAACATCGACCAGGCCGAGCCACGGCTTTCCTCGAGCCGATCAATGCGATCGACCAGGACATCCGAAATGCGTGATAGTTTCTCGACCCGCCTGGTTTCGCTGTCCTCGTCGCGAAGGAACATGGCTCAGCCCCCTTCCGGCGACATCAGCGCCACGCCCACGAATGTCTGGTTCACATGCATGCCGCTATGCTGTTCGCCATAGGTGTTGAACCCGGCCACGCGGTAGCGCGCAAAAAGCTGCGACATCTGCCCGGCCATGCCCGCACGTTCGAGCGCGAGGCGGCGCAGGATGCAGTCGAATCCAAGCACCATCAGCGGAGGACGCGGCAATCCATCCATCGCGTCAGCAAAGCCTTGCGTCATGTCCACCGCGCGGCCCAACGTCAGGATGTTGCCTTCTTCGATGCCGGAAAGCAGCTGCAACCCGGCTCCGGGTGTCAGTGCGCGAATGGCGCGGACATGATGGCGTCTGCCCGTGCGCAACAGAAGCGGATGGCGGGCGAATTCCGTCGCCGTGAGCGAGTCACAGGGAATTCCGGCCAGTCGCGCATATTCTTCGGCTGCGGGCTCGGCATTCAATTCCCAGATAATGCGGTTATGCGGATCGGCAGCCGTCACCACGGCGCGGCGGTCGGTCGGCCGGAAATGCGCAAATGATACCTCGGACACCGCAAGATCGGTTTCCATCAGCAGGAAAAGCGCCGCATCCCGCTGCTCGCGTCCATCGACCATCTGGCAGGTCGGCAGGAAATTCATGCCCTTGGCGGTCGAGCCGCCGACGATGGGCAGGCCCGGTATCGCAGCATCCAGCGTGGCCACCAGAACATCTTCCTGCCGGGCCAGCGCATCGGCCAGAAGCACCCCGAAGATCGAGCGCCGCGGGTCGGGCCTGAACTCGGCGTGAAGACGGCGCAGGGACGCCATCCAGCCCGACACCGGAACCTGGGACTGGTTGCGAAGGACACAGATGCCAATGCGAAAACTGGCCGCCGGAAAGCCCAGTGCGACCACGCTGTCGCTTGCATAGCCGTGGGGCCCGATCTCTCCGGCCGACGAGCATCCGACAATCCTGCAGCCGGGCCCGAACCGGGCATGCAATCCCGCACCGAGATGCGACAGCCCGTCGGACGGATCGCCGAAAATCAGAACGAGCGAAGGATCGACCGGCGCGAGCGCCGCATGGATACGATCCTCAAGATCTTGCAGGGCCGCCGGGAAGGTGACCGCAAGAGGCGAAGCTGGAACGATCGAGGCCGGTTCTCGGCTTTCGGGTGACCTATCGCCCGGCCAAGGCTCGGGCATGGCGGAGTTCATACGGGTTCGAACAGCCTCACGCTGTTGGCCAGAAGCACGGCCTGGGTGCGGCGGCGCGCGTTGATCTTGGACATGATCGCGGTGATATGCGTCTTGACCGTGGCTTCGGCAATGGAAAGTTCGTAGCTGATTTCCTTGTTCGCCTTGCCTTGGCAGATCAGGCGCAGGATCTTCATCTGCTGTGGCGTGAGGCTGGCGAAACGCTGCGCCAGCGCAGCGCGTGCAGCGTCTTCTTCGCCCGCATGGCCCGGCTCATAGCCTTCCGGGGTGACGTGTTCGCCTTCCCACATGCGCCGCAAGCTGTCGACAAGCGACTCGCGGCCCAGGGACTTCGAAAGATAACCCTGCGCCCCGGCCGCCATCGCCGCCGAAATCATCGCATCCTCGAGATCGGCCGAGATCATCGTTATGGGAACCTCTGGCATCTGGCGACGAAGGGCGACCAGCCCTTCGGTGCCACGCGCATCGGGCAGGTTCAGGTCAAGAATGACGGCATCGGGAACGCCCTGACTTCGGATCTGTTCCTGCGCAGAGGCAAGACTGCGCGCGGTTCGGACATTCTTCAGCCCGAAGCTGATCTTGAGCGTCAGCGCCAGCGCGTCGCACATCAAGGGGTGGTCATCTATGATCAGGATCTCGCGCACGCGCTCCGCAAGGAGCCGGGGCGCAGAACTTCGATCCTGCATCTGTTGCATGGCTAGGGCCATCGTTCTCCTCCCAAAGAAACGAATGGGGCCGGGCTCGCATCTCCGGCGGTAACCTGGGGTCATCTTAGTCTGCGTGGGGAATGAAGCAAGCCTCATGGCGGAACCGGGGAAAATCACCTAAGACTTCGGACGTATTGGTGCTTCACAGGCGGCGTGGCAGGCTTGGCACAGCAGATGGAGGCGAAGAACGATGCGACTGACCCGAAGACTGATCCTGCTCGGCGGGGCGGTGATCCTTGCCGGGCTTGCTGGTCGTGGCTCGGCCGCTACGGATCTGCCCGTGATCCGCATCGGCACGCTTGAGAACGGCACCGTCAACTGGGAAATCCAGACCATCATCAAGCAGGGGCTCGACACGGCCAACGGCTTCCGGCTCGTGCCTCTGATCCTAGCAGGCAATCCCGCCACCCAGGTCGCCATGCAGGGTGGAGAGGTTGACACGATCGTTTCGGACTGGCTCTGGGTCGCCCAGCAGCGCGCACGCGGGACCGATTTCACCTTCCTGCCCTATTCGACTTCGGTAGGGGGGCTGATGGTCAATGCGGACAGCCAGATCCAGAGCCTTGCCGATCTGAAGGGCAAGAAGATCGGCATCGCCGGCGGTCCCGTCGACAAAAGCTGGCTCATCCTGCGCGCCTGGTCGCGAGAGGAGCTGGGAGAAGACCTTGCGGACGTGACCGAGCAAGTCTTCGGCGCGCCGCCCATGATCCAGAATGCCGCCGAAACCGGCGAGGTCGATGCCGCGATCAACTTCTGGCATTTCCAGGCCAAGATGCAGGCGCGCGGCATGCGCGAACTGGTTTCCGTCGAGACGGCCGCGAAGGATCTGGGGCTCGATCCTTCGACGCCGCTGCTGGGATATGTCCTGCGTGAAAGCTGGATCGCCGATCATCCGGAGCTTGCCTCGGGGCTTGCTCATGCATCGCGGGCGGCCAAGGATCTGCTGGCCAGTGACGATGCCGCCTGGGAGGAAATCCGCAGCTATGTGAACGCGGCGGATGAAGCCGAGTTCAACGCGCTCAGGGCCGGCTGGAGAGCAGGCATTCCGCCGGCCGGACCGGTCAATGCCGAGAATGCAGCCAGGATGTTCGCCACCATGTCCGAACTGGGCGGCGACGAGCTGACAGGTGGCGTTTCAGAACTGCCGGACGGGCTTTTCTGGGCGCCGGAGTAACGATCCTTGGCTGACAGCAGAATGCCGCGCTCGGGCCTGACCACCGGGTTGCTTTCGGTGCTGGCGTTGCTGATGGTCTGGACGATCGCCTCGCAACTGACCGACAGGCCGCAGACCTTGCCCGCCCCCTGGGTGGTCGCTTCCCGGATCGGTCAGCTGGCCGCTTCGGGTGAGCTGGCCTTCAATGCAGGAATGACCCTGATGCGGGTCATCGCGAGCTTTGCTCTTGCGATGGTGGCCGGGCTGGGTCTTGGACTTGCGATGGGGCGCAGCCGAAACGTCGACAACTGGCTGAACCCTGGGCTGATCATCCTGCTGAACGTGCCGGCCCTTGTGCTGATCGTGCTGAGCTATATCTGGATCGGCCTCAACGAGACTGCGGCGATCCTGGCCGTCGCGCTGAACAAGATCCCGGTGGTCACGGTCATGGTGCGCGAAGGCGCCCGCGCCCTGCGCCCCGATCTTGACGACATGGCCCGGTCGTTTCGCATGTCGCCAGCCGCGCGCCTGCGCCACGTCGTTCTGCCGCAGCTTGCCCCGCAGATCGCGGCGGCCGCACGGGCGGGAATTTCCCTGATCTGGAAGATCGTCCTGGTGGTCGAGTTCCTTGGCCGCTCGAATGGGGTCGGATTCAAGATCCACCTGCTGTTTTCCAGCTTCGATGTCACCGGAGTGTTGGCCTGGGCGCTGACCTTCGTGGCCGTGATGCTGGCCATTGACCTTTTCATCCTGCGGCCATGGGAACGCCACGCCAATCGCTGGAGACGGGATGAAGCTTGATCTGCAATCCAAGAGCTTCGGAACCAGGCCGGTCCTTGGCGACCTCGTCCTGTCGGTCTCGCCGGGCGAACGGCTGGCGATCCTTGGCCCCTCGGGCATCGGCAAGTCGACGCTGCTGCGAATCCTGGCCGGACTCGACACCAATTTCCGAGGGAACAGGAGCGGCAGCGAACGACTCGCCCCGGTCTTTCAGGAACCCGTCCTGCTGCCCTGGCGAAATGCGCTGGCCAATGTCACCATCCCGACAGGCTGCCCGCCGGGGGTCGCGCGCGAATGGATGGCTCGCGTCGGGTTGGCCGGGCATGAGACGAAATTCCCTCGTCAACTCTCGCTTGGCCAGCAGCGACGTCTGTCGCTTGCGCGCGCCTTTGCATCGGACCCCCAGATCCTGCTGATGGACGAACCATTCGCCTCGCTTGATGCCGAAACCGCCAGCCGAATGATCGCGTTGACCGCCGATCTGCTGGATCGGACCGGGGCGGGGCTCGTCATCGTCACCCACGACCCGGCCGAGGCCGAGGCGCTCAGCGCCCGTTCGGTCACCCTTTCGGGAACGCCTGCCCGCCTTCAGAAAGACTGATCCCAGACCCGGCCGTCGGTATCCGCGGCGTGAACCATGACCGGGCCGCTGCCGGGCTCGTAGGCAAAGCGGAACACAGGGTCCTCGGAAATCGAAATACCCGCCGACATGGTGAACAGTTCGGCATCGTCCTGCCGCACAGCAAGCGTCTGGATGAATTCGGCCGGGATGGTCAGCAGGGTCAGCTGGTCGCGTTGCAGGCCCGAGAAATTGGGATGGCGGATCATCAGCGTTCCGATGCTGCGCCCTTCCTCATCGGCCTTGCGAAAGCGCATCTCGCCCATAGTGGCCCGAACCTCGTCCATGCTCTTGCCGGCGGGCGCAGCGCATCCGCCCGAGGCCTTGACATAGCGCCCCGCCATCACCTTGCTGCCGTCTTCGAGCGTCGCGATCGCGCGAAGGTCAGAATAGGTGTCGACACGCACCCGCACCTCGAAATCCAGGGGCATCAGCGCCTGACCAAAAGTGAACTCGGCAGCGACCGGCGCAGGGTTTCCGTCAATGACCAGGGTGAGCGCGGCAATCGCCGGCGCGCCATCGGGTTGGGTGACATGCACCGGCACGAGCGCCGGGTTGTCCGCCCGCTGCGGCGCATCAAGGAGCAGGATCGAGGGGTCGATCCGCGGCTCTTCGTCGGTGCCCAGAATGCTTGCACGCAGATCGTCCCACAGCGGAGAGGGCTGCAAGGGGTTTTCCACCTCGGAAGCAAGAGGAGGACCGGCCGCGAGCAGGGCCGTCGTGAAGGCAAGAACCAGAAGTTTCATGTTCGTTTCTCCTTCGACATGCGGCGGTAGACCAGCGCGATGTCGTCGCTCGACGCCTCGGCTTCGGCCTCGGCGCGAAGCCGGGCGTTCAGGGGCGAGCGCGAACAGACAGGGTCCGTCGCCGCCGGATCATTGGCCATTGCCATCGCCTGGCATCGGCACCCGCCGAAATCGATCTCGCGCCGTTCACACGAAGCGCAGGGCTCGGGCAACCATGCGGTGCCGCGAAAGGCATTGAAGGCCGAACCGTCCCGCCAGATGCGGTCAAGGCTGTTGTCCCGCACATTCTCGAATTCCAGCCCGGAGATCGTCTGGGCCGCGTGGCAGGGCAGCACGATGCCGTCTGGCGTGACGTTCAGGCCGGTCGAGCCCCACCCCCCCATGCAGCTCTTGGGAAAGGTCGCATGGTGATCGGCGGGAACGTAATCGATGACCATCCGCCCGCGCAGCCTGTCGCGTGCCTCGTTCACCACTTCACGAGCACGCTGCGCCTGCTCCGGCGTTGGCATCAAGGGCCTGCGGTTAAGGTTGGCCCAGCCGTGGAACTGAACCGTCGCGACCTCGATCCGGCGGCAGCCGAGACGTTCGGCCAGGGCGATCATCTCGGGCAGGCGATCAAGGTTCTGGCGGTGAACGACAGCATTCAGCGTCAGGGGGAAACCGATTTCGCCGATCCAGTGCGCAACCTGCATCTTGCGCGAGAAGCTGCCGCCGTAGCCGCTGATCCAATCCGCCATCTCGGCGTCGATCCCCTGCAACGAAAGCTGGACGTGATCGACCAGACCGTCCAGTTCGCGCAGCCGCGCCTCGGTCAGACCGATGCCCGAGGTGATCAGATTGACATACAGACCTGCGTCACGCGCGCCCTGTGCAATTTCTGAAAGATCGCGCCGCGAGGCTGGCTCTCCGCCCGACAGATGTACTTGCAGAACGCCAAGTTCGGCTGCCTGGCGAAAGATCGCGGTCCATTCCCCTGCCGTCAGCTCTTCGGCGACGCGGGCCAGTTCGACCGGGTTCGAACAATAGGGGCATGCCAAAGGGCAGCGATGCGTCAGTTCGGCGAGCATCGCGATGGGCAGGCCGACCCTGACCGGATTGCCCTGGATGTCGCGGGGCAAGGATTGGCCGTTCATCGCCCCCTCCCCTCGTCATCGCAACCCGCCAGGAAGACCATCCGTCGATCGACCAGACCCGAGAGGAAATCCTTGACGTCGCCTTCGATCTGCTCGATCGGGGCCGAGTATCGGTCGCACAGGCTCCGGATCACCTCGGCGAGGCTGCGATGGCCGTCCAACTCGGAAAGGATCGCGTCCCCCACCGCATCCAGCTGCATCGCGCGCTCGGGGGCCAGCAGAACACGGATGCCGCGAACCTGGTCGTCGTGCAGGCGAACACCCCTTGGCAGGTATGGAATGCAAAAGTTGCTGAGGGAGGGTGCAGTCATGGGACCTCGGCCAATTCCGGGCTGCGGATCGCCAGCCCCTCGCCGGGACGCCACGCGCCCGGCGCAATCGCCCCTTCCACATAGCCGTGCCAAAGCGCGTCAAGCTGCGCCCAAAGCACATCGGTCTTGAACGTCAGCGCGGCCGCCGCGGCGTCCTGCTTTTCAAGAGTATCGGCACGATCGAGCACATAGTTCAGCCCGAACTCGACATCCTTCGACGCCTCGTTCAGCCGATTGCGAAAATAGGAAAGGCTGGAATCATCGGCGAAATCGTAGTGTTTCAGCAGACCCTCGATGCGTTCGGCATGGATCTTGGGCGCGAACATTTCGGTCAGGCTGGCGGCAACCGCGTCCAGCAGCGGCATGTCGCGCACGAAACGGACATAGGCGTCCACGGCGAAACGCGTGGCCGGCATGACCCCGGCGCCGCTTGCCACATAGGCGGGATCAAGGCCCACGGCCTCGGCCAGGGCCAGCCAGCGTCGAATGCCGCCGCCCTCATCCGTGCCGCCGTCATGATCCTCGATGCGCGACCTCCAGACGCGGCGCAGTTGCGGGTCCTCGACACGCGACATGAAGGCTGCATCCTTCATCGGAATGCGCGACTGGTAATACCATCGGTTCACAACCCAGGCACGCACCTCGTCCGGGCTGCACTCGCCCCCGTGCAACCGCTTATGAAAGGGATGGCGATCGTGGTAGCGCTCGGCCCCGATATGCTTGAGTCTTTCAAGAAATTCAGCACGGGATTGCGGTCCGTGATCGGCAAGCTTCATGGCATGATCTCCATTCCGTCATGGCCGACCTGCCAACCTGCAGCTTCGGCATGGGCTCGCTCCGGGCTGGCGGGATCGACCAGCGGATTTGAATTGTTCAGATGCACATAGATGCGTCGTTGCACCTGCACATCCGCAAGAAGGCTCATGCTGCCATCCGGGCCCGACACCGGCACATGACCCATGCGCCGTCCCGTCTTTACCCCAAGACCGGCGCGGATCATCTCGTCATCCGTCCAGAGCGTTCCGTCGAGCAGAAGCGCGTCCGCGCCCGAAATCCGCGTCCTGAGCCAGTCGGGAACAAAGGCGCAGCCGGGCACGTAAAGCACCCTGCGACCCGCCGCGCTCAGCTCGACACCCACGGTTTCCTCGCCCATGCGTCCGGTCTCGACCACGTCGCCCTCAAGGTAGAGCGGCACCTTGCCGGGCACGGAAAACAACTCGGCCGTAAGGCCTTTCACCAGTTCGAATGGCCGATCCAGCGCAATCTCGCGGCGCTGGACCAATTTCGGATTCAGCGCAGACAACATCGGGTTTGCCGCCAGCACGGCATGAATGGCCGGAGTGGCGAACAGATCGAAGGGCTGGCCTTCACGCAGGGTCAACAAGCCGGCAACATGGTCGATATCGCCATTGGTCACGAGAACCGACAGTATAGGCGAACCGCGCAGCGCGCCGGGACGCAGCACCGGGCTTGCGGCAAGCTGATTTCGCAGGTCTGGTGAGGCATTCACCAGCGCCCAGTTTTCACCATCTGCGGAAATCGCGATCCCGCTTTGGCTCATCGAGGGAATCCGCCCCTCGCGGGCAGCGTCGCAGTTCGGGCAACCGCAATTCCATTGCGGCAACCCGCCACCGGCTCCGGTGCCGAGAATCACGATACGCATGGTCACGGTTTCATGGCACGACCGGCCCCGCTCCGGGGACCGGCCGGTTCAGGTCGACGTCAGTTCAGAACAGAACCGGCTCGTCCTCGGCCGGTGCATACATGTTGATTTCCATGCCGCAGGAGATTTCCTTCAGCGCGGGTTTCTTCCAAGCCATGAGTTCCTCCTCCTCGTTTCGCCCGTGTCATCGGACGTTCTGATGCTATGCCCATGACGGTTTCAGTCAACCCGCCAAAGGTCTTAGATGGTGCTGGCAGAGCAGCCATGTTACCCTGATCCGCCGGGCAAACGAAGGAGACGGCGGTTGTTTCATCTGGTTCTGGCTGCATGTCTCGCCAATGACCCCGAAATCTGCTCGCAACGCCTTCTGCCCGCCGCCGATGCCCCCACCAAAGAGGATTGCCACAACAGGGCAGAGCCCATCGCGCGCGACTGGCTTGCCCGACATCCCGAGTTGAAGGGCAGCATGGCCAATTGTGTCGAAACTGCATCCCTTCCGGCATTCGATGTTCAGGAAATCGCCGACGGCGTCTATTTCCGGCAGGGCGAAATTGCCCAGATGACGCGGGAAAATCAGGGGCGTATCGCCAATCTTGCCTTTATCATCGGCGATACGGTCGCGGTCATCGACGCGGGCGGAAGCAGGGCAGAAGGCGAGGCGCTTTATGCCACCATTCGCCGCCTGACGGATCGTCCGGTCAGCCATCTGATCCTGACCCATATGCATCCCGATCACATCATGGGTGCCGAGGTCTTCGCCGAGGCAGGGGCGACCATCCTGGCCCATTCCGCGCTGCCCGAGGCCGTGGCGCGCCGAACCGCCGCATGGATGATCTCGGTCCCGGACCAGATCGGCCCGCTGGCATTCCTGGGCACGCATATCGCGCCGGTGGACCAGACGATCGACAGCGAAACGATCATCGCGCTGGGTGGAACCGAACTGACGGTCACGCCGCAGCCGACCGCGCATACCGACAACGATCTTGTGGTGCGGGACAGCGAATCGGGCGCACTGTTCACGGGCGATCTGGTGTTTCGCGGCCTGACGCCTTCCATCGACGGTTCTTTGAAGGGTTGGCAGGAATGGATCAACGCCGGGCCACCCGAACCTGCCCCCAGCATGATCATCCCGGGCCACGGCCCGATCGCGAAAACCTGGGACGAAGCCGTCGCGCCCGAAGCCGGCTATTTCGACGCGCTGCGCGACGCGACACGCAAGGCCGTATCCGGTGGAATGCCGCTTTCCCAGGCCATCCCCGCCATCGTCGTGATGATGAAGTCTCATGCCGAAGGCTGGGTCGACTTCGACGCAATCTCGGCCCGCAATGCCGCGACAGCCTATTCGCAACTGGAATGGGAATAGGCCGGTTGCCTGACCGCTGCCACGATGCCACCCTGTCGTCGCGGAGTGGAGGGATATCATGGCGCAGAACTTCTGGCATCGGCTTGTCCCCGCAGCCATGACCCTGGGGTTGTTGGCGGCGCTTCCCGCTCAGGGGCAGGATGCGCCGATTCCACCTTCGCGGCTGGAACTCGAGCCGGACACCGATCGACCCGGAGGTGATCTGGGACGCATTTTCGACACCACGCTGCAAGCCTGTATCCAGGCCTGTCTGGCCGACCCGCAATGCCGCGCCCTGACCTATAATCAGAACGCCCGTTCCTGCTTTCCGAAGGGCCAGGAGGCCGCCGCCGCGACCCCATTTTCCGGAGCCTTGTCAGGGCAGGTGGTTCCCACCGGGCCCGAGGCACTGTCGCGCGCTGCCAGACGAGCCGATGCCGCCAGCTTCCTTGTGCCGGCGGATCTGAACGCCGCGCTGCTTCAGGCAAGGACGCTGCCCGCGATGAACCCGCCCGTCGCGGTGGGCGACCCGCTTTCCGGCTCTGCGGAAGCCGAGGCAGCCGGAGACCTTCCTGCCGCTGCCCGCCTGATGTCCCATGCCGTGGCGGCCAAGGACCGCGCCGAGGATTGGACCAATCTTGCGCGGCTGATGCTTTATACCAGCGATTCCGATGACCGGGACGCTTCGGCCTCGATCGCGTCGATGGCGATCAACGGTTATCTGCGGGCCGATAGCGACGCAGTCTCGGGGCGCGCGCTGTCATGGCTCGCCATGGCGTTTGAAAGGCTCAACCGGGGCCGTGACGCATTGGGCGCTTTGCGGCTGGCTGCCGAGCTTTCGCCCGGAGACGCTGAGATTGCCGCCGCCTTGTCGGAATCCGAGATCCGCAACGGGTTTCGCGTGACTGACACCGAGGTCGAATCCGAGGGGCGGCTGCCCCGCTTCTGCGCCATCATGTCGCGCGATCTCGCCAAGGGTCGCGACTATTCCAGCTTCCTGCGTCTTCCGCCGGGCGATCTGACGGTCGAGGCCGAAGGAAGCGAGCTTTGCGTCGCCGGTCTCGCGCATGGGCAGGAGATCACCTTGACCCTGCGCAGCGGTCTGCCCTCGGCAGATGGCGAAACCCTTGCCCGCGACGTCAACCTTCGCGGCTATGTTCGGGACCGCTCACCGGAAGTGCGCTTTCCGGGCAGGGCCTATATCCTGCCCGCATCGGGCGACCAGCGTCTGTCGATGGTCACGATCAATGCCGACCGGGTCGATCTGAAACTGCTGCGGATTTCGGATCGCAACCTGATCCGCGCCATGACCGAAGACATGTTCGCCAAGCCGCTCGACAGTTGGCGCAGCGGCTATTTCTCGGAGCGCATGGCGCGCGAGATCTGGCAAGGAACGGCCGAGGTCGCCAAGCCGGTCGGGCAGCCCGCCCTGAACCGGGAGCTGACGACAAGCCTTGCCATCCCGGCAGCGGCGGGGCCGCTTGAACCCGGCATCTACATTCTGGAGGCGGGGGTCGCCGATCGTGACCCCGACGAAACCGGGCTCGCGACCCAATGGTTCGTGATCTCGGATTTCGGGATTTCGACCTATTCGGGCACGGACGGGTTGACCGTTGCCGTTCGAAGCCTTCGGGATGTGTCGCCCAAGCCGGGGGTCGAGGTCGCGATGGTCAGCAGGTCGAACGAGGTCCTTGCAAGGGCACGGACCGATGCAGAAGGCATTGCGCATTTTCCTCCGGGCCTCAGTCTTGGCAGCGGCGGGGCCGAACCGGCGCTGGTCACGGTCACGTCCTGGGACGGCCAGGGCCCGGATCGCGTCCCGCTGGACATGGCTTTCCTGTCCCTGGCCGAGCCGGAATTCGACCTTTCCGACCGCGGCGTCGAGGGCCAGCCCCCTGCCCCCCCGATCGACCTTTTCCTGACGACGGATCGCGGCGCATATCGGGTGGGCGAAACCGTCAATGCAACTTTCATTGCCCGTGATGCGGATGGCCGGGCGCTTGTTGGCCTGCCCCTGACGGCCGTCATCCTGCGGCCGGACGGGGTCGAACACGCCCGCATCGCCCCAACCGCTGCGGGTGCCGGAGGTGGAACCGCAAGCTGGTCGATCCCCGGGAATGCGCCACGGGGAACATGGCGCATGGAACTGCGGACAGCGGCCGACGGCCCGGCACTGGCGACCGCCCGGCTTCTGGTCGAGGATTTCCTGCCCGAGCGGATCGACTTCACGCCCTCCCTTCCCGAAGGTCCGGTAAAGGCAGGTGGCGATCTGACCTTGTCGCTGAGTGCGCATTGGCTGTTTGGTGCCCCGGCCGCGAACCTGCCAGTCGAAGCCCAGCTCCGCATCGCGCCGACCCGCAGCCTGGACAGTTTTCCCGGCTACCAGTTCGGACGCGAGGACGACGAGTCCCAACCGGTCATCAGAACCATTCCGGCTGGCGTGACGGATGCGCAGGGGAATTACAGCCTGACGGCAGCGCTTCCTTCGGCGGCCGAGCTTGGCCCCCACCCTGTCGAGGCTGAAGTCGTTCTGGATATTCGCGAAGGCGCGGGCCGCCCGGTCGAAAGAACCGAATCCCGAACTGTCATGCCAGACGAGCCGGTCATCGGCATTCGGCCGCTTTTCGAAGGAGAAACCGTTTCCGAAAATGCCGAAGCGCGTTTCGCTTTCGTCGCCATCGGCCCGGAACTTCAGCCAGTGGCGACTCCGCTGCGCTGGGTGCTGAACAGGATCGACACGGATTACCAATGGTATTCGCTGGACGGCGCATGGAATTGGGAGCCGATCACGACACGCCGGCGCGTGACCGAAGGCGTGGCCGAACCCGGAGCTCAACCGGCCGCGATCACCGTCCCTGTCGAATGGGGTCAATATGAACTGGTGGCCGAGCCAGCTTCGGGCAAGGGCGGGGAAAGCTCTGTTACCTTCCATGCCGGCTGGGGCGCCGTTGCGGAAGCCGGAAGTCCCACGCCCGACCGGCTGCAGGTCGTGCTCGACAAGCCCGCCTATCGCAGCGGCGAAACGGCGCGCGTTAAGATCGTGGCGCGGTCCGACGGAACCGGGCTCGTCTCTGTCCTGTCGAACCGGCTGGTGGCGTTGCAGCCCGTCGAACTGCGAGAGGGAGAGAACACGGTCGAACTTCCGGTGACGGATGCATGGGGCTCGGGCGTCTATGTCACCGTAAGCGCGCTGCGCCCGGTCCGAGATGTGGCGGCGGGCAACCGGTTGCCTGTCCGAGCCCTAGGCCTGGCCCATGCCGCCGTCGATCCGGGAGAAGGCCAGCTTGTCGCCTCGCTCGACCTGCCGACCGAGACCCGCCCGCGCGGAACGGTCCCCGTGACATTGAAGCTCGAGGGCGCCGCTGGCGCCAAGGTCCACGCCACGGTCGCGGCGGTCGATCAGGGCATCCTGAACCTGACGCGTTTCAACCCGCCGGACCCGTCCCAGCACTACTTTGGCCAGCGTCGGCTGGGGGTCGGCCTGCGCGACCTGTACGGGCGGCTGATCCTGTCCACGGGCGCGCCGGACGGTGCGCTGCGCGAGGGCGGCGATGCCATGAATTCGAACACCGCAGCCCCTCCACCCACCGAAGAGCTGATGAGCTGGTTCTCGGGCCCGCTGACGCTGGGCGAGGATGGAACGGCGACGGTCGAGGTGCCGATCGGAGATTTCAACGGCGAAATACGCGTGATGGCCGTCCTTTGGTCCGAAAATGGCGTCGGTCAGGCGAACGCATCGGTTCTCGTGCGCGATCCGGTGGTGATGACTGTAACAGCGCCCGCATTCCTTGCGCCGGGAGACCAGGCCGAGATCGGTCTGCGCCTGACCCATGCTTCGGGTCCGGGCGGAGAAATGAGGCTCGCCCTTGAACAGACGGGCGGCGATGCCCCCCTGACGACCAGCCTGCCATCCGACAGCGTGACGCTGAACGACAAGGACGAAAGCTTGCTTCGGATACCCGTCTCGGCCAGCGATGCCCAAGGGCGGGCGAACCTGCGCCTGACGCTGACGACGCCTGACGGCATGGGTCTTACCAAGGACATCACCCTTCCCGTTTCGCTGAACGAGACCGACATCCAGCGCCATGAGCGAATGACCATCGGTCCGGGACAAAGCGTCACCCTGCCCCCCGAACTGACCGCTTCGCTTTCGCCGGGGGCAGTGCTGAGCGCGGCGGTCGGTCCCTATGCGCGACTCGACGTGGCCGGAGCCCTGACCCGGCTTGCCCGCTATCCCTATGGCTGCACCGAGCAACTGACCTCGGGGGCGATGCCCTTGCTCTACGCTGCAGGACTTTCCGCATTGGAAGGGGTCGATGGCGGCGCGACCGAAGAAAACGTTCAGCGCGCGATTGCCCAGATCCTGACACGTCAGGGCGCGAATGGCGGGTTTGGCCTTTGGCGGGCGGATTCGGGCGATCTCTGGCTTGAAGCCTATGTCACGGATTTCCTGTCGCGCGCCCGCAGCGCGGGATACCAGGTCCCGGACAAGGCCTTCCGGCTGGCCATCGACAACCTGCGCAACCGCTCGAATTACGCGATGGACCCCACCGCCGCTTCACCGGACGAGAACGCGGCCCTCGCCTATGCGCTGGCGGTTCTGGCGCGCGAACGCGCGGCAACCGTCGGCGACCTGCGCTATTATGCCGATACGGCCGCGGCGGCGTTCTCGACCCCGATGGCTGCGGGCAATCTGGGCGCTGCGCTGGCCTCGTACGGCGATCAGGCTCGGGCAGACCGGCTGTTTGCGCAGGCCGCGCGGCTGCTGGAACAGGGCCAGGATGAAGCCCATGTCTTCCGCGCCGATTACGGTACGCGGCTTCGCGATGGGGCGGCCCTTCTCGCTCTTGCCGCCGAGGCAAGGACGCAGACGATCGACGAAACCGCGCTGACTTCGGATCTGGCGGAACGGATCGACCGCGCGGCGCAGGCGGGGAACCCGCTTTCGACGCAGGAATCGGTCTGGACGATCCTGGCGGCTGCTGCCCTGTCGCGATCGGTTCCGCCAGCGGCGCTGAACGGCGTGGCGCTGACCGCACCGATCGCAGAGCTTCCTGATGACGATGCCAGCATCTCGAATCCCGGCGACCAGCCGCTGGAGGTGACGCTGACCGCGACGGGCAAACCCGTTTCCCCTCCGCAGGCGGGCGGGCGGGGCTACCGGATCGAGCGGAGCTATTTCACGACCGGGGGCGAAGCGATCGATCCGGCAAGCGTTGCCCGCGGCACGCGGATCGTCGTGCGTATCGAGGTCACGCCCCAGACCGAGGGCGGCGGACGGCTCATCATCACCGACCCGCTGCCTGCGGGATGGGAAATCGACAATCCCAACCTGCTGCGTGCGGGCGACATCTCGGCCCTCGACTGGCTGGACGGGCAGACCGGGGCGGAGATGACCGAATTCCGTGCCGATCGTTTCTCGGCCGCATTGACCTGGATCACGGACGAGCCGTTCACCCTGGCCTATATCGTCAGGGCCGTCACGGCCGGCAGCTTCCGCCATCCGGCCGCCAGCGTCGAAGACATGTATCGGCCAGAATTCCGGGGCTGGAGCCAGGGCGGAACCATCACCGTGACGCCCTGAGCGGGTCACGACCGCATGAGCAGGCGAAAGGATTGCTTGCCCCAATGTGGAAGCCGCCCGATAATCCGGCGGATCGAGTAAGGAAGGGAGGAAGCCTTGCCCGAACACCGACATGAGGATCGCGTGCTGCAGGCGTCACAATCGCCCGGCGCCGTCACCCGCCTTGCGGCAAGCTGGCGGCGCTCGATGATGAAGCACGGACTTGACCCGGCCCGCGCACCCCGGGTTCGCCAGCTCACCTCGCGTGAACTGGTCGAACGTTGCGATGCGCTGGAAGACTTCATCGAAGTGGCACGGCCCCAGCTTGACCACCTGTTTCAGTTGGTCTGCCCGACCGGATGCAGCGTGCTTTTGACCGATGCCACCGGGATCGTCCTTGAGCACCGCGTAAGCGACGCGGATGCCCTGACCTTTCGCGATTGGGGCCTTTGGAGCGGCGCCGACTGGTCCGAGGCAGCCGAGGGAACCAACGGGATCGGCACCTGCCTTGCCGAAGGACGGCAGGTCACGATCCACCGCGACGAACATTTCTATGCCCGCAATACCGGGCTCTCATGCATGGACGCCCCGATCTGGGGACCGGACGGGCGGTTGATCGCGGCGCTGGATGTCAGCTCGGCGCGCTCGGACCATGCCGAACGCTGGAATGCCCTTATCGGCGCGCAGGTCGCGCAGAGCGCCCGCCAGATCGAGGCCAGCTTTTTCCGCGCCTCGTTCCCCGGCGCGCGCATCGTCACCGCACAGGCCGAGGGCACGGATGACGCCACGCTGCTTGTCGCCGTCGACAAGGACGATCTTGCCATCGGCGCGAACCGGGCCGCGCGCCGCGCCTTCGGGCTGGAAAAGGAAGGCCAGCTTCGCCCTCGCCCCGCCTCTGACCTGTTCGGACGCGAGGACGAGGCGACGGGCTTCGAAAAGGCCGAGCGGGCCGCGGTGATTCGGGCGCTTGCGCGGGCCGAAGGCAATGTCTCGGCCGCGGCGCGCGCGCTTGGCGTTGGCCGTGCGACGCTTTACCGGCGCATGTCTCGGTTGGGAATTTCCGAAAATCCCGGCCGACTGTCTCGGGGGTGAAACACATTCCGCGCTGCGGCGTGAAGCCCGCGTTGATTTGTCTTTCGCCCCGTCACAGGCTTCCCTCAGCACCGGCTGGAGGAGCCGGTCTGACAGGAGGAAACCATGCCGAACGACCAGACGCATGACTTCAAGGGCGTGAACGTGATGCCCTTTGCGAAGCGTTACGACAACTTTATCGGCGGCGATTGGGTCGCCCCGAAATCCGGGAAGTATTTCACCAACACGACGCCTATTACTGGCGCCGAGATCGGCGAGATCGCCCGATCGAACGCCGATGACATCGAACTGGCGCTGGATGCCGCCCATGCCGCCAAAGACAAGTGGGGCCACACTCCGGCTGCCGAGCGTTCCAATATCCTGCTGAAGATCGCGGACCGGATGGAGGCGAACCTAGAACTTCTCGCCACCGCCGAAACCTGGGACAACGGCAAGCCGATCCGTGAAACGATGGCCGCCGACATTCCGCTGGCGATCGACCATTTCCGCTATTTCGCGGGCGTGCTGCGTTCACAGGAAGGCTCGATTTCCGAAATCGACTCGACCACCATCGCCTATCACTTCCACGAGCCGCTGGGCGTTGTCGGCCAGATCATCCCGTGGAACTTCCCGCTGCTGATGGCCTGCTGGAAGCTTGCCCCGGCGCTGGCGGCGGGGAACTGCGTGGTGCTGAAACCGGCCGAGCAGACCCCGGCCACCATCATGGTCTGGGCCAGCCTGATCGGCGATCTGCTGCCCCCGGGCGTGTTGAACGTCGTCAACGGCTTCGGTCTGGAAGCCGGCAAGCCGCTGGCGTCATCCCCGCGCATCGCGAAGATCGCTTTCACCGGGGAAACCACCACCGGCCGGCTGATCATGCAATATGCGTCGGAAAACCTGATCCCGGTGACGCTGGAGCTGGGCGGCAAATCCCCCAACATCTTCTTCGAGGACGTCGCCCGCGAGGATGACGATTTCTTCGACAAGGCGCTGGAAGGCTTTGCCATGTTCGCGCTGAACCAGGGCGAGGTCTGCACCTGCCCGTCGCGCGTGCTGATCCAAGAATCGATCTATGACCGCTTCATGGAACGCGCCGTCGCCCGTACCAAGGCGATCAAGCAGGGCGACCCGCGCGACCTGTCGACGATGATCGGCGCGCAGGCTTCGAGCGAGCAAAAGGAAAAGATCCTGAGCTACCTCGATATCGGCAAGAAGGAAGGCGCCGAGGTTCTGACCGGCGGCAAGGCGGCCGATCTGGGCGGCGAGCTGTCCTCGGGCTTCTACATCGAGCCGACGATCTTCCGCGGCACCAACAAGATGCGGATCTTCCAGGAGGAAATCTTTGGCCCCGTGGTTTCGGTCACGACCTTCAAGACCGAAGCCGAGGCGCTCGAGATCGCCAATGACACGCTTTACGGCCTTGGCGCGGGCGTCTGGTCTCGCGACGCGAATACCTGCTTCCGCATGGGCCGCGGCATCAAGGCGGGCCGGGTCTGGACCAACTGCTACCACGCCTATCCGGCCCATGCGGCCTTTGGCGGCTACAAGCAGTCGGGCATCGGGCGCGAGACCCACAAGATGATGCTCGATCACTACCAGCAGACCAAGAACATGCTGGTCAGCTACTCGCCCCAGAAACTGGGCTTCTTCTGACAAGATCGGGGGCGCCGGGACACCGCGCGCCCCTTTTTCCACGCCTTTCCTTTCTGGATCGACCCCATACGAGGTTACTTCATGGCAAAGACGATGAAAGCTGCGGTCGTCCGCGAATTCGGCAAGCCCCTTACCATCGACGAGGTTCCGATTCCCGAACCGGGGCCGGGCATGATTCAGGTGGCGATTCAGGCTTCTGGCGTCTGCCACACGGACCTGCATGCCGCCTCGGGCGACTGGCCGGTCAAGCCGAACCCGCCCTTCATCCCGGGCCATGAGGGCGTGGGCTTCGTCTCGGGCGTGGGCGCGGGTGTGAAACATGTGAAAGAGGGCGACCGCGTTGGCGTGCCCTGGCTTTACACCGCCTGCGGCCATTGCCGTCATTGCCTCGGCGGCTGGGAGACGCTTTGCACCGAGCAGCAGAATACCGGCTATTCGGTGAACGGCGGCTTTGCCGAATACGTGGTGGCCGACCCGAATTACGTCGGACACCTGCCCAAGGACATCGACTTTCTTGAAATCGCCCCGGTGCTTTGCGCCGGCGTCACCGTCTACAAGGGGCTGAAGGTCACGGACACGAAGCCGGGCGATTGGGTGGTGATCTCGGGCGTGGGCGGGCTTGGCCACATGGCCGTGCAATATGCCAAGGCGATGGGGCTGAATGTCGCCGCCGTCGACATCCATGACGACAAGCTGGAATTCGCCCGGAAGCTGGGCGCGACGGTGACGGTGAATGCCGCAACCGAGCCCGACCCTGCTGCTGCGATCCGGCGCCAGACCGATGGCGGCGCGCAGGGCGTGCTGGTCACCGCCGTCAGCCCCAAGGCCTTCGAACAGGCCATCGGCATGGCCGCGCGCGGGGGCACGATCTCGCTGAACGGGCTGCCGCCGGGGACCTTCCCGCTGGATATCTTCGGCATGGTGCTGGACGGGATCACGGTGCGCGGCTCGATCGTGGGGACGCGGCTCGACCTGCAGGAATCGCTGGATTTCGCGGCCCAGGGCAAGGTCAAGGCCACCGTCAGCCGGGCCAAGCTCGACGATATCAACGGGATTTTCGACCGCATGCGCAAGGACCAGATCGAGGGCCGCATGGTCCTTGATCTGACCGCCTGATCATGGAGGTGCTTGATCAGGTCGAGGCCACGCCCGCTGCGCTGGAACTGCTGGCGGCGATCGTCGCGGATCACGGCCCGGTGCTGTTTCACCAATCGGGCGGCTGCTGCGATGGCTCTTCTCCGATGTGCTATGCGCAGGGTGAGTTTCAAATCGGCGCGCGCGACGTCAGGCTGGGCGAGATCGGTGGCATGCCCTTCTATATCTCGGCCAGCCAATACGAGGCCTGGAAACATACCCGCCTGATCATCGACGCCATTCCCGGTCGGGGGGGCATGTTCAGCCTCGATAATGGGCGCGAGAAAAGGTTTCTCGTCAGATCAGATCTCTGCAAGATCTGATCTGCCAGCGCGGGCGCGGGTCCTCCCCCGAAGCGTGGCGCGCCCGCGCTGCCTTTCCCGGTTTGCCTGAACTGGACGGTTGCTGTAAAAGGCCCCGGCAAACAGGAGGCCATGATGGCGCACAAGGTTTTCATCGACGGCGAGGCCGGCACGACAGGCCTGCAAATTCGCGACCGGCTTGTCGGACGCGACGATATCGAACTGATCCAGATCGATCCCGCCCGCCGCAAGGATGCCGATGCCCGCCGCGATGCCTTTGCCAGCGCCGATGTCGCGATCCTTTGCCTGCCCGACGCCGCCGCGAAAGAGGCTGTCGCGCTGGCCGAAGGGCTGCCGGTCCGCTTCATCGACGCCTCGACGGCCCACCGGGTCGATCCGAACTGGGTCTTTGGGTTCGCCGAACTGACCCCGAACGCGCGCGAAGCCATCGCCGGAGCGAAGCTTGTTTCGAACCCCGGCTGCTATTCCACGGGCGCGATATCGCTGCTCGCGCCGCTGGTTCGTCTTGGGCTGATCGCCCCCGGCGAGGCGCTGTCGATCAATGCCGTCTCGGGCTATACGGGCGGCGGCAAGGAGCTGATCGGCGAATATGAGCGTGGCGAGGCGCCACCCGCTTTCGTCTATGCACTGGGTCAGAAGCACAAGCACCTGCCCGAGATCATGAAATATGCCGGCCTGACGGCACGCCCGGTCTTTGCCCCATCGGTCGGCAATTTCGCGCAGGGCATGGCCGTGCAGATCCCGCTGCATCTTGAAGGGCGCGGCAATATCGGCGACCTGCGCAAGGCCCTGGCCGAGCATTATGCCGGTCAGCAATTCGTCACGGTAGTCGATGCCCCGGCGCGCATCGTGCCGACTGCAGTCAACGATACCAACCGGCTGGAAATCTCGGTTCATGGCGATGACGCGATCGGCTGCGCCGTGCTGGTCGCGGTGCTCGACAACCTCGGCAAGGGGGCTTCGGGCGCGGCGGTTCAGAACCTCAACATCATGCTCGGCGCTGACGAGGCGGCCGGCCTGTAAGCCGCCCGGGAAACGATTGCGGCCTGTGCCCGGCACGGGCCGCAGTTTCCGCCGGACGGATCAGTTCGCCTTGATCTGTCTTGCCTCGTCGATCAGCATGATCGGAATGCCGTCATGGATCGGGAAGGCGAGGCCAGCCGCTTCCGAAATCAGTTCCTGCCGCTGCGCATCATAGCGCAGGGTGGTATGCGTCACCGGGCAGACCAGGGCTTCGAGCATGTGGCGATCGAAGCCGCGTGCGGCTGCCGTTGGGGTGGTTGCGTCGGTCATTGAATGATTTCCTCGTCATCGCCGCCCCTCAGGGCATATTCAAGCAGCCCGTCCAGCAATTCGCGGCGATCCGCAAGGGAAGGGCTTTCCAGAAGCGCCTGTTTCTCCTCGGTCGAGAACGGCAACAACATCGACAGCGAGTTGACGAGCGCTTCCTCGTCGGCGGATTCGGCCGAACTCCAGTCCGAGACAAGCCCGCGTTGCCTCGCAAACCGCGCCAGCCGGGCCATCAGGGCATCGCGATCGAAACCTTCGACCGTTTCGGGTCTGGAAGAGAGATCCCGTTCAAAACCCGTCCACCTGACTTTTGCGTATCGATAGGGGCGAAAGCCGTCTTCGATGCGTCCCAGCCGAAAACGCGACCGCGCCTTCAGCGAGATCATCAACCGGTTGTCGTCGAGTTCCGAAAAAGCGACGATCCGGCCCGCGCAGCCAATCTGTGCCAGGCGCTGCCCCTCGGGGTGAACAGGTTGGATCATCCCGATCAGCCGCGAGGGCGTCTTGAGAACATCCTCGACCATCTGCAGGTAGCGCGGCTCGAAGATCTGCAACGGCAGGCGCGTGCGGGGCAACAGGATCGCCCCGCTCAACGGGAAAAGCGGAATTCCATCGGGCAGTTCCGCAGCGCGTGACATGTCAGGCAAAGATAAGCGACGACAGGCGCCGGCGACCTTTCTGGGCGATCGGATCGGTGGGCTTCATCGCATCGAAAATGGTGATGAGCTGCGCCTTGGCCGCCGCGTCATTCCATTCGCGATCGCGGCGGAAACCTTCCAGAAGCTGGTCGATCGCGGCCTCGACATCGCCTGCCGCGTGAAGGGCGGTCGCATAGTCGAAACGCGCCTGCTGGTCCGCCGGGTCGGCCTCGACCTTCAGGCGCAGGTCATCAAGCGGTCCTGCGGAAGCCGCCTGGCGCGCCAGTTGCAACTGCGCGCGGGCGGCTTCTACCGGCCCGGCCTTGGCGATGACAGCGGGAACATTGGCCAGATCGGCCTCGGCCGTGTCCATGTCGCCCTGCGCCATGCGAGACCGGATCAGGCCACCCCAGGCGATGGCGTTTTCGGGTTCTTCCTCGATAATGGCGGCGAAGGTCTCGGCCGCATCATCGGCGGCGCCCTCGGTCAGCATCGCCTCGGCCGCTTCCAGCGCATCTGCCAGACCGCCGTCATCGCCGCCCATCTGGGCAAGCTTGTCGACGAACTGCTTGATCTGGCTTTGCGGGACCGCGCCCTGGAAACCGTCGACCGGCTGCCCCTGGAAGAACGCATAGACCGTGGGGATAGATTGCACGCGCATCTGCGCTGCGATCATCTGGTTCTCGTCCACATTCACCTTGGCCATGCGGACGCGGCCCTTGTGGCGGGCGACCTCGGCTTCCATCTGCGGCCCCAGCGTCTTGCACGGCCCGCACCAGGGCGCCCAGAAGTCCACGATCACCGGGACCTCCATGGATTTCTCGACGACTTCGGCCATGAAATTGGCCTCGGTCACGTCGATGATGAAGTCTTCGGTCTTGGGCGCGGGCGTATCGGCGCCGTCAAAAATCATGGCCATGGTCTTCCCCAGAAGCTCGGGTTTTCTCGGTCAGGCGCAATATGGTGTCTAAGCGCCCGTTGCGAAAGGGCGGATCAGAGATCGAAACTGGCTAATACCGGAACATGGTCGCTGGGCTGCTGCCAGCCCCGCACCGGGCGCAGGATGCGGCTGTTATGCCCGGCGCTGGCGATATCGGGCGTGGCCCAGATATGGTCGAGACGGCGCCCCTTGTCGGCGGCGTCCCAATCCTTGGCGCGGTAGCTCCACCAGCTGTAGAGCAGGCCAGAGGGAATGTCCTGACGCGTGATGTCGACCCACTTGCCCGCATCCTGTGCGGCGCCCAGATGCTCAACCTCGATCGGAGTATGGCTCACGATCTTCAGAAGCTGCTTGTGCGACCAGACATCATCCTCGCGCGGGGCAATGTTCAGATCGCCGACCATGATGGATTTCTGCGGGTTGTCGGCGTGAAAGGCGTCGCGCATCTCGGTCAGGAAATCGAGCTTCTGGCCGAACTTGAGGTTCTGTTCGCGGTCGGGAATATCACCACCGGCCGGGACGTAGAAATTGTGGATGGTGACACCGTTTTCCAGCCTTGCCGCGACATGGCGCGCATGTCCCAGACCGGCATAGTCGCGGTCGCCAGCATCCTCGATCGGCAGCTTGGAAAGGATCGCGACGCCGTTATATCCCTTTTGCCCGCGAGCCACGAAATGGGTGTAGCCAAGCGCGCGGAACGCCTCGAGCGGGATCTTCTCGACCGGGCTCTTGGTCTCCTGCAGGCACAGGATGTCCGGGGCCTCGTCGGTCAGCAGACGGGCGACGAGGGTCTCGCGCAGGCGAACCGAGTTGATGTTCCAGGTGGCAAGGGTGAACATGGAAAGCCTCCGGTTGGTCGGGGCGTGACCCTAGGACCATGGCCGCCGCTTGTCCACCGCAAGGCAGTTGCCCGGGGGCATCGCCCCCGCGGCACGGGCGGCCCTCGACGGGCCGGCCGGGGCGTGGCTTCCCGCCGGAACGTGCCGCCCGGGAAAGGAAAAACCCGGCCACTGGGGCCGGGTCGTCATGTGGCCGCATCCACCGAACCACTGGGCTTGGCAAGGGAAACCCGCGGCGGGGCCACGGGTTCCTGCCCCCTCACACGACGAGCCGATATCCGCCGGATTCCGTGACCAGCAGCCGCGCGCTCGAAGGATCGGGCTCGATCTTCTGGCGCAGTCGATAGATGTGGGTTTCCAGCGTGTGGGTGGTGACACCCGCATTATAGCCCCAGACCTCGTGCAGCAGCACGTCGCGCGGCACGACGCCGTCCTGCGCACGATACAGGAACTTCAGGATGTTCGTTTCCTTCTCGGTCAGGCGGATCTTGCGGTCCTTCTGATCGATCAGCATCTTCATCGCGGGCTTGAACGTATAGGGCCCAAGCTGGAAGATCGCGTCCTCGGATTGCTCATGGGTGCGCAGCTGGGCGCGCAGCCGCGCCAGCAGCACTGGGAATTTGAAGGGCTTGGTGATGTAGTCGTTCGCCCCGCTGTCGAGCCCCAGGATCGTATCCGCATCGGTATCGTGACCGGTCAGCATGACCACCGGGCATTTCACGCCCTGCTTGCGCAACCGCTTGCAAAGCTCGCGACCGTCCGTATCGGGCAGGCCCACATCCAGCACGACAAGGTCGAAGATCGCGCCCTTGGTCCGTTCGACGGCTTCGTGACCCGAGCCCGCCTCGAACACCTCGAAGTCCTCGGTCGCGACAAGCTGCTCGGCCAGGGCCTCGCGCAGGTCCTCTTCGTCATCGACCAACAGGATCTTTTTCAGTCCGGCCATTCTTGCCTCCATTGCCTTTATGGCGGAAACGTGAGGTGGCCGGGGGCGGGCGTCCAGCACATTGCAGCAATTCTCACATGGAGTTGTCGGAAATCGTCCCTATGTTTCAGTTTGTTTCAACGCGGCGGTTCCGATGACCCTGATTCCGACCCTGACCGAGACCGTTTCCCGCGCGCGCACCGACCTTCGGATGGGCCTGCCCGTCGTGATCGGCGCCGCTTTGGTGGCCGCGGTCGAGACATTGTCACCGGACAGGCTTGCGCTGATGCGCATGCTGGGGCCGGCCCATCTCGCCATCACCAGCTGGCGGGCCGAGACGCTCAAGGCGCGGGTCTATGACAATGACCTGTCCCGGATCGAGCTGCCGCCCGAGGCCGACCTGCGCTGGTTGCGCTCCATCGCCGATCCGGCCGGCGACCTGATGACCCCGATGAAGGGCCCGCTGAAAAGCCTGCGCGGCGGTGACGCCGCAGCCGAGCGTGCGGCGATTGCACTCGCGAAATCGGCCCAGCTTCTGCCTGCAGTGCTGGTCGTGCCCGTCGAAAGCTCCCCCGAGGGTCTGACCCGTCTTTCGCCGGGCCCCGCGCTCGAGCAGCTTGCCACCGAGGCGGCGATGGCGCCGGTCGCCGCGGCCCGCTTGCCGCTTCTTTCCGCCGAGAATTCCAAACTGCACATTTTCCGCCCCAATGATGGCGCGTCCGAACATTACGCGGTCGAGATCGGACAGCCATCGCGCGACAAGCCGGTGCTCGCGCGCCTGCACTCGGCTTGCTTCACGGGGGACGTGCTGGGCAGCCTGAAATGCGACTGCGGCCCGCAGCTTCATGCCGCGCTTGGCGCGATGGGCACGGCGGGCGAAGGCGTGCTGCTTTACCTCAACCAGGAAGGCCGCGGCATCGGGCTTGCAAACAAGATGCGTGCCTATGCCCTGCAGAACCAGGGCTTCGACACGGTCGAGGCAAATCATCGACTGGGCTTTGAGGACGACGAACGCGATTTCCGCATCGGTGCCGGCATCCTGCGCGAGATGGGCTTTGGCTCGGTTCGCCTGATGACCAATAATCCGCGCAAGGTCGCGATGCTGGAGGGGCATGGAATCGCGGTGGCCGAGCGCGTGCCGCTGATCACGCCCCGCAATCGCCACAATACGAACTATCTGGACATCAAGGCTCAGAAATCGGGGCACCTGCTGTGATCCGCCTGACCCCCTTGGGGCTGCATACCCGCCACCGCACCTTCCCCTGCTCGGTCGGTCGCGGCGGGCTTGCGGTCTCGAAACACGAGGGCGACGGGGCGACCCCGGTGGGCGAACATCACATAGTCGGCCTGCTCTACCGCCCCGACCGGGTCGCCCGGCCCGCGGCCTGGGCCCAGCCCATCCTGCCCGGCGACCTGTGGTGTGACGCCTCGGGGGATGCCGATTACAACCAATACGTCCGTGCCCCCTTCATACCGGGCCACGAATCCCTGCGCCGCCCGGATCCGCTTTACGACGTCGTGCTGATCACCGACTGGAACTGGCCCGATGCCGAGCCCGGCAGGGGCTCGGCCATCTTCCTGCACCAATGGCGAAGGCCCGGCTTTCCGACAGCCGGCTGTATCGCGATGGCGCGGCGGCACCTTCTGTGGCTGGCCTCGGTGGTCGAGCCCGGAGAGCGGCTGGAAGTTCCTGCCCTACCCCGCTGGCCCGCCCGCAAGGCGGCGCCACGACACGGCAAGGATTGATCCGGGGGCTTTGGCAAGCCGGCCGGCACGCGGAACACGACCGTCGGCGGACGGTCTGCCGCCCGCGCAGCTTTCACCGCACCGCCGATCCCGAGAGATGTCCGGGACCTAAAGCGGCCCGGTCTGCCAAAGGCGGACCTTCAGCCCGCCATGCGCCACATATGGCCCGGGCTCCATGAACGGCAGCCCGGTTGCGCGGGCCAGCTGGGCATCGCTCGTGACGATGCCGACCCGCCAGCCCTTGAAACGTTCGCGCAGCACCTCGCCCATCGTGGCATGAAGTCCGAAGAGCGGTCCCTTGTTGCCGATCCGCGCGCCGTAGGGCGGGTTGATGATGACAAGGCCTGGCGGTCCTTCAGGACGCTCCAGATCCGCCAGCGCGAGCGTCTCGAACTGCACCCGGCCGGCCAGCCCGGCGCGGTCGGCATTCTCGCGGCTCATGCGGATCGCGCCCGGGTCGCGGTCGCTGCCAAAAAAGCCGATCTCTGTGCGAGGCTTGGCTGAGGTGGCGCCACGCAGCCTTTCCCATGCCTCGGGGTCGAAGCTCACGAAGTCTTCGAAGGCAAAATGGCGTAGCCTGCCCGGCTTCAGCCCCGCCGCGATCTCGGCCGCCTCGATGACGAATGTGCCCGAGCCGCACATCGGGTCCAGCACCGGCTCGCGCCCGTCGTAACCGCATTGGCGAAGGAACATCGCGGCCATGGTTTCGCGCATCGGCGCCTTGCCGACGGCCTGCTTGTGACCGCGCTTGTGCAGCGACTCGCCCGAACTGTCGAGACTGATGGTGCACAGGTCGTCTTCGATCCGGACCTTGACCGTGACCGGGGCGTCTTCGGCGATGGTCGCGCCCAACTCGTCCCTGAGCGCGGCTTCGATCCGCTGGCTGATTGCCCCGGCGTGATAGATGCGCGACTTTCGGCTGCTTGCCTCAACCTTCACGGGAATATCTGGGCGCAGGAAATCGGCCCAGGGAAAGCGGTGCGCCCTCTTGTCGAGCTGTGCCGGGTGCATGGCCCGGAACGAGCCGATCCGGGCCAGAACCCGGGTGGCGCCGCGAATTTCCAGATTGGCGCGCCAGACATCGTGCCACCCGCCGGTAATGGTCACGCCTCCGGGCTGGATCTGGGGCGCATAGCCAAGGGCGCGCGCCTCGTCTGCCAAAGGGTCCTCAAGCCCCGGCGTCGCCACCAGAAAGATTTCCATGCGGGACTGATCCGCAGCGAGCGGCGCGGCTTCGGGCTTCTGGGCAGGCGCGGGCGGCGCCGACCGGCGGGGCGGTTTGGTTCTTGGCTTCATCTTTTCTTGGCAAAATGGGTTCCGCATCATGCTCTGAACCCGGCCGGAAGGCAATCGGCGCAAATTGTCGCCATATGGGGGATATAATCCCCGGAATTGAGCCCATAATCACACATAAAATCGGGGCCTAAGTTCCAGTCGACAGCAAAAAGGAGATCATCATGGCAAGCAGTGACGCCCCCATTCAGGTCGGCCGCGTGGCGCTGACCGTCAAGGATATTGCCGCGGTTGGCGATTTCTACCAGCGCATCATCGGATTGCAGCGCCTGTCTGGCAGCGGTGAGGAACTGGTGCTGGGCGTGGACAGGACACCACTGCTGGACCTGCGTCAGGACAAGTCCGCACGCCATCGCCCGAACGAGGCGGGGCTGTTTCACACCGCCTTTCTGCTTCCCGACCGCGTCGCCCTGGGAAGCTGGCTGCGTTTTGTCGCAGAACAACGGATCGGGCTCGACGGTGCTTCCGATCACCTCGTGAGCGAAGCGATCTACCTGCATGATCCAGAAGGCAATGGCATCGAGGTCTATGTCGATCGTCCCCGCAAGGATTGGCGCTGGCACGGATCGGAAGTCGAGATGGACACCAAGCCGGCGGATCTGCAGGGGCTTCTGGATCTCGGCGATGACGGCTGGACGACCGCGGCCACGGGCACGGTGCTGGGTCACGTTCATCTTCAGGTCGGGGATGTTGCCCAGGCCGAGGATTTCTACATCAATGAGCTGGGTCTTGACCGCACGTCCCATCGCTTCGGGGCAAGTTTCTTCGCCAGCGGCGGTTACCACCACCATCTCGCCGGGAACATCTGGAACAGCCGTGGCGCGGGCAAGCGCAGCAAGGGCGCGACCGGCCTGTCCGAGATCGTGCTGAAAGCCGATCCCGATGCGCGGGCAGCGCTTGGCGGGACCGACTTTGTCGACCCATGGGGCACCCGGATCAGGGTCGAACCCAAGGTGTGAAGCCGCGACCAGGGGCCGAAGGCACCCCGCTGGCACGACCCCTCGATGGGGCCGGGCCAGCGTGCCTGCACCAGGAAATGCGGGCCCAGGGACTCAGACGTGATGCAGGATCAGCGGTCGGCCCTGGTGGCTGCTGACAGCAACGGGGGTGTCGTAAAGCATCGAGAGCACATCCTCGGTCAATACCTCGCCGGGGCTGCCCTGCGCGACGATGCGACCTTCCTTCATGGCGACGACGTGATCGGCCCAGGCGGCGGCATAGTTGATCTCGTGAATGACGGTGATGACGCTTTTCCCGGCCTCGCGCACCAGCGTGCCAAGCCGGGCCATGAGGCCCCGCGCATGGGCCATGTCGAGATTGTTCAGCGGCTCGTCCAGCAAGAGCCATTCGGTTTCCTGCGCGACGGTCATCGCCAGATAGGCGCGCTGCGCCTGCCCGCCCGACACCTCGTCCAGAAATCGTCCAGAGAGCCCGGTCAGCGCGAAATCGACAAGCGCCGCCTCGACGATGCGTCCGTCCTCGGCCCGCGGCCTGCCGCGGTGATGCGGCCAGCGACCAAAGGCGACGAGTTCGCGCAACCTCAGCCGGCTTGCGACTGCCGTCTGTTGGCCCAGCACGGCCATGCGCCGGGCCAGCGCCTCGGTCGGAATTCGACGGATCTCCTCGCCATCCAGCGTGATCGAGCCGGTCTGCAGCGGCTCCAGCCGCCCGATCAGGCGCAACAGGGTCGATTTGCCCGCCCCGTTCGGGCCGATCAGCGCGGTCATCGCGCCCTGCGGCAATTCGATGCTGATATCCTGCAGGATCGGCGCGCCCTGGATGGCATGGGACAGATTGGAAACTCGGATCATCTGATACGCCCCCGGATCAGAAGGAACAGGAAGAACAGGCCACCCGCGAATTCGATGACCACCGACAGGAAGCCGGCCTGACCCAGCAGCCTCTCGAAGACGAACTGGCCAAGCACCAGGGTGATTGCGGCGATCATCGCCGCGGCGGGCAAAAGCAACGCATGGCGGGCGCTGCGCATCACGCCATGCGCGATCCCCGCGATGATCAGCCCGAAAAAAGTCACCGGCCCGACAAGCGCGGTTGCGACCGCAACCAGAACCGCGACCAGAGCCAATGCCACGATCACGACCCGGCCATAGCGCAACCCCAGGGGCACCGCGGTCTCGCGACCCAGCGCCAGCACGTCAAGCCGATCGGCCAGACGCCACGCCACAACCGCCGCCAGCATCGTCAGGATGAACGCCGCGGGCAGCAGGCTCGCGTCGAACTTGCTGAAGCTTGCAAAGCTGGCCTGTTGGACAACCGCGTATTCATTCGGGTCGAGCACCCGCCCGACAAAGGCGTTGATCGAACGGAACATGATCCCCAGAATCACCCCGGTCAGGATCGTGCGGGGGATGTCCCGCACGCCCTGGCCCAGCAATGTCCCGAACAGAACGGTGGCAAGAAGGGTCAAGACAGCGACTTCGCCCAGGAACTTGCTCCAGACCGGAAGTGCGGCGAAACCAGATATGCCAAGCGTCGCCACCAACAGGGTCTGGATCAGCATGTAAAGCGCATCGAACCCCATGATCTGCGGCGTCAGCACCCGGTTCGCGGCGACCGTCTGGAAGATGACGGTCGAAAGTCCCGTCGCGATGCCGACCAGAACAAGACCCGCCAGGCGCTCGGCCCTCAGGTGCAGGATGAAGCCCCGGGCCTGTCCCGCAGGCAATCCCTGGAGCAGCCACAGCGCGCCAAGGCCGACAAGCGCGGCCGCGAGCAGGCCTAGCAGCATCCGACTAGGCATGGGCGGGCCTGCGATAAAGCAGCCAAAGAAAGATCGCCGCGCCGACGACGCCCAGAACCGTGCCGACCGGAATTTCGTAGGGATGGCGGACCAGCCGCCCGATCAGGTCGCAGGCCAGCAGCAGGACCGCCCCCCAAAGCGCCACCACGGGGATAGATGCGCGCAAGTTGTCGCCCATGACGCGCGCCACGAGGTTCGGAACAACCAGCCCGACAAAGGGAATGAGCCCGACGGTCGTGATGACCATCGCGGTGACGACAGCGACGACAGCAAGGCCAAGCCGCATCACGTTTCCCGGTGACAGGCCAAGTCCCGTGGCCACCTCATCGCCAAGGCCAAGGATGGCGAAGCGGTCGGCCGCGAACCAGGCCAGCGCGGCAGCGATGCCGGCAACCCATAACAGCTCGTAGCGCCCGGCAATGACGCCCGAGAATTCGCCCGACAACAGCCAGCCGTTCACGTATTGAAGAAGATCGGTCTGCCACCCGATAAAAGTGGCGACCGAACCGATCACACCCGACAGCACGAGCCCCGCGATCGGCACCAGCATGACCTCGCGCAGGGGCAGGCGACGTATGATCCAGACGAAAAGCGCCGTCCCGGCCATGGCCGCAAGAGATGCGGCGATCATCCTGGCCCAGACCGGTGCAGCGGGGAACAGCAAGGTGATCGCCAAAAGACCCAGCGCCGCGCTTTCGGCCGTTCCCGTCGTCTCGGGCCCGACGAAGCGGTTGCGGACCAGCGCTTGCAGGACGACACCCGCGACCGCCAGAGCGGCCCCGGTCAGGATGACGGCCAGGGTCCGCGGCAGCCGGGATTCCATCAGGATCAGTGCGGCCCAGGGGTCCTCGACGGATGAAAGGATGCTGACATTGGCCGCACCGACGGTCAGGCTCGCGAAGCTCAGGACGACCAGCACCACTAGCCCCGCTGGCAGAGGTCTCATTTGGCTGTCAGGGCCTCGGCCAATTGATCAAGAAGAGTCACGGTCGCTGTGTACCCGCCTGCGGCGATATAGGCGTCGGCAGAGTTCAGGTAGACGACATGACCGGATTTCCAGGCCGTCGTGCCTTCGATCAGCGGGCTCTTCAAAGTCGCTTCGGCGGAATCGCCCTGCTCGCCGATGGCCGCGCCGCGATCGATGACGAACAACCAATCGGGATTGGCCTCGGCCACGAATTCATGGCTCACGGCATCGCCGTGATTGGCGGTTTCGATCTTGCCGCTGGCCTCGGGCATTCCGGTCGCTTCGTGAATCCAGCCAAAACGCGATCCCGTGCCATAGGCCGCGAGCTTGGGGCCATTGGTCATCAAGACCAGCGCGGTGCCCTTGTCCCTTCCGGCCTGGCCAAGCGCAGAGACCTTCTGGTCAATCGTCGCGAGCAGCTCTGCCGCCTTGTCCTGCCGGTCGAAAAGCCTGCCGAACGCGTCGATACGCGCCCGCGCATCCGCGAGCAGATCGGTGCCGATGGTCATGTCGATCGCCGGCGCGACCTGTTCGATTGCCCCTTTCTGCGCCGCCGAGCGGCCGCCCACGATCACCAGATCCGGCGCAAGCCCGGCAAGGGCCTCAAGATTGGGCTCGAAAAGCGTGCCGACCACCGTCGCGTTCCCGGAGAGATTCGAAAGGTGTTTGACATAGAGCTTGTCGGGAATGCCGGCGGGCTCCACGCCCAGAGCCGTCAGGGTATCAAGGGCGGGGATGTCGAAGACCGCGACCTTCTGCGGCGTGCTGGAAATCCTGACGTCGCCAATTGCGGTCGGAACCGCGATTTCGGATGCGCTGACCGCAACCGTCGAGAAAGCGAGAAAAGCCGAAACTACCAAGGCGCGCATCACCGGAACTCCTTAATGCCCAACTGCCGGATATTGACCGTGCCGGGCGTAGCCGCTGGCCGTGGCGAGGTCCAGTGAAAACTAAGCTAAATAGTCAGGATCTATTGGCAGGGCTGCCACAGCCCGTTTGTGCGCACGAAGCGCAGCAACTCCGGCGGCCTGAACCCGGTTTCGTCCATCGGCGCAACATGCCGTTCCACAAGAAGTTCCTCGTCCCGAAAGTCGAGCACGGCGAATTCGTTCTGCCGGTCATCCTCGCGCGAACAAAGCGCCGTCCCTGCCTGAAGCTGAAGCAGCGGCCGACCTTCCGGTCCCAGAAAAGCGCCCGCGAACCACAGATGAAGATGACCCGTCAGAACGACATCGACGCCCTTCAGTTCGAACAGCGCCAAGGCCTCGGGCGCGCCGCGCATCAGCGCCTTGTCGACCTCGGGGCGCTGCTGCATGGGATGATGCAATGCGACGATGTTATAGCATGACGGATCGACGTGATCGGTAACGCGCCTGACCTGTGCAGCAGTCAGCACGCCCCGCTGCCAAGCCATCGGATCTACGCTGTTCACGCCCTGCACGCGCAGGTTTCCGACATGGCCTATGGGTTCAAGATTATCGGCAATGGCACGTCGGTAGCGGCGATAGGGCTGCATCATCCGGTCGGTAAGACGATAGAGCGGGATGTCGTGATTGCCCGGAACCGCCACCAGGGGCGCTTCGATCCGGCGCAGGAACTCGGCCGCCTTGCGATACTGCGCCGAACGGCCGCGATGGGTCAGATCGCCCGTGACCACGACCAGATCCGCACCGGCTGCATTCACTCGATCAAGCAGCGGCTCGACAAGGGCTTCCCGTTCGTATCCGAAATGCAGGTCGGAAAGATGCAGTAGCCGTGTCATCCCTTGCCCCGCCCCCCGGCATCGGCATGCACGAGAACCGCAAGGTCGTTCTTGCGAACCCGGACCTGAAAGGGCGAATCCATCCAGAGCTTCTCGCCGTCATGGGCCACGTATTCGTGCCGAGGAAAGGTTTCGAGCTCGATTTCATCGGCTGCGATCATGTCGAAATCTTCGTATCGGGCCGATTTTCCGAATGCCAGACGAAGTGCCGCGCGCACCAGGGGGCCTGGCCTGCGCGCCCGCGCGACCAGCAGCGCGACGCGACCTTCGCGGATGGCATCGGCGCCTTCGAGACCGAAAGTTTCCAACTGGTAGGCGCTTTTCGCGACGAAGGCGAGCGCCGTGGTGAATTTCCGTTCGGTGCCGCCCGTGCGCACCGTCAGAAGAAGCGGGCGCCGAAGGTTCCACAGCGCAACGACTGCAGACCAATAGGCCGCGACGCGAGACCGGCCCCATCTGCGATAGATGCTCTCGCGTCGCTTGAGGATCTCGGGATAGGCGCCAAAGCTGACATTGTTGAGAAAGATCAGCCCGTTCATCTCACCGACATGGATGCGGCGCAACTCGGGGGCTTCAAAGATGGTAAGCGCTTCGTCGACGGTTTCTCCCACCCCGATATCGCGGGCGAAGTAATTGAACGTGCCGCCGGGAACCGTGACCATCACCGCGCCGCTGCCGGCGACGGCGCTGGCGACTGCTGCCTGCGTGCCATCTCCGCCCGCAGCGACAATTAGATCGAACCCATCGGCAACGGCATCCCGAGCGATGGCCAGAAGATCATTGCCCTTCTTGATGCGGCGGAATTCCAATTGCGCCACGCGACCATCAAGTGCCTCGCGCAAGCGTTCAGCGATGCTCTCCCCCGCTTGCCGCCCCGAGCCCATATTGACGATCACGCAGACCCTTGCCCGCGCCAGATCGTACGGTTCCGCCCCATTCTCCATCGCATCCTCGGTCTTGTCAGATCCCGGAGCCAACACCCGATCAACCCTGCGGTTCCAGCGCCGACGCCACGCCGAGCGAAACCCCGCCACGCTGCCTTGAAATCCTGACTAATTTACTTGAATTTGTTTGGATCGTCTGACAGTTTGCGCGCGGGAAGCCAATCGGCGGGACCCAGGACCCGCTTCCTTCGAACCTTACAGCCGTGTCCGGCAAAGCTCGAAGCGCCACCCGGAACTCGTTTTCATCAGGGGGGCAGTCCCGCATTTCGGCAGTTCGACCGACGCAGCTTGCGTCATTCGCGCTTCGGGCCTTGCGGCAGGCGATCAAGCGGCTGCGTTTCAAATCGACAAGATCTTCCATGAACAACCTATTTGCAAAGGCATCCGAGGCCGTGCCCAAGATCTCGGCCCAGTCCATCCGTTTTTCGTTCAAGGGCGCGACTGGGCATATCGTCGGTAACGGCGTTGCCGACCCGTTGCCGCGCGGGCGCTCGGACACGCTGATCGAGCGGATCGAGCGGGCATGCGCGAATACCTCGCCCGACACGCTGATTGGCGGCGCCCTGCCATTCGATCCCGCCGAAGCCGACTGTCTTTGGTGCGCGGAGCCGGCGCGACCCGCGGCATGCGACCGGGCAGAGGCAATCGCGACACAAGGCTACAGCATCGCCGCCGAACCCTCGGCCGAGGACTTTTCCGCATCGGTGGCCGTCGCACTGGAAAGAATGCGACGAGACAACGGGTGGCCCGGCGGTCTGGAAAAGGTCGTCCTGGCCCGCAGCCTGCTGGTTCAGGCCGCCAGCGAAATCCCGCTCGATGCGCTTATGGCGCGGCTTGGGGTCGATCCGGCAGTCACCGCCTTCCGGGTCGCCCTTCCCTGTCCCGAGGGGCGCGAGCGCGTCCTGTGCGGTGCGACACCCGAACTTCTGGCAAGCAAGAACGACGCGACGGTCATTTCGCATCCGCTTGCGGGATCGGCCCGCCGGGCGACCGACCGGACCAAGGATCGCGCGGCCGGAAACTTGCTGCTTCGCTCGGACAAGGACCGGCGGGAACATGCGCTGGTGGTCGAGGCGATCATGGATCGGCTTGCCCCGCTATGCACCCAACTTTCGGCGCCCGAAGGCATGACGTTGAGCGCTACGCAAAGCATGTGGCACCTTGGCACGCGGATCGAAGGCAAGTTGAGCGATCCGACGATTCCTTCGGTCGTCATTGCATCGCTTCTTCACCCCACCCCGGCCGTCTGCGGCACGCCTGTCCCATTGGCCCGCGAAGTGATCCGGGCGATCGAGCAGGTGCCGCGCGGCTTATATGCCGGTGCAGTCGGCTGGAGCGACGCAAAGGGCGATGGCGCCTGGTATGTCGCCATTCGCTGTGCCGAGATCAGCGGCAGTACCGCCAGGCTTTTCGCCGGGGCCGGAATCGTTCCGGGCTCGGACCCACGATCCGAAACGATCGAGACAGGCGCCAAGTTCGGCGCCCTGCTTGCGGCGCTTGGCCTGCCGGCCGATGCCGCACTTGAAGGCCTTGTCCAGAAGAACGGAGAGACTTGATGGCCCTGCCCGGCATCCCCGCATATGACCTGCCTCGCACCAGCGAATTGCCTAAGGCCCGCGGCCCCTGGCTGCCGCAGCGAGACAGGCTTGCGCTGCTTGTCCATGACATGCAGCGCTATTTCTGCCGTCCTTTTCCCGCCGGAAGTCCGCTTGCCCCGGCCATCGACAATATCGCCCGGCTGATCGGCTCGGCGCGCGCGGCGGGAATTCCCGTCTTCTATACCGCTCAAAAGGGAAACCAGTTCCGCCCCGACCGGGGCCTTCAGGCCGATCTGTGGGGACCAGGCATGAGTGCCGCCCCCGAGGATCAGGACATCCTGCCCGAGCTTGCGCCGGAAGGTGACGATATCGTCCTGCTGAAGCATCGCTACAGCGCCTTCCAGCGGTCGAATCTTGAACACCTGATGCGGGCACGCAGTCGCGATCAGCTCATGATCTGCGGGATCTATGCCCATATCGGCTGCCTCGCGACCGCAGTCGAAGCATTCCAGCGCGATATCGAGACGTTCGCCGTCGCGGATGCCCAGGCCGATTTCAATCGCGACAAGCACGACATGGCGATGGGCTGGATCGCGGCCACCTGCGGCGTGCCCTTGAACACGGACGCGGCCCTGGCGGCCATGAAAATCAAGGACGGAAAAGCATGCGCCTGAGCGGTTTTCAGAATACGCTGACCATCGTGACCGGCGCGGCGGGCGGAATTGGTCAGGCCGTCACGCGCTTGCTGCTGGAAGCGGGCGCGCGGGTGGTAGCAACCGATACCGAGGCGGCACTGGCCTCCTACGAGGCTCCTGCCGGTGCGTCAGTAATGCCCCTTGACGTTCGCGACGCCGAGGCGGCCGAAGCGCTGGTTGCCACTGCCGAAGCTGAGCACGGCCCCCTGGGCCTTGGCGTCCATGCCGCCGGCGTGCTGGCGGTCGGTCCGTTGCTGGACCTGCCGGACGCGGAGTGGCAGCGAGTCATCGACATCAATGCCACCGGCAGTTTCAACGTCACCCGCGCGCTGGGTCGGGCCATGGCACGGCATGGCCGGGGCGCGATCGTTTCGGTCAGTTCGAACGCTGCCGGAGTGCCGCGCCTGAACATGGGGGCCTATGCAGCCTCGAAGGCAGCGGCAACAATGCTCATCCGTTGCCTCGGCCTGGAACTCGCGGGCAAGGGCGTGCGCTGCAATATCGTCGCCCCCGGATCGACCCTGACGCCGATGCAGACCGGGATGTGGACCGAAAAGGATGGCAGCGGCGAACGCGCGGTGATCGAGGGCAGCCTCGAGGCGTTCCGGACCGGCATTCCGCTGAAGAAGATCGCCACACCCGAGGATATTGCGGCGGCAGTGATGTACCTGCTGTCCGATCAGGCCGGCCATGTCACCATGGCCGACCTGTATGTCGATGGGGGGGCGACGCTGCGGGCCTAACGCCGCGCCGCAATCAGCGCCCACCAGGCGTTCAGTGTGGGCTCGCGCGCCAGTTCCTCGAAACTCGCCGCGATGCCCACCTGCTTCAGCTCTGCCGAAAAGGTCATCACCGCGATGGAATCAAGCCCGTAGAGAACAAGATTCTCGGCCGGGTCGATTTCGCACTCGTCCTCGATCATCCGCCCGACGCGCTCGGCCAGCCATTCGGGGCTGAGCTCGGTTTTTTCAAGTGTGGTCATCCGGGGTCCTTTCAGGCGTTTTCATTGACGAGGCTCTCGCGCAGGCGGCGCTTGTCGATCTTGCCGACCGCAGTCAGCGGCAAGGCACTTACAAAGCGGAAGCGATCGGGAAGCTTGTATTCCGCGATGCCCAATGCCAGCAGGTGGCGCCGCAACGCGGGCGGGCCAAGCTTCTCGGAGCCATCGCGCAACACAAGAAAGGCGCAGCTCTTCTCACCCAGATGCGCATCCGGGGTCGCGACAAGCGCGGCATGGGTGATATCGGCATGACGCAGCAGCAGGTTCTCGATTTCTTCGGCCGCGATCTTTTCACCGCCCCGATTGATCTGGTCCTTGATGCGTCCGACGACGCGCAGATAACCGCTCTCGCGCACCACCACATCGCCGGAGTGATAGAACCCGTCGGCGTCAAAAGCGCGGGCATTGTGTTCAGGGCTGCGATAATAACCACGAAATGTATATGGCCCCCGCGTCGCCAGCGCACCGGGGGTTCCGTCCTGCACCGGATTGCCCGCTTCGTCTAGCACGCGTACTTCGTCATCGGGACTGATCGGGCGTCCCTGGGTCGCGAAGACCAGTTCGGGCGGGTCATCAAGCCGGGTATAGTTCACCAGCCCTTCGGCCATCCCGAAGACCTGCTGCAAGCGGCATCCCAGGAGCTCGGGCACGCGGCGCGCCGTCGCCTCGGCAAAGCTCGCCCCACCGACGAGCATGAGGTCGAGACTGGCAAGTTGTTCCCGGCGGACCGGATCATCTTCGGCCAATCTCAGCCAAAGCGCGACGGCGGGCGGGACCAGAGGGACCATGGTGACACGCTCGGCCGCGATCAGATCGAAACATGTCATCGGTTCGGGGCTGGGAGCCATCACCACCGTTCCGCCGGCATGGAACACCCCCAGAGCGCCGGGCGAACTGAGCGGGAAATTGTGCCCGGCCGGCAGGGCGCAAAGAAAGCGCGTCTCGGCCGTCACCCCACAGATCTCGACGCTGGCGCGAATGCTGTAATCATAATCGTTATGGGTTCGCGGGATCAGCTTCGGCGTCCCGGTGCTGCCCCCGGAGAGTTGGAAGAAGGCGACCTCGTGGGGAGGTGTCGGAGCGGAATTTTCGGGCAAGGCTGGTCCCGGCGTCAGCCAATGCTTCAGTGAGATCGCGGGATCTTCATCGTCCAAAAGCAGCAGCAGCCCGGCGCCAAGCCCGCGCAGCTCGTCTGCGAACTGATTGTCGCGAAACAGCTCATGCCCTCGCGAGCCGATGACAAGCGCGGGCTCGACCTGACGGAAGTATTCCGCCATTTCCATTCTGCGATGGCTGAACAGCGCGTTGACCGGAACGACCCCGATGCGAAGCAGCGCGAAGAAGACAATGTAAAGCTCGGCCAGGTTCGGAAGTTGGACCAGTGCGGTATCGCCATGGCCCAGTCCCGTTTCGGCCAGGCGCCCCGCCAGGTTTCGCGAAAGCGCATCCAGATCGGCATAGGTGAAGCGCCGGTCACCGCATATGATCGCCTCATGCGCCCCGCTTGCGGACAACTGGCCATCAAGAATGCGGGTCAGCGGGCGATCGATCCAATACCCTGCATCGCGATAACGTGCCGCGAGATCCTGCGGCCAAGGCGTGAAATCGACCATCGAACTTGCTGTCCCCATGAATGCCGTCCCGAGTTCGGGATCAGATGACCGCTTGACGCGGATTAATAGTTTAGTATTTCTATCTGGCTTTCTCTCTCGAAGCAAGTCTGGGTCCGACGCGTCAGCTCGGGCCCAGCAGATTCGGGCCTTCAGATGCGGTCCTCTCCTGGATCGCAAATCGGAAAGACGTTGCCTGGCACCCGACCTTTCGCCTGTGCTGACGCAATCGGAAAAAAGTTCACAATTTTTTTCGTGTTTGTGCTTTTTCCTCTTGCGCCCCCCGGCAGCCTCCCATAAATGACCGCTCACCGGCGGCGAACGAAGCCAACGGTACGGAGTGCGGGCGTAGCTCAGGGGTAGAGCATAACCTTGCCAAGGTTAGGGTCGTGAGTTCGAATCTCATCGCCCGCTCCAAAAAATCCTTCGGGAAACAAAGCAAAGCGGCCTTCGGGCCGCTTTTGCTTTTTCAGGTCGGTGGATGGCTTGCTGAGCTGAAGACTTGACCGGCCGGGCGACTCTCGGATTTATTTATTCCTCGTATGGCAGAGGAGGCTCTGCGCCGCCTCCAAGTGCTTGACGAGGTAGGCCATGACTGCCCTGGACCATGTAATCGAAAGCAGGCTCGAAACCCTGGCAGTGCCGCTGCGTATCCGGCTGCCCTCGGGAACGACGCTGGGGCCCGCCTCCGCCAAGGTCGAACTTGCCTTCGCGGACCTTGCCCCGCTTGCCGCAATGGCCAGCGGCAACCTGGGCGCAGTGGGCGAGGCGATCGTTGCTGGCCGGGTTTCCGTCCTGGGCAGCATGCGCGACCTGATGGCCGCCGTCGCCGCACTAATCCCGCAGCAGCGCAGGCGGGGAAAGCCGCCCACCTGGAAGCTTGCGCTACGGCGCATCAATTCGGTCCGCCGTCACAATCGCGAACGCGACGCGGCACAGATCCGTTCGCATTACGATGTCTCGGATGAATTCTACCAGATGTGGCTTGATCCGCTGCGGGTCTATTCCTGCGCTTACTTTCGTGACCCGCAGATGACCCTGGCCGAGGCCCAGGTCGCCAAGCTCGATCATATCTGCCGCAAGCTCGACCTGCGCGAAGGCGAACGTTTCGCCGACATAGGCGCAGGCTGGGGTGGCTTGCTGATGCATGCGGCCGAGAATTACGGGGTGAAGGCGACAGGCATCACCCTGTCGAAAAACCAGTTCAATCACGTCTCTCGCATGATCGATGAACGAGGTCTGTCGGAACGCGTGCAGATCCTGTTGTGCGACTATCGCGATCTGAAGCCCGAGGCGCCTTTCGACAAGCTTGCCTCGGTCGGCATGTTCGAACATGTCGGACGCGCCAATCTCACAACCTATTTTGGCTGCATCCGCGACCTGCTTCGACCAGGCGGCCTGGCACTCAACCACGGAATCACCGTCAGCGGGCTCGGTCATGGGGATGTCGGTGGCGGGATGGGTGATTTCATCGAAAAGTTCATCTTTCCGGGCGGCGAACTTGTCCATGTCAGCCGTGCCATCAGCAGCCTGTCGGGCGTCGGCCTGGAAATGCTGGATGTCGAAAACCTGCGGCCTCATTACGCGCGGACATTGTGGTCATGGTCCGACCGGCTCGAGGCATGCCTGCCCGAGGCGGAATCGATTCTTGCCCGGGATCGCGCGCCCGAGAACGCTGCCGAGGTGTTGCGTTCCTACCGCCTCTATCTTGCCGGATGTGCGCTGGCATTCACCGAAAGATGGGTTTCGCTGTACCAAATTCTGATCTCGCGGCCGGGCCCGGGCGATGAAATCCCCGGCCTGCCGGGGTCGGACTCGGCCTATCCCTTCCGAAGGGACTACATGTACCGCCCCGGCCAACGTTGACGCGCAGGCAACATTCCCCGTCTTGCGCCGCGCCGCCGAAGCGGCTAAACCCCCACATGCTACGGCAACGGCGGGTTGGCGGAGAGGTTACGCAGCGGATTGCAAATCCGTGAAGACCGGTTCGATTCCGGTACCCGCCTCCACATTTCTTCTCGAATATCTCTCGATTGACGCATGGCCCGCGGCGATCATGGCTGCGGTTGACGTCGTGGCAAGGGCGTCGGAATTCTGTCGACGCCCTTGCCCGTCTTTCAAGGTCAGTAACAGCCCAGCCGCGCGATGCGATCGTCCGCTCCGATCTCGACGTTGAGGCGGGTCGGACGAAAATCCATCGTCACAGCCTGCTTTGCGCCGATCACCCGCGAACCTTCGGGCAGGTCCACCTGCTCGAGAACCGCGCGCGGCTGACCCACCAACCCGCGCAACGCCTCAGCCCCGCAGTCAACCTTTGCATCCGCAGAGGAAGCAACGTTGGTGCAACCGGTCAGGGTCACCAGCGACAGCGCAAGGAGCGCGGCAACGGGATACATCGATCAGCCGCAGTCGATATTGTAGATGTTGCCCGAAGCATCCAGCCGGAAAACGATCCGGAGCGGGTCATACTCCTGCGGTTCGATTCCCCGGAATTCGACGACGCGATAGTCGCGCGTGACCCCAAGGCTGGGGATGATCGAACCCGGCTGGCCCAGCGCCGAGACGTAGCTCTTTGCCTTGCAGGCGTCGGGCTCGCGCGATTCGAGTCCGCTGACCCCGGCAACCGGGACCATGGGAACCGGATCGACGACTGGCATGGTTTGAGGTGCGGGCGTGGACGGGGCGCAAGCGGCAAGCGGGGCCAGAGCGGCAAGGAAAACGAGGGGTCGGATCATCGCAAAGGTTATCCAGCATGATGAGAGAAGAAAACGAACCCACATCATATGCGGGCGGACCCGGAAGTTGAAGCTTGCCCCTTTTCTGTGGTCAAGGGGGAAGCCGAGACAGGGCGGACACGGGGCCGTGATCTGCTTTGACCGATCAGCGAAGATCGCGCTTCGCAGATGAGGCGGCGCGAGCGTTCCGCGCAGCCGGGCAGGAAATGCCGAGGATTTATCCTCAGGCGGGCTCAACGGGGCTTCGTTGGCGTTTCCTTGCGCACAGATGCCTTGCCGATCGCCTCGATGGCCGTCTTTCTGCCGAATTCCCGCACGGCTGATTGCCTTGCCTCGTGGTAGCTCGGCAAGATCTTTTGCAGGTCTTGTTCTGCCTGAACCAGGGAACGACTGCACTCTCCTGCCAAAGCATTGGCCAGTCGCGCCGCCTCGACCGAAAAAGCGTGATCGGTCTGATAATTGGACCGCAGTTCACGCTCGAGTCCCTCGATACGTGCACGCGCCGCCTCGACATGTGCCAAGAGGGCGGAAAAGCGCCGCATCTCAAGATCGGATCGAAGGCTGGCCAATCTGGCCAAGCCGGAAAGTGACTTTCCTGCCCTGCTCACTTCCTGTCCCTTTTTCTTTCGGCTGACGACCCGCCCCAGCCTTCGCGCATCTTTTTCCGCATCGCTTCGGCAAAGCGGATCGCCGCAGCGACGGGGGCAAAATGTTCGTGCTGGACTTCTTCGCCGATCCCGACCGTCGCATAGAGCGCCCTGGCGCAGGGTGGGTCGGACCAGATAGGCACCTGATTTTCAAGCGCACGCTCGCGGATCTTGAGGGCGATCTGGTCGACACCCTTCGCCAGACAGACAGGCGCCCGTCCGCTTCCGCGTTTCCATTCAAGCGCGACTGCATAATGGGTCGGATTGACGATGACGACATCCGCCTTTTCGATATCCGCGAGCATCGAGTTCAGCACGATGTCGACGGCCTTCTGCCGACGAGCCGAGCGCATATGCGGATCGCCCTCGCTTTCCTTGAACTCGTCCTGCATCTCTTTGCGCGACATCCGCTGACGGGTGAGAAATTCGTGCCGCTTCCACAACAGATCGATGAGCCCAAGAACAAGCCCCGTGCCGATCGCGAGTTGCACGACACGTTCCACGATGAGACGAAGCCCGGCCACCCATTGCAGGTCAGACATCGCCTCGGCGCTGAGCACCCGGCCGAGCAGCGCCGCATAAAGCAGCCACCCTCCCGCTCCGACCAGCACAACCTTGAAAAGAGAGATGGTGAAGGAGGCAAGCCCGGAACGACCGAATTTCTGCGCCGCATTCTTGACCGGGTTGATCCGGTTGAAATCGGGCATCAGCTTCTTGGGTGAAATGACGATTGCGCGCTGCGCGATCAGACCGACAAGGACCGGCAATGCGATAATCGCGGCGCAGGCCACACAGGCAAGCCCCGCATGCCCCGATAGCGCGCGCGCCATATCCATCGTGGATCGGCCGCGTCCATCGGGCCAGGGCTCGGCACCGAGCGCGCGTGCTGCCATCGCCAGCCAGGACGGAGCGGCCCAGTTTGCAATGAAAAGCACGGCTGCCCAAAGCCCCAGATAGGACAGTGCCGAATTCAATTCCGTCGCCCGAGCAATGTCGCCCTGTTCCCGCGCGCGGCGGAGCTTCTGTTCAGAGGCTTCGTATGCCTTGTCTTCGTCCTGATCGCTCATGGTCGGATGCTTATCATCACGTCCAGAACCGCCTGGGCCCAGATCGAAAGGATTGCGGGGGCAAGAACGACAAGCGCCAGCAATGCCATCAAGATCGCTGCCGGGGCCGCCACGAACATGACCGGAAGCGCAGGCATCGCCTTGCTGACTATCCCCGACAGGAGTTGGAACAGCAATCCGCCAAGAATGAAGGGGGAGGCCAACAGCAAGGCCAGGATGAAGGCGCGACGCAAAAGCCCCAGCACATGTGGCACAAGTTCGGCAATTTCAGGCCAATGGCCTATCGGGCGCAGTGAAAGGCTTTGGTGAAGAAAATCGCAAAGCAATTGCGGATAGCCAAGCGCCATCAGGAGGGCGATGCCGGCCAGGTTGAGGATATTGCCGATCGGATGCGGGGCGAATTCGTTTGTCACGCCGATGATCTGGGACAAGGAAGCCGTCGCCGCGATGGCCGAAGCCGTTACATCCAGACCCATGGCAAAAATGCGGACAATCCCACCCAGGACCAGACCGGTCACGATCTCCGCGCCACATAGCAGGGCAAACGGCAGCAGTTCGATGTCCCCTGGCATGCGCGACCGCTCACTCAAAAGCGGCGTGATGGCGAGTGCAAGCGCGACCCGGACACGCAAAGGCACGACCTGCATCGAAAAGCCTGGCATGACCAGAAGGCAGGCCTGGACACGACAATAGGTCAGGAAAGCGACCAGCAGGATCGGCGCGAGGCCCGAAGGGATTGGCAGCTCGATCATGCTGCGACGGTTCCCGCCAGGCGCACACGTGCAGCCGGGTCTATTTCGTCGAGCCCCATGACCGGCATCGCGATGCCGCACGATCCGAGCATCATCCGGACAAGCCGCCGGCGGTGATCGGGAACCGCCAGCACGGCATCGCTCGTGGCGGGAAGCGAGGAAGTCGCCTTCTTGACCGCATCCGCCAGCCTGCGCTGCAATTGCGGCATCGGCGCAGAACCGGTTCGACCTGCCTCGGCTTCGGCGCGCGCCAGCTCTGCTTCCCAATGGGGGTGGAGCTGGAGGATCTCAAGATAGCCGTCCGGCGCCGAGAACTGTTCAGTGATCTGGCCCCGCAGCCGACGCCGCACCTGTTCGTAGACGGCATCCGGTGTCGCAGCCGCCCGCGCTTCATGCACGGCCTCGGTGATCAGTACGAGATTCCGGATCGAAAGCCTTTCCTCAAGCATGGCCCTGAGCACTGCAAGAAGCAGCTCGGGCGCCACCTTGTCGGGAACCATGCTGTCGAAGAATTTTTGATTGAGCTGGGCGCGATGCTCATCCGTGACGTTACATAGCTCGCGGATCATCCGCTGCATCGAGGTCATGGTCAGCAAGGCGGGAAGGTTGTTGCGCACCACCTCCATGAGATGGGTCGAAAGCACCTCCATCGGCACGACGACCGTGGCACCCGCAACGGCTGCTTCTTCCTGCTTGTCCGCCGAGATCCATTTGGCTGCACTATCATAGACCGGCTCGCGCACATCGTCACCCGGCAGGAGCCCGAGCGTGTCGGGCGGTCCAAGCGCCAGAATGGCATGCGGCAACAATTGTCCCTTGCCCCGCACGACACCCTGAAGGCGGATCACATATTCGCCGTCCTGAAAACCATTCCCGTCCGTGATCCGCACATCGGGCAGGATCAGGCCAAAGTTTCGCGCGATATGCAGCCGCAGGTTCGTGATCCGCTGCCCCAGTCCCCGCCCCTGGTCCAGCGCACTGACGATCAGCCCGGGGCCGATATCTATGCTGATTTCCTCGGTATCCAGCACATCGCCGATGCGCGCCGTCACCGGGACCGGCGCCGAGGCCGCGACAGGCTCGACGGGCGGGTCCGGATTGTCCTGCCGCCGCTTGATCGCCCATGCGGCAAGACCAAGGCCGAGGGACAGGCACAGAAAGACCGTGACCGGCATCCCGGGAACCAGCCCGACAAGCAGCATCCCCCCCGAGACGACGGCAGGCACCTGCCAATTCGTCACCACCTGCCGCGAAAGAAGTTCGGCCGTGTTTTCGGTAGCCCCACCGCGCGACAGCAGAACGGCGGCCGCCATCGATGTGATCAGCGCCGGGATTTGCGAAACAAGCCCGTCTCCGATCGTCAACCGCGAATATGTCGACAGCGCCTCGCCGATGGGCATCGAATGGACGACAACCCCCGCCGCAAGGCCAACGAGAAGATTGATGAGAGTGATGACAAGGCCCGCTATCGCGTCGCCCTTGACGAATTTCGATGCGCCGTCGAGCGATCCGAAAAAGCTGATCTCGTGCTGTTCCTGAACGCGGCGGCGCTTCGCCTCATCATGGTCGATCGCTCCGGAATTCAAATCGCCATCGATTGCAAGCTGCTTGCCGGGCAGGGAATCGAGAGCGAAGCGCGCCGAGACCTCCGCCATACGCCCCGAGCCCTTGGTGATGACCATGAAGTTCACGACGGAGATCACACCGAAAACCGTCAACCCGACCAGAAGCGAACCTCCGGCGACGAATTCGGCAAAGCCGTTGATGACCTGGCCTGCTGCCGCTGGGCCGTTCTGTCCGTCGGTGAGGATCAACCGGGTGGACGAGACATTGAGCGACAGGCGCAGCAGAAGCGACACGAGAAGCAGCAGCGGGAAGGCCTGGAAGTCGGTGGGCTTCTCGACCAGAGACGCCATGACGAGAGTGAGCGTCGCGACCGCGATAGAAAGCGCGATCCCCACGTCAAGCACCCGGGCCGGCATCGGCAGAACCATCGAAAGGACGATCACCACCAGCCCGCCGGTGATCGCAAGCGGGCGCAACGAAACCGAGTTTTGCGTCGTTTCTGTCAAGGGCCGGTCTCCGACGACAGGGCCGGAGCCAGCACGCGCTCGATCGTCCAACCCGTGCCCGAATAAAGCCCCGAGCGCCTCAAAAAGATGATCGCGCGCAGCCTTTCGGACGGTTCAAGAGCCTGAAGCCGCGCGTCCAGTCCTTCCGGCAGGTCATCCCCGTTGAGCAGCCATCCGGTCGCGTCCTTGATGAAGGCTGCCGCTGCATCTTCATTGCCCGAGGCCGGGGATGCCGCTGTCACCGTCAGGCTGGCAGAAATTAGCAGCGCCCCTATCACGACGCCCTCTTGAGATCGCGCAGCGCGTTTTCGAGATCACCGAAGCTCGGGCGAACATGTTCTGGGGCAGTCTGTCTTCCGACTTCGACGCAGAGGTTCGTCGCATGCTGGTGCAAACCGGCGACAAGCACCGATTTGATCACGTCGTAAAGGGCGTGATCCTGCTTCGTCACTGACTGCAGCCTGTGGGCAAAGGGGGCGACGATGGCATAGGCCAGAAAAACCCCCAGGAACGTCCCGACCAGCGCACCGCCGATCATGCCACCAAGCACCTCGGGTGGCTGATCGATCGAGCTCATGGTCTTGATGACGCCCAGCACCGCCGCGACAATCCCGAGCGCCGGCAGGGCATCGGCCATGCTTTGAAGCGCATGCGGGGCGTGCAGCGTTTCCTCCTTCATCAGGCCGATCCGTTGGGCCAGCATTTCCTCGACCTGATAGGGGTCATCGTAGTTGAGGCTGGCGGAACGCAGCGTGTCGGCAATCAGCGACACCACCTGCGCATCGGCAAGGAGCCTTGGGAACGCCTGGAAAACCGGCGAGTTGTCGGGGTCTTCGATATGGCTTTCAAGTTCCGCGGGATTGCTGCGCGCCATCCGCAAGAGCTGGAAAAGCAGGCATAGCACATCCTGCAGGTCCGTCTCATGCCATTTGGGCCCCTTGAGAGAGCGTCCAATCCCGCCAAGGGCCTGCTTGATCACGGATGTCTCATTCGACAGCAGGAACGAACCGACCGCAGCGCCGCCGATCATCATCATCTCGTAGGGCAGCGAATGCAGGATCACCCCCAGCTTCCCCCCGGCAAGGATATAGCCCCCAAAGACCATCGCGAAGGTCAGGACGATACCGATCATTCCAAGCATGGCTGTCCTACCTGCTGCCGACGCGTGCCGCGCCCATGTAAGAAGTCAGGACCGCCGCCTGACCCGGATCGACCGATGCCATGATCTTCGCACCCTTCTCGGGCTGGACCCGCATCAGGATCTGTGCGGCGAAATCGGCGGGCAGGTTGGCCAGAACCAAGGCCGCCTGCTCGGGCTTCATTTCGTCATAGACCGCAATGATCCGGGCGATGTCATCCGCCTGTGCCTGCTGCGTGCCGCTTTCACGTCCGTCAGCCTCGCGGCGCGCGTTACGCAGTCCGACCAGCGTTTCGGTCAGTTCCTTTTCGGCCTCGACCAGCTCGGCCTTGCGCTGCTCGATCGCATGCATGTAGCGCTCGATCCGCAATCCGCGCTGATGCAGTGTCTCGGCCAATGCGACCGCCTCGGGCACGTCGCTGCATCCCGCCAGCAGCGATGTGGGTTCGGCATTGGCGCGCAAACCACGCTTCCATTCGATCAGGGTGACGGCCTGACCTGCCAGGGCAAGCGCCATGACGCCGCCCAGAAGCGGAAGAAGTTTCCTAGCCATCAAGCATCGCCTCCTCGGTCTGGCGCCGTCTGCGGCGAAGCCTCGTCGGGCCCGCCTTCGAACTTTCGGCAAATTTCTTCTGCAGAACCCAGAAGGCGCGCTCCTGCTTTGCGCGCTCGATCTCGTCGGCAAGAGCCTGGGTCGCCTGCATCGCCTCGGCCTTGGCTGCGATGATCGCCGCCTCCAGCCGGCTGATCTCGCTTGACATGACCGCGATGGCACCGCCCAACCCGGTTTCAAGGTCATTGAGACGCCGCAGCCGCCGCGCAAGCACGAAACAAAATACGCAAAGCCCGGCCGCAAAGGACAAGAACATCGCCTGGAAAAGATGAGAGAAGGTCATTGGACGCGGAACTCGGTGATGAGAACGTCGCTGAACGCCTTGTCGCCAAGTATCTGCACCGCCCGATTCCCCATCTCGTCCCGGATGATGTCGAGAATTCCCCTGCGCTCGAAGGCTGAAGGTTCGATCCCGGCCAGGAAGCTGTTGAACGTATCGGCCAGTCGCGGAACGAGCATCTCTACGCTCGCCCTGTTTTCGGGGTCGGTTTCCAGCTTCACAGACATGACCAGGGTGCGCATCTGCGGCCCCGAGAGCGTCAGGACGATCTGCGGCAGGCTCACGAAATGCACGGAGGGAAGCTCGGCACCCTCTGCCTGACGGTGTTCCTGCCTGAACAGCGAGGTCGGTGACCAGTAGCCCAGAAATGTCGTGGCAAACCCTGCAGCCAGCAGCAGAAGGCCTGCGGCTACGGGCAGAAGCCTGCGGATCCTGCTTCGGGATGGCAGCATCTCCGGCGAGACGGTGGTGCTCATGTGATTCTCCGACTGATTGGTCATCGGATAGCACCGGCGGGCTAACCAATTCTTAATCGCCCCCGTGGCAAGACTTCTTCCATGGCAGATCCAGCCGATTCGAGAGGACGATGTTTTGCTGAAGCTTCAGGACTATTGGCGCGAACGAAGCATGCCACAGCGTGCCGTTCTGGTGGCGGCCTTCCTCACGACCTTCGTCGCCATCATCGGCCTTTCATGGCTCGCCAGCAGACCGCAGCTCGCGTTGCTCTATTCGGGCCTGGACCCTCAGCAAGCCGGCTCGGTCCTGGAGGCAGTCGAAAAATCCGGCGCCGCCTATCAGATCCGGGGCGATTCGATTTGGGTCCAGCAGGATCGGCGCGACGCCTTGCGCATGACGCTTGCCGCTGCGGGCCTGCCCGCGGCCGGAGGAAGCGGCTACGAAATCCTAGACGGCATGTCGGGATTCGGCACCACCTCTCAGATGTTTGACGCGGCCTACTGGCGTGCCAAGGAAGGCGAGCTTGCACGAACCATCCTTGCCTTGCCCAATGTCAGCTCGGCCCGCGTGCATCTCGCCGTGCCGAGCGGTCGGGGCTACCGCCGCGAAGCGCAGGCCAGCGCGTCAGTCACGCTCACGACAGATGGCAGCCCCATCAATCACAGCCAGGCCAAGGCCCTCAAATTCCTCGTATCGTCAGGGGTACCGGGCATGTTTCCCGATGCGGTGACGGTGATCGACAGCGAACGCGGCGTCGTGGCGGCAAGCGACGATCTCGGCGGCGAAGACCGCGCATCCGAGATGAAGCGGAATGTCGAGCGCATCCTGGAAGCGCATGTCGGGCCCGGCAACGCGATCGTCGAGCTGAACCTCGACGTGATGACCGAAACCGAGCAAATGACCGAGCAGCGTTTCGACCCCCTGGAACGCGCCCTGATCTCGCAGGAAAGCCAGGAATCGGCCGACCAGAGCAGCAACGCCCTTGCCGGCAATGTCACAGCAGCTTCGAACCTGCCCGAAAGCCAGGATGACAAGGGCGAGGAAAGCCGCTCCTCGCGGTCCGAAACCCGCCAGAGATCGAATTTCGAGGTCAGCAAGGTCACGCGTGAAATCCACCGCCAGCCCGGATCGGTCAGGCGCCTGACCGTTGCGGTTCTGGTCAACGGCGTGCCGCGACCGGATGCCTCCGGAAACGCAGAACTCGCGCCCCGTCCCGAAGAGGATCTCAAGGCGATCCGCGAACTCGTCGCATCGGCGGTGGGTCTGGACGAATCCCGCGGCGATGCGATCACGGTGAAGTCCCTGCCCTTTGCCACATTGTCCGAGGCAGGGACGCTTGCCAGCCATGCAGGGCCGCTGGCTCGGCTCGATCTGAACGGCCCCGTCAGGCTGGGTCTTGTCGGTCTGTTCGCGTTCGGCCTGATCTTCTTCCTGCTGAGGCCAGTCAGGCGCGCCAGGGCCCAAGAAGCCGCCCGCGCCGCGCTGGACGAAACGCGCCCCATCCCGATCACCTCCGTGCCAGACCGCGGCGCTGACGCGCCCGCGTCCGCGACGGTGGCCGAAATCGACTTCGCGCCCCTCGGACACGACAACGGCGATCCGGTCGCGCGGCTCAGGGAACTCATGAAATCCCGCAAGGAAGAAAGCCTCAAGCTTCTTTCCGGCTGGATCGAAAAGCCCGAGGATGCATGATGCGACCGGCGACGCTCAGGCTCGAATCCTTTGCCCCGGCCGGCACTGGCCCGCAGATCACCGCACATGCGGCGGAACTTGAGCACGCCTATCAGCTCGGTCATGAAAAGGGCCTGGCAGATGGGCGTGAACTCAGTCTCGATGCGCTCTGTACGAAGCTTTCGGAACTTCAGGACCGGCTTGTGACAAGCGCGACGGACCGCAGCGAACTCCTGCGCGAGACAAGTGCTGCGCTTCAACCCGTGCTCGAGGCTGTCACCGGGCTTCTGGCGGCAGCCCATGGACGAGAGCGGATCCTGGCATGCCTTCGATCCGAGCTTGACCGCATCAGCCGGGACCCGATTCCCCATCAACTGCGAATCTGCTGCCCCGCGGACATGATTGCCGACATCCGCGAATGCGTGGAACGCAGCGGTCTTGCCAATGCGTCGATCGAGGCTGCCGATCTGGGCCCGGACGCGATCGAGATCCTTTTCCAGGGCGGGGCGATCCAGTTGGACCCGGACCGGGTCACGCGCGAATGCCAGGCCATTATCGACGAACTTGCAGGAGATTGAGCATGGACGAATTCAATGGACTCATCGCCACGGACCAGATCCAGGTCGAGGTCACGATCCGACTTGGCGGCACGAAGCTTTCCGTCGCTGAACTTTCCCGCCTGCGCAGCGACGACATCCTGACGCTCGACCAGCAGATCACGGACGGTGTCGAGATCTGCGTCGGCGACAAGGTGATCGCACGGGGTGAGTTGACCAGCTCCGATGACGGCGAGAACCGCATTTTCGTGCGTGTGCTCGGCGCGACGGCCCCATCGTGAAAAGCTTTCTGCTGGTCTTTCCGTTTCTTCTGTTGCCCGATCTGGCGCTTGCCCAAAACCTCGACGGACTGAACGAGATGGCGGATTCGGTAACGAACGGGGTGGGGCGGAACGCGATCGCCATCCTGGCTGTCATGACGGCGCTTTCCCTGGCGCCGGGCCTTGCCATCATGGTGACCTGCTTTCCCTTCATCGTGACCGTGCTTTCCATTCTGCGCCAGTCGCTGGGGCTGCAGCAGTCGCCCCCGAACATGCTGATCGTCAGCCTTGCGATGTTCCTGACCTGGTTCGTGATGGACCCTGTCCTGACTGAGGCCTGGACCATCGCGGGAGCGCCGCTTCGCGACGGCACGATTGGGGCCGAAGAAGCTTTCAATCGTGGAATCGAGCCGTTTCGCGGCTTCATGGAGTTTCGCACCGACCCCGAGATGATCGCGACACTTGCCGAGATTTCCGCCGCGCCCGATGCCCCACCCGAGCGTCTGTCCGTGCTGATCCCGGCCTTCATGCTGAGCGAGATCCAGCGCGCGTTCGAAATCGGATTCCTTGTTTCATTACCGTTTCTTATCATCGATCTGGTCGTTTCGGCAGTGCTCATGTCGATGGGCATGATGATGGTTCCCCCTGCCGTCGTGGCCCTGCCTTTCAAGCTGGCTTTCTTCGTCGTTGTCGATGGCTGGGGATTGATCGCGGCGGCGCTCGTACGCAGCTATCAGTGATCGCCCATGCAGCATCCGACGCAACCGCTGCCAATAATCGGATGACGGCGGCAAGGCCCACGGTTGTATCCCTTCGCGAGGCCGGGTTACACCAAGGCGGTACAGGCTTCATCGGAATGGCAGGCGGTGCGCTTTCTGGCTCAGGGGATCACAAAAAGCGGTGGGCGCTGTGCCCTGACCGGCAGCCTTGTCGCCATGGTGCTTGCTTCGCCTGGCGCGGCAGAGGAGCCGCTTCGGGTCGAACTGTTCACCGTTCAGGAAGTTCCGCTGATTTTCGACGCGGCACTTTCGGGAACAATCCATCCGACAGACAGCATCGATATCGGCTTCCGTCAGGGTGGCCGCGTGATCGAGGTGCAGGTGAACGAGGGAGACGCCGTCAAGCGCAACGAGCCGCTTGCCCGAACCGACCCGCTGCAGCAGGAACAATCGCTACATGTCGCCGAGGCGGCGCTGGCTTCGGCGGTCGCGTCGCAGGAACAGTCCCGGCAGGCTCAGGAACGCGCCCGCGCGATGCTGGAACGAGGCGTCGGGACAAGGGCCGAACTGGACTTGGCGAACCAGGCCCTGTCCTCGGCGGACCGGTCGCTTGCGCAGGCACATTCATCGCGCGACCAGGCGCAACGTGCCTTGGACGACACCGTCATCAGGGCTCCGGCAGATGCCATCGTCACCGCTCGGAACGCCGAGCCCGGGCAGATCGTCGGCGCCGCGCAGCCCGTCATCACGCTGGCTTCATCATCCGGTCGTGAGGTCGTTTTCCAGACGCCCAACTCACCCATGCTCGATGCGGCGCTTGGCGCCAAGGTCAGGCTGAGCGGGATCGACTTTCCCGACATGCGGCTAGAGGCGCAGGTGACGGAAATCGCGCCGCTGGTCAGCCCCGGTACTGGCTCGGTGACCGTGCGCGCCAAGATCGTGGACCCTCCGCCTGGCTATGAGCTGCTGGGCGCCGCCTTCCGCGGCGCGGTTCACTTTCCTGTCGGCAAAGGGATCTCGGTCCCGTGGACCGCCCTGACAAGCCTAGGCAGCCGGCCGGCGGTCTGGGTGGTTGACGGGCAGTCCCGCGTCGAACTGGCCGAGGTGACGATTCAGCGCTTTGCCGAGGGGGAGGTGATCATCGGCACCGGACTTACCCCCGGGCAGTTGGTCGTGGGGGCTGGATCACAGCTGCTCTTTCCCGGTCGCAAGGTCATCGCTGACCGGATCGAGGAGCAGGAATGATCCGGCGCAGTTTCTTCTTCCTCGCCGTCGGCCTGTCGGTCACTGGCCCGGCCTTTGGCTTTCAGCTTCCCTGGTCGGCACCTGCCCCACCGGATGACGAAGGTTTCCGGCCCGTCGCCAGCATCATCGTCAGCAGTTCACCCGCCATGAACCATTCGATGCCCGGCGTGATAAAGGCTCGGACCGAGGTGTCGCTGGCTTTTCAGACCCTTGGCAGGCTCACCGCGCGCAATGTCGAACTTGGCGACGTGGTCCGGCAAGGCGAGACACTTGCGACACTAGACCCCGAGGATCTGCAGGGCCAGGTTGCCGCCGCCCAGGCCGCAGCCGATGCAGCAAAGGTCGCACTCGAGACGGCCGAGGCGACCGCTGCGCGGACCAGGGCCCTTGCCAACCGAAACGTGACGACGACCGCGAATCTGGAGCAGGCCGAACAGATGCTGGCCACCGCCCGCGCAGCCGAGCAGCAGGCCCAGTCCGAGCTCATAAGGGCGCGGGACACCGAGCAATTCGCGGAAATGAAGGCTCCGTTCGACGGAGTCATCAGTTCGATAGATGTCGAGCCGGGCGAGGTCGTCAGTGCAGGCCAGGCCGTGATGCAGTTGTCGGGCCAAGACGAGCTGGAAGTCGTCATCGACGTGCAACCCGCGCTTCTGTCGCGTCTCGCGATCGGGGACAGTTTCGAAGTCTGGTCAGAGAACCATCCCGACATCCGCAACGCTGCCCGCGCCTCGCGCATCGAACCGGTCGCGGATGCCGTGACCAGGACCAGACGCGTGCATCTTTCGCTTGAGAATGTCGAAGGTTTCAGGCTGGGCGCATTGGTGCGTGCCAGCCCGTCGACAGGCGAAATGACCCGCCTGACGATCCCCAGGGCAGCGATCCTTCTTCGGCAGGGCGTTCCCCATGTCTGGATCGTTTCACGTGAAAATGAACCGGCGCGTGTCTCGATGCGTCGCATCGTGACCGACAGTTCCGGCCTGCAGAACCAGGTGACGGTCAGCGAAGGCGTGACCGCCGGCGAGGAAATCGTCATCCGCGGCATCCATTCGCTTCAGGACGGCCAAGCCGTGGGAGAAAGCGTCGATCCATGACCTCTCGCGGCTTCAACCTTTCCGACTGGGCATTGCATCACCGTTCACTCGTCTGGTTCCTGCTCATCGTCTCGATGCTGGCCGGAACCTATAGCTACTTGCGCCTCGGACGCGAGGAAGACCCGAATTTCACCATAAAGATCATGGTGATAAGCGCGTCGCTTCCGGGCGGCACAATTCAGGACACACTCGATCAGGTGACCACGCGGATCGAGACCAAGCTCGAGGAACTCGACGAACTCAAGTTCACGCGCTCGGTGACCATGCCCGGCCAGTCGATCGTCTACCTTGAACTTGACCCGACGATACGCGGCCCCGAGGTGCCCGAGGTGTGGAAGCGTGTCCGCAACATGATGTCGGATATCCGGCCCGACTTTCCTGCGGAATTCGGAGGGTTCCAGTTCAACGACGATTTCGGCGATGTCTACGGGAACATCTATGCCTTCACCTCGGACGGGTTCAGCCCGCGCGAGCTGCGGGATCGGGTCGAGAACATCCGAAAACAGGTCCAGGCTTTGCCCATGGCGGGCAAGACGGCGTTGCTGGGCGTCCGCAAGGAAGAGGTCTATATCGAGTTTTCCTCGGCCCGGCTGGCCGCACTTGGCCTGAACCACAACCAGGTGGTTCAGACGCTGGCAACACAGAACGCGATTGCGCCTTCGGGCATCGTCCAGGCCGGGCCGGAACAGGTGCTGCTGCGCGTTGGCGGCAAGTTCGACGATGCCCAGGCCATCGCTGCGGTGAACCTGCGGGTGGGCGACAGGTTCTTCAATATCGGCGACGTGGCCGAGGTGCGCCGTGGCTACCAGGACCCCCCCGACGAAATGTTCCGCTATAACGGAAAGGCGGCGATCGGCCTGCAGATCGGGATGCGTGAGGGTGAAAACATCCTGGAGTTCGGCAAGGAAGTCGACGCGCTGATGGCAGGTGTCGCGCGAGATCTGCCGATCGGCATCGAAATGGCCAAGTTCGCCGATCAGCCCCATGTCGTGAACGATGCGGTCGGCCATTTCGTCCGCGCATTGGCCGAGGCCGTCGCGATCGTTCTCCTGGTCAGTTTCGTGAGCCTCGGCTTCCGGGCAGGCTTCGTCGTCACGCTGACGATCCCCCTTGTCCTGGCGATCACATTTGTCATCCTTGAGATCTGCGGCATCACCTTGCAGCGGATTTCGCTGGGTGCGCTGATCATCGCGCTGGGATTGCTCGTGGATGACGCGATGATCGCGATCGAAACGATGATTTCGCGACTGGAGATCGGCGAAACCGTCGAGAAGGCGGCAAGCTATGCCTGGACCTCGATCGCGTTTCCGATGCTGACCGGCACGCTTGTCACGGTTGCCGGTTTCATCCCGATCGGACTGAACAATTCGGCGGCGGGGGAATTCACCTTTTCGCTTTTCGTTGTGATCGCCGTTTCGTTGCTGGTCAGTTGGGTCGTCGCCGTCCTTTTCGCGCCGTTGCTTGGCGTGACCTTCCTGGCGCGCTCGGCCGAACGGCATGAACAGCGCGCCGGCCCGCTGCGGCGGGGTTTTCATCGCCTTCTGATCATGGGAATGCGCTTCCGCTGGGCCACCATTACGGTGACATTCGCAGCCTTCGCCCTTTCGGTTTTCGGGATGGGCTACGTTCAGCAGCAGTTCTTCCCGACATCGGACCGGACCGAAATCATCATCGATGTGACCGAGCGTGCCAATGCCTCGATCGCAAAGACCGACGCGGATATCGCGCGGCTGGAAACCTTCCTTGCCGAACAGCAGGATGCGCTGTTCTACACGTCGTTCGTCGGTCGCGGCGCGCCGCGTTTCGTGCTTTCCATGGATGTGCCCACGCCGGGGCCATATATGGGCCAGGTGCTGATCCAGACAGCGGACCTGGCGGCACGGGACAGGTTGAAATCCCGGCTCATCGAGTTTGGCAAGACCGAGCTGATCGGGACCGAACTTTACGTCAAGAATCTCGAGATCGGCCCCCCCGTCGGCAAGCCCGTGCAATATCGCGTCTCGTCACCCGATCTTAATCAGGCGCGGGACAAGGCGCGCGGATTGGCGGCAGTGATGTCGACCGAAGAGCGACTTCGCGACATTTCGCTGGATTGGAACGAACCGGCCCGCGTCATCACCTTGCGGGTCAATCAGGATCAGGCGCGCCGTGTCGGCATCACGAACGAGGATATCGCGGGCGCGCTTTCGGGGACCTTCTCGGGGCGAGAGATCACCCAGCTGCGCGACGGGATCTTCCTCATCACCGTGCTGGCACGCGGATCGGAAAGCGATCGCCAATCTTTGAATTCGATCCAGAACCTGCAGTTGGCGACCGAAACCGGCACGCCCATTCCGCTGGCTTCGCTCGCACAGCTGGATTACGGAACGGAACAGCCGCTCATCATGCAGCGCGATGGCATGCCCACGGTTACGGTCAAGGCGGACATCGCGACCGGGGACCAACCCGCAACGATCATCTCGGCACTTTCGACCAAGGTCGCCGAGTTCGAAAAGGGCTTGCCCGCGCAGGTCAAGGTCGCGGTAGGCGGCACGGTCGAAACCTCGGGCGAAAGCCAGGCTCCGATCGCGGCGGTCGTGCCCGTCATGCTGCTGTTGATGGCTTTGCTGGTGATGATCCAGATGCAGAGTTTCCGCCTGTCGCTGATCGTGTTCGCGGCCGCACCCTTGGGCCTGATCGGTGTCGTGGCGACACTCTTGCCCTTTGGCGTCCCGATGGGTTTCGTCGCGATCCTGGGGGTGCTTGCGCTGATCGGCATCCTGATCCGAAATTCGGTCATTCTCGTCCATGAAATTCAGGTGTTGATCGCAAAAGGGCACAGCAAGTGGGATGCAGTCTTCGAGGCGTCCGACAGCCGCGCGCGCCCGATCCTGCTGACGGCGGCGGCGGCAAGTCTGGCCCTGATCCCGATCTCGCGTCAGGTGTTCTGGGGTCCGATGGCCTATGCCATGATGGGGGGCATCATCGCGGGGACTCTGGTCACGCTGGTTTTCGTCCCGGCACTGTATTGCGCGATATTCGCCGTGAAGCCGCCCGAGGGCGGCGGAATGCCTTCGGCCGAAGAACTGGCGCGGGCCGCTGCCGACCGTTAGAGGCCGCTATTCCGGGTCGATCTCGGCGCGGAAGGCATCTCCAAAACGCTCGATCCGCGCCGCGTCAAGATAGCGGGTCAGGTCACGAGGGCGGTCCTGCGCGATCTTGCGCAGGATCGAGGGGCTGACCGATAGCGGTTTTCCCGTGCCGTCATCGCCCCTGACAAGCCTTCCCTGCGCCGCAGCGAGACGGTCGTAGAGATCGCCCGAGGCACGACCTGCCAAAGCCCGGCGCGACGGATGCATCGGCGCGACCTCGCCCGCAATCACGCGCAGGAATTCCTCGCCATAACTGTCCAGCTTCTTCGTCCCGACGCCACTTACACGGGCCATCTCGTCAAGGGTCTGGGGCCGCGACTGAACCATCTCGATCAGGGTGCGATCGGGGAAGATGACATAGGCCGGCACCCGCGCTGCCTCGGCAAGGGCGCGGCGCTTGGCCTTGAGCGCGGAAAGCAGCGGCGCGTCCTCTTCATCGACCTGCGCGCGCACCACCACCGAGGGACGCGCCCGGCTGACCAGATCCCGCCGCAGGACCACGCTTTGCTCGCCACGCAGGACGGGATGCGCCGCTGCGGTGATCGCCAGGCCGCCATGGCGCTCGGGGTCGGGGCGGATCAGGTCGCGCCCCAGCATCTGGCGAATGATCGCCTGCCACTGGGACCGCGAATTGTCGCGCCCCACGCCGAAAGTCGGAATCCGGTCATGCCCGCGCTGCTGGACGCGTTCGGTCGCGTTGCCGATCAGGACATCGATGATATGCCCCGCGCCAAAGCTTTCCCCGGTGCGCAAGACCGCCGAAAGGACCTTTTGCGCATCCTTCGTTCCATCGAAGGTTTCGGGCGGCGCATCGCAGATATCGCAATTCCCGCAATTCCCGGTCGTTTCGCCGAAATAGCCAAGCAGGGCAACGCGGCGGCAGGTGGGGCTTTCGGCCAGCCCGAGCAGCGCATTCAGCCGCGCGTGATCGGCGGCCTTGCGGTCATGCGGGGCCAGCCCCTCGTCGATCTGGCCGCGGCGTAGACGGATATCGTCAGGGCCGTAAAGCGTCAGCGTTTCGGCGGGGGCGCCGTCACGCCCGCCGCGGCCGATTTCCTGATAGTAGGCTTCGATCGACTTCGGCAGGTCGGCATGGGCGACCCATCGGATATCCGGCTTGTCGATCCCCATCCCGAAGGCGACTGTCGCTGTGACGATCAGCCCGTCCTCGCGTTGAAAGCGGGTCTCGACGGCGCGACGTTGCTCGGCCTCCATTCCGCCGTGATAGGCCACCGCAGGCAAGGCCGCCTCGTTCAGCGCCTGGGCCAGCGTTTCGGTCTTGGCGCGCGTGCCGCAGTAAACGATGCCCGACTGCCCGCGTCGGGCAGTCGCGAAATCAAGAATTTGCCGACGCGGCCCATCTTTCGGCTGAAAGGCCAGATGGATGTTCGGCCGGTCGAAGCCGCGCAGGAAGATCTGGGGATCGACCCCGTTGAACAACCTGGCCACGATCTCGTCACGGGTTTCGGCATCGGCGGTTGCGGTGAAGGCCGCCAGCGGCACCGATAGCGCCTTGCGCAATTCGCCGACCCGCAGGTAGTCGGGCCGGAAATCATGCCCCCACTGGCTGACGCAATGGGCTTCATCCACGGCAATCGCCTGAACGCCCGCGCGGCGTAGCAGCGGCACCGTCGCGCCCGAAGCCAGCCGTTCAGGCGCGATGTAGAGCAGGCGCAGTTCGCGCGCGGTCAATGCGCGCATGACTTGGGCGTTCTCGTCCTCGGAATTGCCGCTGGTCAGGGCGGCGGCGGCAACACCCGCCTCGGTAAGGGCACGCACCTGATCGCGCATCAGCGCAATCAGCGGCGAAATGACCACCGTAAGCCCTTCCCGCATCAGTGCGGGAAGCTGGTAGCAAAGCGACTTGCCCCCGCCGGTCGGCATGATCGCCAGCACGTCCCGCCCCTCGGCGACCGCGTCGACGATCTCTTCCTGGCCCGGGCGAAACCCGTCGAAGCCGAAGACCTGCCGCAGCAGCGGGGCGGCCGACATGCCTAGAACCCGTAAAACCAGCCGGCGTTATTGGCGAGCGCGCGCTGCGCAATGATGATGATGATGAACACGACGAGCGGCGCCAGATCGAGCCCGCCAGTATTCGGCAGAACCGACCGGATCGGCGCGTAAAGCGGTTCGAGCACGCGGCTCAGGCCGTTCCAGATCTGCCAGACCAGCGGCTGGCGCAGGTTCAGAACCTGGAAGTTGATCAGCCATGACATGATGATATGGGCGATCATCACGAACCAGATCACATCCAGTATCAGCATCAGTGCTTCGAACAGCGTGCCCATTTCATCCTCGCCTTGCGCATGTCAGCGACAGGTAAGCCAGCCTCCCCCGTTTCGCAACCCTGCGCGCCGCAGCGTCGGGATTGACGCCTTCACCGGGTCGGAATAGCCCGTCTGCCATACAAGGGGGACAGATGTATCCGATCCTGCGCTTTGCCTATGAGACGTTCACACACCGCAAATCGCCACGCCTCGGCCTTGTAGATGCCCATGTTTCGACGCATCGCTGCTGGCCTTGGGATCTCGATCCCTGGATCGAGCTGAACAATGGCCGGACGCTCACGCTTTACGATCTTGGCCGCATCCCGATGGCGATGCGAACCGGCCTGATCGACACATTGCGAGAAAATCGCTGGGGCATCACGGTTGCAGGCAATTCGGTGCGCTATCGTCGCAGGGTGCGGTGCTTCGATCGGTTCACGATCGTTTCGCGATCGCTCGGCTGGGACGCAAGATTTCTCTATATGGAGCAGAGCATCTGGCGCAAAGGTGAATGCTGCAACCACATGCTGCTGCGTGCCGCAATCACCTCGGACAAGGGCATCGTCTCTCCGGCCGAGGTCATGGCTGCGGCCGGCCACAATGCCGAAAGCCCGGAATTGCCGGGCTGGGTCCAGTCATGGATCGCGGCGGATGCGCAGCGCGACTGGCCGCCCGCACTGCCCGCCTTGGCCCCGACAGACCCGAAAGACGACTTGCCAGCCTGACCCTGCTTTGGCCTTATGCGCGGGAACAGGGCCAGCAGGGAAGCGGGGATGGAGCGAAAGAGGATCTGGGGCTGGTGGTTCTTCGACTGGGCCAGCCAACCCTATGCGACGCTGCTGACCACCTTCATCTTTCCGGTCTATTACGCCGAAATGGCCCGCGCCCACTACACCGCGCAGGGCATGAGCCCCGAGGCTGCGGGCGCCGCCGCCCAGACGCTATGGGGCTATGGGCTTTCCATCGCCGGCTTTATCATTGCCATGCTGGCGCCTGTCCTCGGGGCGGTTGCCGACAGTAGCGGGCGAAGGCTGGTCTGGGTCTGGGCCTTTTCGGCCTTCTACGTGCTGGGCGCCTGGGGGCTTTGGTTCCTGATGCCCGGCCAGACACATCTGCACATGATCGTTTTCAGCTTTGGCCTGGGCCTGATCGGCCTCGAATTCGCCACGATCTTCACGAATGCGCTTCTGCCGGGACTGGCCTCGAAGGAAGAAATCGGTCGCATTTCCGGCTCGGGCTTCGCCTTCGGCTATCTCGGGGGCGTGATCGCGCTGTTTCTCATGCTGGCTCTTCTGGCCGAGAATGCCCAGACAGGCCGGACGATCATCGGGATCGGGCCCATCCTGGGGCTCGACCCGGAATTGCGCGAGGGAACGCGCGCGGTCGGACCCTTCACCGCGATCTGGTATCTGGTCTTCATGATTCCGTTTGCGCTTTGGGTCCGCGAGCCGCGAGGATCTTCCCGTCCGGTTCGGCTTGGGTCCGCAATGCGTGACCTCTGGCGACTGATCCTGAGCCTCAGGGAAAGACGCTCGCTTTCCGCCTTCCTTTTGTCATCCATGTTCTCGCGCGATGCGCTGAACGGGCTTTATGCCTTCGGCGGCATCTACGCGGCATCGGTTCTTGGCTGGCCCGTGATCCTGTCGGGGATCTTCGGGATCGTCGCTGCCGTCTCGGCCACGATCATCTGCTGGCTTGGTGGACGTGCAGACAGGCGCTGGGGGCCGAAGCCCGTGACCATCGTCTGCTCGCTGATACTCATCCTTGTCTGCACCATCGTCATCGGCATGGACCGCAGCCAGATCATGGGGTTCGAGCTTGCCGAGGGATCGCGCCTGCCCGACGCGCTGTTCTTCCTGTGCGGCGCGCTGATCGGCGGTGCCGGCGGTGTCCTGCAGGCGGCAGGAAGGACGCTTGTCGTTTTCCATACTTCGCCTGAACGCGCGACCGAGGTGTTCGGCCTTTACGCCCTGTCGGGCAAGGCCACGACCTTTCTCGCCCCGTTCCTGATTGCCCTCGTGACCGATATCAGCGGGAACTTGCGGCTTGGCATCTCTCCGCTGATCGTGATGTTCCTTCTTTCGCTGATTTTGTTAAGCTGGGTCAAAGCAAGAGGGGAATACGAGCAGTGATCAGAAAATTCCTGAGCGCATTCGTGCTGTCGCTCACGGTCGCCCTGCCCGCATCGGCAGATCCGCTTGCCAAGGACGTCTTCGGCAGCGCACGTGGTCCCACCGGGGGAAAACCGGTTGCGATCGGCTTCTATTCGAAGGGATGCGTGAACGGTGCGGCGCAATTGCCCGAATCCGGCCCGACCTGGCAGGCGATGCGATTGTCGCGCAACCGAAACTGGGGGCATCCCGAGCTGGTCAATTTCCTGATCGGCCTGTCGCAGGCAGCCCGGCAAGTCGGCTGGCCTGGCCTGTATATAGGTGACATGAGCCAGCCTCGGGGCGGCCCGATGGTCAGCGGCCATGCCAGCCATCAGATGGGGCTTGATGCGGACATCTGGCTTCTGCCGCCGCGCAGCCTGAACCTGACCCCGTCGCAGCGCGAAAGCATTTCCTCGGCCTCGGTGGTCAATTCTGCAGGGACCGCGCCATCCCGGAACTGGTCGCCTTCGCATATGGCGATCATCCGCGCCGCTGCCCGCGACCCCCGCGTCGAACGGATCTTCATCGACCCGGTCGCCAAGGTGGCCATGTGCCAGATGGAAACCGGCAATCGCGCCTGGCTGCGCAAGGTGCGCCCGCTCAGCAACCATGACTACCATTTCCATGTCCGGCTCGCCTGCCCTGCGGGTTCGATCTGCCGCGAGCAGGACGCCCCTCCGCCCGGCGACGGTTGCGCAGAAGCCGCCGAGTGGATCAAGAACCGCATCGATCCAAGCAGGGTCAAGCCAGTACCGCCCGACCCGAACTATCGTCACCCCCGCAGCTTCCGACTTAGCGAGATGCCCCGACAATGCCAGGCCGTCGCGACCGCCCGCTGAGCGGAAGCGCGCAAGTACACCCAGGTTGGCTGAGGCGACCCCTTACCGGGGTCGCCATGGCATTTCTGGGCGTGCTGGTCGCGCTGTCCCATTCCTGTGCCGCCGGGCCAGACATGTCCGCCAAGACGGGAGCGGTCGAGGTCGAACATGTCGGAACATACCGCTGGAACCTCGATGAGCCCGGCTTCGGCGGGTTTTCCGGCATCGAGATCGAAGACGGCGGAACCCGTTTCATGGTTTTGTCCGACCGCGCCTCTCTCAGATGGGGCACGATCACACGAGACGAGCAGGGCCGGATCACCGGCATCAATTCGGACGGGCAATCACGCCTGAAGGACAGTCAGGGCCGCAATCTCGCGCCCGGCTGGAAGGGCGACAGCGAAGGTCTGGCGATCGGGCCCGACGGAACGATCTGGATCAGCTATGAGGGGCTGACCCGCGTCGTGGGTCACACGGCGCCGGATTCCCCAGCCAAGGTCCTGCCAAGAACCGCAGATTTCCGGGCGCTGCAGCGGAACTCATCCCTCGAGGCACTCGCGATCCTGCCGGATGGCACGCTGCTGACCGTACCGGAACGATCGGGCGGACTCGAAAAGCCCTTCCCGGTGTGGCGTTACCGCAATGGCGAATGGGATCATCCCTTCTCGATCCCGCGTCGGGGCGACTGGTTGGCGGTGGGGGCGGATGTCGGCCCCGATGGGCGTTTCTATCTGCTGGAACGCGACTTCATGGGGCTGCTTGGGTTCCGATCTCGGGTCCGGCGTTTCGATTTGTCCGAAACGGCCCTGACGAATGAGGAAACCCTGCTCACCACCTTGCCGCTGCAATATGACAATCTCGAAGGGATCGCGGTCTGGGACGACGGTCAGGGCATTCGCCTGACGATGATTTCGGATGACAATTTCAGTCGCCTCCAGCGAACCGAGTTGGTCGAGTTCAGGGTGATCGACCTGAAACGCGGCGTCCCGCATGCTCAAAATGATTGACAGAATGGCCAACGAGGCCTAAGCGGCGCTGCCCCAGACGAGTGGGGCCGAGTCTCCGCTACCTTGCAAAAACGGATCTGACATGACCCGCATTCTTCCAGGCGTTATCGCCATGGCCATCGTCGTGGTGGCTTCGAACATCCTTGTCCAGCACCTGCTTGGTGACTGGCTGACCTGGGGCGCCCTGACCTATCCCGTCGCATTCCTGGTAACCGACATCATGAACCGGGTCTATGGATCCGACGCCGCGCGCAAGGTCGTTTTCGCCGGCTTCGTCACCGGGGTGCTTTGCTCGGTCGTGGCCGCGGGCATGGACAAGACCACGCTGCGCATCGCCATTGCTTCGGGCGCCGCGTTCCTTTCCGCCCAATTGATGGATATTGCCGTCTTCAACAAGTTGCGGAAATACAACTGGTGGTTGCCCCCTCTCGCCGCCAGCATCGTCGGCTCGATCCTCGACACCGCCGTATTTTTCACCATCGCCTTCTCGACGGCACTCACACCTTTGTTTCCGGGTGATGACGTTTCCTGGGCAAACGAGATTGTTCCCATGCTTGGGCAGGGTCCAGCGCAGCCTTTGTGGATTTCTTTGGCAGTTGCCGATTGGATGGTCAAAATGGCCCAGGCCATTCTTGCCCTGGTGCCCTTCAGGATCATCGTCGGAAATTTGATCCAGAAGCGTGCGCAAATTCATTGACTGCGACTCGCGTTGTGGCACGCTAAGATCATACGGCAACACATTGAAAGGAGGTGGTCCAGTGTCGAGAGTGATAGTGGAGAGAGGTGTCGGGACAGTCAGGGGGGCCGTGGCCTGAGGGCAGCCCCAAGGGTCGTAAACCCTGACTGGGACGGTGAGCACTAACCCTAACCGGACCATCTCCGTGGATCTCGCGGGTCGTTTCCCAAGGAAGCGACCCGTTCCAATTATGGGCAGACTGCCTTCGCGTCGTGCATCTGCCCCTCTGCCTAGCGGCGCCGCATCTCATGCAGAAGATCGACCTGGATCCGCTGGATCTCAAGCAAACGCCGCCATTGGTGAGTGACGTGATGGTCGATCTTCTCATGCAGCTGCCGTAGCTCAAGCTCGGTCTTCAGGTTGATCCGGTAATCGTTTTCGGCCCGGCGCCGATCCTTGGCCTCTTGCCGGCGCTGGCTCATCATGATGACCGGAGCCTGCAGCGCAGCGACACAGGACAGCATCAGGTTCAGCAGGATATAGGGATAGGGGTCGAAGGGACGGTGCAGCAGCCCGACCGTGTTCACCGCCATCCAGACCAGCAGGACCGCCACAAAGACCAGGATGAACCCCCACGACCCGCCGAGGCTCGCGACGCGATCCGCCATGCGCGCGCCAAAATCCAGATCTTCGTCCTCATCCTCGGGCGTGGTCTGCAGGGTCAGCAATTCGTTGCGAGAAAGCGCCTGGGCAACCTCGGCCTCAAGTTCGCCCAGCTCGCCTGTTTCATCCGCCATGAGCCTGGTCAGGTACATCTGGCGATAGCGTTGCAGGCAATCAGGACAGATCAGGCTGGCGTCGGACCAGTCCGGGATATCCTCGCGCAGCAATTCAACGAGCGAGGGTCGCACATGCGCCCCCTCGGTCAGCTCTTCCTGAGGCAGGTATTTACCGCAGACCGCACAGCGGCCAGTGCGGGTCGGATCATCGATCATGGCAGGGCCCCGTGCAACCGGCCCAAAGGATAGACCGGACACGAGGCCCTGCCAATCTGGGCGTCAGATGCGCTCTATGGCCAGCGCGATCCCCTGCCCCCCGCCGATGCACATGGTGACAAGCCCTTTGCTACCTCCGATGCGCATCAACTCGTACATGGCCTTGATCGTGATGATCGCCCCGGTCGCGCCGACGGGATGCCCCAAGGCGATTGCCCCGCCGTTCGGATTGACCTTTGCGGGGTCGAGGCCAAGCCCCTTGTTCACCGCGAGCGCCTGAGCCGCGAAGGCTTCGTTCGATTCGATGACATCGAAATCAGAAGCTTTCAGGCCTGTCTGCGCCAACAGCTTTTCGACAGCCGGGATCGGGCCGATGCCCATCACCTCGGGGCGGACGCCCGCGATCGCATAGCCCAGCAGTCGGAACTGGGGTGTCAGACCGGCCGCCCGCGCGGCTTCGCCGCGTGCGAGCACCAAGGCGGCCGCGCCGTCATTGATGCCCGAGGCATTCCCCGCCGTGACCGAGCCATCCCGCTTGAAGACCGTCTTGAGCGCAGCAAGCTTCTCGAGGCTCGTTTCCTTCGGATGTTCATCGGTGTCGAAGGCCACGACGCCCTTGCGCGTCTTCACTTCGATCGGAATGATCTGGTCCCTGAACCGGCCTTCGGCGATTGCCAGTGCTGCCCGTCGCTGGCTTTCCAGCGCGAATTCGTCCTGGGCTTCGCGGCTGATGTCATGCTCGGTCGAGACATTCTCGGCGGTCACGCCCATATGGCCCGTGCCCATCGGGCAGGTCAGTGCGCCCACCATCATGTCCAGCATCTGCACGTCGCCCATCTTGGCACCGAACCGCGCCGCCGGAACCGCATAGGGCGCGCGGCTCATGGATTCCGCGCCGCCCGCCACGGCGAAATCCGCGTCACCCAGAGCGAGCGACTGCGCGGCCGAGACGATGGCCTGTGCGCCCGATCCGCAAAGCCGGTTCACGTTCATCGCCGGGGTCGTGTCCGGAACGCCGGCGTCCAGCATGGCGACACGCGACAGGTACATGTCGCGTGGTTCGGTATTCAGCACATGGCCGAAGACCACGGTGCCGATCTTGTCCGCGCTGATCCCGGCACGTTCGATGGCGGCACGGGTGACGGATGCGGCAAGATCGATCGGCGGGATGCTGGCCAAACTGCCGCCAAAGCCGCCGATGGCCGTCCGCGCGCCTGAAAGGATGACGATTTCATTGTCGGACATGATGCTCTCCCCGTTCTCCTCATGCTGTGGGGAAGCTACTCCTGCACTTGCCGTCGAGGAACCCCCGGTCAGCCTTGCCTACGCCGCGTTACTTTCGGATCATACACGAATGGACAACGATCCCCGCCTGAATATCAGATTGCATTTTTCACAGGGCATGACCTTTGGGCGCGGCAAGGCGGATCTGCTGCAGGCCATCGCCGAGTTGGGCTCGATCTCGGCCGCGGGGCGCAGGCTGGCCATGAGCTACCGCCGCGCCTGGGCGCTTGTCGAGGAAATGAACACGCATTTCAGCAGCCCGCTGGTCGACAGCAGCCGAGGCGGGGCCAAAGGCGGCGGGGCCTCACTGACGGAACTCGGCCAGCAGGTGCTCGCAGATTATCGGAAGCTCGAAGACCTCGTGAGGCAAAGGCCAGAGCTTTCCAGACTGAGCGCTTCGCTATCCGATATGTCCGACCAGAAATAACGGTTGCGGTGGCATCGGTGTTTTGGTTATGTCCATTCGTGCATAACGATAAGGAACGACGCCTTGCGATTGCCCCTGCTTGTCGCCGCGCTGATAGCCCTGACGCCCGCCGCACATGCCGACGAAATCACCGTCTTCGCCGCCGCCAGCCTCAAAACGGCGCTGGACGAGATCGCGGATGCCTGGCAGCAGGCCCATGGCGACAAGGTGGTCATCTCGTATGCGGGCAGCTCGAAGTTGGCTCAGCAGATCCGGCAGGGCGCGCCCGCCGATCTGTTCATCTCGGCTTCGTCAGACTGGATGGATGAGGTTGAGGCGAGCGGAGATATCGACAAGGCGACGCGCAAGGACCTGCTCGGCAATACGCTCGTGCTGGTCGGCACCGGCAAGCCTGGCGCCGCCGGTCTTGCCGATCTGCCTGCCCTTCTGGGCGATCGAAAGCTGGCCATGGCGCTCGTCGATTCGGTTCCGGCGGGCCAATATGGCAAGCAGGGGCTGCAAGCCTTGGCCCTTTGGTCCGAGCTAGAGGCGAATGTCGCGCAGGCCGACAATGTGCGCGCCGCGCTGAAGCTTGTCGCGACCGGCGAGGCTCCTTTTGGCATTGTCTATGGTTCGGACGCGGTGGCCGAGCCTGGCGTCGGAATCGTCGCAACCTTCCCCGAGACGAGCCACGACGCAATCACCTATCCGGGCGCCGTGACGACTGCGGCCGACACCCCGCAGGCCCGGGCATTTCTCGACAGCCTTGGGCAGGAGCCAGCGCGATCCATATTCGAATCGCAGGGCTTCACCGTGCTTCCGTGAATCCGGCAGCCTGGCTCAGCCCGCAGGAATGGCAGGCTGTTATCCTGTCGCTGCGGGTTTCGCTTGTGGCGACACTGGCCAGCCTGCCCCTGGCCATCGGCGTCGCCTGGTTGTTGGCGCGACGGCATTTCCCCGGGCATGCGCTGGTCAGCGGGATCGTTCACCTGCCGCTGATCCTGCCGCCTGTCGTGACCGGATATCTGCTGCTCGTCACCTTCGGGACGCAAGGCCCGATCGGCAGCCTGCTGCAACCCCTGGGGGTCGTCTTTGCCTTTCGCTGGACCGGCGCCGCGCTGGCTGCGGCGATCATGGCCTTTCCATTGATGGTCCGAGCGATCCGACTGGGATTCGAGACGGTCGATCCCAGGCTTGAACAGGCCGCCGCCACGCTTGGCGCCCCAGGGCCGTGGATTTTCGCGACCGTGACACTGCCCCTGATCCTGCCCGCGATCCTTGCCGGCGCGACATTGGGTTTCGCAAAAGCCATGGGGGAATTCGGCGCGACGATCACCTTCGTCTCCAACATCCCCGGCCAGACCCAGACATTGCCATCCGCGATCTACGCCTTGCTCGAGACACCCGGCGGAGAAGCGCCCGCCATGCGGCTGGTCGCGATCTCGGTCATCCTGGCGATGGGGGCGGTGCTGCTTTCCGAATATCTCGCGCGCAGGACGGTGGCGCGAAGATGAGCCTTGCCGTCGCCTTCCGCCATGCGTTCCCCGGCCTCGATCTCGACATCGCCTTCGAGGCACCTGTCGGGGTCACCGCGCTTTTCGGCCCTTCTGGCTGCGGCAAGACAACCACGATCAACGCCATCGCAGGCCTGCTTCGGCCGGATTCTGGGCGGATCGCGCTGGACGGGCGGGTGCTGTTCGACCGTACCACCAATCTGCCCCCGCAAGATCGCAGGATCGGTTACGTCTTTCAGGATGCCCGGCTGTTTCCACACATGACCGTCGCCCAGAACCTGCGCTACCCGTCGCGCTGGCGCAGGGGTGCGGCACGCGACTTCGACCGGATCGTCGAGATGCTGGCGCTGGGGCCGCTTCTGTCGCGGCGCCCGGCCACGCTGTCGGGCGGCGAACGGCAGCGCACCGCAATCGGTCGGGCCCTGCTCTCGGACCCTGCCCTGCTGGTCATGGACGAGCCCCTTGCCGCGCTGGACGAGGCCCGCAAGGCCGAGATCATGCCCTGGCTTGAAAGGTTGAGGGACGAAATCAGGTTGCCGATGCTGTTTGTCAGTCATGCGGTTCCCGAGATCCTGCGTCTGGCGACCACCGTGGTTCTGATCCAGCAGGGAAATGTCCGGGGCGCGGGCGCATTGCCCGACATCCTCGCCGATCCCGCGATGGCGCCCGAGCTTGGCGCGCGCGAAGCGGGTGCACTGATCTCTTGCAGGGTCGAGGCGCGCGAGCCGGACGGGATGCTGAAGGTCGCGACTGCCGCAGGGCCAATGCTGCTGCAAGGCGCAGACCTTTCGCCGGGGAAATCGCTGAGATTGAGGGTCCTTGCGCATGAGGTCATCCTGTCGCGCGATCCGCCTGTCGGCCTTTCTGCGTTGAATATCCTTCCTGCAACCGTCACGCGCATATCCGGAGGACTGGTGCAGCTTGCTCTTGCGGACGAACGAATGCTTGCGCAGGTCACGCCAAGATCAGTGGAAACGCTGGATCTGCGGCCGGGCACCCAATGCTTCGCCATCATCAAATCGGTCTCGGTCCTGCCCAGCTAGGCATGATCGAGCCGATGTCATTTGCACGCATGGGTCGAATAACGCTATGCTCTCAGGCAAAAAGAGAGATGAGGGCAGTATGAACAGGTTTCTGAAGCTCGCGATCGTCGGGCTCGTCGCGTCATGTGGCGGCGGAAGTTACAAGGCCCCCCGCAATCTCGAAAACGCATGCGCCCTTGCCGCCGAACGCCCTGCCTATATGCGGGCGATGAAGGCGACCGAACGGCGCTGGGGCATTCCCGTCTATGTCCAGATGGCCACCATACACCAGGAATCCAAGTTCATCGGCGATGCCAAGACCCCGCACCGCTATGCTTTGGGGATCATCCCGATGGGACGCCAAAGTTCGGCCTATGGCTACAGCCAGGCGCTGAACGGAACCTGGGAGGACTATCTGCGCAAGTCGGGAAATCGTGGGGCAAGGCGGGACGATATTCGTGACGCGACCGATTTCATGGGCTGGTACATGAACGATTCGACCCGCATTCTTGGCATTTCAAAGCAGGATGCCGCGTCACAATACCTTGCCTATCATGAAGGTCGGTCTGGTTTTGCGAATGGCTCGCACCGCAGCAAGCCTTGGCTTCTGAATGTGGCCAACAAGGTCAGCGCACGATCGGAACTCTACCGCCTGCAGTTGACCTCCTGCCGGCGCTAGATCGCCAAGGCCCGCCAGGCATGGCGGGCGAACACTCAGCGGATTGCGAATTTGGATGGCGGGATCGAAACGCCCGTCTTCATCTCGCCAAGGATGACGGTCGTGCGCTTGCCCGTGTCATCCTTGACGACCCATTGCCGAAGCTGGGTCGGATTGGCCGTGAACACCATCTGGATATTTCCGTATTCGGGGTGTTGCGGGTCCTGTGCCGTCACTACGGTGGTGTTCTTCTTTTCGGTATAGCCCGTCACCATGCGCGCCTGGCTCAGATTGATGTTTGGCGCAAGGATCAGCGACAGGGGCGTCTTGGACAGCGGATATTGCTGCGGCCCGCTGCGAGACTTGCTGTCATAAACCGCGACCTGTCCGGCCGAGGCCAGAACCAGCGTCTTGCTGCCATTATATTCGAAACGGACCCGGTTCGGGCGGTGGATATAGACCACGCCGGTCGAGATCGTGCCATCGGCATTGACCTGGGTGAAATCCGCCTGCGCTGTCTTCATGGCATTGAGATAGCGCGAGATTTCGTTCAGCGGGATCTTGTCCGCCAGGGCAGGGAACGCCATGGCAAGGGCGAGGACGGGCGCGAGGGCGAGCGATCTGATGTTCATGGTCGGAATGCTACCGTATCTCCAATAACTTGGACATTCACGTTCGCTTGGATGTGCAGGGTTGTAACGCTCGCAGCTTCGTGACCGTTCCCGTCTAGAGCCGTTGCCCTGCCAGCAGCTTCGGCATCGGGTCCAGCCGGAGCCCTGCGGCCTGCCGCATGAACCCACGGCGCAGCGGTGGAATTGCATCGACCATTCCCATCCCAAGTTCGCGCGCTGCGCGCAAGAGCGGGTTTCCGTTCGAAAACAATGCGTTCACGCCGTCCATTCCCAAAGCCAGGGCGGTCGCATCGGGCCTGCGCCATTTCTGATACCGCGCCAGGACCGGTTCAGTACCGATATCTTCCCCCCTGCGGCGCGCGGTAGCGATGATTTCGGCAAGGCTGGCGACATCCCGCAGGCCAAGGTTCAACCCCTGCCCTGCTATCGGATGCACGCCATGCGCCGCGTCACCGATCAGCGCGACACGATGCGCCACATAGCTTTGCGCAAGCGTCAGGCCCAGCGGATAGGAAAAACGCGGCCCGGCCAGGCTGATGCGGCCCAGGAAATCTCCGAAGCGGGGACGCAGCACTTCAAGGAACGCTTCGTCGGTCAGTTCGGTGATGGCGCGGGCCTCGGATTCAGTCTCGGACCAGACGATCGAGCTGCGATTGCCCGGCAAGGGCAGGATGGCCAGCGGCCCCGTCGGCATGAAGAATTGATGGGCAACGCCGTGATGCGGCAGTTCGTGGTCGACCGCTGCCACCAAAGCAAGCTGGCCGTAATCATGGCCAACGCGCCGGATGCCTGCGCGCTCGGCCACGCCCGACCGGCGTCCATCGGCGCCGACCAGCAGCCGAGAACGCAAATTGCGCCCATCCGACAGATGCACCGTGATACCCGACGCATCCGGCGTCTGCCCCGTCACCGAGAGGCCCGGCAGATGGGTCACGCGCTTTTCCATTGCGCCCAGAAGCGCGCGGTAAAGGAACCGATCCTCGATCATGTAGCCCAGCCGGCCCTCTTCGAGCTCGGCACTGTCGAAATGCAGGCCGAAGGGTCCCGCCCCCGCCCCCGCCTGGCCCTGCGTCGCCTCGACCTTCAGAATGGGCTGGGCTTTCTCGGCAAGATCCCGCCAGAGACCAAGCGCGGAAAGCAGCCGCTGCGAGGCAAGCGCGAGCGCATAGGCACGCCCGTCGAAATCATCGCCCGCCCGGGCATCGGCGGGCCGATTGTCGACCACGGCCACTCTGAGCCCCACATCCGCCAGAGCCAGAGCCAGGGCGGGGCCGTTCAGCCCTCCGCCCGCGATCATGATGTCGAAATCCGTCTTCATGGGATCGCACTATGCTCTCGGTGCGGATAATGTCCATGCGGCAAAGCAGGTCACGGCCGCCATTGCAGCCAGATGCCGGGGCCGATAGCCTGAGCGCCGCGAAGAGACCGGAAGGCAAGGGGATCGAAATGGACTGGCTAAAGGCGTCTGCATCGGAACAGGGTCGGGCGTTTCTTGCCGGGCTGATCAGTCCCGTGGAGCAGACTGAAGCCTATCTCGAGGCTGTTTCTCGACAGCCCTATGCCAACAGCATCTATGCCCGGATAACGCCGGACCGTGCGCGGGCCGAAGCGATCGCCGCGCATGATCGCGCAAAATCGGGACTGCGCCGTGGCCTTTTGGACGGTGTCGCGATCAGCTGGAAGGACAATGTCGACAGCGCGGGTGTCCCGACCGAGGCGGGCTCGCGGCTGCTTGCCGGACGCACACCCAAGCAGGATGCGGCAATTCTCGCCTCGGCGACGATCCAGGGCATGGTCTGCCTTGGCAAGACGCACATGACCGAACTGGCATTTTCGGGACTGGGCCTGAACCCGATGACACGCACGCCGCCGAACAGCATCGACCCCGCGATGGCTCCCGGCGGTTCAAGCTCGGGGGCTGCGGTGTCGGTCGCGATGGGATTGGCGGCCGCCGCAATCGGTTCCGATACCGGCGGCTCGATCCGCGTACCGGCCGCCTGGAACGGGCTCGTGGGGTTCAAGCCCACACATGGGACAGTCAACAGCCGGGGAATCGTTCCGCTGTGCAGACGGTTCGATGTGGCAGGACCGCTTGCCCGCACGGTCGAGGATTGCGCCGAGATTCTGGCTGTCCTGACCAATGCCCCCGCCGCCGACCTGACCGATAGCGGCCACCGCAAGCTGCGGCTGATGGTGCTGGATGGGGTGCCCTTCGACGATGCGCGCGAAGGCCCGGTCACGGCCTTCGAGGACGCGCTTGCGCGATTGGCCAGGGCCGGCGCCAGGATCAGCCATGCTGCTCCGCCCTGTGTCGCCCAGGCGATGGCGCTTTCATCGGTCCTTTTCGCGCCCGAGGCCTATGGCATTTGGCGGGACCAGATCGAAGACGCGCCCGAGCTGATGTATCCGCCGATCCTCGAACGGTTCCGTGGAGGCCGCGATGCGAGCGCGGCTGACTACGTCGCTGGCTGGGAGACGCTCAACCGAATCCGCGAGGATTGGGCAAGGCTGGTCGCAGGATATGATGCCGTCATCCTGCCGACCTCGCCCATCCTGCCGCCCGATGCCGAGCGGCTGCTGAACGATCCCGACTATTTCACCGCAGAAAACCTGCTCACCTTGCGAAACACCCGCATCGGCAACCTGCTGGGCCTTCCGGCTGTCACCCTGCCGACCGGACACCCCGCCTGTGGCTTGATGATGATGGGGCATGCAGGCAAGGATCAGGCGCTGCTGGTCACTGCTGCCGCAGCCGAGGCAGCGCTTCGCTAGGCGGCAGGACACACGGGATTATCCCGCAAACCCGGGGGCTTCGGCCCCGAAACTCTGGACGCAATGGGGCTTTGCCGGTATCCTTTCGGGGAAACGGGGCGGCACGACCCCGACTGAGAGGCAGTCATGGCAATACCCGAGCGGTTCTCGAACCTGCCGGAATATGCGTTCCCGCGCCTGCGGACGCTGCTGGCAGGCATTTCGCCTGCCGCTGACCCGGTCGTGATGACCATTGGAGAGCCGCGCCATGCGGTGCCGGAATTCACCGGCCGGATCATGGCGGAGAGCATCAAGGAATTCGGCAAATACCCCTCGAACGAGGGCGTGCCCGAGTTGCTGGCCGCGATTTCGGGCTGGATCGGGCGCAGGCACGGGATCGAGGTCGAGCCCGCGCGTATCACTGCCGTGAACGGCACGCGCGAGGGGCTGTTCAACGCGGCGCTGGCGCTTTGCCCCGAGCAGAAAAAGGGCCAGCGCACGGCGATCCTGATCCCCAATCCCTTCTATCAGGTCTATGCCGTGGCGGCAGCGGCTGTCGGCGCCGAACCGATCTTCGTGCCCGCCACGTCGGAAACCGGTTTCCTGCCTGACTTCGCGGGTCTGCCCGCCGAGACACTCGACCGGGTCGGCATCGCCTATCTGTGCTCGCCCGCGAATCCCCAGGGCTCGGTCGCGTCCGAAGCCTATCTTCAGGATCTCATCACGCTGGCCAATCGCCACGACTTCCTGATCTTTTCGGATGAATGCTATTCCGAGATCTGGCGCGGTGCCCCGCCGCCGGGCGCTTTGGCCGTGGCAACCCGCATGGGGCTGGCCGACCGGGTGGTGATGTTCAACTCGCTCTCCAAGCGATCGAACCTGCCGGGGCTGCGTTCGGGCTTTGCCGCGGGAGGCCGCGAACAGATCGCCCAGTTCCGCCGGCTGCGCAGCTATTCGGGCGCCCCGTTGCCCCTTCCGGTGCAGCGCGTCAGCACTGCGGCCTGGGCAGACGAGGCCCATGTCGACGAGAACCGCGCGCTCTATCATGCCAAATACGCCGTGGCGGACCGCGTTCTGGGCAATATGCCCGGCTATCAGGCGCCGCAGGGCGGGTTTTTCCTGTGGCTGCGCGTGCCTGAAGCTGTCGGGACGGGCGAGGAAGCCGCGAAGATGCTCTGGTCCGAGGCAGGCATTCAGGTCCTGCCCGGCGCCTATCTGTCGCGCGAGACGGCTGCGGGAAATCCCGGCCAGGATTATATCCGCGTCGCACTGGTCGATCCCGCCGACCAGACCGAGGCCGCGCTGATCCGATTGAAGAACTGCTTGTATCAAGGGGGCTAACTGCATGGCGAGCTGGCAGGCGAAACACCGCGATCCGCTGTTCGACCAATCCACGCAGGAGGCGCTGGAGCGGCGCGGCAAGGAAATACTGGGCGCGTTTCTGGTCATCCTTGGCGTGCTCATCGCGATGATGCTGGTCAGCTATTCGCCCGACGATCCCAGCGTGATGTCGGCCACCGACCAGCCCGCGGAAAACCTTCTGGGCCGGCCAGGGGCCTATTTCGCCTCGGCCGCGGTGATGATCACCGGCCATGGCATCTGGGTTGCGGTCCTTGGCCTGATCGTCTGGGGGCTGCGCTTTATGCTTCACCGTGGCGAAGACCGGGTGAAGCGTGCGCTGTTCCTGCCGATCGCCGTCGTGCTTGTCTCGATCTATGCGACCTCGATGGCCCCGCCGCCGGACTGGACGCAAAGTTTCGGCCTCGGCGGGCATCTTGGCGACATGCTGATGGGAGCAATGCTGTCGATCATGCCGATCAAGGCATCGATCGCGATCAAGTTCCTTGCTCTTGTCACAGCAGCAGCAGCCATCGCCTTTCTCAGCTTCGTGCTTGGCTTCGACCGGCGTGAACTTTCGGCGACTGGTCGCTTCCTGCGCAACGGGCTTGCGACCGCCCGGTTGATCGTGCTGCAGGCAGTGGACAAGAGCGCGCGCCTGTCATCTGGCGCCGCTCGCGAAATCAAGACCCGCGCCGATGCACGGCGGGACCGGGTCGCGCGTGCCAGCGCGGCCAGCTTGCCCGAGCCGCGCATCCACAACGCGCCCACGGCCCCGGCCCGGCGCGCGCCAACGATCGGCCACCGCAGCGACGAATATGCGCCGCAATCCGAGCTGATCGATCCCGAAACCAACTATGCCGAGGATGACGAGCCCCCGTCGGATGCCGAGATCTCGGCGCGGATCACCGATGCAATCCGCCAGCGTGCGGAACGTCCGACCGAAAAACCCTCGGTTCTTTCGGCGGTCACTTCGCGTCTGACGGGAAGCCGCCCGGGATCGGACTTCCTGCCCGATCCGGATGACGACACAGACACGGATAATGAAGCGGTTTTGCCCGTGCCCGCGCCGAGGGTCGAACGCCCGGCACCTGCCGCAAAGCCGCGCACGGCAAGCCCGGCGCGTTTCGACGAGACGGCAAGCCATTACGAATGTCCGCCCCTTTCGCTTCTGACCGCGCCCTCGACCGTCGAGCGCCACCAGCTGCCGCCCGAGGCGCTGATGGAAAACGCCCGGATGCTCGAGGCCGTGCTCGACGATTACGGCGTCAAGGGCCAGATCACCGATGTCCGTCCCGGCCCCGTGGTCACGCTTTACGAACTCGAACCGGCCCCCGGACTGAAGGCCAGCCGGGTGATCGGCCTGGCCGATGACATCGCGCGCTCGATGTCGGCGCTGTCGGCGCGGGTCTCGACCGTGCCGGGACGTTCGGTCATCGGGATCGAATTGCCCAATGCCCGCCGCGAAAAGGTCGTGCTGCGCGAAATCCTTGCCGCGCCTTCCTATGCCGATGGCACGCAGCCCCTGCCCCTCGCGCTCGGCAAGGATATCGGCGGCGGCCCGGTGGTCGCGAACCTCGCCAAGATGCCCCACCTTCTGATCGCGGGGACCACCGGTTCGGGCAAGTCGGTCGCGATCAACACGATGATCCTGAGCCTCCTTTACAAGCTCACGCCCGAGGAATGCCGCCTCATCATGATCGACCCCAAGATGCTGGAACTGTCGGTCTATGACGGCATCCCGCATCTGCTTTCGCCCGTCGTCACCGATCCCAAGAAGGCCGTCGTCGCGCTGAAATGGGTCGTCGGCGAGATGGAGGAACGCTACCGCAAGATGTCCAAGATGGGCGTGCGCAACATCGAGGGCTATAATGGCCGGGTCCGCGAGGCGCTTGCCAAGGACGAGATGTTCAAGCGCACCGTCCAGACCGGCTTTGACGAGGATACCGGCGAGCCGATCTTCGAGACCGAGGAATTCCAGCCCGAGACCTTCCCCTATATCGTCGTCATCGTCGACGAGATGGCTGACCTGATGATGGTCGCGGGCAAGGAGATCGAGGCCTGCATCCAGCGCCTCGCGCAGATGGCGCGGGCCTCGGGCATCCATATCGTGATGGCGACGCAGCGCCCCTCGGTCGATGTCATCACCGGCACGATCAAGGCGAACTTCCCGACCCGGATCAGCTTCCAGGTCACCTCGAAGATCGACAGCCGCACCATCCTGGGCGAACAAGGGGCCGAACAGCTTCTGGGCATGGGCGACATGCTCTACATGGCGGGCGGTTCGAAGATCACCCGTGTCCATGGCCCCTTCGTCTCCGATGAAGAGGTCGAAGAGGTCGTGAACCACCTCAAGTCCTTCGGCCCGCCCAGCTACATGTCGGGCGTCGTCGAGGGCCCGGACGAAGAACGCGCCGACAGCATCGACCAGGTGCTGGGCCTGTCCTCGGGCGAGGGCGGCGATGCCGAGCTTTACGACATGGCAGTTGCGATCGTCGCCAAGGATCGCAAATGCTCGACAAGCTATATCCAGCGCAAACTGGCCATCGGTTACAACAAGGCCGCGCGCCTCGTCGAGCAGATGGAGGACCAGGGCATCGTCAGCCCGGCGAACCACGTCGGCAAGCGCGAAGTCTTGGTGCCCGAAGTCTGATCCGTTCGCGCCGGTGTTCGGACGAGGCGCGATTCGAACCCTGCGCCTCGGACGAAACCGCGAAGCCGGTCACGCAGGATTGCAGTATTCCGCGGTCGACTGGATGCGGATGGTCGGGCCCACGGCGCTCGTGATCCTTCCATCTCGGACCAGGTGAAAGAAGCGGCATCTTCGGGATGCGACCGCGACCCGGATTGCCGTCCGGGCGAGTGCAGCCGGAATTTCAGCCGTCATGACCCATGACCGCAGGTCCCGATTGGGCGGACCTGTCCTGCGCGCCCGACCCTTCGTCCACGGTGACGACGACCGAAAGACCCGGTTCGAGATAATCCGACATGCCCTGCCCCGGATCGATCGCGATGCGGACCGGCAGGCGCTGCGCGACCTTGGTGAAATTGCCCGTCGCATTCGAGGCGGAAAGCAGGCTGAATTCCGAAGCTGTCGCCGGTGAGAACGAAGCGACACGGCCCGTGAACGCGCGGCCCTGCATTGCATCCACCGTGAAGCTCGCACGGTCACCGATGCGCATGCCGTGCAACTGGGTTTCCTTGAAATTGGCGATCACCCAGACATCGGGCGAAACCAGGCTGACAAGCGAAGTCCCGGCCGAGACATATTGCCCGAGCCTGACGCCGACCTGCCCCAGGCGTCCATCGGCAGGTGCGCGGATCTGCGTGTTCTCGAGATCGATGCTGGCCAGTTCCACCGCAGCCTCGGCCGATGCGATATCGGCCTTGCTGGCATTGATACCGACCTTGGCGCCATTCAGATCCTCACGCGCGACGGCGATCGCACTTTCGGCCTGTTCGACGGCCACTTCCGCGCGCCGCAGATCCAGCTGGCTTTCGTCAGCCGAGCTTTGCGCGGTAAAGCCGCGCTCACGCAGCTTGCTGGTTCGCGCCCAATCCTGCTGCGCGGTATCGCGGACGGCCATGGCCGAACGGAGTGCGGCTTCGGCCGATTGCAGCCGGGCTTCGGCAGAGTGAACTCCCTGCTCCTTGATCTTGAGTGCAGCCTGGGCCGATTGCAGGGCGGTTTTGGCTTGCGCCAGCTTCTGGCGATACTGGCGGTCATCGATGCGTGCGATGACCTCGCCCTTGGAAACGGTCTGGAAATCATGCACCGCGACCTCGGAGACATAGCCAGATAGCTGGGGCGAAAGCGTCGTGACCTGACCGCGCACATAGGCGTTTTCGGTCCGCGGATGGGCTGCATGGAACGGGGGCAGGTGCCAGGCAAAAAGCACGATCAGGATGCCGGCAAGGCCTGCCAGCGCCGCGATTATGGTCGGAACAACATGTGACTTGGTCATTTGGGGGACTCGGGGGAAACTGCGAGGGGAGAGGAGGAGGAAGCTCTGGACCACCACGCCGCCAGCCAGTCGCGCCAGATATGCAGCAAAAGCGCGCTCAGCGCCGCGACGGCGACGAGGAAGGTCACCAGATAGGCGTCGTTATAGGCCATGACATAGGCTTGGCCGGAGGCATCCTGCGCCAGCGCCGCAACCGCTTGGGCCTTGGTCAGGGCCGCATCTGGCACCTGTGCCAGAAGCGTGGCCGCGCGCGTCGCGATATCGTGCATCACCAGCGGGTCGGTGCTGGCCAGATCCTCACGCAGCACCTGCAGATGATAGGCCTGTCGGTGGTTGATAAATGTCGAAAACACACCCGACCCTGCGGCGCCCCCGATGCTTTGCGTGGAAATGAACACGATCACGAAGGACAGAAGGTAGTTCGGGCCCCGCGCCATCGCCGCCAGCAGGCCGCGCATCATCGCGGGTGCCATGAAAAGCGATCCGGCAAAGGCGATCATCGCCTGGCTGAGCATCATCTGCGCGGGCCGCGTGTCCAAGGTCGAATGGCTGTCCATGAACGCTCCGGCAGCAATCAGGACCAGGGCGACAAGATGAAATTGGGGTACGCGCTCGGGCTTCATGAATGGGACCAGCGCGAGCGCGCCCAGCACGGTCGCAGCCGAGATCACCGCGAACAGCGGAACAAGCTGGCCCTGGGTGATGCCGAGGGCCTGGAACATGCGCGGCGCCCCCGAGCTTTGTTCGGACAGGATCAGCCGGAACAGCAGCAGCGTGATGGTAAGATGCAGCATGGCCGGACTGACCAGCCACCGAATGTCGATCAGTGGCGCCGAACGATTCAGTTCGACCATGACGGCCAGCGTCAGACAGCCAAGCGAGCCCGCCAGCAGCCAGCCCAGCCAGGAAACATCCGTCCACCAGCGGATCGGGCCGATCACGAAGCCTACGATCACGCCGCCGAAGCCCAGCGAGATCAAGGCCCAGCTGACCAGGTCGAGCGGCGCAATCGCCTTCACCCGTGGCGGAGATTTCAGCGGCAGCAGGTAGACCAGCGCGAGCGAGATCGCGGCAAGGCCAAGCGTCATCACGTGCAGGCCGAACCAGCCCGTGTCCCCCATCAGAGCAGGTGAGATCACCCGTGCCAGGTGCGGCCCGACCGAGATCGCCGCCAGCGACAGCGGCAGGCCCAGCCGCAACTTCCAGGCCGGGGGCAGCGGCTCAAGGATGTAGAGGAAGGCCAGCGTCGAAAGCGGTGCCGAAGCCATGCCGGCAAAGAACTGCGCGGCGATGGCCGAGCGCAGGTCGAAGATCGCGAAGGACATGAGCGCGACGGCCAGATAGACGACGATCGCGACCTCGGCAAAGCGGCGCAGGCCGAACTCGGCGCGCAGCTTGATCAGCAAAAGCGGCATCGTCGCCCGCGGGATCAGGAATGCCGCCATCAGCCAGCTGGCCTGTGTCGTCGTCGCGCCGAGGTCTCCGGCGATCTGCGGGATATTCGTGCTGATGAACCCCTGCGCGATACCCTGTGTCAGGCCAATCACCAGCGACGCCGCAATATAGCCGAGCGCGCGCGGCAGGGGCATCGGTTCGAACGGCGCCGGTTGTGGCGGGGCCGGCGCTGCTGAGGCGGGGGCCGTCGTCATTCCCGACGCAACCTTTCGGCGTTCCGCGTCATTTGTGTCAGCACACGGCGGGCGGCCGCGAGGTCTTCGGCAGAGACGCCTTCGACGAGCGCGGCATCAACCTCGCCACGGAATCGCAGCAGGGGCTCGATCCGCGTCGTGTCGGTCAGGAACACGGCATGCTTGCGCGCGTCGCCCGCCAGAGGCCGACGTTCGGCCAGCCCCTGAGCCTCAAGCGCGTCCAGAAGGCGCTTGAGTGTCGGTGTCTCGATTTCCAGCGCCGATGCCAGTTCCGCCTGGCTCGCGCCCGGATTGCGGCCGATCGTCGTCAACAGCCGGGCGCGGGCATAGGTCAGGCCCAGCTTCTTGACGCGCAGTTCAAAGCCCGCGCGGATCGCGCGGGTCAGGGTCAGGAGTTCATCGAACAGGGTCACGGGTCGATCCGCCATTGGAGTACGTTAGCTTGCTAATTATGTTGATTAGCAAGCTAACAGTCCGGCGCAAAAATTCAAGCCCCGCCTGAAAATTCCGGCGGGGCTTTCATGTCGCGCTGCGGCCGTCCTAGTAATCGCGTTCGTAGAACAGCCCGAGCGTGCTTTCCCCGTCGCTTGCCACTGATCCCCGCGCGGTCAGGCTGTTTGAGATGTCGAGATTGAGGTTCAGCTTGGTCTTGCCTTCGTCGCCGACCTGCACGTCCGTATAAAGGTTCTCGGACAGATACTTGCCGGCACGGACCGAAACATTGCCCTCGGAATCCGTGGCGAGGTCAAGATCGTCAAGACCGGTCGAACTGCGCAGCTTGCCGACGATGCCGTCCCCGCCCTTGCCCGCCAGCGCGGCGATGGCACTGGCAAGCTGGGCCGCCTGAAGGGCGCTGATGTTGTCGAGGCCCCGGCCAAAGAGAAGCTGCGAGAGCACCTCTTCCTCGGGCATTTCGGGCGAGGATTCGAAGGTGATCTCGGGGTCGCGGACTTCGCCGTCAATAATGATGCGCGTGGTGATTCCATCTTGCTCGATCTGCGCCACCAACCGGATCACCGGGACCAGGCTGCCCTGCAGCTCGATGATACCTTCGGTCAGGCTCAGACGTTTCCCAAGCAGGTCGACCCGTCCCCGGATCAGTTCGAACTTCCCGATCGGAATGGGCTGACGAGCATTGCCGGTCAGCCGGATCTCGCCGCCCATTTCGGCGTCGACACCGCGTCCGCGGATGAACACCTTGTCCGGGGCCGAGATGGTCAGATCGAAGCGTGCGGGAACTGCCGGAGGAGTGGCAGGCGGCGTCGTCATTCCCGCCTGTCGCGAAGCATCGCTGGGGAATTCCAGCAGCCCGGCCTTTGCGCGGGTCTGACGCTGCGGTGGCCGTTCGCTGAGATGGATGATGTCGGGTATCGCCCTTGCCCCGCCCAGCCCTGTGGAGGGAATGCGGATCTCGACATCGCTCAGGTCGATCCGACCCTGGACCAACGGTCCTTCGACCTGCGAGCCGCCGATCTCGATGGCGCCGTTCGCCCTCAGTTCGTAAAGCGACGGATCGCGCAGGATGACGTCGTCGAGCCTCACGTTAAGATCCATCGCCCGGCTGCCGGAAAGAGAGATCGGCCCCTGGACCGAGATCCTGCCTCCGGCCTCGACCGCGCCGTTGATATCGACCTGGATCTGGCCGCCATTCAGGTCGGCATTCGCATTCAGCGCATTGACGCTGAGCCCGAAGCGCGGCTCGGCAAGACGGCCATTCGTCAGTGCGACCCGGCCAGTGACCGATTCAAGCGCGGGCGGACCGTTCAGGCGCAGATCAAAGCTCAGTGGCCCTTCGATGCTGCGGGTCCGCAGGAAGGGGTTCGCCGCTGCGGCATTCCCGCTGCCTTCGACCCGCATATCCATCGTGGAACCATCAGTGGCGGCCGTGCCGAAGATCCGCGCGCTGGTCTGGCCGGGGGCGGTCGCGTTCAGGTCGACCTCATAGGCGGTTCCTGTATTACGTACCGTTCCGCTGACCGTGGCCGCCCCTGGAAAGCCCGGCACCAGAACACCCAGATCGTTCAGCCGCGCATCGATATTCAACCCTTCGGTCGGACTGCCATCCCCGCTCACGCGAAACTGGGGATTCTCGGCTTCCAGTCTGCTGACGGTGAAGCTGCCATCGGGCCGCTGCGTGGCGGCAAGGTCAAGCGTGGTCTGGCCGGCCAGGATCGCATCGGCCTTGGGATTGCCGATCGCAAGCCCCCGAGCCGAACCCGAAGCCGTGATCGCGCGGCTGCCATCTGTTTCGTCGCGAACCTCGGCCTGAAGGGCGACGCCGCCACGGAAACCCCGGCCCAGGAAACGCAGGTCATCGGCGCGCAGATCGGCGCGCAGATCGGTTGAGCCCGCGCCGACCGTCCCCTCTGCCGCGACATTGAGACTGGGATTCGCGATCTGCGCCGTCTCGATCGTGAACTGGCCATCGCGTTCCACACCGCGCAGCACAAGCTGGGTTTCCCCGGACAGCGCGCCGTCAACCTGCGCCTGCCCGAACGAGAGATCACGCCCTGTGCCAGTCACATCAAGCAACCGGCCGCCGGTGCCGTCATCCTTGAAACTGCCCTGAGCAACCAACGAACCACGCCAGCCGCGGCCGAAGCTCGCCAGCGACCTGATTTCGGCCTGGCCAGTCAGGTCAGTGCCGGATTCGCCCAGCGATCCTGTGGCGCTGGCCGTCATCTGCGCATTCGTCAGATCAAGCTGCCTGATGGTGATATCCTTGCCGCGCTGCTCGGCAGAAAGCTTCAGGTCCGTCACCCCGGTCAGCGCGCCGTCGACGTCGCCCTGGCCGAAACGCAGATCCGTCCCCTGCCCGGTCAGTTCGATCTGACGTGCATCGTCCTTCTGTGACGCGACCCCCTCAAGCACGATGCCGCCCGAGAAGCCACGCCCAAGCACAGCGAGGTCCGGCATCGCGACCCTGAGTTGCCCTTCCAGATCCGTCTGGCTGAACTTCCCGGTGCCCTCGGCATCGAGTTGTGGGTTGACCAGCTTGAACCGCTGCAGCTCATAGGCGCCGTCGACCTGCATCAGGTCGATCGAAAGCTCGGTACGGCCGCTGAAGGCTCCGTCGATCTCGGGCATGCCGATGACCAGATCCTGCGCCTCGCCGGTCAGGGTAAGCTGGCGGTGATCTGCGGCCCCCGTCAGCTTCACGTCGGTGCGGAGCGCGCCGCCATATTTCGGATCGGCCACGGATAGATCGGGCATCGCGACACGGGCATTCACTTCGCTGGCCCAGCTGCTGATGAAACCCTGGGCCTCGGCAGTGAGGTTCTGGGCCTGCACGTCGAGACGGCGCAGATCGATCCCGGAACTGTCGCGCTTGGCACTGAGCTCGATATGCGAACTGCCCGCAAGCAGACGATCGGCCTGCTCCTGGCCAACACTGATATCACTGCCTTCGATGCGGGCATCGATATCGAAAGCCTTGCTGAGCAGAACATAGCGGCCCTTGACATGGGCATCGGCCTTGCCGCCCAGCGGCCGATCGGCAATCCTGGAAAGCGTGCTGATGTTGAGATGCTGTGCGGTCACATCGCCCGACAGCGCAATGCCGGTCCGAAGCCCCGAAGCCTCGAGATCACCCTGCAGCTTGAACTCGTCTCCATTGATGTTCATGCCCCAAAGCTTCATCGCGTTGCCGGGGGTGAAGGCGAAGTTGAGACCTCCGTTCAGCGTCTCGCCCAGGGCTTCGGCCAGGGCCGGATCGTCGGGCGCGATATCGTCCGCGCCAAAGGCAATCCATCCTCGCACTTCCTGCAGGGCCTGCTCGGACGTCAGCACCACGCGTCCGCGGCCATCAAGACGCAGTTCCGACAGGCTGATATCTGGACGGGTGAATTCACCCACGCGCCCGGTCAGCGTCCAGCCCGCGCCCTCGGCCGCATCGTATTTCAGAACGACATTGCCCGAATTCACGGTCGTCTCGACACTGCCAAAGGGAACGACGACCGGAAGCTGGGTCGCACCTGCGTCCTCGCCCAGAAGCAGGGTCAGGTTGGCGCGCTCTGGCGCGCCCTTGTCATTGACCTCGACAAGGCCCTCAAGATCGAGAGCGCCGGTGGAAACCTTCAGTTCTGGCACGACAAGGCGACCGTCCTGCCCCCTCCAGCCATTCGCACGTATCACCGACTGACCCTCGAAGAACTGCTGGCGATCAGGCGCGATCATCGGCGCGACATCGCCTGTCAGCTGGGCCTGGAACGCCGTCCCCGAAATACCTTCGCGTAGCTCTTCCTTGATGGCGACAGTGCCCGCGACGCGTGGCGATCCGTCGGTTTCCAGCCGAATATCCGCGTCGAAATCCGACAGCGGCCCGCTGCCGACTATCTCGGCCTTGACCGCCGGCCGGCCGTTCATCTTGACGATATTCGCGAAAAGGCCGTTCGCATCCTCGTCCAGATTCAGGTCGAGGTTCAATTCACGCGTCTCGTTCGAAAAGGACGACACCAGCGCGAATTCGCCGCGCGGGCCATCGACCCGGTCGATGACGAGATTCGTATCGCCTTCGCCGTCGGCAAGGTTCATCGAGCCCGAGACAGTCAGAACGACTTCCTGCCCGATGATCGGCTCGCCCAGTTCGACGCGACCGATGGAAAGCTGGGCTATGCTCAATGAAACCGGCAGTTGCGGCAACGCGAATTCGGTCGCCTCGGCCTTCGGCTTGGCTTCGCCCCCGCTGGGCAGGCGTGGCAGGATCACGCGTTCGGCAGACAATTCGTCGATATTCACACGGCCGCGCAGCAGCGCGGCGCGATGCCATTGCATGGCGCCGTTTTCCAGGGTGATCCAGACGCCCTGATCGTCGGAGATCGTCATCCTTTCGAAGGTCGCCCGCGAGGAAAGGGCCCCTTGAAAGCCGTCGATCACGACCGAGCGGCCGGCGCCCGAAAGCTTTTCTTCAAGGAAGCGCGTGATGAAGCCCTTGTCGTCATCAACCTCCTCGGCGATTTCGGCTGCGCTGTCCGGCCCGGCGTCGGTTTCCTGGGCGATCGCGGCAAACGGCGCCAGCAGCGCAAACCAGATGGCGACCAGCAGTCGGATGATCAAATCATGCAGTTTCATCAGAATGCCTGCCCTAGACCGATATAGACTTGGACGCCTGAATCGTCGTCGTAACCGCCGCCGACTGGCATCGCGAGATCGAAACGCAGCGGGCCGATCGGCGTGTCGTAGCGCACCCCTGCCCCGGCTCCGGCGTGCCAATCAGTTTCGCCCGAAAAGCCGCCTTCCGTCCAGATCCGGCCGGCATCGACAAAGGCGACGACGCCGATCTGCTCACGCACCTTCAGGCGCGCTTCGGCATTGATGATCGCCATGCTCATCCCGCCGGTCTTGATGAAGCCGTCATTTCCTTCGATCACTTCGACGCCGAGTGATTCATAGGGCTGGCCACGCACGGTGCCGCCCCCGCCTGAATAGAAAAGATAGTCGCGGGGCGTCTCCTCGATATCCGGGCCAAGCACGGTGCCAAGGCGTGCCCGCCCGGCAAGAGTATACCTGTCCTCGGTTCCGAGGCTGTAATAGCCGCGTCCCTCGGTGACCAGCTGAGCACCCGAACCCGTTTCATCCTGCAATCCGACAAAAGGCGTTGCAGAGCCCGAAATCCAGAAGCCCCGCTTGGCATCCGTGGGCTCGTCCCGCTTGTCCCAGGTAACCGAAGCCGGCAGCGCGAAAAGGCGGAAATTGGTTCGACCGGAATCGTCATCGACCCGCAGCGCGCGGAATTGCAGCCCTATATCGGCCGTGATCTCTTCGCTGTGGAGATAGGTGAAGCCAAGACCGACCGTGGCAGATTTGAGATCGTAATCCTCTTCCTGCTCGTCGCTTGCTTCGGCCGCCACATAACCCGTGATGTCGGGATGAAGCGTGGCCGGTCGCTCGAGACGGGCGCTCAGCGTATTGTCCATCCCCGACGTGCTCGAACCGATATCCTCGACGTCAAAGTCGATGCGCAGCCGCTCGCCCCCGCCCAGCAGGTTGCGATGCAGCCAGTAACCCGTCACCGACAGGCCATCGATGCTGGAATATTCGAAACCTCCGCCGATCCTGCGCAGTTTCTGTTCGACAACCAGAAGGTCGACATCAAGCGTATTGTTCGGTCCGATGTAATCGGCCTCGGACAGGGTGATGGCCGAAAAGATCCCCGAACGGCGCAGGCGCTTGCGCACGTCCTCGACCTTTTCCGGATCAAACCTTTCGCCCTCGGGGAAGCCTGCGATCTTGCGAAGGCGGCGCTCGCTCAGCCGTTGCTGTCCCCGGACCGACATCTTTCCGAAACGCAGCGTCGGCCCCGGCGCCAAGAGAATGCGGCTGTCGACAAGATTGGTGGCATGATCCGCGACGATGTCGGTTTCGGCGACTTCGGCCTTGGCATGTCCGACATCGCGCCATCCCTCGACGGCAGAAGTGGCCGCCTGTTTCATGTCGCCGGTGCGCGCGACCTCGCCCGCGCGGTAATCCCTGGGCAGTTCGGTCCCCGGCGCGACAGGTGCGACATCGGCGCGGCTGTAACGGAAACGCGGACCGGGGTCGACCGTCACCATCACCTTGTGCACGACCTTTGGCGCATCCAGGGGCGCGATGCTGGCTGCCTCGCGCCCGTCCAGCTTGATGTCGATGACGCCAGAATAATAGCCCTCGTCATAGAGCACGCCAAGGATGCGGGCATAATCGCCGCGTGCCGCAGCCAGGATGTCCTGCCCCGTCACCCGGCCTTCGTTCTGCGCATTGAGCAATAGCGAGGTGTTGCGAACGGCGGGCAGGATATCCTCATCCGTGCCCGCAACCTGGAAATCGATATCGACAGGAGAGGCATCGTTGCCCTCTGACCCGCCGAAAAGCCCCGAGAAAGGCGAAGATGAAGATGAGGAAGAACCGGAGGATTGCGCCGATACCGACACGACACCCAACGCCAGCAAGCATGCGGCGGCAGTGCCCGCCTTCAATAGAAGTCTCATCCCTGTCCGCCCTGTCTTCGAGGTTTTCGGGCAGTCTCGCAGGGGAAGCCGCTAAAATCCAGCGTTCAGGGAATTTGTCGGCGAATGTTCACGCAACTGCGGCAAGACAGCCATGCAGGGCCGCCATGTCGTCCCGGATCATTCCGATCGGAACGGCACGGGGGATCTGCGCCATCAGCGCATCGGACAGGAAGGCGGCCTCGAAGATATCGAGCCGCTGCGCGGCGCTGCGCGCGACGCTGCCAGCCAGGAACATGCCGTCCATCGGCATGAAGCGCAGCGCAAGTTCGCGGCAGAGCAGGCCGAAAAGCCGCGCGTAGAGATCGCATGTGGCGTTCGCCGCCGCATCACCTGTATCGGCCGCCTCGACGACCGTTTCGGCGCGCACAGGCTCACCACCGGCAAGCAACAGATGCAGGCGCGCGAGTCCGCGCCCGGCAAACAGTTCCTCGACAGAATCGAAGGCCTTGGCGCGGTCACCCAGCGCTTCGACCAAAGGCTCCCACACCGAAAGTGGCAGGCGGGTATGGCCTTCTTCGTGTTCAAGGCAGGCAATCCCCCCGCCCGGCAGAACCTTCACCGCACAGACATTGAAGCCCGTTCCGGCATTCACGACCAGGCGTTGCCCGTTGCGGGTCCCGTCCTTCGGCCCGTCGCGCAGAAATCCCGCCGCCTCACCCGAAAGCGCGGGCGTGGCATAGCCAAGCGCCGTCAGATCGTTGATAAGCCGTGCCCGGGCCGCGCCGGTCAGTTCGATCAGGCGATCCTCGCTGAAATGCCAGTCGCGGTTCGTCAGCCGGGCGCGACCCTGCGAAACCGGTCCGGCGACGGCAACGCAAACCGCTTCGATCCGGGGATTTCCCTCGCGCTCCAGGAAAAGACGCACGACTTCGTCGAAATCCGGATGATCGTCGCCGCGAAAGCGGGTGATGCTGCCGGTATAGATGCCCTCGGTCCGCGCCAGCGCAAGTCGCGCATTGGTGCCGCCCACATCCGCCAGCAAGATCGCCATGACCCGTTCCCTTTTCTCGTCCGTCCTTCGCCTTTTAGGACATGCGCGGCGACGTTGCTAGCGCTCACGGCGGGCGCAGCGCAGATCCGTCGCAGGAACCAGGCAGGGGAACATGCGTTATTTGTCCAGATCAAACGCGTAAGCGAGAGGTTGAGACGATGCCGATGAAACTTCGCCGAAAGGCCGCAATGGCCCTGATCGGGGCGATGCTGCCGTTGCTGGCCGGACAAGCTGGCGCTGCCATCGTCACGCGCGAGGAGAATGTGGCAAACCCCCGTGGCTGGTCCGCGATTTCCGGCATGGACCCACGTTCCGTCCGAGAAATGGCGCGCAGTCTGCCGGTATCGGATCAGGCAACAGACGACCAGCCCTGGTGCGACCAGGATCGGAAGATCGAGACGGCACTGAAGCAGGAATTCGGCGAAAGCAAGATCGCAACCAATGCCGAAGACACCGCCCTTTGGGGTTCCGAATTGATGGGGACCTGGACGATGGTCCTTGAACGCCCCGACGCGACGAGCTGCGTCATTGCATCCGGCATAGGGTTCAGCAGCGAACGAAGCCCCGACGCCTACTTCATCAATGTCGGATTGGCCGGTTGATCTGCGATTTGCAGGAAATCTCGGCAAATGGTATGGGCGCGGCAACTTCCCATTCTTGAGGCATCGCCGTGACCGATCACATCATTCGAGACATTACCCTGGCCGATTTTGGTCGCAAGGAACTGGACATCGCCGAAACTGAAATGCCGGGGCTGATGGCGCTGCGCGCCCAGTTCGGTGAAGCAAAGCCCCTGAAGGGTGCGCGGATCGCCGGTTCGCTGCACATGACCGTGCAAACGGCGGTGCTGATCGAAACTCTTGTCGCCCTGGGGGCCGAGGTCCGCTGGGCCTCGTGCAACATCTACTCGACGCAGGATCACGCCGCCGCCGCGATCGCGGCCGCTGGCATCCCGGTTTTCGCGATCAAGGGCGAGACGCTGACGGAGTACTGGTCCTATACCGATCAGATCTTCCAGTTCCCGGAAGGCACGGCGAACATGATCCTGGACGATGGCGGCGATGCGTCGATGTACATCCTGCTGGGCGCGCGCGTCGAAGCTGGCGAAACCGGCCTTATCGACGTCCCCACCTCGGAAGAGGAAGAGGCGCTTTTTGCCCAGATCCGCAAGCGTCTCGAGCAGTCGCCCGGTTGGTTCACCAAGCAGCGCGACGCCATCCAAGGGGTTTCCGAGGAAACCACCACCGGCGTTCATCGCCTTTACGATCTTCACAAGAAGGGCCTGCTGCCCTTCCCGGCGATCAACGTCAACGACAGTGTCACCAAGTCGAAATTCGACAACAAGTATGGCTGCAAGGAATCGCTCGTGGACGGCATCCGCCGCGCCACCGACGTCATGATGGCGGGCAAGGTCGCGGTGGTTTGCGGCTATGGTGACGTGGGCAAGGGCTCGTCGGCCTCGCTTCGCGGCGCGGGCGCCCGCGTGAAGGTGACCGAGGTCGATCCGATCTGCGCGCTTCAGGCGGCAATGGACGGTTTCGAGGTGGTGCTGCTTGAGGACGTCGTCGCCTCGGCCGACATTTTCGTCACCACCACCGGCAACAAGGACGTGATCCGCATCGAGCACATGCGCGAGATGAAGGACATGGCCATCGTCGGCAATATCGGCCATTTCGACAACGAAATCCAGGTCGCCGCGCTCAAGAACCACAAGTGGACGAACGTCAAGGACCAGGTGGACCTGATCGAGATGCCCTCGGGCAATCGCATCATTCTCTTGAGCCAGGGACGCCTGCTGAACCTCGGCAACGCCACCGGCCATCCCAGCTTCGTGATGTCGGCAAGCTTCACCAACCAGGTGCTGGCCCAGATCGAGCTGTGGACCAAGGGCGACGAATACCAGCCCGGCGTCTACATCCTGCCCAAGCATCTCGACGAGCAGGTCGCGCGGCTTCATCTGGACAAGATCGGCGTGAAGCTGACGACGCTTTCCAAGGAACAGGCCGACTATATCGGCGTGACTCCGGAAGGGCCGTTCAAGTCCGAGCATTACCGCTACTGAGATCAGGCCAGCGGTTTTGGTTGATATTTGGCATCAGCCCGCTACGCTTCCCTCCGAGGATCACATCTCGGGGGGAAGCAAGATGAGCAAAAGGGACGACCTGATCGCGAAATATGCTGCCGACATGCAGGACAAGCTGGGCATGGCGCCCGACATGGACCTGCTGACCAAGGTGGTGATCGGCTGCGGGCCAGCGATCTATAGCGATGATGCCGAAACCGTCGCGGCCTCGGACCCCGATGAACTTGAGCGCATCAGGCAGAACTACCTGATGAAGAAGCTGGGCCTGCCCGACGGGCCCGAGCTGATGGACGCGATCAAGGCCGTTGTCGACAAATATGGCAGCGCCAACCGCAGCAAGTATCGTGCGGTCGTCTACTACATGCTTTGCACCCATTTTGGGAAGGAAGGCGCCTACGCCTGACTGCGCGATGCGGCGGTCAGGCAAGCATCGCCTTGATCGCCGCGACATGGCCGGTGACGGCCTTGCAGGCATCCGCAGTCAGGGCCTCGGCCTCGGTTAGCAGACTTTCAGCCGGGTGGATGCGGTCGACGAGTCCCCAGCTTAGTGCCTCTTGCGCGGAAATCTTCTGCCCGGCCATCAGGATCATCTTGGCGCGCGACGGGCCGATCAAGGTGGAAAGCCGCCCCGGATCGCTGGCGGGCGGACGAAATCCAAGCCGCATCACCGGGTAGAATATCCTCGTCTCGGGCACGCAAAGTCGCATGTCGCAGGCCAGCGCCATGCCCATCGCACCACCCGCCAGCGTGCCGTTGAGGGCCGCGATGGTCAGGCAGGGCATTGACGCGACCCGCGCCGAAAGCCGTTCCCACAGGTCCGACATGGCGAGGCCCGCGCGCGCCTCGTCAAGGTCGGCCCCGGCTGAAAAGACCTTGCCCTGTCCCGTCAGGATCACCGCACGCAGATCCTCGCGTTGTGCAAGCTGCTCGAATGCCGCGATCAGCGCAGACAGCATTTCGGCGGTCAACGAGTTCGCCTTTTCCGGCCGGGCAATGGTTATCCGGCCGGTCCCGTACGAGAATTCGTTCAAGATCATGCTATCCCTCCCACGGGGGGTATGGCAAAACCCCGTCTGGTGCTCTTCTATTGCTTAACGGACCACGAAAGGTATTGAAATGTTCCGCCGTCTGACAAGCTCCGCCCTGGCACTCGCTGCCATGACCGCGCCCTCCTTCGCCGATGTCACTCCGGAACAGGTCTGGCAGTCCTGGGTCGATTACTATCAATCGGTGGGCTATTCCGTTACCGAAGGAAGCCGCGACAAGGCAGGCAGCACGCTGACCCTGCGGGATGTGCTGATTGCCGGGGGCGCCGAAGGCAATACCATGACGTTCAAGGTTCCCTCGGTCGCTTTGAGCGATCAGGGAGATGGCAAGGTCAAAACCGTTTTCGCCGAGGAAATGTCGCTTGATGTCGCGGGCAGGGATCCCGAAGGGGGCGACTACGCGGTTCCGGTAAAGATCATGTTGCCCGGCAATGGCATCGTGACCTCGGGCGCACCGGAAGACATGACGCATGAGTTCGACTATCCGAGCATCGAACTGGTCATGACGACGATGACCGACAATGGCGAGGAAACGCCGCTGCCGATGAGCTTCGGGCTGACGAAATCGACCGGGATGCTGCACATCGTCACGGGCGCGCCGAACAAATACGATTACGACATGAACTCCGAGGCCCTGACCTTCCAGGGCGACGTCACTGATGACGAAGGCGGAGCGGTCAAGTTCGCGGGCAGCCTCAACGGGCTGAACATGAAGGGCGGCATGGACGCCCCGGGCGAGTTCAAGGATTTGGACGAGCAGATGGACGCCGCGCTGAAAGCCGGGCTGTCCATGAACGGAGCGCTTGATGCGGACAGCGTCAACGCGACCTTCGACTATGAAGGCGTTGACGAAGAAGGCCAACCTTCGCAAGGCGCAGGCAAATACCTGGGCCAGGGCATCAAGGCCAATTTCTCGTTGTCGAAAGACGGCATGGGTTACAAGCTTTCCTCGGATGCGGTGGATTTCGAGCTGACCTCGCCCCAGATCCCTTTCCCGGTCAGCTATGGGATCGAGAATGCCGGTGTCGAGATGCAACTGCCCGTCTCGCAATCCGACGAAGCTCAGCCGTTCAAGTTTACCTATCTGCTGAACGGCGTGACCATGTCCGACGATCTTTGGAGCATGTTCGACCCCACTGCGAAATTGCCGCGTGATCCGGCCTCGCTGGAACTGGATCTCTCGGGCCTGATGAAGGTCACGCGCGATGTCTTCGCCATGCCTGAGACGCTGGCCGACGATGCCGACGCATCGGCCGACGACGCTCAGGAACGGGCCGAACCGGACGCGATGACTGACGAAATGGCTGCGGAAGAGACAACCGGATTCGAACCGGTCGAAATGAACATCAACAAGCTTGCCCTGAACCTTCTGGGCGCCAACCTGCTGGCCACCGGCGAGCTCAAGGCGACCGAAGAGGGTATCGGCGCGCCCATCGGCCACATCCACGCGGAATACGAGGGGCTGAATGCTCTGCTCGATACGCTGGGCAGCATCGGTCTGATCCCGCAAGAGCAGATGATGGGCGCCCGCATGATGCTGGCCATGTTTGCCAAGCCGGTCGAAGGCAGTCCCGACAAGATGGCGACAGATCTGGAGCTCAAGGAAGGCGGCTCGATCTTTGCCAATGGTCAGCAGATCAAGTAAGGAACTGCCGGGGTGCGCGCCCAGCCGCGCTCCGGCCTGATTTCGACGGGGGCCGGAGACAATGCCGGCCCCCGCTTCCATGCCAGGAGAAGCCATGCCCGATACGTCCCGCCTCCAGTCCCTTACTGAGCAGCTCCTTGCCGCGGCGCGCCGCGCGGGCGCCGATCAGGCCGATGCCGTCGCCGTCGAGGCCTCGGCGGTTTCGGTCGATGTCCGGGGCGGTCGCCTTGAGCTCGCAGAGCGCGCCGAAGGGGTCGAGATCGGGCTGCGCGTGCTGCTTGGCGGACGGCAGGCCTGCGTTTCCGCGTCGGACCATTCCGCGCGAACGATCGAGGACATGGCCGCGCGCGCGGTCGCCATGGCCCGCGAGGCGCCCGTCGATGACGCACTTGGCCTGGCCGATCCCGGGCAGCTTGCACACGATACCGACAGCAGCAGGCTGGATCTTTTTGACCATGATCCCGATCCCAGCCCCGAATCCCTGCAGGAAGCCGCGCTGCGCGCGGAAGCCGCCGCAGTCGCAGTCCAGGGAATATCGAAGATCGAATCCGCCTCGGCATCCTTTTCGCGCCGTCACATGTGGATGTCGGCCACGAATGGTTTCTCGGCCGGCCTCGGGCGCAGCGGTCATGGCGTCTCGACCATCGCCATCACCGGCGAAGGCACGACGATGGAACGCGATTGGGCCGGGGAGTCTCGGGTCCATGGATCGGACATGCCGGAGCCCGAGGAAATCGGACGCCTCGCGGGGCAGCGCACCGTCGAGCGGCGCGGGGCCAGGAAGCCTCCGACCGGGGCCTTTCCGATCCTTTATGACGAACGCGTCGCCTCGGGGCTGATCGGTCATCTGGTCAGCGCCGCGAATGGCGCGGCCATCGCACGGGGCGCAAGCTGGCTGCGCGACGCATTGGGAGAGCAGGTGCTGCCTGCTGGGTTCGACCTGATCGAACAGCCACAACTGAAACGCATGGGCGGCTCGCGCATCTTCGACGGAGAGGGCCTGCCGACAGCAGAGCGTGCCCTGGTCCGCGGCGGTATCCTTCAGGGCTGGACGCTGGACCTGGCAACGGGACGCAAGCTGGGCATGGATTCAACCGCCAGCGCGATGCGCGGTGTCGGGGGCCCACCCACGCCTGGCGTGACGAACCTTGCCCTGACCCCCGGAGAGCTCAGCCGCGATGACCTGATCCGCGAGATGGGGCGCGGCCTGGTCGTGACCTCGATGCTGGGCGCGTCGATCAACTCGACGACCGGGGATTATTCGCGGGGGGCCAGCGGCTTCTGGGTCGAGAACGGTGAAATCACCCACGCGGTCAACGAATGCACCATCGCGGGCAACCTGCGCGACATGCTGATGCGCCTGACCGCCGCCAATGACATCCGGGATTGGCGTGGCATGCGGGTGCCCAGCCTGCTGGTCGAAGGGATGACCGTTGCCGGAGAGTGATCTCGAGCTGCTGGAACGGGCCGCCCACGAGGCAGGCGAGATCGCGATGCGCTACTGGCGCAACGATCCTCGGGCATGGGACAAGGGCGAAGGAGCGGGCCCCGTCAGCGAGGCCGATCTGGCGGTGAACGCCCATCTCGAAGACATGCTGCTTGCCGCGCGCCCGCATTACGGCTGGCTCAGCGAGGAATCGACCGACGATCCTTCGCGACTCGACGCCGAGCATTGCTTCATCATCGACCCGATCGACGGCACGAGGGCCTTCCTTGCCGGGCAGGAAGGATTTTCCCATTCTCTGGCGATCGCCACCGGGAACCGCATTTCGGCCGCCGTCGTTCACCTGCCTGCATCCGGCATGACCTATGCGGCGACGGCCGGGGGACCCGCCGTCCTGAACGGCGAGTCGCTGTCGCCCTGCGAACACGACATCGCGGGTGCGCGCGTCCTGACCTCCAAACCCAGTCTCGACCCTGCCTTCTGGCGTGGCAGACAGCCGACGATCAGGCGCGAATTCCGGCCGTCGCTCGCCTGGCGGCTTTGCCTCGTGGCCGAAGGGCGCTTCAACGCCACGCTTTCAACCCGCGCCGCCTGGGAATGGGATATCGCCGCAGGTAGCCTGATCGCCGAACGCGCGGGCTGCATCGCGACCGACCTTTCCGGTCGTTGCATTTCCTTCAACACGGCCCGTGCCCTGGCCGACGGGCTGGTGATCGCCCCGCCCCGCCTGCATGGCCAGCTTCTTTCGGCACTTGGCCCCGATCACGCAGCACGGGGGCCGGCCCCAACTTGATGCCCGCCGGACGCGACGTTAAGAATGGGGCGACCGCAGAAGACAGGGCCCTCGCATGCGCCGCATTCCCCCCGCGACCCGCGACAGGCTCGCCGACGAAATCACCTTCCACCCCGCAACTGCAGAGGCCCGGTTGCTGCGTGAAGCCCTCGGGCGCTTTGCGACGGGGGTGACTGTCGTGACGACCCAAGGCCCAAGCGGTCCGATCGGCATGACGGTCAACAGCTTCAGCAGCGTCTCGCTGGAACCGCCGCTGGTGCTCTGGTGCCCAGCAAGGGCTTCGGCACGGCACGGCACTTTCGCCGATGCGGTGCATTGGTCCGTCCATGTCCTGGGCGCCGAGCAGCTGGACACCTGCCTGCGCTTCACCAGAGGCGGAGCACAATTCGATGCGCTCGACCATCTTTCGAACGAGGAAGGCGTTCCGGTCATCCCGGGCGCGGCTGCGCGTTTCGATTGCCAGACTCACGCCGTACATGATGCAGGCGACCATTCCGTGGTGATCGGTCGCGTTTTGCGGGTGACCGTCGCCGGCCCCGGTGATCATCCGCTGGTCTTCGCAGCCGGCCGCTTTGGCCAGTTCGACCCGGCCGAAAGCTAGCGCTCAGCTGCCGTCCAGAGGCGGAAGCGGTTGCGAGAAGATGTCGTCCATGCTGGACGACGCCGGTGCCGAGGTCCGCAGCGAATCCCCCGGGCCGCCCAGAGTGGCGATTTGCCGGGCAAGCTGGGCGATCGCGACGGATTGCGCACGCGCCACCGTCGCGGGAGAAGCCTTGCCCCCCTCGACGCCCATCGGCACCGAGATATCGAAGCTGCGGGACTGATTGGCACCACCGGATCGGGCATCGCCTATGAAATAACGCCCGCCGAGCCGGTAAGTGCCGTTCGATTGCGCGAGGGCCTTTTCGACCCTCACTTCCAGGGTCCGGCGTGGCGGCTCGGCCAATGGCCAAGGCTCGCTGATCACGGTTGCGCCGGAAATGTCCGATATCGCGCGAGCCAGCGATTGGGTGAATGCGCGCTGCGGGTTGTCAGCCCAGAGCTGCTTGGTATTCGAACGCACTGCCCCGTCTTCGCTCTGCCAACTGACCTCGCTTGCCGAAGCATATTCGGGCAGCGACACATCCCTGAGTTCAGTCGTGCCCAGCCGGTTCGGCAGGCGCTCTCCGGTCTGGGGCGGGTCGATCAGGTAGCGGGCGGTATTTTCACCATGCGAACAGGCCGCCAGCGCGGCGAGAAGTGCGGAAGCGGTAAGGAAGTGGCGCATCTTATCGTCCCAGGATGAAGGCTTGCGGATTGCGTTCGATGGTGCGGGCAAGGCCGCCAAAGGCATTCGCAGCGCGGCGCATCTCGCGCATGAGGTTTATGGATTCGGTGTTGAAGGTGGAACGCTCGCCATATGCCGCGATCACGCTTTCTGCACGGGCCGCCAGTGCCTCGAGCCGGGCAGAAAGTTGGGGCAAGCGTTCCGCAGAGGTCGAGACGCTGTCGGCCGCGTTCCTTGCAGAGGCAAGGGCTTCGTTCAGGCTGCCAGCTGCGTTGCCGTCCCGCAGATCGGTAAGCAGGCCCGAAGCCGCCTGCAATGTGTCCGAGAGATTCTTCGGAAGCTGCTCGGCATCTTCCGATCCGATCATGGCCCGAACATCGCGCAAAATGCCCTCGGCTTCGGTCGAGATCGCGGTGAAATCGACCTCAGCTACCTTTCCGGCCGCCTTGTCGATTTCCTGCACCATGCCCGGCACGTCGGCCGCCGCCAGCTTGACCGCTTCAGCCGCGGCCGCCGCCTCATCGACGAGCTTGCGGATCTGGCTCGCGGCCCCGGATTCGCGCAGCTCGGTGGCAATCTGCCGCATCTCCCCAGCGGCAGACCTGGCGCCTTCAAGCGTTCCGCGCAGCGTGCCCGGAATGGCGCGCGCATCCTCGCTGCTGACGAGCGCGGTCACCGAATTCATCATGTCGGTGACCGATTTCACGGCCTCCTCGATCGGAAGCTCGCCAACGCGCGCCAGGAAACCCTGCGCCGTCTCGGAAAAATCCGATACCTGACCCGGCGCCGAGGGGATGACTGGAAAGGGTTCAGCGTCGCGATCAAGCTCGGCCTGGGGCGCATCGGGCAGGTTCACCAGCTCGACCTCAAGCGAGGTGCCAAAGAAACCAGCGCTTGCGATCCGCGCGCGCAAGCCGTTGCGCACCTGTTCGGCCACGAACTCCTCGGCCGCCTCTGGGCTTGCATCCCCGGCCAGTCCCACGCGGTCGGGGGTCAGGGCAAGCGTGACTTCCTGCTCGATCCGGTCGCCGCCTTCCTCGGTCTTGACGATCCGCGCGGCAAGATTGGTGACGCGACCGACCGTGAGGCCCATGTATTGAACATTTGCTCCTGTCTCGAGCCCCTTGACCGATTCATCGACCAGCATCGTCAACCGGATCATGTTGCCCTGATCCGAGAAGAGGTTGTTACGCGCCGATTCCTGATCGGGCTGAAGCGAGAAGACATGCCCGTTCTCGACCGGTTCGCCACCGGACGTGAGTGTCGCGAATTCGGCTCCGCCCTGCAGCACGGAGGCAAGCGAGTTGACGTTCAGCGCCAATCCTTGTGCGCCGAGGGAAATCGAGAAACCGGACGTGTCCCAGAACACGGTGTTCGTGGTCAGCCTTTTGTCGTGCGGGGCGGCTATGAAGACATCTGCCAGCACGCGCTGATCGTTTTCATCAAGCCGCAGGTTCTGCATCTGCCCGACAGGAATACCCCGGAACAGGACGGGCGCCCCTTCCGTCATCCCCCGCGAGCGTTCGGCCGCAAGGACGATCCAGGTTCCGTTCTGACCTGTGCTGTTCAGCGGCGGCTTTTCCAGCCCCTTGAACTCGGTTTGCCGCTCGGCCGCGTTGTCATCCCAATACCCTTCGACGAACGAGCCCGTCAGGACAGTATCGAGCCGCGAGATCCCCTGCGCGGAGACCTGTGGCCGAACGATCCAGAACTGTGCATCATCGTCGATGAAGGGCGCCAGGTCCTTGTCCACTCGGATGCTGACCCTGACCTGCTTCAGGTCTTCGGTGAACCGCACCGATTCGACCTTGCCGACGGTGATCTCTCGGAACTTCAGCGCGGTTTCCCCTGGCGTGATCCCCGTCGCGTCCTTGAAGTCAACCCAGATCAACGTCCCCCTGCTGGCAATCGCGTTCCAGCCTACGCCCAAGGTCACGATCAATGCCAAGATGGGCACAAGCCAGATCAGCGACGAACCCGCGCGAACCCCACGAGACGTGGATTGACGGACGGGTTCGGCGGGTTTGAGGGCAGAGGGCTCTTTGTCGGGCGAAGGTGTGTCTGTCATTCAGTCCTGTTCAGTCACTGCGGCGTCGCAGCGGCAGCCCGCGCCAGATCAGCCTTGGGTCGAAGCTTTGCGCGGAAAGCATGGTGAAGGCAACAGAAAGGGCGAAGCACACCGCCGCCGGACCGGGATGGATCGAGGCAACGAACCCGAGTTGAACAAGTGCGGAAAGAATTGCCACGACGAATACGTCGATCATCGACCATCGCCCGATGAATTCGACCACCTCGTACAGTCTCAGGCGGGAATGCGCTGCCTCGACCGTCGCGGGGCGCCCGGCCACCACGGCCAGCCAGCCGATCGCCACGAACTTGCCGATCGGGACCATGATCGACGCGATGAAGATCACGCCCGCCACGAACCAGCTTCCATAATGGATCAGTTCAAGGACACCGCCAAAGATCGTCGATTCGTCATTTCCGGCGAGTCCACCGAAAGTCGTGGTCTTGAGCATCGGAAAGAGGTTCGCGGGAATGTAGAAGATGAGCCCCGCCGCCAGCCACGCCCAGACCGCATTCAGTGACCGCCTGTCAGGAGGAACAAGGTCGGCGCCGCACCTGGCGCAGACCGTCTCGACCTCGGGCCAGACCCTGCCACAGCTTCGGCAGCCGACAAGCCGTGCACGATGCGCCGTCATGATCGGCGCGCCATGATCGGGCGCGCCCTCGTTTCGGGTTTCGCTCATTGCCGGGCCCCCTCGACCATCCGCGCCGCCTCGTCTGCGCGCATGCCATCCTCGATCGCGTCCCAGATCGTGGCGGCACTTGTGAAGGCATTGCTTGCCGCATTGACAAGGATCAGGCCGCAAAAGGCCCAGAAAGCCGGGCCAAAGCTGATATTGGCAAGCCCGCCGACCTTGACCAGCGCGAGGGCGGTGCCGATCACGAAGATCTCGGCCATCGACCATGGCCGGAGCGTCTCGGACAGGCGAAAGGCGGGAACCGCATGGGAAAACGGCGGGCGCCCGCGTGACAGCGGCAGCAGGGTGTAGACAAGCAGCATTGCGCGCAGCACCGGCAGCCCGACGATCGTGCCAAGAAGAGCAACCGTCAGGGGCATCAGCGCACCATGTGAAAATGCCATGGCCACCCCGAAAAGCGATGTCTCATTGCCAAAACCCATCCGCGAGATCTCGAGAAACGGGAAGAAGACCGCGCCGATCATCAGCACAAAGGTTGTGAAGGACAGCGCGATGATCCGGGTAAAGGCCCCGGACCTGGGGCTGGCAAGCACAGCATTGCACCGAAGGCAGCGAGCGGTCTCGCCCGGCGCCAGGTCCCGTTCGAGATGCAGCGCATCGCAGCGGGGGCATGCCACCAGCCCCCGTCCTGTCGTCAGATCATAGCTCACCGCATCCTGCATGCTCTTCAGAATAGGATCTGCCCTGCCCCTTTCAAGGCGGGATCGCACCCCCACACACCCGTCACAACCAAGGACGAGCGAAAATAGCTCACAATTGATCGATTAACTGGTTTTTAGCCGGGGGCAGGCAATTCTCGGCACAGGAGTTTCGAGAAGGGCGAAGCATGGCCACGAAAGAGCGCGTTGCGCCAATCATCATCAAGAAGGTCCGGGGCGGCGGTGAGACGGGTCACCATGGCGGGGCGTGGAAGGTCGCCTATGCGGATTTCGTCACCGCGATGATGGCTTTCTTCCTGCTGATGTGGCTCTTGAATGCCACGACCGAAAAGCAGCGCCAGGGGCTCGCGCAATATTTCAACCCGACGATCGTGCAATCCACTCTCGGCGGATCAGACGGCGCCTTCGGAGGCGAGCAGCAGGACAGCGACAGCAATTCGGGCAAGGGCATCGGGGCGTCGCGCGACAATCGGGGCGGCGATATTCGTGCACAAGATTTCGAAGAACTCGCGCGCCATGTTCAGGACGAACTGACGGGCAGCGGGGCCGAATCCATGCAGCGGGTCAACCTGCTTCGGCATGTGATCACCCGGATGACGGATGAAGGGCTGGTCATTGAACTGACCGATCTGATGGACGAGCCGCTTTTCGCGGAAAACAGCGCTCAACCGACCCCGGCTTTGCACGAACTCTCCGTGATCCTTGCGCAGGTCCTCGAACGGGTGCGGAACCCCCTTTCGATTCAGGGCCATGTCAGGACCTATCCGGACTTGCTCATTCATTCTCCTGTCTGGGCGTTATCGGATGCAAGGGCACATGCGGTGCGCAACCTCCTTGAAAAGGCACGGCTTGACACCCGCCGGATCGAAAGGGTGACGGCCTATGCCGACCGTCGCAACCGCTCTGTCAACCCGATGGACCCCAGCAACAACAGGATCGAGCTGATCCTGCTCAGATAGGCCGCCAACCCACCGGCCATTAGTCCGATCTTAACCCCCCGCCCCGAAAACTGAACCGACACGAATCATACAGGATGACGTGACATGTCGATCTCATCTGCCCTCAGCGCCGGAGTATCCGGTCTCTCCGCGAATGCCGCGCGGCTTGCCGGCATTTCTGACAACATCGCGAATTCAAGCACCTACGGATATCGTCGGGTCTCGACGGAATTCGAAAGCGTGGTGATAGGCGGCAGCGGCGGGGGGCAGTACGCGGCCGGCGGCGTCCTGTCCCAGACCCTTCGCGACGTCGAGAAAAGTGGAAGTCTCGTCGGAACCAGCAATGCGCTGGACATCGCGATTTCAGGCCGTGGCATGTTGCCGGTGATGAACGCCTCCGAGATTGCCTCGCTGCAAGGCGGAAGCCCATCGCTGTCGCTGACGCGTACCGGCGCCTTCCGCCTGGACGAAAGTGGCATCCTGCAGACCTCCTCCGGGCTTGTCCTGCTGGGTTGGCCTGCGAATCGCGATGGAACGATCCCGTCCATGCCACGAGATACGACGACAGGATTGCAGCCGATCAAGATCAGCACGAATGACGTCTATGCAGAACCCACGACGGCGGTAAGCCTTGGCTTCAACCTTCCCGCCGACGCAACTGCGGCAACTACGGCCACCCCCTACAGCACCTCTGTCGAATATTACGACAATCTCGGCGCATCCCAGACCCTGACGATCACCTTTACCCCAGTCGTCGATCCAGTCGGAACCGGGCGAACGAACCACTGGACGATGGAAATCGTCGATTCCTCGAAACCCGGGGGCAGCGAGGTGGTCGGCATGTACGATCTGCAATTCTCGGATGTTCCGGGCGGACCGCTTCAGTCGATTTCGGCCCTTGCCCCGGCGGGTAGCTACGATCCGGCGACGCAGCTTCTGACCATCGACGCGGCGCAGCAGATCCAGATCAGCCTTGGCGGGACGGGCGGGACATCGGGCATGACGCAGATCAGCTCGGATTTCGCACCCATGAACATCACCAAGAACGGCACTCCGGCGGGTGTTCTGGTCGGGCTCGAGATCAACGAAAACGGCTATCTCCAAGGGACTTATGACAATGGCATGACCCGCACGTTGTATCAGGTGCCCCTGGTCGATGTGCCCAACCCGAACGGATTGATCGCGCTCGACAATCAGACTTTCAAGATTTCGCCGAACTCGGGGGCTTTCTTCCTGTGGGAGGCGGGTGATGGCCCGACCGGATCCATTGTCGGATATGCGAGAGAGGGCTCGACGACCGACGTCGCGGCCGAACTGACCGATCTGATCCAGACCCAGCGTGCCTATTCGTCGAACGCGAAGATCATCCAGACCGTGGACGAGATGCTTCAGGAAACAACCAACATCAAACGCTAGTGCAGTTTTGCCGGTCACGGCATGAACAAGGATCAAGGCAATGAGCCTTTCTTCGGCAATCTCCTCGGCGCTCTCCGGTCTGACGGCGGCCACCCGCGGAACAGAACTCGTCGCGACCAATGTCTCGAACAAGTCGGTCGCAGGCTACGCCCGGAGGGAGCTCGAGCTCTCGTCCCGGATCCATTCGGCTGGCGGCGGCGGGGTGAGCATCGATGGCGTCCGTCGCATCGTGAATGCGGCGCTTGTGGCCGACAATCGCCTTGCCGCCGCCAAAGCCGGGAATTCCAGCGTAATGGCAAGCTTTCATGCAGCGTTGGAGGCTGCCTTCGGAACAACCGCAGCAACGAATTCGCTCGCAACGTCTCTGGGCAGCCTCGATGAGGCGATCACTTTGGCGGCTGGCAGCCCCGACAGCGAAATCAGGCTGCAGAATGTGCTGGATGCGGCGGCAGGGCTTGCGGGCAAGATCAACTCAATCGCGAAGTCCATCGAAGAGGCCCGTTCGTCGGCCGAAAACTCCATCAGGTCGGATGTTGACCGTCTGAACGAATCTCTGTCCCAGGTGGCGCTGCTGAACCGCCAGATCGCTGCTCGGCAGGCTCAGGGCCAGGATGCCTCCTCTCTGGTCGATGCACGACAGGCAGTGATCGACGGCATCTCGGGCATCGTCCCGATCGTCGAGGTCAGCCGCGAAAATGGACGGGTCGCCATCTACACGAAGGGCGGTGCCACGCTGCTCGACGGGGTCGACCCGGTTGCGATCGAATTCACCGCGAAGGGCCATGTCACGGCGGACATGTCGGTCGAGAACGGTGCATTGGCCATGCTGTCGGTCAACGGCAAGGCGCTGGGTTCGGCCGAAATGGGGTTGTTTGGCGGTGGCACTCTGGCCGCGCATTTCGAAATCAGGGACAGTTCCGCACCTGCCTACCAGGCGCAGATCGACGCATTCGCGATGGAGCTTTACCAAAGGTTTGCCGACCCGGGCGTCGATCCGACGCTTTCGATCGACCAGCACGGCCTCTTCACTGATGCGCAGGGCAATTTCGATGCCGCCAACTTCACCGGACTGGCGAACCGTATCGCGGTGACGAAACTGGCCGATCCCGCCCAGGGCGGAGAGATCTGGCGGATCCGGGCGGGGCTCAACGCCACCGATGGCGGTGATGCGGGTGACGGCAGCCGCCTGCTTGCGATGTCAGGGGCGCTTTCCGACAGCCGCACCCCGTCGTCACACCACTTGGGAACCACGGCACGCGACATGCTGGGGCTTGCATCGCAGCTTTCGTCGGGCGCGGCCTCCAACCGTCTGCGCAGCGAGGCGCGAGCCCAGCAGGACCAGGGCTATTCGGACGGGCTCAAGACGGCACTGCTGGCCGACGGCGTCGACACCGATGCCGAAATGGAAACCCTTCTCGCGCTTGAGACGGCCTATGCGGCGAATGCGAAGGTACTGCAGGCGGCCAATGACATGCTTGACCAGATCCTGAGGCTGACATGACAAATTTCAATTCCGTGGGCGACCTTGCCCGCAGCCATCAACTGCGCCTGTCGCAATCGGCGATGAAATCGAAGCTTGCCGAATTGTCCGGCGAAGTGACCAGCGGGATCAAATCGGACATTCCGGCCGCGCTTGGCGGAGACATGGTGCGCATTTCCCAGGTCGAATCGCGGCTGGGAATGCTGAGTGTGCTGGGGCAGAACCTTGCCCAGGCCGAAACCTTCCTGTCGGGATTGCAGACGTCGCTGACCAGCATGCACACGCTCGTGTCTGGGACCATTCCGACGCTCTTGTCCGACTCGCTTCTGTCATCTGATACCGCCTTGCAGGTTCAGTTGAAGAAAGGGCCCGAGGATTTGCGTTCGGTTCTGCAGATGTTGAACCAGTCAGTCGCGGGCAGGCACATATTCTCGGGCAGCGGATCGACCGGGTTGGCCGTGGTCCAATACGACACCCTCATGGCGCAGGTCGGAACCGCCGTTTCCGGGCTGACGGACCCTGACCAGATAGTCGCTGGAATTGACGCCTATTTCGACGCGGCCCCCGGATCGGGAGGCTTCGCCGACCTTGGTTATCTTGGAGGTGCAGCTGCAAGTGACATTCCGATTGGACCTGGACAGAAGGTCTCGGTCGGGATCACGGCGAATTCGGCGGAATTGAGCGAGATGCTGAAAGGGTTGGCCATTCTCGCATATGCTGCGGAAAATCCCCAATTGGGCACAAGCGTCGCACGCAAGCTCACCAAGGACGCCGCCAGCCGTCTTGCCACGGGGGAACTCGATTTGATCTCGGCGCAAGGGTCGATTGGCATGCAGGAGGAGCGACTGGCCCGAGTGCGCGTTGCGAACCAGGCGGAGGTCTCGGCCTTGACGATCGCCCGGAACGGCATGATTTCCGCCGACCCCTTTGAAAGTGCATCGGCGCTCGAGGAACTCGCAACGAATGTCGAAGCGCTATACGCGCTGACTGCGCGGCTGTCGAAGCTCAACCTCACGGATTACCTGTGATGCGGGGTTTCGCGTGGCTGATCGCGCTGCTGGCCTGGACGGCCTGTGCCCATGCCGTTCCCGTCCGGATCAAGGACCTGGCGAATGTCGACGGCGTGAGGGGAAACGACCTGATCGGCTACGGGCTTGTCGTGGGCCTGGGTGGCACGGGAGACAGCATTCGCAACTCACCCTTCACCGAAGAGATCATGGCCGGACTTTTGGAAAGACTGGGGGTCAATGTCAGCGAGGAGGCTTTCAGGCCAAAGAACGTCGCGGCCGTGATCGTGACGGCGACCCTGCCCCCCTTTTCCCGCGCGGGCTCTCAGATCGCGGTGAGCGTCGCGGCCATTGGCGACGCGAAAAGCCTGCTTGGCGGTACCCTGGTGATGACGCCTCTGAATGCTGCGGATGGCGAGATCTATGCCGTTGCACAAGGCGCCGTGCTTGCCGGCGGCGCCGAAGCGAGTGGCGCGGCGGCCTCGGTGGTTCAAGGAGTTCCGACGACCGGGACGATCCCGGCCGGGGCACGCGTCGAACGCGAGGTGAATTTCGATTTCTCGCAGATGACGACCCTGCGTCTTGCCCTGCGCAACCCCGACTTCACGACCGCTGCGCGGATCGAGGCGGCCATCAACCGGACGATGGCCAGCGGGCTTGCCAATCTGCAGGATTCGGGAACGATCAACATCGACCCTTCGGTCATGGGAAAGGTCAATCTGGCAAGGCTCGTCGGACAGATCGAAAACATCACCGTCGAGCCCGAAGCCGCCGCCCGTGTCGTGATCGACCACAAATCCGGCACGATCGTGATGGGCGAGGACGTCCGCATTTCGCGGGTCGCCGTTTCCCAGGGGAACCTTACCCTGCGGGTGAGAGAGGCGCCGATCGTTTCCCAGCCAAACCCCTTCGCGCCGGGAGAAACGGTCGTGTTGCCGCGCAGTCAGGCCGATATCACGCAGGAACCGGGCATAGGCTTTGCCGAGGTCAGCGGAGAATCCTCGCTTTCGGATGTCGTGGCGGGGTTAAACGCGCTTGGCATCCGTCCGCGCGACATGATCGACATCCTGAAGGCCGTACATGCGGCCGGAGCACTTCATGCCGAGTTCGTCGTGAACTGAACTGCCCGCTCATGTCTCGTGCACGGCACAGGGAGAGACGCCTACCGGGGGATCCCGAGACGATCCCGAGACGGGCCCGAGATAACCGTGGCGCGAGCTGGCTCGATGAGACGGCAACCATGCCGGTAGCAAGCCCGGCATGGTATCCGCGACCTTCGGGCCCATCAGGTCAACCTGACGGAACAAGCCGTCTTGCCGGATTGCCTGTTCGGAGCGCCTTATGGGCGGGCTTCGGCCATCCAGGCCCGTACCAGCGTAAGATCTTCGTCCGAGAGCTCATGTCCCGCAGGCAGCGTTCTGCTTTCGACTTGGGCCCCGCCGCTGCGCAACGCCCCCTCCAGCGCGGGCGCCATCGGGGCGAAGATGTCCTGCGCACCGTTCAGCATCAGCACATCCTGACCGACAAGCGCGCCCGGTTCTTGCGCAGGCATGTCTTCGAGCACCTGAACCGCTCGCAACAACGCAGCCCGCCGGATCACAAGCGGGTAAAGCTGCAGGATCGCGCCGATGAGGTTTGCGCCGTTGGAGTAGCCAAGAATGCTGGTCCGGCCGGGGTTCAGCCCATATGCGCGCTGCGCTTCCGCGAGGAAGGCGACAAAGGCCTCGGCCTCGGCGCGGATATCCTGCTGATCGTAGGTCACGGCGTCAAAGCGGCGAAACCAGCGATTGATCCCTTCTTCGGTAGAGCGTCCACGCACGCCTAGCAATTGCGCCCCAGGTGAGATGCGATGCGCAAGCGGCATGAGATCGGCCTCAGTGCCACCGGTACCGTGAAGCAGGATGATCGTGCTGCCATCCGCATCTTCGGGTTGATGGAAGCGATGCACGAAATGCAGATCGCGCATCGGCATCCTTTCCTCACCCGGCATGGCGAATTGTGGAAGCAGGACGCGCAGATCCTCGGCCCGCTTCGCATCCTGAGGCGGCACGAACAGCCTGCGTCCCAGATCGTCTGCCGGTTCGTCGACGGTGAAACCGGGTGCATCGGTGGCATATTCCAGAAGGATGCCGGCGGGCTCGCGCACGTAGAGCGACAGGAAATATTTCCGGTCGTGAACATTGGTCACGTCCGAGTCGTGCAATTCAAGCCGCATCTGCCGCACGGCTTCGGCATCCCTTGCCCGAAAAGCAACGTGATCCAGGACACCGGTTCCAGCTATGCCGGGAAAGAAGCCGGCCGCATCGCGCACATCCACCACGTCGCTATCGGAAACGAGACGCCGAATTGCGCCTTCAGTGACCGAAGGGCGATAGCCGAACCGGGCGAGAAACTGGGCCGTTTCATCCGCGTTCTCGGTCAGCAGCGTCACCGCCCGCAACCTGGTCGGTGCAATCGCATCGGGAAGCGGCGCCACCGCAGGCAGATCGGCACCGACCAGCTTCACGATCACCCCATCCGGGTCCCTGAGCCGCAGCACCGTTTCGCCGAACTCGCGGGACGGACCCTGAACCGGCACATGCGCGCTCATCGCGCGGGTGAACCACGTTCCGATAGAGTCCGGCGGCACGGCAAGGGCGATTTCTCCGACCTGCCCGTGGCCTACACGCCCGGCCGCCCCGTCCTCCCACACAAGAAACGTGATGATGGAACCCGGGGCGCCGATGGCGTCACCATAGAACAGGTGCAATTGTTCCGCATCCTCGAAGCCCCCGGTCCTCTTGACCAGACGCAATCCCAGGAAACCGGCGTAGAAATCGACATTCGCCTGCACCCGTCGGGTGATGCCGGTCACATGATGTATGCCCGAAGTCATCCTGCTTTCCCCTGTCGCCTCTCAATGCTGAGCGGCATCGTGCATCGGGTATCCCGTCAGATTTCCCGATCCCGAAGCGGACCAGGGCAGCGAGACGCCGAAGCTGAGGATGCCAACCTTGCTGCAGTAGATCTAGCGCCTGTCGGGCCACGGGGCAGGCCGCGATCGCGGAACCCGGCGTTCCGTGATCGCGAACATGCGCCAAGCACTTCCAGGATCAGGCCGCGGAATGCGCGCCGCTGGCCAGATCCGAGACAAAGCCCAGCACCTCGGGGACAGAGCGCCCCTCGCCGATCAGCTTGACGATGGCCGAGCCCACGACGCAGCCATCTGCGACGCCCGCCACGGCATTCGCGGCTTCGGGGGTCGAGATGCCAAAGCCCACGACGACCGGAAGACCCGCCGCGGCACGAATCCGGGCAACCTCCGGCGCGACATCGGCGGCATTCGCGGCCGGCCCGCCGGTGATGCCGGTGACCGAAACGTAATAGACAAAGCCAGAGGTGTTCTTGACCACGGCGGGCAGACGGCGGTCATCCGTTGTCGGAGTGGCAAGGCGGATGAAATTCATCCCCGCACGATTGGCTGGAAGGCAAAGCTCATCATCTTCCTCGGGGGGCAGGTCAACGACGATCAGGCCGTCGACGCCAGCCTCGACCGCCTCGGCGATGAAGCTATCGACGCCGCCCTTCCGCGCGTAGATGGGGTTGTAATAGCCCATCAGCACGATCGGGGTGCTGTCATTCCCGGCGCGGAAGGCGCGGACCATGTCCAGCACCTTGGTAACGCTGCCGCCCGCCTCCAATGCGCGCTGGCCCGCCGCCTGAATCGTCGGGCCGTCGGCCATGGGATCGGTAAAGGGCACGCCCAGTTCTATGATGTCGACGCCTGCGTCGGGCAGACCGCACATGATCTCGAGCGCTTTGTCATAATCGGGATCACAACCCATCATGTAAGCGACAAATGCCTTGCTACCGTTTTCAGCAAGCCGTGCGAAGGTGTCGTCGATTCTGGTCATGCGCGCCCGGTTCCCTGTCCGCCGTTTTCAATCCGCCGCCAAGGGTTAATCCCTTCCGCAGGGGAAGATCAATCGCCCGCACTGGACTTGGCGCGCCCCCGCCCATAAAAGGCGCGGAAATCCGTACAAAAGGGGTGCATCATGGGCTTTCGCATGGGGATCGTCGGCCTGCCGAACGTGGGCAAATCGACGCTGTTCAACGCGCTGACGAAGACCGCTGCCGCGCAGGCGGCGAATTTCCCCTTCTGCACGATCGAACCGAACGTGGGCGATGTCGCCGTTCCGGACCCGCGGCTGGACAAGCTTGCGGCGATTGCGGGCTCAAAGCAGATCATTCCGACCCGCATCACTTTCGTGGATATCGCGGGCCTCGTGAAGGGCGCCTCCAAGGGCGAAGGGCTCGGCAACCAGTTCCTCGCCAATATCCGCGAGGTCGACGCCATCGCACATGTCCTGCGCTGTTTCGAAGATGGTGACGTGACCCATGTCGAAGGCCGCGTCGACCCGATCGCAGACGCCGAAACCATCGAGACCGAACTGATGATCGCCGATCTCGAATCGGTCGAGCGCCGGCTTGCCAACCTTCAGCGCAAGCTGAAGGGGGGCGACAAAGAGGCGGTGGCGCAGGAAAAGCTGCTCAAGGCAGCGCAGGTTGCGCTGGAATCCGGCAAGCCCGCCCGCACCGTCGAGGTCGCGGAAGAGGATCAGAAGGCCTGGGCGATGCTTCAGCTTCTGACCGCAAAGCCCGTGCTCTACGTCTGCAACGTCGAAGAGGACAAGGCAGCGGAGGGCAATAGCCAGTCCGAGCGGGTCGCCGCCATGGCCGCCGAGCAGGGGGCGGGTCACGTCGTGATCTCGGCCAAGATCGAGGAAGAGATCAGCCAGCTTCCCGCCGATGAGGCCTCGATGTTCCTCGAGGAAATGGGCCTGCACGAAGCCGGGCTCGACCGCCTGATCCGCGCGGGATACGCCCTGTTGGGACTTGATACCTATTTCACCGTCGGCCCGAAGGAAGCCCGCGCCTGGACCATCCACAAGGGCACTTTGGCTCCGCAGGCCGCAGGCGTGATCCACGGCGATTTCGAGCGCGGCTTCATCCGTGCCGAAACCGTCGCCTATGATGACTATATCACCTACAAGGGCGAAGCCGGCGCACGCGAAGCGGGCAAGTTCCGGGTCGAGGGCAAGTCCTACGAGGTGAAGGACGGCGACGTCCTGCACTTCCTCTTCAACGCCTGATCCCGCTCCCGGCCCCAGCGACCGCCTTGGGCCGGGTTCGGCCCGCGAGGGCCCAAGAACCGTCAAGGACATGCCCGTGCACAGCCTGGCCGAACGCCTCGAATTCAGCCTTCCTGCCGATGCGGCAGGAAACCGCCGCGCCATGTCAGCCTATCGCTACGGAGAAGCGGGAACCGGTCCCAAGGCTTATATCCAGGCTGGGCTGCACGCGGACGAATTCCCGGGCATGCTCGCTTTGCATCACCTGCGCCCCATGCTCGATGCGGCCGCCCGCGATGATCGCATCCGGGGCGAGATCGTCATCGTGCCCCAGGCCAATCCGCTTGGACTGACCCAGCACGAGCGCGGCTTCCTTCTGGGCCGCAAGGACACCCTGACGGGTGAAAATTTCAATCGCGGTTATGCCGATCTCGCAGCTGGCCTGACCGACTTGCCACTGGGTGGCGATGCCGTGGCAAACGTGGCCATCATTCGCGCCGGGATGGCACGGATTCTGGGTCAGATGCGGCCGCGGACGGCGCTGGAAGCCATGCGGCACCGGCTTCTGACCTGGGCCCATGACGCAGATCTGGTGCTGGATCTGCATGCCGACAACCAGGCCCTGCCGCATATCTATGTCGGGACGCCGCTTTGGCCCCAATCCTCAGACATCGCAGCCGAATTTTGCGCCAAGGCCGTGCTCCTGGCAGAGGTGTCGGGTGGGCATCCTTTCGACGAAGCCCTGAGCGGACCCTGGTGGGAGCTCGCAAGGCGCTATCCCGGTTGCCCTGTGCCCTCGGCATGCCTGGCCACGACAATCGAATTGGGCAGCAATGACGATGTCGATCCCGACCTCGCGCAGGCTCAGGCGACAGCTCTCTTCCGGATACTTGCCCGTCGGGGTTTCGTTGATGCCGAGTCCCTGCCCCCGCTGCCAGAGCTGGCATGCGCGGCCTCGCAATTAACGGCAATGGCGCAAATCCAGGCCCCGGCAAGCGGGCTGATCGTTTACCATGCCGAACTGGGCGAAACCGTGGTCATGGGCCAAAGGATCGCCACGATCACCGTACCTTTCGGCGACGAAATCCCCGTTCTGGCCGAAACCCACGGCCTGCTTTTTGCCCGGCACAGCCAGCCTTATGCCTGGCCGGGTAAGTTCATCGGCAAGATCGCAGGTTCCGACGACCTTGCTGGGCGAGTGGGCCTTCTTCTGACAGACTGATGCGCCGCGCCCTGCGCAAACTTCCTTCACTGGCCATTGCCGAACCGGTCATGGACGAACGGAAGATCCGCAGCGAAGTCCAGCGACCGGCGTGCATTGGCTAGCGCGCCGACCAGGACAGGAACCCGCGAACGGACGGCCTTCCACTTGCGCACCCTCAACCCTTCCTCAGGTTGAGTCGATAGATCCAGGCGATCGCCCTCGCGGCGCACGAGGACGAGAGACGTCGCCAGAACCAGACCGGACGCAATTTGGCCAAGTCACACAGCCCGCGCCGCTTCGCGTCTGCCATCGTCATGCCGCCAAACTTGGCCTTCCAGTTGGAGAAAGTCCCTTTCGACACGCCGTGCATACGACACAGAATCGCGCTTCTGTAAGTCCCGCCTTCTTCATTGACCCTGCTCAGGTTGGGCGGGGTGCTTACCGACAGTGGAGAAAAGATCCCGCGGCAGGCCACGGCCGCCACAATTCCCGCATACAACAAACGCAACGAGACCCATCCGCCATGTGCCGAAGCAAGTTTGCCTCACTCTTCCAGAAACCCCTTGTTTCCCCGAAACGTCACCAATATACGGGTCGACGGAGACGTGGCCGAGTGGTCGAAGGCACACCCCTGCTAAGGGTGCAGACGGGAAACCGTCTCGAGGGTTCGAATCCCTTCGTCTCCGCCACCTTTCTCTTTTTCATTCTTATTTTGCTGGCGATTTTCGTCGTCAAGAATTCGTTACCAACAAAAATACCAACTTCTGTGCAGCGCTAGGGATGTCTCTATCTCCCGAAGATAGCGCGCAGTGCGGACCGCGACCTTGTTGTGAGCCGCGGATCGGTCTGATCGGATACTTCGCGAATTTCGTCCAGCCAGGCTCGCTCATTTTCGGTCGTGGGTGTGCCGAACGTCTCGAGGATCGCGGAAGCTGCCGTCTTGCCGACCGACTGCTCGAGAGCGAGCTGCATTAGCCTGGCGGGGTCAACCTCAAGCGCGCGGGCTAGAGACGGGACGCGGTCGAGGGGAATCTTGCTAGAACCGTGCTTCATTAACGAGAGCATATTCTGGTTCGCGAAGCCTGCCTCGTGGGTAAGAGTTGGGGGCAACGTCAGGAGCACTTTTCCTGGTGTTGGGCCGAATTCCCTCGAACGCGGAGATCGCCCCTTGGGGCGTTTTTGGTGTATTGATGTATTTTGATTTTTGGTTGCGGGGGCAGGATTTGAACCTGCGACCTTCAGGTTATGAGCCTGACGAGCTACCGGGCTGCTCTACCCCGCGCCGTTTTGCCTGGTTTTCGGCGTTTTTTCATCGTTTTGAGAGAACCGTTTCTTTCCAGGTCTGGCGGTGACCTACTCTCCCACGTCTTGAGACGCAGTACCATTGGCGCGACGGCACTTAACGGCCGAGTTCGGGATGGGATCGGGTGTTTTGCTCGTGCTTTGGCCACCAGACCGGGAAAGAAACGGATCGGCGTTACCCTTTGCAGGGTTTCGGTTGTCCAAGGATGCTTTTGGAAGCGTGACAGATTGATCTGTCTTCTTCCGGATCAAATCAAGCCAATCGAGCCATTAGTACCGGTCAACTGAATGCATTGCTGCACTTACATCTCCGGCCTATCGACGTGGTGGTCTTCCACGGCTCTCAAGGGATACCTTGTTTTGAGGGGGGCTTCACGCTTAGATGCCTTCAGCGTTTATCCTGTCCGTTCATAGCTACCCAGCACTGCCGTTGGCACGACAACTGGTCCACCAGTGGAACGTTCACCCCGGTCCTCTCGTACTAGGGGCAACTCCTCTCAAGTATCCTACACCCACGGCAGATAGGGACCGAACTGTCTCACGACGTTCTAAACCCAGCTCACGTACCTCTTTAAATGGCGAACAGCCATACCCTTGGGACCTGCTCCAGCCCCAGGATGAGATGAGCCGACATCGAGGTGCCAAACGATGCCGTCGATATGGACTCTTGGGCATCATCAGCCTGTTATCCCCAGCGTACCTTTTATCCGTTGAGCGATGGCCCTTCCACTCGGGACCACCGGATCACTATGGCCGACTTTCGTCTCTGCTCGACTTGTCAGTCTTGCAGTCAGGCTGGCTTCTGCCATTGCACTCAACGAGCGATTTCCGACCGCTCTGAGCCAACCTTCGCGCGCCTCCGTTACTCTTTGGGAGGCGACCGCCCCAGTCAAACTACCCACCACGCAGGGTCCCGGACCCGGATAACGGGCCGCGGTTAGACATCAAGAGTGCGAAGGGTGGTATCTCAAGGATGGCTCCACAGCGACTGGCGTCACTGCTTCGATGCCTACCACCTATCCTGCACATCACAATCCTGATGCCAGTGCGAAGCTATAGTAAAGGTGCATGGGGTCTTTCCGTCTAACCGCGGGAAGTCTGCATCTTCACAGACAATTCAATTTCGCTGAGTCCACATTTGAGACAGCGGGGAAGTCGTTACGCCATTCGTGCAGGTCGGAACTTACCCGACAAGGAATTTCGCTACCTTAGGACCGTTATAGTTACGGCCGCCGTTTACCGGGGCTTCAATTCAATGCTTGCACATCTCCTTTTAACCTTCCGGCACCGGGCAGGCGTCAGACCCTATACGTCGCCTTACGGCTTCGCAGAGCCCTGTGTTTTTAGTAAACAGTCGCCACCCCCTGGTTTGTGCCCCCCGCCGATAGTTGCCTACCAACGGGGCCTCCTTCTCGCGAACTTACGGAGGTATTTTGCCGAGTTCCTTAAATGTGGTTCTCTCAAGCGCCTTGGTATTCTCTACCAGTCCACCTGTGTCGGTTTAGGGTACGGTCTTGTGGAGGGCTATTTCCAGGAACCGCTCACCAGCCCTTCCAATCCGATAAGGAAGAACTAGCTCTGCGATCCGTCACCATCTCCTGGCCCAGGAATATTAACCTGGTTCCCATCGACTACGCCTTTCGGCCTCGCCTTAGGGGCCGGCTTACCCTGCTCAGATTAGCTTTAAGCAGGAACCCTTGGACTTTCGGCGACAGGGTCTCTCACCCTGTTTGTCGCTACTCATGTCAACATTCTCGCTTCTGATCACTCCACCGGATGCCTTACAGCCCGGCTTCACAGTCAGAACAATGCCTCCGTAACCCCGAAGGGCTAAAGAGGCAGCGTTCTATATCACAGAACGCTCCGCTACCACGCACATAAATGTGCATCCAAAGCTTCGGCTCGTGGCTTGAGCCCCGTTACATCTTCGCCGCAAGACCTCTTGATTAGACCAGTGAGCTGTTACGCTATCTTTAAAGGATGGCTGCTTCTAAGCCAACCTCCTGGTTGTTTTGGAAGTCTCACATGCTTTCCCACTTAGCCACGAATTGGGGGCCTTAGCTGTTGGTCAGGGTTGTTTCCCT